>PBEF01000008.1 GCA_002717625.1 Fidelibacterota bacterium | reverse complement strand
GGCTCATCGTATTACCTGCATTATATCCAGGAACTATAGGACCACCAAAATCTGATAAATCAACAGCTCCTATCGCTGTTACCTCAAGCTGTGAGCCTGTCCATACACCTGTACCAACCAAAAGACTCCCTGTAGTTCCGAGGGTATCAATAGTACCACTAGAATCAAAAAGGCCTACCTCATCACCAACATCTAAAGATGTAATATCTGTACTGAAGATAAATAATGTTGATTCACCTGTTTCTTCTAATTCAAGATTAAAGTGTTGCGCAAAAGCAGTTACGCAAAACAAGGTTGATAAAAGTATTGATTTAAATAATGTATGCTTGCTACAATTCATTCTGGCATCCCTTTCTATTGGATTTTAAACTTTTCTTCTTAATAAATTTTATATTTTCATAACAAATATCACATACCTTTTTAACTATTCATAACAAAAATTTGTTTCAAATTGTTAAAACGCTATGAGATGGACAGATTACAAGTTACAAATTATGCCACAAAAATAGAACTTTTTTTTTAACGAATTTAGGTCTTATTTAAATGGCCAAAACACGGGGATATAATAGCTTGCAACAACCCAAAAAATAAGGGTCAATGGAATACCTACATAAAGAAAATCTTTAAACCTATATTGTCCTGGAGCAAAAACCATAAGATTTGTTTGATAACCAATAGGAGTCATAAAACTAGCAGATGCTCCAAAACATACCGACATTAAAAAAGCTCGCGTTGGGTCTATGCCAAAATTAACGAAAAAATAATTTCCAAGAATAATTGCTATAGGGGATAAAATAATCGCGACTGCTGCATTTGAAACAAAAGCTGAAGTTATAAAAGTGATTAAATATAAAATAGAAACAATTCTAGTTGCCTGTATATCTGCTGTAGGACCAATAACCCTCGATAAATCAATAATCCACATACTAACATAACTGCCTGTTCCTGTTTTTTCCATTGCTAAGCCGATTGGTACAAGTAAGGCTATTAAAAAAATAACAGGCCAATTAATTGATTCATAGGCTTCTTCAATTGAAATAGATTTTAGAACAAGTAAAATAATAGCTCCTATTACAGTAGCCTCAACAATCGATAAAACATTAAAGGAAGTCAAAATCATAATTGAAGGGAATATTAAAATAGAAAGCCACCAATATCTTTGATATCTAAGATGAATATCTAGCTCTTCTAACACAACCAAATCACTAGAAGATCTAAGAGAGTCTAATTTATTTTTAGGCACCATAATAAGAAGTGTATCTGAAAACTTCAATTTAACATGAGCAACTTTATCTCTTAATAATTCAGTCTGACGTTTAATTGCCAAAACAAATGAGCCGAATTGTTTTCTAAAATCAATACTTCCAATTGTTTTATTAATTAAATGTGAATTACCTGGAATTAGACCTTCTACGATAACATAATTCTCACCCGTTAATTCTTGCTGATCTATTTTAATTTCTGATAATAATAATAAATTAAACTTTTTCTTAAATTTGATAATATCCTTAACATTAATTTTACATATGATAATATCATCTTCATCTAAATTACGAAATCGAAGGTTATCTATAATTTCTTGTTTATTTCTAATAATCTTTAATATTTGAAAATCAAATAAATCAGAAACGTTTTGTTCTCTAATGGATGAGCCATTAAGAATTGAATCCGAAGTGATTTTAAATTCAGTTAAAAAAGTTCTCATGTGATATTTTTGAGTAAGAGATGTTGTGATTGCACGAGAAGGCATAAAAAAACGTGATACAATTAAATTGTAAACTGTACCTATAACAAGAAAAACAATACCTAATTTTGTAAATTCAAACATCTTAAATGTTTGCAAATTATTTGTTTCAAGATAAGAATTAACAATTAAATTAGTCGAAGTTCCAATAAGAGTTAAAGTTCCACCAAAAATAGCAGCATAAGATAATGGAAGTAAAATTTTCGTAGGACTAATATGAAATCTTTGACATAAATTAATAGCTAAGGGAATAAAAATTGCAACCGCAGCAGTATTATTAATAAAACCAGAAATAATAGATACCATAACAAAAAATATAGTAAAAGAAAACCATTTCCAATTTCCAGCAAATCGATAGAAATAATCAATAAAAACTTCTAAAAAACCAGTTTTAACAAGTGATCTGCTAATAATAAAGATTGCCCCAATAGTAACAACCGCCTTATTACCAAAACCACTAATAGCCTCTTCAATAGTGATGATACCAAGAAACCAAAGCATCCCAATTGTAGCTAAAGCTGTTACCTCCATAGGTAAAAGTTCAAATACAAAAAATATTATCATAATGGATAACACGGCAATCAACTGAATGACTTGAATATCTACACCTAAATACATAAATATATCTTATTTGCTATTTATTGATTAATTATTAATGTAGAAAATAAGGAATTATTTCATCTTATATAAAGAAGTTTTTCGTAAGGCAGCACATGGAGGATGAACCGCCTTACAAAAAATACACAAATTAAACTTCTGCAGGAACTTTATTGCAAATTGTATCCATTAAAGCTGTACAGACTGCATATGGATCCATATTAGCTGAAGGCCTTCTATCTTCAAGATAGCCACAACCATCAGTATAGGTTTGCATTGGAATTCTAATAGAAGCTCCTCTATCACTATTACCATATCTAAATTCATCAATGCTACAGGTTTCATGAAGGCCTGTCAATCTCTCTTCATTATTTGAACCATAAACAGCAATATGCTCTTTATGCTTTTTACCTAATCTCTTACAAGCCTCTTCTATCGCCTGCAGTCCTCCGGCATCACGCATTTCTTTTGTACTAAAGTTAGTATGAGCTCCTGCACCATTCCAATCTCCCTTAACTGGCTTTGGATCTAAAGTTGCACTTACACCATATTCTTCACCTATTCTATATAAAAGCCATCTTGCTATCCATAATTGATCAGATACATCAAGTGGACCACATGGACCAACTTGAAATTCCCACTGACCAGGCATTACCTCAGCATTAATACCTGATATATTAATACCTGCAAACAAACATGCTTTCATATGATGTTCAACTATTTCTCTTCCATACACTTCATCTGAGCCAACACCACAATAATAGCCTCCTTGAGGAGCGGGAAAACCATTATCTGGCCATCCTAAAGGTTTAACACCATCAAAAAATGTGTATTCTTGTTCTATGCCGAACCATGCATCCTCATCTTTATATTTTTCAGCGATTTCTCTAAGAGCTGCTCTTTTATTACTAGTATGGACACTTCCATCTGAATTAAATACTTCACACATCACTAAAATATTATTACCACCTCTTATAGGATCTTTTAAAAAATAAACAGGCTTTAATAGGCAATCACTAAAATGTCCTTCAGCCTGCTGTGTGCTAGATCCATCAAAACCCCAGTCTGGAAGATCTGAGACATCTTCTATTTTATTATCTAGGACCTTTGTTTTACTCCTTAACTTTGCAGTTGGCTTGTGGCCATCAATCCATATATACTCTGCCATAACTCTTTCCATTGAATATCTCCTTTATATTAATAAATATAACTATTGTTTATTTGATGATAATATTAACTGAGTTTCGGTTCGAATTATTCCAGGCCATTGTTGTATTTTCCTCAGAAATTTTTCTAATGAATCTGTGCTCTCTGTTCTAATTAATAAAACATGTGAACCAGCGCCTGTAGTTGCAAAACATTTAACTACTTCCACTGCATTATTTGCAAGTTTAATAACATCATAATAATGTTCTGAAGATTCTGATATCAAAGTAATTAAAGCAGATATATCCATACCAAGCTTAGCATGATTGATAACAGCTTTATATCCAACTATAATTTCTGAATCCTGCAACTTATTAATTCTATCAATAACAGCAGGAACAGACATACCTATTTTAGATGAAATACTGCTAGCAGGTTCTCTACCAGATGATGATAAAATATCAAGAATCGCCTTATCTTTAGTATCAAGCATAAAATAAAAACCGAAATTAATTGCTTAAATTTTAATAATAATTAAAATAAATTGCAAATATTATTAATTAATTATTAATTTAACTTAAATTATTTAGGAAAATAAGTAAAAAAGGTTAAAAAATGAAAAATATAATATATCACAATCCAAATTGAAGCAAAAGCAGAAAATCAGTTGAGATTTTAAAAAATAAAGGAATAGATTTTGAAATTATACAATATATAAAATCTCCTCCTAGCGTAGAAGAGTTAAGAAATATCTGTAAAAAATTAAATCTTAAAGCAAATCAAATAATCAGAAAGACAGAAAAGGACTTCAAAGATAATAATATTTCTGAAACTATAGACAATGAAACAGCTTTGCTAAGCAAGATGAATCAATTCCCTAAAATCATAGAAAGACCTATTATTATTATTGGAGAAAAAGCGGTCATAGGCAGACCACCGGAAAACATTTTTAATATATTATAAAAAAACTAGTATAGATGATGCTGCGATAGGAACAAGAAGGTTATCATCAATATTTATCATAGGAGCAAATAATTCTACAACGGAACAAAACAATGCGACAACAATAACCGTTAGATAAGGAAAATTAAAAAACATCATAACCAAGCAAGATACCATAAAAAAAGCTATTGTTCCCTCTAAAGTTTTTTGATATAATTTAAAATTCCCAAAACATATCCCAAACAAAGAAGCAAATGGATCTGAAAAGCTCATAATAAGCAATGAAGGAACAGCTACTTTTTCATCAAAGCATAACGAAACGATTACTACAGATAAACATAAATAAGAAGCACCTGTAAAATTATCATCTTCTGAATCTCTAGTTAAGAATAAAAAAAAAGAATTATAAATAGATTTTAATTTTTGATTTTTCTGCCTAATCAAATCAAATAGTATAAAAGAAAAACATATTAACAAAAAATAAGGAATACAAAAATCTCGGCCAAAATAATAAAGCATTAAAGCAAAAAAAGAAGTTGATAGATGAATTATTTTTCTTGGTATTTCTTTTATTAATGATAAATCATTCATTAATAGAATTTAAGATAATATATAATTAACAAGCGCTACTACATCAATAACATTAGTTATAGAATCTCCATTAACATCTGCACTGCAAGGGAAATTAGATGCATCTTGAATACTCAAAACAACATTAACAACAGATATAATATCTACAACATTAATAACAAAATCTCCGTTAACATCATAAGTAATACAATCACTAGTATCTTGTTCTAATTCAACTGTAGCAAACTTAATTGCTATGTTTTCATAATATCCACTATCACTCATCTCCCAATATGAACCCAATCCTGGATTACCTGAAAAGAGATACTGAACCCCATCATCCTGATTAGGAGATTCAATCCCTATAGTAGAATAGTTCCCATTTTGATCAATATCATGTATTTCCTTATATTGAAAAACTATATCTCCATCTCCAGTTACTGTAGGATAAACTTCTGAATCATATAAAATCATCTGAAAAGTTTCCTTAATACAATCTGGACAATTCTGATCATCTTCACCATTAGATACATTATCCCATTGAACAATAAAACGACCATTACCATCATTGTAAGCATAAACATTAAAAGGTTCATTTCCATCATCATCATCTAAATCATCCATAAATGGAGCAAGCATTCCTGATGGACCCATTGGATTTGGAATTGAAAAATTCCAAAAATGACTTAAGGGACAAGGCTCAAATGAAGCCCAACCATTAGAACAAACTGTCATTGAAGTATACGTTTCTCCAAAATAGTTAAAATCAAATCCAATCTGGACATCATTAATTACTGAGTCATCAGTCAAATTAAGATTAGTACCTATTTGATTAATTTCAATCCAATTATATACAGGAGCTTGTTCATAGTCTATATCTGTATTATCATATGCCTTATATCCATATTCACATTGAGGAGAAGGAGTATCCGTATAATAATCATTATAGCCAGAGCCCACAATCCACTGTCCATAATAATCTTGGATTTCATGCTGACTACTTGTAAAAGTAACTTTAAACGGCAAAACCATGCCCACTACAGCATTAGAAGCTATAGAAAACGCACCTACCATTTCAGCACTTTCAAATGAAGAAAGCATATATGAAGCACTTTGATTAACTGACATATAATCGCTTAAACTGACTACCTCAACATTAATGTCAATATCTTCAGAACTATTATTAGTTAAAAAAGCTCTAAAAGAAGCATTGCTATCTCCTGCAAACACATAATCAGGAATATTTCCCATATCATATAACGAAATATCAAAATCTAAAGCAACAGGAACAAGATTAGAATAAGTTCCTCCATCATCAGACAAATAATTAAATTGCATTGATTCTTGCCTATATTGAGCTGAATTCAAATAAAGCGTTAAATCAGAAACTGAATCTGTATCAAAATCTACAATCAATTGGCCCTCACTATTTGATACTGATTTTGCAATCAAATTTCCACTTGAGTCTAAAAGTGCTCCAACAACACCAGATAGGGGTGTTCCATCTGACTGATCTGTTAGAATCGTACTTATAAATGATGAGGTCAAATCAGTTGATTGAATATCTACCACAATAACGCCTGGCTCAAGCAACCTAACAGGTATACTCGGATCACCTATAACACTATAAATATGATGATAAAAATAATCTATAACAGTACCATCTGGAGCTGATAAACCTGAGAATTCATACATAAGACTTTGCTTTCCAACATGTAAAGCTTGAGCTAATTCAGGAGCATCTTGCTCAAGAAGAGCATCCCACATTTCTCCACAAATAACATTATTAAATCTAGTGTCTGTATCAAGGTCAGATGGCCCAACCATTGCAGCAGCACCCTTTGGATTAATCACACTACCTGCTGTAACCATAACCTCTCCAAAGCATTTAGATAAACCACTTCCACTATAGTCATTACCAAAGTCACCAGTATTACACACAAAACTCAAAACAATAGGTAAATTCCAACCATTATTTAATCCTTCTAATTCCTCTTTATGAAAATAAGGTTTATGCCAACCATTACCATCACCCCATCCTCTATAGTTGATAATTCCCACACCATCATCCCACGTATTAGGTATAGTAGGATTATATTCACCAGTTTCCCAATTATATTGATGAAAAAAGGCTGTATCTATTTCCGTATATCCAAAATCCTGCCATTCTTCCATTAACCACAATGACGTCCAAACAGGAGTAACAGGCCATTGGTTAGGAGGAACCTCCTCTCCTTCTGCTGTTTTATAATTTCCAGCTACAAGCATCGCCTTATTCAAATAAGAATAATCATCTATATTCTCCATTGTAACATATTGGATACTTCTACTTTTAATATTTAAAAAATCAGCTGTCGTTCTAATAGGCCAACGTCCTAAAAAAAAATGTGGTTCATATGCATTATCCGTAAAAGTATAGGGGTAATCTGTAACATCAATATCTTCTTCGTTATATGAGGGAATTGTAAATGTTGGAATAGAAAAAGTACCATTAACATCACCTACTAAAAGGACATATTCAAGCATCGGGTTAGACTCATAAAAAGGTATAACAATAGTATCTTTAACTTGTTGGGCTGTTAAATTACTTGAAATTATCAACACTTCTACATCAAAACCTTGAGATTTTTTAAACTTAACAAAATTTCCACCATAATTTTCATTAGTAAGAAAAGTTTCATTCAAACCCTCTGGAAGAAGAATCAGATAAGAACCTCTCTGATAATTATAAGTTTGATTTACAGAATCAAATGGTTGCATTACAAGAGACCTTAATTCTCCTGCTAATAAAACTGTACCTACAAACAATAAAGCCATAACTCTTTTCACTTCATTTACCTCCCACCTTAATTATATTCAAGAATGATATTAACAAGCAGTATAATATCAGAAACATTAAGACTGTCATCAAAATTTAAATCTGATAAACAAAATTCAAAACCACCTGCATTTTCATCCATAATAAAATTAACCAATGCAATAATATCAACGATATCCACTAGTATATTTTGGTTTAAATCTCCTGGATTACAATCTGCTACCTCAGGTTTAGATAAAACCGTAATATAATCAACTTCAACCCCCCTGTAATCTAAACTTTCATCTGAAGAAAAATTTAAAATCAAAAAAGAATCATCATTCGAGGAAATATTAAATAAATAATTTTTCCAATCATAATCATGTCCAGATACATACAAAGAAGGAGTATCTATAGGAATATCTAATGAAGGAATAAAATCAATCTGAAAAAAATCATTATCCCACTCTAATTCATACTTCAATCTTAAGTCAACCATATAATCTCCAGCAGGCATGCTGTTTAAAGAATATAGAAGTGAATTTTCTAAATTTTCATAAAATATTTCTGACTGAGACAGCAAAAATCCATCACTAGCTAGCCATCCTTGATTATTCCAAGCATTTAAAGATATAAAATCATCATGAAAAACTGTAGATTTCCACTTCAGATTATAATCAATCTCTACATCTTCTAATAAATAAACAGATTTTTTTTCAGGATAGATATTATCTGAATAAATAAGAATTTCATATTCCTGATTCGCTGGCAAATTCCATGATTGAGGGTTAATATCATTATATTCAAGTACAATAGAATCTTCAAAATATTTCGATGAAACAGAAACAAATAATTGCTCATCAAATGAGGTCGGGATATTTAAATTTAAAGATAAATCAAAATATTCAGAAGGCTGAAGAGCAACATTGTATTCAGTCACCTGAGAGCTTGATGGAACAAATGTATATTCTTGAGGCTCATAACCAAAAAGATCAAAATGTATTGTATATGTACCCTCTATTAACAATCTTCTATATCTACCAAAATCATCAGCATATCTAGGCTTAAGCATTGGACCATTAAGCTCATCTATCCAAACCTCAGCCTCCAAGGGATTCCCTGTAATAGCATCTGTAATAATTCCTGTGATTTGATATTTCTCAGGACCATCTTGTATATTTGTTCCTGCAGTTCGCTTAAATAAATGGAGAGCAGCAACAATATTTTTCTGAACGGTTTCATCAATAATAGCAACATCATCAGATTGCATATTTTCAGTTCCAACTTCAACAAGATATTGAATACACCCTGTATTTGCATAAATCCAATCATGAGCATTACCTCTTCTACTAACACTACTTGCGGAAGCATAATATCCAGATTCTGCCTCTTTTGGTAAAAATGTTATCAACTCATCACCGAGCCTTGATGTAATATCAAAATCTGGAGATTTTTTTTCAGCAGTCCACTCCCATGGATAAATAACTTTCTCTGCAACACAGCCGGATCTAGAACTATGATAAGCAATTGAAAGCAGGAAATCATGTTCTAATACAAAATCTCTAATCGCTACAACTTCACTTTCTGAAAATGGAGCAGGTCCTCTGTAATAATCATAATTTGCAAGATATGAAGGGTTAGCGCCACATCCTGAATCAACAGAATACAAAGCATCACCAAAAATCCAATTAAAATCATAATTCCTATTTAAATCGACACCATCTTCATCATTACCAATACCTATAACAAAATCAAACATATTATTATTATTAGCATCATATTTATTCTTCCTATAATAAACATCTTGGTTCCAAACATCTAAATGATCATACCATCCATGTACAACAGATAAACCCTCTGGATTATGCGTAGGAACAATCCAAATCTCAGCATTTTGCATAATATTATAAATAGATTGGTAATATGATGGATTATTCATTGGGTATAAAAAGAAATCAATTAAACCCATTGCAATCTCAACGCCATATATTTCCTCAGCATGACATTGGCCAAGAATTAAAGCTTTAGGCTTATCCTCATCAACATTAGCATTAAAAGAAAGCTTTACAGCCCAAATTGGAAGATTATCAACACCTGAATAACCTATAATTTCATGATGGTAAATAATACCTTCATTGCCTGGAACAGTTGGATAGGGATCATTGTTTTGAGAAAAATCTTCATACCAACTATTTAATTGCGCTTCTACTTCTTGCAATGTAGTATAACGCTCAGAAAGTTCTGATTGACAAAAAAGGCCAGATATAAAAAGCAAAACATATAAAATTAACCTAAACATCACATTCATACTTCTTTTAATTAAGATAAAATATAATTGACAAGTGTAACAATATCAATAACATTAATAATTCCATCTTGGTTAGCATCAGCTGCGCAAGACTCTAAAGGAGTAGGGGCTGTATCACCTAATATTAAATTAACTGTTCCTACAATATCTATTACATTAACAACACCATCATTATTAACATCCATTAGTGTGCACTCTAAATCATCTGATAAAATAGTTACTGATTGAATATAAATGTTGCTTAAATCTTCCTTACCTGAACTCCTCATATCATCCCAAAAAACAATATAGGAATTATCACTTTCACTATATAAATCAATCTGAGGAGTTAGTTGATTAAAGTCTGCATCGCACATAACAATCCCATCTTGATCATACGTAAAAGTTCCATTTTGCATTAACTGGAAATAGATATTAGATGTCACGCTACCTCTAGAATCCTCCCAAGCAAAAATATAACTGCCATCTAAAGTTGCATATACACTTGGAGTTTTTTGATTTCCACTATATGTACACAAATCAATATCTGATGTAACCGATAAAGAAGCTTCATCAATAGATGAACAGAATATATCAAAATCAGTACCATTTCTAAAATCTTCCCAACAAACCATAATTTCATTTAAATCACTATTATAAGTTACTGCTGGAGATTGCTGATCATTAGCTGCAGTGGAAATCGGAATTCCATCAAGTGGACCTAAAACATTACCATCAAAATCCAACATTTGACCATATATATCAGAAGAACCAGACCTCTGATCCTTCCATATTACAAAATAACCAGAAGATGTTTTAACCAAGCCTCTAATAAATTGATCATTTTCATTATTTGAAAGTCTAATTCCACCATTAAAAGCATCTATAATATTTCCATCTGCATCTACTGCAATTGCATACGCTCTGGTTCCACTAAAATCACCACTATCATATGTTATAAAACAACCATAATCTGGAGTAGTTGAAATAAATCTTATATTATCATCTACAAAAAAATTATCTACAATCAATAAAGGCTCTGAATATTCATTAGAAAAATCATTATATTTTTGAAGATATATATCGCTATCAATAAAATTTCTCTGATCTGAAAATGCAAAATAAACATTACCATCATCAGAATAAGCTAAATCAAAACTATTTTGAGGTGTAAAAGAATTATAAACAGGAATTCCTTGATCTGTTCCCCCTATCATTTGTAAATCATTATCAAGAGGCTGATAATGCAAAGCAATATCTCCAAATGCCTGACCAAAGCCTAAAAATATATCTCCATTAGGGGTTCCTAATTCAACTTTAGGATATAACTGATATGGATTATCACATAATTTTAAGCCATTAGGCTCTGTTAAATCCTCCCAACCATCATAAACCTTTTGACCATAAGTCAAATCTGCGAACACACCTAAACGATTATCTTCCCAATATAAAAGAGACTCATCATTACCCAAATATAATGATTTAGCCTGCAAACCGTTACCATCAATACCAAAATATAATTCAACACCATTGTTATCTAAACCAGTACCTTGGCTAGGACTTATATGTTGAGTAAATAAACCTATACTACCTGACCTCATATCTCCCCATAGAGCAAAAGCATTACCATTACCATCATTTCTAACTAGAGGATTAAATTGAAACCCAGAAGCTGCACATACAGCAATTCCATCTTGCTCAAAAGAAACTTCATTTGTAGAACCATCTATATGTTGCATGAAAATTTCAGTTTCAGGGAACGCTGCATATCTTTCATCCATCCATACAACATAAACACCCCCATTCCCATCTGTAGTTAACCTTGGTTGATCCTGAGCTCCTGAAGCTGTACATACTGCTAAACCATCAGAAACAAATTCAGAACCTTGTTCCAAAGTATGCTTTTGTAAAAATATATCACCAGGGCCATTTCTAGAATCTTCCCAAACAATATAAGCTCCATCTGAAGCGGCTTTTACACGTGGTTTAATTTGATTCGCTCCATTAGTACAAATAGGCTCTCCAACAGCATCTAACAATACATTTCCATTCATATCAATATACTGAATATAAATATCTCCCAAACTTGGGTTAGATCTTTTATCTTCCCAGACTACAACAGAAGCATTTTGACTATAATATGTTACCTTGGCATACTGCTGGTCTCCCTGAGCACTGCATAAAGGGATTCCGCCTTCTTCAGGAGTAGACCACAGAGTATTACATGAAATATCAATTCTTTGAGTATAAATATCAATATCTGAATTATCATTATTTCTATCATCAGCCCAAACCATCACAGCGCTACCATTTTGAGCTTTTTCTATACTTACACCTGAATGATCTGAATCATTTGCAATCAAAGGGACTCCTGTTCCTGGAGCAATAATATCGTTAACATTAGTTGTTAAATGAGTACCATAAGTATGGCCCAATGTACTTACAGATAAATCATTCCATATTACAAAAGCACCTCCTATTCCATCTGTAGACATATTAGGAGATACCTGTTTTCCTGGAACATTTGTCAATGGAACTCCTGAAGGATCCCAAGATAAAGAGCCATCTGGTTGAATATGCTGTCCATAGATATCACCATAATCAGGCTCATCTCTATAATCAACCCAAATAATATAGGCTCCTCCATTACCATCAGATACCAATATAGGATCTTCTTGCCTACCATCTTCTAGAACAACAGGGGAGCCTTCTGGCCCCCATAAAGGATTACCATTTACATCTACTTTCTGGATATATATATCACGACCACCATATCTAGTGTCAGACCAAGCAAAAATCATTTCACCTGTATTGCCATTATCTCCTGTCCTTTGCCATTCAATATGAATACCCTGTCTAACAGGAACACCATTATCATTCCAATCATACTGGGCAAAAACTAAACAAAAAAACAAAAGTATATAAATCTTATTTATCATATTAAATCCCTTTAATCTAAATTATAAATTTGCAAACCATATTCAGTACCAACAAAATACATCCCATTATAAAATCTTGTAACAGAACTATATTCTGAATTAGTTGAAAATATCCTCAAATATTCTATAGGTTCAGATAACATATTATCCCAATCATATACTAACATGCCTCTAGGACCAGAAGATAAAATTAAACGATTATTTTCATAAAATATATCATATATAGTCAGACCTTCTGCTATTATTAATTTAGATTCAGAAATATCAGAGATACCACCATCATCTAGTAACGTTATGTAACATCCATTTTCTGTACCTGCAAGGATAATATTATTTGCACTACCATCCAAACTAAGAGCATAAATAGAACGCACAGGAGAATCTGTGATATACTCATCTAATAAATTTCCATTCATATCATAAACTCCAAAGGAATTTACACCACTACTAGGATTAGCAATAAAAAAATGATTATCATTAAAAAACATATCATTAACATCAACACTTAAATCAGGAATTTGAGGCGATGCATCACAAGATGAAGATGTTGAAAAATCTCCAAAAAACTCAAAGTCATCATATAATGAAGAACCTAATGATTGCAATACAGTTGTAGCAACATTTTGATATGGATTATTAATACATTGAGAAGAACCTTCAAAACACTTATATAATATATATATTTCAGGATTATCAGAATTAGTATTAATAAAAAACTTTCTAGCATTTGCATCTGGACCACATGAATTTTGAACAAGCGAAGTTGAACTAGATATAAGAATATCAACATAACCTAAATATGTATTATTGTTATAATCTAAAGCAAATAACATATCATATTCATCAGCATAATAAATACTTCTTAAATCTTTACCAACCCCCCACTCTTCACTTTCATAAACCTGATCTAGGAACTGTCCATTTTTAAGTAAATATGAATTTTCACCTTCTTCAGATAAAATATCATATATATATATCCCTCTATCTTCCGTCGCAACAAAAAGACGGTTGGAGTCAAAGTGTAGATCTCTTACTCTCCCTACATTTTCTAAAATATCTAAATTACTACACCAATTAGAACCAAATTCAGAACATACTCCAAATGTGTTTTCACTGAATGGATTATGACGATTTTGACATCCTAAAAATAATAACAATAAAAGTATATATATTTTTTTTATCATAATAATTTAAAATTTCTTATTAGCTAAGGTCATTGTTAAAGTTAAAATATATCTATCAAAAGATTTAAGCTCTTCAACCCACCCGAAAGGAGAACGTGCAACTCTTTTTCTATTAGACAACATAATTTTGGATCTGTCTTTTTTATACCAAATTGATAAAGTTAGGTCTGTATGCTTTCTTTTATAATGCAACTCATCAGTTACGATTTTTGATGTGTTAAATCTTTTATATGTATCAATAATAAATCCAAAAGATTTAGATGAATTTATAGTTTGATTAAAGGATACTTTATATCGATGTTGTTTATAATCTCTATTCATATAATTCGCTGAAAAAACTTCACTTAAAAATGTGCTATTATCACCAATATGTTTTTCATAAAGAAAACTGACTGTTCTATTACTATTAAAATAATTATTATCACCTTTAAATAAAAACTGAATTGATTGACCTGCTATATTTAGATCGAATTCCGTAAAATAAGGACTAAAAATTTGACGCTCATAAAAAGCACCTACTTTCACCTTGTTTTGTATTAAAGAAAGAGGTGCTTGAAAAATTATATATAATTTTTCCATATCGAATGTACAAGAATAATGCCTTGATATATCATCAATATCCCCATATGAAATAAGATAATCTAAGTCCTCATATTGCCTTATATAATATTGAGGCATAAGAGAATAGTTTATGTGTAAACGCCTATATTTATCTAACTGTTGATTAATCTTAAACGTAAAATACTGACTATTTTTTTCTTTGTTATCAAAATATTTTTTATAAGTAACAGAAAAACTAAAACTAGTTTTTCTATCAAAAATTTTTGCTAAAATAGCTTTCCTAGAATAAAATGAGAACTTTGCATTAAGGCCTATAAATCTTGAATATACATCAGATGCAGAACCTAATAAATATGGTTTATCTGATAATTGACTGATTTCATCTTCAGATAATCTAAGAGGATTAGAATCATGGCCAAAAATCACAGAAGAAGAAAATGAATTAGGCTTATATATTTGTCCGCTTAAAGAAGATGCAGAAAATATAAAAAATAAAAATACAATTATAAATTTATCTATTTTATTCATACTCTAATATTTTAATTAAAACCTTACTATCATCTTCTTTTGGCAATTTAAATGTATAATATGAATACTTTTCATTGTTATCAGGGACACTAATAAAAAATGAACTATATTTACTTAATAGTTTACCTTTTAAATTTTTACTAGATTTTTCTATTATAGCATTAGTTAAAGATGGATTCCCCTCCATAATATAACTACCTAGTTTTTGATTATTTTCATAAGCAATCAGCTTATAATATTGCTGTTCATCTAGTACTTTATTACCTAGGACCAATCTTGTTAATACCTGATATCTACCATTGGGATCTAATTTAAACTGTTGCTTGTTATCACTTGTCAATAAATACCAATCTCTTTTTTGATTTTTACCAGACTCTGAAACAGTAATATTTTTTTGATAATCAACAGGAAAAATTCTTTTTTTAGTTTTTGTTGATTTATAATTTTTTCTAGCAATCAATCGAGCATAAACCTTTTGCTCCATACCATCTATAGGTTTAATATAAATTTCTAAATCTTTTGTCAATTTTAAATCTTCAAACCAATAACCCGAATATGTAAAAGAGAATCCTTTCTTATCTTCAGGACTAGTAGCAGATGAAACTTTTTTATTATAAGTTAATTCCCTATCAACAATAATCTGGCCTTTCTTTTTGATAATTAAATGAAACTGAAATTTTTTACGATTATCATTACTAGAAGCCAAGTATGTCCTTGACATAATTTGAAAGTTCAGCCTATCTCCATTTCTAAATCCTTGTTTTAAAAAATCTTTAGTCTTAAAAAGCAAACCATCATCATCAACTAAATAATAAGCTCTTTGTTTTTTACCTTTACTCGTATCAATAACCAAATTAATTTTATTTTCATTCTTAGCTGAATTAGGCTTAATAGCATCACAAAAAAGCGATACAGGAAATAATATTAATAATATTACTATTTTATATAATTGAATCAATTTCATTGCTCTCCATTCTTCTTTTTATCTGTAAATGACTATATAAACCAACTCCAATAATAAGCCCTAATGTTAATAATAAACTTAATAAAATTACAAAGGGATTATATCTATAATATTTATAAAATAAAGCTCCTTCATACATCTCTATTCCTTTATCTATATGAAATAAGTTTTTTGTTAATTTTTTAATATTTTTAATATTTATAATTGGAACCTGCTTATACATATCACTTTCAGGCTTAATAAATTCATAAGCAATAGATTCTTCAAATCCACTCAAATCCATATACTCTATATCAAGTGGAGTAAGAAGACCTACTTGCGCAGTATCTTTAAAAATACCTTTTCCCATTGAAGCAGAACCCCCTCCTATATTAATATAAGCAGAATAATTACGACTTTTTTCTCTCAATAAATCAATTTTCGCTAATATATTATCTTGTAATGTTTGTTCATTAATAAAAATGACCCCATCATCTGTAGCGTCATGAGCAATAGAGACAATCCTATCAATACCCAAAGAGTCTATCTGACTCCCTATATCATTTTTCCCACCAATAGAATAAGCAATGCTTTTAGAATTAATAAAATTATTATCATATAAATATGACTCCATAATAGGCCATGATAGATTATCAATATTTGCCCCCCAAGAAGATGATGATATGGAACTCATAATAATAGGAGTTATATCCATAGTGATACATGCAGAATGAAGAGCAATATTAGCTCCAGGAAATGAACCAGTCATAGATACAGCGATAGTATCTCCTTTCACTAAATTAGCTTCTTGAAATAATGCCACTATTAAAGCTGCAAAATTAGGGTGAGTAGTTATTTGTTTTGAAACTAACATTGATTCATCTAAATCTGAAACAGAGGTAATAGAACTTTTTTCAACACCCATAATGCCACTATTATAAATATCATTTTCCTGAAAATTATTAAATTCATTTTTTATTTTTTCTAAAATAAAATTCATTTTTTGTGTAGCATTTATTCTTTCATCAATACCTGACTGTGAAACTTTCACATATGAATTAACAGATATATAAACCATAAAAACATTAAATAATGCGATGAAAAATAAAGTAGTTGTTTTCTGTATTTGAGGTCTAAACATATAAAATTCTAAATTGATCTAAATAATATATATACATCATAATTAAATTAACTATACTAGCAACAATTAGGACAACAGATGCTGTTCTTAATATACCTTGTCTATCCATCCAAGAAGCAATTAATCCAGGAATAATATAGCCTATATATTCCAACTGAATCCAATTATCATTAACCATAATTTGAAATCCAGAATTATCAAGAACTATTCTTAATATATACCCTAAGAAAAAACCTGTAAGAAGTGATAGAATCAATCTACGTCTACCATAGATTAAAATAATTTTTGATAATAGATAAACAATCAAATAGGCTAACATACTAATCAAGAAAGTAAATATAATTTTAGCAGGATTATGAAGATATAGGGCAAAATATCCAGGAACAATAATTCCTCCAGCCATAATACCCAAAGTTTCTGTTAAAAACAAACTAATAACCATACCCAAACCTATAGCTATATAAGTATAATTATATTCGGTACCTAATAAAAAATCCATAGACTCCATTTAAGTGTACCCTTTTATTTTATTAACAAAATTTTCACCCCATCCAACAATATTACCTATACCCAGAACATAGTATTTATCAAGCTGAATAATTTCATCTACAATTTGATCTGGAGTTGATAACATATCAAACAACTTAAAGGAATTTTCATTAAGCTCATATTTATCTAAAATACCCATAACATTATCTGCTCTAATAATAAATAAATCAGGTTTAATATCCTTCATTACCAAGCTAATCAACTGAACAGTTCTATATCTTCTATCATTTCTAGTGTTAAGGAAAATACAGCTCTTTCCAGAAAATCTATCTTTTATTAAATTCCAAACCATCATAGTAGAACTGGGATCATTAGCTGCAAAACCACTGATAAATTTACACTTATTTTTACCATATTTTATATTCCAAATAAATAATGCACCAGGATCAGGCTTTGTTTTTCTCATTCCTTCTAAAGCTGCTTCTGTATTAATACCTAATGAAGTACAAACTTTTAATGCCAATGCAATATTTTCAGGATGTTCAATAAATGGAAAATCATTAATATATTGCTTATCAATATCATCAGCGCTAGAAACAATCAATGTTGAATTTCTATCCTTAGCTACATCCTTAATAGGCTTTATCATATTATTTTCAGCTGTTATAATAGTTGAATCAAAGGGGATAGTATTACTTAAGGATAACGCTATTTCATAATTAGAGGTTCCCATTTCATCAAGGTGATCAGGTCTAACATTAGTTATTACGCCTAATGTTGATTTTACAATTCTGTGTTCTGAAACCCATTGATATTGAGGGTTAACAGCCATACATTCTATTACGAGTGCATCAGGCTTTTTTTTAGAAAAATAACGAATTAATTTAATTTGCTCTCCAATTGATGCACTACGCAATCTATAAATTTCTACATCATTCCCATTATCGTCAATAATTCTAGGAGTTGTACCAGTTGTTTTACCAAAAGTTTTCAAACCACCATAACGTAAACCAGCAGCAATCAGACGGGTAACACTAGATTTACCACGAGTTCCATTAACATGAATTCGAATAGGAATATTACTTAAGGATTTAAAATGGAAATAATTTTCAATCAATCCAAATAATATTAATATAAAAATTAATAATAATAATGTTAAAGAAATGGGATCCAATTTAATAAAGAATCACTATTCGCTAAGAACAGTTTGAATAACTTGAATTACATCTAATATAGTTATCACATTATCCCCATCCATATCAGACATATAAACACCCATAGAAGAAAGCAATTCTAATACCAAAATATGATTAACAATCACAACTACATCTATTACGTTTACTTCACCATCTTGATTAGCATCACCTAATAAAGTTTCTACAGGATTACGCGTTGTAATAAATAATGCTGAATTATCAGATAAAGGCATAGCTGCTTCTGAATATACATTATTAAATGTATACTGTAATCCTATAGTAGACAGATGATTCTCAATTCCTATTGTGGCATATCCTCCATGCGTATTACCCCATCCTGACAAATTCCCATTTGAAGTATTATTAAAATCTTTATACTGTAATTTAATTTCATTATCTCCTGTAGGAGTTAGAGTATCAGCATATAAAATAGCCTGAAAAGTTTCACTTGAATTATTGTTGTATGTTCTCATTCCAGACCACTGAACTATTACAAAATTATCACCAATATACTTATATACTTCTGCTCCATTTGTAGTTTTCAAATCATCCCAAAAAACTGCAAGCATAGGAGAGGGGCCTCCTGCACCAGGAATAGGATAATTTCTGAAAGACTCTAAGCTACTTTCACCAAAAGCTATCCAACCATTTGTATTAACTGTTATTCTATCATAAGAGACACCATAAAAAGTGAAATCAAATGGTAAATTAATAACTGCAAGACTGCTATTAATATTATTTCCATCACCACCATCTGATAAATTTAAATTTATTCCATCACCACCAAAATCATTATCTATTTCAATCCAATCATAGATAGGGGCCAAACTATATCCTAAATCTTGAGAATCATATATATAATATCCATAGTCATCCGGACCAAGAGGGTCAACTACAGATACCTCTCCTGCCTGTATATTAAAAACAATATTTTGGTCATATCCATTACTACTCAACACTCTAGCATTAACAGATAAATTTGATCCATTAATAGTATTTCCACTGATAAAAAGACTTAAAGCATTATTAGTAGATCCAATCATAGAGCCTGAAGGGATATTACCAAAAGTAGCATAAGACTCAATAACTTCAATTAAAGAGCCTGATGGAAGAAGCTCTATTGAAACATCCTCCAAATCTATTGAACCCTCATTTGAAAAGTAAACCATTATATCAGCCTCCTGCCCAGGAATCAACACAGAACCACTGCTATATTCAACATGATCAACAACTATTAAACCACCTTTTAAATCAATAGGAACCATAGATTCCCAAGATCCATTAGAGCTAGATATTGATAACTTTAAATCTAAGTCAGCACCATCTAATGCATCTGGAGCAATCTCTATTATGTAACTACTATTATTGTAGCTCATAGAATTCGATGACAAATCATCATATGAGCTAATTCCATAAATAACATTAACTAGAGGAGAGTCTGAAGTTAAAATTCCAACTATATCATTTGACTCAACAAATCCATAATTTAATACAGGCAAAGATAAGTATACTATTTCACCTGGGTTTAAATAACCATCATTATTGCCTAATACTATATTATCAGTACCATCCTGATCTAAAATCTCAATATCTGAAACACTTAAATTCACATTATGATTTGGTTGAGTAATCTGGAATGATTCTTCAACTGGAATACAATTTTGTTTAGTTACAGTTAAATATACCTCTCCAATAGATTCATAGTCTAACATTATTGTAGCACGTCCCTGCGAATCTGTTAATGTTGATAAAAATATCTCATCATTACCTTTTAAAAGAGTAATTAACGCATCTTCAACTACATAACCGTTATCATCAATAACTTCAACATCAATAAAATTTGTTCCCCAGCTAATAGAATTATCGAAATTTGCGCTTATTCCTAATGGGGTATCAGTCCATAAATGCAAACCTGGGTCTCCTATCAAATTCAACCAATGAGAAAAGATTGAGACTTTATTACTAGGATTTGAAGGGTATGTATAGTATAAAGATAATCTGCCATTAGCTACAGCAGCACCTGCAGTTTTTAATTTTTTTGGGAAAATCCCATCAAAAATGCCCATAGACATAATATTATTAAATAACGTATGAGTTCCAGTTGTAGCAGTACCAACTGCGGCAACAGCACCTTTAGGATTACTTACACTCCCTGCTCTAAATAGCTCTTCACTTAAAGCAGTATATTGAAAGTCACCTGTTCCACATGTAATAAATGATGCAAAAGGTGTTTGATATCCATTATTCGCGCTATTAATTTCACCACTCCCAAATCCACTTGCGCCATAATATCCCCTATAACTCATGTATAAACTTCCATTTTCTAATTCATTTTCTAGCCAATTATCATAATTACCATTTCCAAAATTAGTATTAACGTCTTCAAAGCCATATACATTTAAAATATTTTCAATATACTCTCCTGTAATCATAGTTGAATTACCAGATGAGGATGGATCCCCAACAAGAGAAGCTGTTTCATACCAATCCGTACCAGTTTGATTGATATATGTTGCCTTTTCATATGCTAATGTTTTATTTAATACATTTGTTAATTCACTACCAGAATTAACAGAAATTCTACCTATAAAAATTTCTGGAAGTAAATCTGAACCATCTAGCTGGCAATATGGAAAATCTCCAGGACCACTATATCCGGACCACCCCTCTGTATAATATCCAATAGCATAATTACCACCTGTATCACCAATAAGACCTACAATCTCTGGTGGATTTTCCCAATTATCATAAGCTGTTTGAATATAAGCCTTAACAGATGCCGTACTTGAGCCTCCTATATCTTCAGTCGAAACTGCATTAACTATATAACCTCTTTTATGTCTCCATTCAAACAGATCTTGAACATAACTATTATTAATAGATGAACCACCACATATATATAATATTGAAGGAGTTTGATAATCCTCTTCTCTAGTTGATCTCTCATAATTAACAATCAAGCTTTCATATAAAGGCTCAAAAGCTCTAGAAATTTTTAGGCTTCCATTAGATTGAATAGGATTATTAACAGAGAAGTCATCAACATCAATCTGAATATCTGATAACATTATAAACTCTTTTGTTTGCATATTATATTTAAATGGAATAAATGTTACTTGCTTAACAACCAAACCTCTGAAAATTTGAGCTTCAGATACAAATAAATTATTTTTTGGGAAAATAGAATTTTGATCTAAGTCATACCCTGATTCAAGCAAAACATCTTCAATAGATGAATCTAGAATCTGCATAGAGTTACTATCACATGAATAAGACACTGCTATATCCATACCATCTTTAATTTGATACAACGTACTATAAACAGGAATTTGTCCATCAAAAATAGCATCTAATGCTTTTTCTTGTTCTAAATCCTTAACTTCTAAAACGCTCTTTAAAGGGCCTTTGCTTTTTAAAAATATAGCCTCCGAGTAAACAAAAGAAATAAAAGAAAAAAATATTAAAAATAAATACATTATAATTACATCCCCCCTAATAATCCTTTACCAAATTACTAAACAACAGGTATATCATTTAGAAATCCAGTAAATAATACAGCAAAAAATATTTTTATCAACATACTATTTTAGCAAATAATAATAGTGTTACTTATACAATTTACAACCTGTTACATTTAGTTCTAAAAGTTATAGTGCAAATTATAGAAATTATATTAAATTAGCAGACAACTTTCTATTTCAAAAATAAGGAGAAGTACATAATGTTACATACATTTAAAAGAAAAGTTCAAGAGGGATTTACGCTAGTTGAAATTCTAATTGTTGTTGTAATTGTTGGAATATTGGCAGCGATTGCAATCCCTACATATTTCAACTATGTTGAAAAAGCATATGCTTCAGATGCTCATACGCAAATCAAAACATTATATGAAGAATGTAAAATATGGAAAACAACTCATGCAGATTTTCCAACAGACTTAGATATGATGGAAGAAGAGGGCGCAGCTAATGTTTCTTCATCAACTAAAGAAAAATGGGATATAACCTGGAAACTTGAAGTTAATACTGATGGAGAGGTAGAAGGCTTTATGAAGGCTGAAAGCTTAGAAGGCATGCCAGGCGGTGAAGGAGAAACTGTTTGTTTTGACGCAGTTACAGGAAGATTCACTGGATATGGTACAAAAGATGAGCCTGAGTGCTAATTTTATAAACAGTATTTAACGGTATATAAATTAACAATGAATAGCGCTACTATAAACGAGATGCTTTCCTACGCCTTAGATGTAGGTGCTTCAGACCTACATCTTAGCGTTGGGTCTATCCCAATGGTGAGAATTCATGGTGAGATGAAAAAACTTCAATTACCAATTCTTCAATTGGATACTATGAAATCCATAAAAAATGAAATTCTAAATGCAAATCAAAAAAATATATTTGACGAAAGGCTTGAAATTGATTTTTCTGTAGCTTTAGATGGTAAAGGGCGTTTCAGAGTCAATTTTTTCAACCAAATAAACGGCTTGTCTGCAGTATTCAGAGCAATTCCAAATGAAATCAAATCATGTGATGAATTAGGGATTCCTCCTATAATGAATCAGCTTGCTTTAAAGGAAAAAGGACTTGTTCTTCTAACAGGGCCTACTGGAAGTGGAAAATCAACAACGCTCGCAGCGATGATTGACCACATCAATGAGAATAGACCTAAGCATATCATTACCATAGAAGATCCTGTTGAATATTTTCATTCATCAAAAAATTCAATGATTAATCAAAGAGAATTAGGACAGTCAACTCATTCCTTTGCAAATGCAATCAGATCTGCATTAAGAGAAGACCCTGATGTGATTCTTGTTGGAGAAATGCGTGATTTAGAAACAATACAGTTGGCATTAACAGCGGCAGAAACAGGCCACCTTGTTCTATCAACCCTGCATACATCAAGCGCTGTTAAAACTATAGACCGTATAATAGATGTTTTCCCTGCAGGACAAAAAGAGCATATTCGTTCGATGCTATCTGAAAGCTTACTAGCTGTAATAGCTCAGAAACTAATCCAAAATAAAAATAAAAATGGAAGGGTTGCTGCATGTGAAATAATGATTGCAAATTCAGCTGTAAGGAACCTTGTAAGGGAAGATAAGATTTATCAAATCCCATCATTAATTCAAGGTGGAAGCCAAGATGGTATGCAAACTTTAGATCAAGATTTACAAAGGCTTCTACATCAAGGCTTAATTGATAGAAATGAAGCTGCAAAAATAGCTGAAAACCCAGAAGTATTTGAAAAAGGAGTATTTTAATAGAATGTTTTTCAGCAAATTTCAAAGAGGTTTTACTTATGTTGAAGGAATTTTAGCAATAACCCTTACTCTTGCTGCATCATCAGCTGTTGCTTTTGGTATTCAAAAATCAATCAGAACTTACAAATCACAACAATTAAAGGATAAAGCTGTAGAAGCGTTAATACAATATACGGAAGATTACAGAATGATGGTTGCATATGGAGAAACTCCTTTTCCAGGTAAGCAACCAAGAGGAGAAAATGGCCATAAAATTGTTTTATATGATGCATCAAATGAAAGGGAGATGTCATTTGGGGGCAATAAAGAGGCAGTAGCACACGGCTATCTTTTTCATGATATTCAAGTAGTTAGGAACTCAAGCGAATGTGATCAAATATTAGGGGAGAAAAAAGAATATTATAATATAAAAACATGGATTGAATGGGATGATATTTTTGATAAAAAAGATGATGAATTTACTTATAGGAATAGAAAGAATTTAGCCTTTGAGGTTAATCAGGCAGTTATATTGAACTAATGCAAAGCAATAGATATTATATTAAAGGGTTTACATTTATTGAAATGGTAATTACCATTATCATATCAGCTATTGGAACAGGGGCAATGATTTCTGTCTTTAATGCAGCTCAAACCCGCTATTTCAATGATACAATGGAAGCCTCAATAGATGTTTATTGTCATGATGCTGCCGACTTTATTGCCTCCATTGTTTCAAGAAGCGACTCAACTATAACAAGATCGGGTGTCAATCCTCCTAAATATACAATATGGAAATTTAATGATAAATATATTAATCAAGGGAGAGATGAAAGAGCATTAAAACAAAGAAAAATCACTGTTGAAATGAATGATAAGGGCGGTGTTGTAATAAGAGAGAATAATACTGATATTACAGGTGAGCTATATAATAAATACATGCTGCGAAATCATAAAAAAAATAGCAAAGGACATTATGAAGCAAGTAACAGAGAGTGGAATGCATTAGCAGCACAAGGATCCTTTAATCCAGGTAAAAAATTTCAAGATGGAGACCAAAATCTAAATACACAGTATGTTGTACATGACTTTAAAATTAAGCAAATGGATCCAGGAAATACTGAAACTACTTTTTTTCATAATATAGTAGATGATAGAATAAGAAATCCTTTAGAAGAGTGTACATATGATATTGAAATTACAATTCAAATTCAAAATAAAATTGATGAAAATAGTATTTCAGATGAATTTTATACTTACAGAACTTATAAAAAAAGAGCTTATTGCCCTTCATGTTTTGTAAGACAAAGAGTACGTGGAGCAGGTAAAAATACTAATATTTAACCATGAATAAATCTTTTAAAAAACAACTTATTACAGGAATGGCTTTACCAATTGCTATGATTTTCTCTATGGCAGGAACAGCTGTTGTTTATTCATATTACCAACAAGTTTATTCAAGAGACTGGAAAATCAATTATAAAATTGCAAAATATAAAGCAAAATTAAATGCTCAGTCGGGGATAGCACATGCTTCACATTGCTATCTATATAGTGGCCAATTCCAAGGAAATGAATTTGAAGATAAGCCTGTTAAGAAAGCTTTAGATGTCAATGGTCTTTATGGTAAAAGTAAAGAACTGGATAGAGAAAATTCTCCTAGCCCTGACCCTGAATACATGGGTGAATTTACAGCATACCCAACTAAAGAATTTAATGAAATAAGTGGTAAGCTCAATCCAATAGCATGGTCTGAAGGGCGAGCTTATATATCAAA
This sequence comes from Fidelibacterota bacterium, assembly GCA_002717625.1. GTDB lineage: Bacteria > Fidelibacterota > Marinisomatia > SCGC-AAA003-L08 > D37C17. The sequence continues at coordinate 44,647 of PBEF01000008.1, read as the reverse complement.
ATCGTCATCTGGCTTAGGGAGGATTGAGCGAAATTTCAAAAAAGTACTTAATAAAGAAGAGAATGCTTTAGTTGTTAGAGATACAGCTAAAATTGAACTTACACTATCATCTTCATTATCAGATTTTTTATATTTAACAGATTCTGAAAAAGCAGGAGGAGCTCCCTTTGTATTTAATAATTTTCCTTCCTACAATAATAGAAGAGAAGTAAATTTTGGATCAACAGATAAATTTAACGATTTATGGCCTAACGACGAGGCCGTTTGTGATGTTGAGGTTAAAACAAATGGTACATTTGTTGTTAGCAACTACGTTCCTCCATGCCCTGAATTTCTAAGCACTGTTTATATAGTTGAAGATGAAGATGGGAATGTTAACTATCCTGATTTACCTAGTGGTTGTAGCAATGAAGATGATGTATTCAAAGGGGATCCAGGATTAGATACTACCAAGACTACATGTTTGCCTCCTGATGGATACTATGAAATGAAAGAAACAATTGAAGCGTTACAAAGTAATAGTCCAAATAGCCAATTTATTTTACTTGATGCTACATCTAAAATGCGATGGACACCAAATTACTCACATAGAGATACTCTTATTATGACGGATATAGAGTTTTTTGAAGATAATGGTGGCGGCATTAAAGTCAAACAATGGTGGTTCTTAATGCCTCCGTACTTAAATGAAAATGCAAATATGGGAAGTTTTGAACAACCTTATATAGGTGTAAATACAAATACAGGATTAATGAATACACCCTCAGCAAATTGTGGAGCATCAAATGATGATTATGATTGCTGTCCTAGCAATATTCCTATATATCAATGTGATAAATATATCCAATCAATGAGAAATTTTCATGCTAAAAATATTACTAGTAGCGGAAGTGAAACTTTTTTTGCACAAACTATATCCAATGGAAATCCAGCAGGTAGTAATTTCTATGGTACATTAGATGATATAGTTCAAAGCACTTACGGTTTTCATCATTATGATGTTCCAGATATTCATGCTTCTGGTAATAACTGGACTTCACAATTAACAAACTCACATCTTCTTCCTGAGTATCAAGATAATGGCTACAAAATATTCTACTATAATAGACCAACAGCAATTTATGTTAAGGGCGGTCCTGTAAGAGTACATGGAACATATAAAGGAAGATACAGTATTGTCACAGATGAGCACACAGCATACCATAGACATGCGCAAGGAACAGCAATGGGAGCTCCTAAGGTAGATACTTTATGGAATAATATATGGTTAACAGATGATATCGTCAATGCTGATTATTCTCCCATGGGCATTGATAGTAAAAGCCTTTTAAATGCACAACCAAAATCTGTTGATGCTTATGGATGTTCTGGAGGATCTGATAATATTTTAGGACTTGTCTCTGGAGCAAATGTATATGTTGCTAATACTAGAGAAAATGGTGCTAGAAATGGAACCTGGGGAGATGACATACATATCCATGCTCACATTATAGCATTTAACGAATCTTTTGCTGTTCAATATTGGCAAAATACTATGAGCACAGCAAACTACACATATTCTAACCCTCCATTTGGAGATGGCCAAGGCAGAGGTATCCATGGAAATGGGCTTACAATAGATGATAGAGGGACAATCTTTTTATGGGGAGGAATTGTGCAAAAATTTAGAGGGTATACTGTAAGGAACAATCCAGGACCATATCCTACAAATAATATAGGAATGGATAAAAATTATAATTTTGATTGCAATTTAAAGTGTAAATTCCCTCCATTATACCCAGAAAATATTCAATCTAATTCATGTGGAGATGAAAGTGAAGAAGACGAACTAAAGGATTATCTAGTTTTAGATTATTATTAAAAATGAGTACAGGAATAGACATAGGAAAATACAGCACAAAGATAGTTGAATTATCTTTAACTAAAGATGAGGTATCCGTTAAAAAAATCGGTAACCTTCATATTTTTGAAGATATTAATAAATTTGATTTAGAAAAAATATCTAGATCTCAATTAGAAGCATCTGTGCAAGATCTATCTAAAAAATTAGGTATTAATCCAAGAAAAGTACGTAAAATAACATCTTCTATATCTGGCACACTTGTAGATGTTAGGCAAATCAGTACACTCGATATGCCAGATGAAGAATTATCAGTATCTTTAGAATTAGAGGCAAAAAAACATATTCCTCTAGATGGAACAGATGCTATTATTGATTATCACCACCTTGGTTCTAATACAACAGAAATAGATAAAATCAATCTTCTTCTAGTATCTACAACCAAAAATATAATCAAAGACCATGCTAAAATGATAAAAAATGCTGGGTTTAGAGCCGACACTTTTGATACAGATCCAATCGCTATTGCAAATATGTATAAATATAATTATGGATTAACTCCTGAAGGAGCTGATGTTATTTTAAATATTGGAAATTCTAATACGACCTTAATAGTTTGGGGGCAAAATTTTCCTCTATTTGCAAGGAATATTGAAACATCTGGAAATTATTTTACTAATGAAATCATAAGAGAATTAGGAGTAGATTATAAAACTGCTGAAAATCTTAAAAGTGAAAAAGGAGTAAATGTTTTTGCAGAAGATAATGCTTCCAATGATGATGAAGACAATCCAAAAGAACCAAGTTCAGAAAATCAAACAACTAATTTTGGAATATCTGTTGAAAAAAGGACATGTTATAGTGAACTATGCGAAGATATAAAAAGGACATTAAGATTTTATATGAAAAATAACAATCAGGCATTTTTTAATCATTTTTATGTTACTGGAGGATCTGCAGAAATTCCTGGAATCAATGATTTTATTTCTTCATCACTTAATGTAAAAGTTTCAACTTTTAATCCTTTTCAAAAAATAAGTAATGACATAGAAATAAAAAACCCTAATCAATATACTACAGCATTAGGCCTTGCTTTGAGAGGATTAGACCTTGAATAAATTAATTCGCATTAATCTAAACCAAACTATAAGCAAAGCTCAGCTTGAGCATCAAAAAGAAGAAAGAAAGAGATGGTTTGTTTTTATTTTAATATGCATTTTGTTTTTAGGATATATTGGTTGGTTTGGATTTATAAATAATAGGATGGATCATATTATTGAGAATAGAAAAAACACTATTAAACAAATCATTAACGATACAGAAAAATTAAAAAAAGAAGGGAAGATTAATTTATCTAAAGCAGATATTAAAACTTTAAATAAGTTAGAGAGCAAACGTATGTTCTGGGCTCCAAAATTAATCGCATTATCTGAAATCACACCAGATAGGATGTCTATTACAGGCTTTGAATATGATCATAAAAGATTAAAAATATCTGCAATATCAAGTGTAGATAAAACCCAAAAAGATTTTGATATAGTAGAAGATTTCATGATAAGAATCAATGAAAATAAAGAATTCAATAAAGATTTTAAGGATATAAAGTTTGAATCGATGGAAAAAAGCAATGCTAAAGGTAATGAGGTCCTATCATTTACAATTCAAGCTAGGTTAAAATAATGAATTTTAAGAATTTTAGATTAAGTGACTTATTAAATAGAAATACTGTGCTTATTTTATTTGCAATACTATTTGTATTTGCAAATTCAATGCTATATTCATATCTATATGATGAAAAATACGAATTAATTAAAGAACTGGAGCAAGAACAAAAAATTGTAAATGAAAAATTCATAACAGCACAAATTCTATCTGAAAAACTAAACAGTGTATATCAACTATTTGAAAGTAATCTTGCAATAAATAATAATGATGCTAAAAACAAAGAAGCTAATATGATATTTTTAAAAGAATTAACTGATGTTTTAGAAAAACTAGATATTAAGTTACTACAGATTGAACCCGGAAGTAAAAATAAAAAAGGAGTCACTACTTATATTCCCTACTCTATGGAAATTAAATGTGATTATGAGCAATTCGGGAAATTTATTACAGCACTTGAGGGAAATAATAGGTTGATTTCTGTTGAAGAAATTCAAATTCGAAATGGTGTAGAAAAAATTAGAGGAGCTGTTGATGATATTTCTGAAGTTAATGATATTATAACAAATTTATCAATTAATACTATAACGCTAAATAAGAAAAAAGCAAAAAAATAATGAATTTAAGAGAAAAATTTATATGGAATATGATCGTATTGTGTTGCATATCAGCACTATTGTGGAATACATGGGGACAATTTAATAAACATACAGAAATTGATAAAGCTTATGATAAGTTTATTAATGAAGAAGTCGGTACAGATAAAGAATTACAGAATATGGTTTCCAGCTTAGAAGAGAACTTAAATATAAGGCAGAATTTAAAGTTTAAACCGAAAGAGAATCCATTAGATTTAACTAGAGTAGTTGTATTAGATGGAGATATATCTGCAAGAGGTGTGAAAGGTATTGAATGTAGCGGAATAATAACAGATAAAGATGGAAGTCTTGAAACAATATGTACTTACCGCTCAAAAAGATATGTAGTAGCTATAGGAGATTCGATTGGAGGAGGGATAGTATCAGACATATCATCAAACAAGGTACATATAAAAAAGGATAAGGAAAATATTATCCTTGAAATTTATTAATTAACTATAATTATATATTTTATTGGAGAAAAACTAGATGAATAACAAAAAACTATACACTATATTTTTTACTATTATATTTGCGGGAAGCATATTAATTGCACAAGATGAAAATACACTTATAGATGAACCTATTGTTTCCATACATGCTGAGGACACCCATCTTCCAACTATTTTATCAATCCTTGCAAAACAGAGTGACTACAATATAGTTACAGGACCTAATGTTGACACTCAAGAGAAATTAACAATTCACCTAGATGAAGTTCCAATTTCTCAAGCAATCAATTTAATTATAAGGGCATCTGGCTTAAGTTATGAAATCATAGGAAATTCAATACTAGTTGCAAATAAATCAAAATTAAACTCAGATATTGGTGTAAAACCACATATTATTAATTTAGAATATGCAAATGCAAGCCAAGTTGCTACCCTATTAAAAAATATTACTGAATCAATCACAATTGATAATACAGGTAATAATCTACTTGTTAGTGCTAGTCCTAAAAAGATTAATGAAATAGAAGCTATCGTTAATGATATTGATGTTCCTGCAATTCAAATTATGCTAGAAGCAAGATTAATTGAAGTTTCTCTAAGTAACAAACAAGAATTTGGTGTTGATTGGGAAAAACTAGCTAGAACATCCATTATTTTTGCTGAATCTCATAATGCCCTTTTATCTAATGGGAATACTCAAACTTTATTACCTGGATATGAAATGGTTGAAGAAACTGATGCTAGTGGAAATGCTGTATTATCTTTAGATCAGCTTGGAACAGCGCTGGGTATTCTTCCTGAGAGCATGCCTTGGACCATAGATCCAACTATTAATACATTTGGAAGACAATTAACAGCTTTTGATGTGACCCTTGATATGCTATTAAAAGATAATAAAGCAGATATATTAACAAACTCACAAGTAGTCACTTTAAATGGACATGAAGCTAGAATAGATATGGTAGATGAAATTCCCTATTTAGCTCAAAGTGGTGGAGCAAGTGGTAACATGCAAGTATTAAAAGAAGTTGTAGGAATACGATTGAAAATTTTACCTACAGTGAATTCAGATGGATATATTACAACTGAAATAACTCCAGAAGTAAGTTCTATTGTAGATTGGACAGCTTTAGGATACCCTTGGACTAAGAAAAGAAAGTCAACTACAACTATAAGAGTTAGAGATGGTGAGCAAATAGTGATTGCAGGCTTAGTAACAACCAATACAATTGATATTGAAAGCAAATTTCCACTTCTTTGGAGAATACCATGGATAGGAAAGAAAATTTTCACACATACAACAGAAGAACAACAAAAAACAGATTTAATCATTCAAGTTAAACCAACAATTGTTAAAGATAATTATTCTGGAATAGATAAACAATATTATCATGAAGATGCTGAAGGAACACTTGAAATGGGAGCTAAAAAAAGACAATATTAAAATTAAACTATAGATGTTTAGGAGATTATTTATGGCAAATAGCTTTAACTTAAAATTATACCTTTTATTAACAGGAATATTTCTAATATTCAATCTTTCATGCGAAGATCAAGATTTAATAATACAAGATTTAACAGATGAAACACTTACATATACTTTATCACTAACTAAATCTGTATGCAATACTTCTGCATGTAATGATGATTGGATTGATTACAATGATGGAACTATTCAAGAATATACCTTAATCACTGCTGAACTTACAAGTTTTCCCATAGATGATTCAGGACAAATCTTAGAATCAGAGAGTATGCCTGTAAGTGGAGCAAGTATATACTGTGAAAATATAAGTGGTTATGCAGGAAATCCACTTGATTCTCCACAATTAGTGAATCCAACATCAGCATCTGCGAGCAATGTTGCAACAACAGGATATGATGGAACAGCTTTATTCCAATGGGCTGATAAAGGAATTAATGGATCATTTGATGTAGTATGCTATTACAATACAAGCTTAGAACAATTTTCATCAGATCCAATGACTATTGAAGTACAATCTGTATATAAAAAGGTTGTTAATTTAGATACTATACTGGACAATAATAATCCTAACAATACATTATCTTTTAATCTTGATACTCCTGAAAATAAACAAGTAAAAGTTATAGTTACAGATCAAGATGGCATTGGAGTTCCTGGAATAGAAGTTAATATTCAAATCCCTGAAGCTTACAATTATATCTCAGCTGATCCAGTAATAACATCTTCTAATTTAGATAATATTGGAGAAGCTACATTTACTATACAAGTTATTCAGACGCAAGACTTACAAGAAGATTTAGAAATGGGCGTATTTGTAGAGCCTATTATCCTTGCTATAACAATTGAGAATGAAAATCTAACAGGAAATAGTATACTACAATCTTTATCAAATCTTGAAGTAGACATTACAGAAGGAGCGCAAACACCTGAAGAACTATGTGATGATATTGGTGAAATAAAATTCATTGGTTTTAATACTGAATATATTTTAGATAGCGATGAAGACTTAACAATTACAACAAAAGTATTAGACCCTCAAAATAACATTATTGAAGGAATCATAGTTGAATTAGAATTATCTTCAACAAGTCCAAGTGCAGACTTTATTGATGGGACACCTAATGGAGAACAAGTCACAGGTGCTGATGGTAAAACGATGCATATTATACAGGATATTGAAAGCCAAAATCCATCTGTACTTGCACCATTATCTATCACAGCAAGTATTCCATGTTCTGAAAATAATGATGGGGTTGCTTTATACTCAATTACAGAGACTGTATATATTGGAAATTCATTTGCAATCAATTCTGCAAATATAAGCTCTTTAAATTTATACTTAGACACTAACCCTCTTATTCTTGAAGACGGATCAAATAATAATAGTGTGACAATGAGAGCTATCATAAGAGATAATCTTGGTAATGGGATTAGTGGTGTTCCTGTAGAGTTTTCAGCTACACCTCCTACTAATGGTGTATTCCCAAATAATAATATTTTATCAGGAACAGACGGTATTTCTACAAATGTATTGCAAAACATACAAGTAGAAGATCCTTCAATAATGGAGCCTGTAGTTATTACAGCAAAAATAAAAAATCCTGAAAATGAATCAGGAGTAGCATTATTTGAATCTAGTCAAACATTGCAAATAGGAGATTTATTTGCAATCTATGGAGCTGATGTTGCTTCTATAGATTTAACCTTAGATGGTATTGATGACAACACTTTAGTATTAGATGGAACATCTAATAGTGTTGCCATGCGTGCAATGGTTAAAGATCCCAGCGGAAATCCTGTAGAAGGTATTCCTGTTTCTTTCCAAACGACATCAAATTACGGTACATTTGCATTACCAATTGTTTTATCTGGAGTAGATGGAATAGCTGCTAATATATTCCAAAATATAGATACACCTAATGAATCAATTCTGGAGAATATACCTATTACTGTTTATGTAACCAACTCTGAAAATCAAAGTATAGTTGCACAAGATACTGAAACTTTAAAGGTTGGAGATCTATTCGCAATAGAAAAAAACAATATTCATTCATTAGATTTATCATTAGAAATGGATGTACTCATTCTAGATGGAACAACAAACAGTATATCAATGCAAGTATCTGTAAAGGATGTGAATGGAAGCCCTATTGAAGGAATACCTGTTAATTTTGCAAATAATTCTAGCTATGGAATTTTTGCAGATAATGACATATTATCAGGTACTAATGGTACTGTTTCTAATGAATTGCAAAATATAACAGCAAATATTGAGAATTATTCAATTATGCAGCAAATTCCTATAACAGTATCTATTATAAATCCTGACGATAATAGCATTATAGCAACAGATATGAAAACTCTTGAAGTAGGAGATTTATTTGCTATAAATATGAATGATATTAAATCTTTAGATTTGGTGTTGTCAAATAGCCCTCTTGTTTTAGACGTAGATGGTGCTAGTGTAACAATAACAGGAACTGTTAGAGATGCGATTGGAAACCCTGTTTCTGGGATTCCTGTCACTTTTGTAAATGGTTCCAACTATGGAACATTTGGAGATAATTCTATTTTATTATCCGGAAATAATGGGATCGTAACTAATACAATTAATTTTAGCAATCTTTCCAACTCTTCTGTTATAGAATCTATACCTGTAATGGCATATGTATTAAATCCTGAAAACGGTGAACCCATCCAAGAAGATATGAAGGTATTAGAAGTAGGAAATCAAATAGCTTTTACAATTAGTTCAATTAATGAAATTGACTTAATTGTTGTGGGTTCAGAATCACTTATTCTAGGATTAGAAAGTGATTCAGCAAATGTACAATCAACAAATAATTTTGAATTTAAAGCAACTGTTAGAGATGCTAATGGTAATCCTGTACCAAATGTCCCTGTTAGCTTTATTAATAACTCCAACTATGGAACATTTACAAATACAGAAGTTTTATCAGGAAATGATGGTGTTTCTACAAACGTATTACAAAATATTGTAACGCCAGATCAATCTATTTTAGAGTCTATGACTATTACAGCAAAGGTTTTTGACCCATCTGATAATACAACAACTCTTTTCAATGATGACCAAACAGTATTTGTAGGAGATCAATTTTCATATAATTTTAATGATATTAATTCCATTAACCTCTTATTAAATACAGATGATAATACTTTAATTCTAGATGGTATATCAAATAGTATCACATTGCAAGCAATAGTTAGTGATTCAAACGGTAATCCTGTTGAAGGTGTTCCTGTTAATTTTTTAAATGAATCTAACTATGGAGTATTTACAAGTAACAATGTTGTATCTGGAAGTAATGGAATAGTTCAAAATACACTACAGAACATAGATACTCCAAATCCTTCAATTATGACAGATATACAAATTTCAGTTTCTGTTCTTAATCCTGAAAACAATAATCCCGTTGCAACAGATACAGAAACATTACAAGTAGGAAATTTATTCTCAAAGAACATCAATGATATTGATCAGCTAACTTTATCTCTAGAATCTGAAATTTTAGTTTTAGATGGAACAACAAATAGCATGGCAATGGAAGTGACTGTTAGCGATGAAAATGGAAACCCTCTTGAGGGGATTCCTGTTAATTTTTCAACTACATCAAACTACGTATTTGGTTCACAAGATAATTTACTATCTGGGCCTGATGGAAAAGCATTAAACACATTACAAAATATTGATCCTGATGATTATGATATCTTAAATGTTATTCCAATTACGGCACAAATTAATAATCCTGAAAATGGTTCTACCATTGTAAGTGTATCAACTACATTATATGCTGGAAATTTATTTGCACTTAATGTTAATAGTATTGATACAATTGATTTACTTTTAAGTGCAAATTCTTTAACCTTAGATGGTTCAACAAATAGTATGACAATGCAAGCTACTGTTAGAGGTGCTGATGGAGATCCTATACCTGGTATTCCTGTTAGTTTTTCAACTACTTCACCATATGGAACATTTTTAACAAATAATATAGAGTCAGGAATTGATGGAAGAGTTTCAAATACAATCCAAAATATTGATACTCCTAATACTTCAATTATGGAAAATATACCAATTATTGTTAAAGTATTAAATCCACAAGATAATAGTACTATTGTAAGTGATACTAAAACATTAATGGTTGGAGATTTATTTGCTCAAAACATAAACAGTATTGATGAATTAGATTTAACATTAAGTACAAATACTCTAACTTTAGGTGGAGAAGCAAATAGCATAACAATGCAAGCAACTGTACGAGGATCTAATGGTAATCCTGTTGCGGGTGTTCCTGTTATATTTTCTACAACATCATCTCATGGTACATTTCTAACAAATAATGTAGAATCTCAAACTGATGGAGTGTCAGCAAATACATTGCAAAATATAGATACTCCAAATTTATCAATCCTAGAAAGTATCCCAATTACTGTTGAAGTACTTAATCCACAAGATAACAGTATCATTGCAAGTGATACTAAAACTTTAGTAGCTGGAAACTTATTTGCTCAAAATATTAACAATATAGCTGCTGTTAATCTATTAATGGAGACTAACCCTTTGATTTTAGATGCAACAAATACAAATGAAGGAACTGATGAAGAAACTAATCCAGATGAAGATTCTGACACAAATGAAGGAACTGGAGGAAGTGTTGTTATAATTGCAACGGTTAAAGATGCTAGCGGTAATCCTCTAGAAGGAGTTCCTGTTAATTTTACTAATACATCTAGTTATGGAATATTTGCAAATAGCAATGTAATCTCAGGCTCTAATGGAGTTGCATCAAATACGCTACAAAACATCCAACCTGATGATGCATCAATAATTTCTGATATAGATATTACTGTATCGATTAATAACCCGGCAGATGAAGAAATTATTGTAAGCGATATGACAACTTTACAAGTGGGCAACCAAATTGCGTTTAATTATACATCAATTAGTACCTTATCACTTACAGTTGATCCTATACAATTAATAATCAATGATATTCCTTCAACTTCAGATGAAGGTGAAGAAGCAGATAGTACTCAAGCCCTTGCAGGAGACATTGATTTAATAGCAAGCGTTAGAGATGGACTTGGAAATCCTATCAGTAATATCCCTGTTAACTTTTCAAATTCTTCTTCATATGGAACTTTTGAATTTAATGGTATTGTTTCGGGCCAAGATGGTGTTGCCCAAAATAAATTACAAAACATTACGCTTTCAGAATCTACAACAGGAATTGAAGATATAACTCTTAGTGCTAATGTCAACCTCCCTTCTGGAGGAATGCTTCAGTCTAATACAGTAGATGTTAACATTGCATATCAATCTGCTATAAATCTTGGACAAGTTGCTGATTTAGATGTTGCTTTAATCCAATCTGTAACTACTGATAATAATGTTAATATAGTACACCAAGATACCCTTATAGTCAATGTTCAAAATAACTTTGGGCTCCCTATCGGTGGTGTTCCTATCTATTTTCAACTTACACCAAGTAATTGTACTGATGACAATGATATTATAGGCTCTATTTCAGGTGTTAGCGGGAATTCCCAAGATGGTAGTGGCGAATCATGGAATATAGATAGCTCAGGAAGAGCTTATACCAGTTCAAACGGAAGAATAAAAGTCCTTTTTACATTAACTGAAGGGGACTTATTAACATGTGGAGGAGAAATAATCAACACAGGTATTTCTGTTTATGTTACTGATGATATACAAGAAAACTATACATGGGGATATCTAGTTGAAGGTGCTCCTAATATTGAATATGATATTAATATTTTTGAAGTACTTTCAGAATCAAATGTTATAGCACTTCCTGATCCTAATGAGCCTTCTGGATTAAGAGATAAACTTCATATCTTACAATATTATTCTGCAGATGGAACTTCAGATGGTTCTTTCGAACATCAAACCATAGATACAGCAGGAGTAATAATAGCAGGTTCTCAAGTACATTATGAAATTATTGGAAATGGATTAGGTGAAGATATCATCAAACAACAAACTCTTATTGATTTAGGATTTGAAGGTATAGATTTTGGAAGTTTTCAAGCAGGTGCTCTAAATGGAGAATTATACCATGCAACAGGAGTAACATGCATAGGAGGAACTGGTGGAGAAGCAGATACAACTGGTTGTCATTGTCCTGCTCCTACAGCTCTTGACTCTTTAAATAATGAACCAAAAGCATGTAATTTTTATTCTGATAGAGGTTTTGCAGATCTCCCTTCAGTAGATTTAATAAGAGCATATATACCCGATCCTGAAAATCCTGCTAACATTCTTGGAGATGGTACTGATGAAACATTACTAGATACTCTTGTAGTTATAAGTATTCCTCCTTCATTGTCAGCAATAGCTATGACATCTTATCCTTTTCCTGAAACAATTCTTATGGATTCTCTAGATGTTGTTTATTGTGATACTATTACAACTATTGTTACTAATGAAGATGGTGTTTCATTAGCGAATGTTCCTGTTGAGTATTCTATTGCTACAGAAGATCAACAATATGGAACTCTATCTGCTTATGCTGATACAACACAACAAATTCCAGGAGTAATATTTAATGGAGCAAGAACTGTATTTTGTACTTACCCAAACATTTCACTAAATGATGAAGAGCCAACAGTTATTAATATTAACGTAATAGCACCTTATACTGATCCTCTTTTAACAAATGATGTAGCAATTAATCTTGTTGAGGATTTACCAGAGTGCCCTGATTGTCAAGCTTCATTAACATTAACTTCACAGTATTATGAGTTACCTACTGGTGATAATAATGAGATTGTTACAACGCAAATAACAGCAACAGTTATTGATACAACTGAAAATCCAGTACCAGCATTTACACTTGTTGAATTTGAGAGTGTAACACTAGATGAAGATGGAAACCTTGTACCAAATGGAAGTATTGAGCCATATAAATTCACAGATGAAAACGGACAAGCTGTAGCTACGTTTAATATGGAAACTGATGTAGGCTTAACTCAAATTATTGGAACAGCTCCATCATATAATCTTGCAGATACAATTTATATTAATCTAACATCTACAGATGCTACCTCAATACAGCTAGTGCCACCTACTCCTAATGAAATCACAGTTCAAGGTGGTGGTGGTATTGAAGCAACACAATTAACAATGGAAATCAAAGATGGTTCTGATAACCTTGTAACCGAGCCTTTCCTTGTTCATTTTAGAATATTAGAAACAGCTCCATTTGGGGTATATCTAAATGATCAAGATGAAGATTATTTAGTAGAATGTGCTGAATCATCTAATGGGCAAGCAACAGTAACGCTTAATTCTGGAGGTCAACCAGGGTCTGTACCAATTAGAGCTGAACTCTATCCTGCAGACTTAGGAGTTAGCTGTAGTGATATAGATGAAAGCACTTATAGTACTTTTGGAATTGCAGCGCTTGAATCTGTTCCTGTAACAGTTGTAACAGGAGCTCCAGCTTTTGGTGAAATAAACTATAGTTATGTTGAGATATCACCTATTGGGGGTGGTCAATATGAGCTTCCTTTATCTGTTAGCTTGTGGGATTTTTATTCTAATCCTGTAGCTGATTCAACAAATGTATTTATTTGGGTTGAAGGAATAGCTAATCCTTGGAGTGCTGATAGCGTCTATACCTTTGGTGATAGTGTTAAATGGGGAGGTCTTGATGAAACAGGACAAGTGATTGAAGTTGATAGTTTGGTATACGTATGGAATAGTGAAGGATTTAGTTCTAATACTCCTGGATTAAATAATCCATCACCTGGAGATGGTCTTGAAATATTAGGGACTCCACTATGGAGAGAAGTACAACATCCTGGATCAATTATAGGTGCTGCAGAAACTGGAATGGAAAGTCCAGATGGAATTAGTTACCCTGGTATTGCTTGGTCCTCTGTACGTTTTGGAACAGCTAGTGTATTTGAAAATACTGTAATTAAGGCATTATGTTATGATGCTGATGGTCAAAAATTAATTATTGATGGAAGAGATAGTCATGGTGGTGATGGATTAGTATTACCATGCTACAACTGTGTTCTTTCAGATCCCGCAGTGACTCCTGGATTTGTTGATTTTTCACTTATTGGTGATGTTGGACTTAATGATCTTGATGATACTGTAGAGGTAACCATATCATCAGGGCTAACAGATTACTACCAATATCCTGTGAATAATGGTACGCTTCAAGCTGTAGCAACAGGAGCAACATTCTGGAGTGCTTGCGATCCAGCAGATACCGATTTAGACGGTTTTGTAGGCTGTTGTAATAGTTTTGATATAATTGGAGGTACAGGATCTGGATCAGGAGATGGTATATGTGATGATGAATCTCCATTCCAAACATGTACAGATTGTGTAGCCAATGGAGGTGTTTGGATTCCAGATGCAGCTCAAGATGATCCTAATGTATTTGGTACACAAATTAATGGTCCAAATGATTTAGCAGATGATCCCGCTTTTGGTAATACAAATGGAAATGGAAGTGTTGTTTGGACAGCATCCTATAGTGAAGTATTAAATATTGGAGATGGTAATGACCCTGAATCATATGATACATGGCCATCTCAAATCACTATTTTCTTACTTGACCCATTACAAGTTAGTAGCAGTACTCTAACATATGAGATTTTCAAAACAGAGCAAAATGATAACCCATAATAAAATTATTATTTAGGAGATAATTGCAAATGTCAAATTTCAATCCACAATTTCAAAGAATTGGAGATATACTTGTTTATAATAAAGCAATAACACAAGAGAATCTAGAAAGGGCTCTATCTGAACAAAAAACTACTAATGAAAAATTAGGTCCAATTCTTCTAAAATTAGGCTTTGTTAGTGAAACTGATTTAATTAATGCTTATTCTCAACAGATGGGTCATAGAGTTGTAGATGTAGAAGAGATATTAAAGGCAAATTTAGAAGTAACAGCTTTACTTTCTGAAGACTTTGCAAAAGAAAAAAGAATTATAGCTGTAAGTAAATCAGAACATTCTATAGTTGTTGTTATGGAAGACCCTGAAGATATATCAACATTAGATGCAGTAAAAAAACTAACAAATTCAAACCCTGAAATACTTATTTCAAGTAAATCAGATATTGATAAAGCTTTAGATATATTATATGGAAAAATTAAAAAAAGCGATGAGGTAGAATCTGCAATTTCAAATATAAGTATTGTAAGAGGTGATGAAGAAGAATCAGATGAATTAGATTTAGGAACTGAAGAGGTCTCTGCAGAAGATGCTCCTTTTGTTAAATTAGTAAACTTAATTCTTATGGAAGCTATTAAAGAAGGTTCAACAGATATTCATATTGAACCAGGTAGAGAAGAAGTTAATGTTAGAATTAGAATTGATGGAGTTCTTGTGAAAATCATGTCTCCTCCATCAAATTCACTAAATGGTATTGTTGCAAGAATAAAAATATTATCAAAATTAAATATTGCCGAACACCGTCTTCCTCAAGATGGAAGAATGAAAATTAAAACAAAAGAAAGAGATATTGATGTAAGGGTATCAATATTACCTACAGTACATGGAGAAAAAATAGTTTTACGTTTATTAGGTAGTGGAAATAAAACTCTAACACTTCAAAATCTTGGTTTCCCAGATAAAAAGCTTAAAATATTTAGAAAATGGATTAATCAACCTTATGGTATGGTTATTATATCAGGACCTACAGGTAGCGGTAAATCAACAACTCTTTATGCTTCATTAATGGAAATAATGAATGAAAGTGTAAATATTACTACAGTTGAAGACCCTGTAGAATATCAAATTCCTGGGATTAATCAAGTGCAAATGCATGATGATATTGGCCTTAATTTTTCTGCATCTTTAAGATCAATATTAAGACAAGATCCTGATGTCCTATTAATTGGAGAGATTAGAGATAAAGAAACAGCAGATATTGCTGTAAAATTTTCATTAACAGGTCACCTAGTATTCAGTACTGTCCATGCTAATGATGCCCCTTCGACTATTACAAGATTGTTAGACTTAGGGATAGCTCCTTTCCTATTAGGTTCATCTTTAAATTTAATTATGGCTCAAAGACTTGTAAGAACAATTGATGAAAATGCGAAAGAAGAATATACCCCAACATCTGAAGAATTATCTAGAATAAATTTATCTTCCCAAGATACATCCTCAATGAAATTTTTCAGAGGAAAACCAACAACTGATAATCATCAAACAGGTTACAAAGGTAGAACTGCAATACATGAAATTCTTGAAGTTAATAATGAAATCAGACAACTTATATATGATGGATCAAGTCAAAATGAAATCAAAAAATCAGCTGTTAATAATGGAATGACATCTCTTAGAGATGCTGGAATTGAAAAGGTTAAAACAGGGATTTCGACAATAGATGAAGTGCTAAGAGCTACAGTCGAGGATATCTAAATGGCTGAATTCAGTTATATTATTAGAACTGAAAAAGGTTCTAGAGAAACTGGAAATATTTCAGCTGAAAATTATAATGAAGCACTAGAAAAACTCCAAAAAGATGGAACAGCTGTAATCAAATTAACTGAGAGAGATTCTTCATTTGATTTTATTAAACCCTTTTTAGATAGATTATCTATGTCTATTGAGGAAATGAAGAATAAAGTTCCTCTAAATGTACTAGTTTTCTTTACTAGGCAGCTATCAACAATGTTTTCAGCAGGACTAACTATTGAAAGAGCGCTTTATTTTTTAAGTACAGAAGAAAAAAATAAAAAGTTTAAAAAAGTCCTATTGAAAATTGCTGATGATGTAAAAAAAGGATTACTACTTTCTAATGCATTAGAAAGGCATCCTGGAGTGTTTTCTAGCTTATATATTTCACTTGTAAAAGCAGGAGAGGTTAGTGGTAAACTATCTGAAACTCTTGAAGAACTCTCAATCTATTTAGAAAAAATTGAAGACACTCAAAGAAAAGTTAAATCTGCTATGTATTACCCTGTTTTTATTATTGTATTTTTATTTGTTGTAATCACTGTAATGTTTACATTCCTTATTCCAAAATTTAAGAATGTATATGATCAACTTGGTTCTGAGTTACCTTATTATACAGTTCTTTTTGTAAATATGTCCGTATGGTTTCAAAACAATTTTTTCAATGTTATGGTGATGCTATTCTTGGGATTAATATCTATTTGGATTTTCACTTTAACCGATACAGGAAGATTACTTAAAGATAGAATTTTATTAAATGTTCCAATATTTGGTTCTATTATTAAACAAAATATATTAAGTAAATTTAGTAAAACTTTTGGTATTTTAATTAGTTCAGGAGTATCTGTTATGGATGCAATGGAACTTGTTATAAGAGTAGTCAATAATAGAGTATATGAAATAGCGGTTAAAAACGCTACAAAAAGTATTGAAAATGGAGTTTCAATATCTGAATCATTAAAAATAACAGGTGTATTCCCACCTATAATGATTCAATTATTTTCAACAGGTGAAGAAACAGGAGAAATAGATAATTTATCATTAAAAGCATCAGATTTCTATACAAAACAAGTCAACGCATCAGTCGATCGTTTAACATCATTAATTGAACCTCTACTTATCATACTAGTTGGTATTGTTATTGGAGGTGTTATTATTGTTACATATTTACCAATATTCCAAGTTGGTGCTGCAATAGCTAACTAACTATATGTATATTATAAATATACCATATTTTATATTAGGCTTAATAATTGGAAGTTTTATTAATGTTATAATATATAGAGTTCCAAAAAACATCTCTATTATAAAACCTCGTTCGTTTTGCCCTTTATGCCAGAATAAGATTCCTTTATACCGTAATATTCCTATTATATCATTCTGTCTTCAAAAAGGGAAATGTATAAATTGTAAAAATAAAATTTCTTTATCATATCCTATAATTGAATTAGTTATTGGTATAATTTGGTTAATTGCATCTATATATTTAAATACACTAAATGAAATATTATATTTTTCAATCATTTCTACTATACTAATAGCTATATCTATAATAGATTATAAATATTTTATTATTCCTATTCAATTATCAATAACAGCATTGATATTTATAACAATTAGCTTATGCTTAACTCAAGATTTTTTAAGTCATATTGATGGGCTTATAATAGGTACAGGATATTTATCCGCTATTTTTTTGATAACATGGGCTTTAACAAAAAGACAAGGACTTGGACTAGGAGATATTCAACTAGTATTAATTCTAGGTTATTGGCTTGGAGATTTAAGAATATTTTT
This sequence comes from Fidelibacterota bacterium, assembly GCA_002717625.1. GTDB lineage: Bacteria > Fidelibacterota > Marinisomatia > SCGC-AAA003-L08 > D37C17. The sequence continues at coordinate 26,296 of PBEF01000008.1, read as the reverse complement.
AGTTATATTTTTATCTGCTCTTTTGGCATTAATATTTTGGTGTATACTATCATTAATAAAGGGATATGATAATAAAAGGGCTCTTCCATTTGGAACTTTTTTATCAATAACAGCTATATTAGTTTACCCAATAAAATTAAATACATTCATTTAGAATCAATTTGTCTCTGTCTTTCAAATAATATAGCACTAATAGTTGCAGATACATTAAGTGAATTTGTAGAGCCTTTCATTGGTATTGTTGCTAAGAAATCACAAGATTCTTTTACTAATCTACGAATCCCTTTACCCTCACTTCCAAAAACAATTCCTATTCTATCACTATAATCAATTTCATACCATTTTTGACTATTAATACTATTTTCTATACCAGTAATCCAAAATCCATGATCTTTTTTTAACTTCTTAATAGTATCATTGATATTTGTCACCATAAATAAATTAACATTATTAAAAGCACCTTGACTAACCTGTAATACTGAATTAGTTATATGAACACTTCCATGTTTAGGTAATATAATTCCATCAATACCAGCACATTCACACGTCCTAATAATTTGGCCTAAATTTTGAGGATCATTAATTTGATCTATAATAACATAACAAATATTTTTATTCTTAAACTCAATCTTATTAAAATCTTTTAATAATTCTCCTGAGAAGAAAGCTATAATTCCTTGTGTATGTTTATAATCATATTTAGATAAGAATTCTTTTTTATTTAATACTGTAATAATAGATTCATTGCTTTTAATATATGATGAGATTATTTCATTTGATAAAGCGATACTATCTCGCATAATTACAATAGAATTAATTATATATTTTTCAGAGGATAAAAGAGATATTGTATTATTTAATCCATATATAAAATACTCTTTATTATCTCTTTTCATTAATCTAGTAAGGCATCTTCAATATGTAAAATCAAATCTGTATAAACATTAGGATCAAACTGTTTAATAATTGCTCCAGGATAAACCCTAATTATCTCCCCTTTTTTATCAATTAAGAATGACATAGGGATAGAATGAATACCACCATAGTCTCTTTGTATTTTCATCATAGTCTTTTGATCACCATAAAGTATAGGATAAAATATATTATAAGCATTTTTAAATTTCATTAATTGCTGATAAGAGTCAGAAATACTAATGCTTAAAATTTCTAATCCTTTATCATTATAGGTTTTATATAATTCATTAAAATCTGGAATTTCCATCCTACAAGGGCCACACCATGTAGCCCAAAAATTTATTAATACAACCTTTCCTTTTAGACTATCTAAAGTAACTGTTTCTTTTATAGACATTAAATCTTCATTTGGAATAATAAATGAAAAAGCATCTTCTTTACCATTATAGCTAATCTGTACATTATCAACTTTATTCATAGCAATTATATCTAAATAATTAGGTTGAATTTTAAAATTCCAATTATCATTAATATAATCATCGATTAATATATAACTAGAATCAATCAAGCTATTTATTGATTCAGGATATTTTTGATTATTTTTTTTAAACAAATTGATTGAATTAAAAATAGAATTCAAAGTATTCTTAACTTTAGAAAAGTCTCTATCTACAATTGAAGATAAAGTAAAATTTGGAGCATAATTAGATTGTTCTGTTTTTAATTTTATCTTTTCAATTTGTTCATCTGATAAACAAAAAAGAAATGATGAAAATAGAGCTATATATATCATGTAAATCATTTTTTATAAAAAGTATTTATGGCATTATTTAAAAAGTTTTTAAACGATTCTATATCAGTTGAATATCCTGGAAATGTTGATATAATTTTATCATCTGGAGATAATATAACATAAAAAGGTAATGCAGCCGTACCAAATCTATTAATTTCTAATTCTCTATATTCTTTATTTTTTTCTTCTCTCCCATCTGTATATAATTTTACCAAAATAAATTGATCAAATAATTGCACGACATCCTTTTCTTCAAAAACATTAATTTCCATCCATCTACAATTAGTACATGTATAACCTGTAAAATCCAAAAAGATGGGCTTATTAACTTCTTTTGCTTTAATATATGCTAAATCTAAATCTTCAATCCAGAATGATGATGCTTTAGGGGGAGGTAAATAAGATTCTACTAAACCGGATGTAATTTTAAAGACTTTACTATTTCCAGCATAAATTTTATTTGAAAATAATCCTGTAGATAAATATATACTAAATAATAGTGTAAAAATAAATAATAATTTTCTTCTTAAACTAATTTTTGTAGGCTTTGAATCATGTGGAAATAAAATAAATCCTATTGAATATATCGCAATTAATAAAATAATTAAAGTCCAAATAAAAAGTACTACTTCTCTATCAAAAATATTCCATTCCCATACCAAATCACTATTACTTATAAACTTGAATGCAGCAGCTAACTCTAAAAAACCCATTATAACTTTAACTGAATTTAGCCAACCCCCACTTTTAGGTAATTTTGCTAAATATTGAGGGAATAATGCTAAAAGGAAAAAGGGCGAAGCGAAAGCTGTCGAAAAACTTAGCATTCCAACAATAGGCCAAAAATATTCTCCTTGACTCGCTGCAACCAATAAAGCCCCTACTAAAGCAGCTGTACATGTAAAAGATGCTAAAGTAAATGTTAATGACATAAATAATATGCCTGTATATCCACTTGAAGATTCTCTTTTCTGACTATATTGAGTTAAAAATTGAGGAGCTTGCAATTCATAATAACCAAATAAGCTAAATGCAAAAAATATAAATAAAAAACCAATTAATAAATTTATCCAAGGATTTTGTGCAATTTGCTGAGCACCTGAAGCACCTAGAGTTAAAGCTAATATTAATCCTAACAATGTAAAAATAATTATTATTCCTAAAGCATATATTATTGCAGCTTTCAAAGGAGTTATGGTTCTAGTCTTAGCTTCTTTCTCTTGTTTTTCGCCTAATTTTGTAAAAAATGAAATAGTTATGGGTATCATAGGAAAAACACATGGTGTTAATAAAGCTAAAAATCCCATTCCTAATGAAAATATAATAAATGGTATAAGACCTTTATCTGTTTGTTCTTTAATACCTGAAGCTAAATTAGAATTAATATATTTAAATTCTTTTCTAGCTTCACCTTCAACACAATTTATAGAAAATTGAAAATCTTTATAAATAGGTACACATTTTGATGGATCACAAGCAATAGCATATAAAGTTCCCTTTACTAAATAAGATCCTGGGATAATAGAATCTTTCATTTTTAAGTTTTGTATAAATGAAAATTTCCCTTTATGATATGAAGTATTCTTATTAAAATTTTTATCAAATTTTGTTATTGGATTAGGTTCACTAAAATCATCTATATTTTGAAATAATAATGAATCATAGTATTCTACATAAGTTTCTCCAGCTAATGGACTTTTTGTAGTATCTACACTATAAATATGATAATTATCTTTAATATCAAAGGCAAATTCAATAGTCATATTTTCACCAGATCTATAATCTTCTCTATCAAGAATAATATCAAATTTTACAATTTCATCATAATTAATACTTGGAAATAAAAGGGTTAAAAAAATGAATATGGAAATATAAATTTTATACATAATATTTAATTTTCTTTCACAATCCTAATAGAATCTACTATAACAGGTACACCTGGCTTAAAAATATTATTTAATTTATTTTGTAGTGCCTCTTTATAAATATTTTTATCTTCACTATCTGGAACCTTACTATAAATATTTTCCTTTAATACAGGATCATATAATTTAACCCAATCTTCAATATTTTCAATCTCAGGAACATTAGTTTTACATAATAATTTAGCTTGTTTATATTCAGATGAAACCTTTGCTATACGTGATAAAATATGATCTCCATCTATCAAATAACCAAAGACAACATATTTATTATCTAATTCACTATTTGAATCCAATGAAATAAAAAATTGACTGCCTGCAGAATTAACATCATTAGGCATTCTGACCATTGATAGAGTTCCTCTAGAATGTTTTAATTGATTATAATCAGAATCAATTACCCATCCTGGTCCTCCCTGTCCATCATCATCAGGGTTTTGATTTCTTGATAAAATATCACCACCTTGTATAATAAATTTAGGAACGACATAATGAAATAAAGTTTTATCATAGAATTTACTATTAGATAATTTTTTAAAATTCAAACTACTGATAGGTGATTCTTTATTATAAAATTTAAATTTCATTAATCCAAGATTTGTTGATAACATAATAACATCATCATTAGAAATAGGTTTTGGAATAAATTGTTTTGCTGCTAATTTTATTGCTTCAATTTGATGTTCTAATAGAAGAACATCATTTTCTTTTGATCTATCAGGTAATAAATTATCTATGCTACCTATCCCTAAATTATTTATGGTACCATTAAAATTACGCAAATCTAATTTAGGAAATTCTTTTTTTGTAAGTGTATCAGAACATATAATAGAATTACATATATATATAATTAATATAATAAAAAAATTAATCATTTTTTCCTGTGCTGCCTGGTTTCTTAATAGGAATTTTTTTCAACCAATCAGGGCATTCATCTTCATCCCAGCTTTGAGCTGGAAAATTCAATAAAGTTTCATATGAATATTTAAATATTTTCAACTTATCATTTCTATCAACAATACTAACAATACCAAGAATTTCAGCATTATATTGCTCTACTAATTCAATAATCTCATTAATAGAACCCCCTGTAGTAACAATATCTTCAACAATAATAACTTTCTGACCCGGGTCTATATTAAATCCTCGTTTAAAAAGCATTTTCCCTTCAACCCTTTCACTAAAAATATGCTTAACATTCAAATATCGTCCTACACCACCTGCCAATAAAATACCTCCAACAGCTGCACTAACAACTAAATCAATATTTTTATCTTTATATAAATCTGCCATACTAGAACATATCTGATCAAGAGCAATAGGGTTTTCTAACAATCTAAATTTTTCAATATATTGATCACTATGTTTTCCTGAAGTCAATTTAAAATGGCCTTTTAATATAGCACCAGACCATTCTAAAAGATTTAGGACTTCACTTTGTTTCATACTCATAATATATCCCTTATTTTTTCAGTGTAATCTTCAGTTGCTATTCTAATATCATCTAAAGAACCTTCACCTGCATAAATAATACCTCTAGATACATTTATAATAGGTAAAGAATCGTATTTTGAACCTATTTCAAGAGAATCTTTCAAAGAACCACCTTGAAAACCTACTCCTGGAATTAACCAAGGAAGACTCTTAGTTTTTTCTCTAATATCTTCCATTTGATTATTCTTAGTTGCTCCAACTACTAAACCTATATTATTATTTTTATTCATATCAAAAGCTAATTTAGCTACATGTAAATATAATTTTTGTTTATCAATAATTTTATTTTGAAAATTTTGAGAGCCTAAATTTGATGTTAAGCATAATATAAAAACACCTTTATTATATTTACAAAAAGGTTGAATAGAATCATATCCCATATATGGAGAAACAGTTATTGAATCATAATTTAATGTATTAAATATTGCTTCAGCATAGTATTTAGATGAATTTCCAATATCACCTCTTTTAGCATCTGCTATAGTAATCGCTCTTCCATTAATATGTTGAGTAATCTCATCTAAAATCTGATAACCTTTTTTACCTAATCTCTCATAAAAAGCAAAATTAATTTTATAAACAGGACATAAATCAATAGTTGTATCTATAATATCTTTAATAAATCCTTTAAAATAAGATAAAGTATCATTTTTTAATTTTCTATTATCTAAATCTAATCCTAGACATAATCTATTATTTTTTTCTATGCAAGCTTTTAGTAGCTGATTATTAAATGTATCCATAATAAAGTTTTATTAAGTTTGATTCAAAGACTAATCTATATTTAAATTTACGACTGTTCATGCAACAATTAACATTAAATATTACTGAAGAATCAGAAGTAAAAACAATAGCTTCATCTGCATTCAATTTTAAAGTTGAATTAGTTTTACAAATAGGTAGTAAAGATTTAGAAGAAGTATTTAATATTTCTAAAGATTTAGCAGATAGTTTTGATAATAACTTCCTTTTAAATGAAAAGAATATTCATAAATATTTTAATAAAAAAACATTACCTTTTTTTGCAAGATATAAAGGAAAAGTAATAGGTTATATTATTGGTATTCCAATTGAAAATTTTAAATCTGAAGCATGGGCTAGATATGATACTAACTTAGGTAAAAATAATACCTTATATACCTATGCATACATTATGAAAAAAAAATATAGAAAAGTTGGTGGATATAGTAAAACTCTAAAAAGAATTTATATTAATTGGGCAAAAAAACAAAATTATAAATTTGTTTCAGGACATGTTAAACAAGGGCTATCAAAAAAATTTAAAAAATCTGAAATAATAAAAATATTCAACGATTGGTATCACAGTAATTCTCCCTTTGAATATTACAGAAGAACATTATAAATTAAAGTATGTTTAATAAAATCATAAAAATATTAATATTTCTTTCTATTTCATATACTATGACATTACAAGAAGCATTTAATAATGCAGTAAGCTATGAAAATTATGATAAGTATTTACTACTAGATCCAAACACCATATATACAGGAGGATTAGGGATATATGAAGGTGATATTTATATTAATTGTCAAGGTGCTACAATTGACTTACAAGAAGGAAATGGAATATGGATATATGGAGATGTCGAATATCCTAGTTCATTACATATAGAATATTGTACTATTACAAATGGATCATATTATGGACTTAGTTTTGGAGGATTAGCTGTGGGAAATATTATTAACTGTAATCTTATAAATACTAATTTTGGACTAAAATTATTTGATGTTTCTGAAGTCTTTGTAACTAATTCTATTTTTGCAAATAATTTAACATATGGAATAGGGGTTTATGGTGATGATACAACGCTTGAAACATCATATTCTTTATTATGGGATAATTTAGAAGCTGATTGTATGGAAAATTGTCCTGGCTGAGGGAATATATGGACTCCGTTGGAGTTATCACCAGGAGCAGGCATTATATATCAAGACCCACAATTTATAAATGTTGAACAATTTAATTTTAATTTATTAGAAACATCACCTTGTATAAATTCCGGTAATCCTCAACAAAATCTTGATTATGATGGTAGTATTTCAGATATTGGAGCAAATCCATTTATTAATGAATCCTGTAATAATTCAGGAGACTTAAATAATGATGGTAATACAAATGTACTAGATATTGTTGAACTAGTTAATTGTATTTTATTTAATAATGAATGCACACTTTGCTTTGATATTAATAATGATCAAGAATACAATATACTAGATATACTAAATATTGTTAATATTATAATAGAATAAAATGTTAGAGAAACTATATAATTGGTGGGTTGTTTTTGTAGATAATAAAATCATTCCTTTTTTACGCTCAAAAAAAGGAATGTATATTATTTTTATAATAATTATCTGGATAATATTATACTAAATAAGATTACCATTTTTAATAATTTTATTAATTTTAGTATATTCTGAATCATACCAATAAATAATTTCATTTAAAGATTTTGTATTCCATAAAACAATATCAGCATTATAACCTTCTTCTATTAAGCCTATTTCATCTGATTTCAATAAAGATTTTGCTGCATTATAGGTGACACCTAAAAATGCTTCATCTAATGTAAGTCCACAATTCTGTACAGCTAATAACATAATATTAGATAGAGATCTAATAGTACATGTCCCTGGATTAAAATCGGATGCTAATGCTACCTGGCATTGATTATCTATAAGTTTTCGACCATTAGCATATGTTTTTTTATTTAAAAAAAATGTTGTTCCTGGTAATAATGTAGCTACTGTATTTGATTTTGATAATGCTTTAATACCATTATTATTAATCATCATAAGATGATCTGAAGAAGCTGCTCCTACTTCACTTGCTAATTCTGATGCTCCAAAATATTTAAATTCATCAGAATGTAATCTTGGAACTAAGCTATATGATTTTGCAGTATTTAATATTTTTCTACTTTGTTGAATATTAAAATAACCTTCTTCACAAAAAACATCACAAAATATAGCTAATTTTTCTTCTGCTATCTGAGGAATCATTTCATTACATATAATATCAACATATTTATCTGCAGAATATTCATTAGGAACAGCATGTGCTCCTAAAAATGTAGGAATAATATCAATATCTAAATCATCATTTATTTTTCTTATAACTTTTAACGATTTTATTTCATCATTTAATGATAAGCCATAACCTGATTTTGCTTCTAAAGTTGTTGTCCCATATTTAATAAATGGATTTATATTTTCAAGTGAGGATAAATACAACTGCTCAAAAGAGGCTTTCCTAAGAGCTCTAATTGAAGATAAAATTCCCCCACCTTCTTGTTTAATATCCTGATAACTTTTACCTTCTAATCTCATTTTAAACTCATCTGCTCTATTTCCAATAAATATAGGATGAGTATGGGAATCTATAAATCCTGGTGTAAGGATAGATTGTTCTGCATCAATTGTATTATCTACATCATCAATCACTTTAGATGTAATTTTAACAATTTTATTATTTTCAATTAATACTTCTTGATTAGATTTTATATCTAAGATATCTAATTCAGTATTCCAACTATAAATCTTAGATATATTAGTAATTTTTGTTTTCAATTTAGGTAGGTATTTTTAGTTTTTTTTCTTGAGCAACTTGTTTAGCTTTACTATAGCCTGCATCTACATGCCTTGCAACACCTAATCCTGGATCATTTGTCAAGACTCTATTTAATCTTTCATCCATTTCAAGACTACCATCAGCAACAATAACAACTCCTGAATGTATTGATAAGCCCATTCCAACTCCACCTCCATGATGTAAAGAGGTCCAACTTGATCCTCCAGCTGTACTTAATAAAGCATTTAATATAGGCCAATCAGCAACTGCATCTGAACCATCTTTCATATTTTCTGTTTCTCTATTTGGAGATGCAACAGAACCACAATCTAAATGATCTCTTCCAATAACTATAGGAGCATCTAATTCACCATTTCTAACCATTTTATTTATTTCTTCTGCAAAAATATTTCTTTCTCTATATCCTAGCCAGCAAATACGTGAAGGTAATCCTTGAAATTTAATTTTATCCTGAGCTAAAGTAATCCATCTCCTTAAAGACTTATTATTAGGAAATAATTCTAACACCTTTTTATCAGTTTTATAAATATCATTAGGATTACCTGATAATGCGACCCATCTAAAAGGACCTTTTCCCTCACAAAAAAGTGGTCGTATATATTCAGGTACAAAACCTGGAAAATCAAATGCATTATCAATTCCAGAATTATCTTTAGCCTGTCCTCTAATATTATTACCATAATCAAACACTATAGAACCTTTTTTTCTAAGTTCTAACATTGCTTGACAATGTTCTCCTATAGTACGATAAGATTCTTTAATATATTTTTCAGGATCCATGTTTCTAAGTTTAATTGCATCTTCATATGAAATATTATTAGGATAATATCCATTTAATTCATCATGAGCTGAAGTTTGATCTGTAACAATATCTGGGATAATATCAGATTTACAAAACTTATTAAAAACATCTGCAGCATTACCTAATAAACCTATAGATAAAGCCTCTTTATTTTTTTTTGCATCTATAGCTAAATTAATAGCTGTATCAAAATTAAAGCATTTTTTATCTAAATATTTTGTTGCAATTCTTCTATCAATTTTATCTTCATCAATTTCAACAGTTATATTAACACCACCATTCATAGTAACAGCTAAAGGTTGTGCTCCACCCATTCCTCCTAAGCCTGCAGTTAATGTAATTGTTCCTTCTAAAGAATCATTAAAATATCTTCTTCCAATCTCAGCTAAGGTTTCATAAGTACCTTGCAAGATTCCTTGAGTACCTATATAAATCCAACTTCCTGCTGTCATTTGGCCATACATCATTAAACCTTTTTTATCTAATTCTCTAAAATATTTCCAATTTGCCCAATTAGGAACAAGCATAGAATTAGAGATTAATACTCTAGGAGAATATTTATGAGTTTTAAAAATTGCTACAGGTTTGCCTGACTGAATTAATAAAGTTTCATCATTTTCTAATTTTTTTAAAGCAGAAATTATTTTTTCATATGAACCCCAATCTCGTGCTGCTTTTCCTAGCCCCCCATAAACAATCAAATTTTCTGGATCTTCAGCAACATCAGGATCTAAATTATTCTGTAACATTCTGAATGCAGCTTCTTGATGCCAACCCTTACATGTAAGTTGTTTACCTATTGGTGATTTTATTTTTCTAGTCATTGCTTAAGTTGAAATTTATTGCTTTATATATTGGAGAATACCAATTAACTATATTTTTATACTCATTATATAAATAAAGGCTAATATTATCAAAACCATTCAGCCTAAGATATAAAATCTTATTACCAATATTTATTGGATTTATTTCATAAAGATTCATACCAATAATAATTTTTTCTAAATAATCATATTCAGCATATATTTTTTTAATTATTGAATTATTATAATTAAAATCATAAAATTTTAGTGCATTATTTTTTATAATAACATAATCAACTAAATTTTCATTAATCCATCTTGGCCAATCTTGATACCATTTATTAATAGAATCAAAAGGAGAAGATTTAACAGCTGTAATTATTTCAAAACTCACAGAATCTTGATTAACCTGATTTTTAAATTGATATAATAAATCAGTAATCGCATCTCTTCTGTAATTATCCCAAAGTAAATTTAATGAATCTACTTCAGAATCATTATATCCAAAACGCTTTGAAATTATACCTCTATTTAAATCTAAAGGATTAAAATTATATTTATTTTCAAAAATTTCTAGTCCTAAAGGATTATAGCCATAATAATAATTTTGATATCTTATATAATCTATTACTACTCCATCATAAATATATAAAGCCTTTATAGAATTTAAAGTGTTTAAAATATACTTATTAGATTCAGGATGAATTGGTGATAAAAAAATCCCTTCCCATTCTAAAGATTGCACTTTATCAAGTTTAATCAATTTATCAGAACGACTATTTAAATCAGCTTCTAAACAGTCAGGGCATTGATAATAAAAATGTTCAGGATTAATTGGATAAAAATTCTTATCCCAAATTTTATACGCATCAATCCATGCATACAACTTGACATTATCATTTTTAATATTAGAAGATAAATATTTTAATTCATTTAAAATAGAATCCTCTTTAATTGAATTAGATGGATTATATTTAAATTCTCCATTTGTAAAAGTTTCTAAAAAAACCTTATTAATCTTATTTTTATTAATAAAGCTAATTAAACTATCAACTTTTGATGAATCAATAATAGAATCATGTTTAATCCATATACAATTATTATTTATTTTTGAAAGTAATTGATTTTCACAAAAAATTAAATTAAATGTAAATAAAATAAAAAAGGCAATGAAAGTCATCGCCCTTATTGTTGTTTTTTTTTCATAATTGAGATTTTGTAATTTTCTCATTTTTACTACTCAATAATTTTTGTATCAGTATCTTGCTCCTTATTATCATCTTCATTTAGTTTTAAATCAACAAATTCAATAATACACATTGGAGCATTATCATTTTTTCTATTATCTAATTTTATAATTCTAGTATAGCCACCATTTCTATCTTTATAATTTGGAGCTAATTCATGAATTAAAATATTAGCTATTTTTTTATTTAACTTACCTTTAATATTTTTTAATATTAATCTTCTTCCATGCAAAGAATCTTTTTTAGCATATGTTATTAATCTTTCAGCAAAGCTTCTTAACTCTTTAGCTTTAGGTTGTGTCGTTGTAATTTGTTTATGCATAATAAATGCAGATGCTAAATTACTTAATAAAGCTGATCTATGACTTGCTGTTCTATTTAATTTTCTACCTCTTTTAAGATGTCTCATAATACTATTCCTCTATATATGGAGATATATCCATTCCAAATCTAAGTTCTAAAGCTGTTAGTTTTTCAGTTAATTCAGTTAAAGATTTTCTTCCAAAATTCTTAAACTTAAGCATTTCTGATTCTTCTTTTGATACTAACTCTCCAATTGTATAAATTCCAGCTGCTTGCAAACAATTATGACTCCTAACAGAAAGTTCCATCTCATCAATTGATTTTGATAAAATACCCTTGATTTCAAGAGCTTCATTTAAAGCCTCATCATTAACAGCTCTAATATTAGAAGAATCATCAAACAAGAAAAAAGTTAAATGCTGCGCCATTATTTTAGCAGCATGATTTAATGCATCCTTAGGAGATGTTGAACCATCAGATTCAACTTTAAGTGTTAATTTTTCATGACCTTCTGTTGAAGCTGGGAGAGTTTGAACATCCCAAGCAACATTAACTATCGGATTATATATTGCATCCACAGGAATAGTATTAACCGTATCATCTGAACGTTTATTCTTATCTGCAGATGAATATCCTTTTCCTCTAGAAACTCTAATTTCAAAATTGATTTTTTTCTTTGAATTCATTGTTGCTATATGAGATTTTTTATTTAAAACTTTAAAATCACTAAGATGTTTATTTAACTCTGATGCCAACAATGAACAAGGCCCTTCAATATCAAAACTAATAAGCTCAGAGGTAGCTTCTTCATCACTTAATTCAAATCTAATTTTTTTAAGATTTAGGACAATATCACAAACATCTTCAGAAATTCCTTCTACTGTAGTAAACTCATGAGATATTCCATCTATCTTAAGAGAAGTAATAGCCGCTCCAGGTAATGACGTAAGCAATGTTCTTCTTAAACCATTCCCAATAGTTACTGCATATCCCCTTTCAAAAGGTTCTGCTGTAAATACTGCTTGAGTATCTGATTCTTCTTGAATATTAATTTTAAGATCCTGAAAATATTTATTATTTACCATAATTTAAATTATCCTTAATTATTTTTATTTTGAATATAACTCTACAACTAACTGCTCATTAAATGATTCTGGGATTTCATCTCTTTCTGGAAGATTATTAAATACGCCATTTAATTTACTTTTATCAATGCTTAACCATGGCATAGGATTATCACCTTGAATCCTTCGCATTGAATCTTGAAACACACGAAATCTTTTACTTTTATCTCTAACTTGAATAATATCTCCATCAGATAATAAATAAGAAGGTATATTAACTACCTTATTATTAACTAAAAAATGTTTATGAGAGATTAATTGTCTTGCAGCATTTCTAGTAGATGCTAAACCTAATCTATAGACAGTGTTATCTAATCTTGATTCTAACATAATCAATAAGTTGTGACCCGTTGGACCTTTTTGAGATGCTGCTTTTTTAAAATAATTTCTAAATTGTTTTTCAAGAATACCATAAAGATATTTAATTCTCTGTTTTTCCCTTAATTGGATCCCGTAATTTGATAATTTTGTTCTTCTTTGAGTTGGACCATGCTGTCCTGGTGCATAATTTTTTCTAATTGAACCAAATTTAGGAGATTCAAATACAGGGTATTCTAATCTTCTACAAATTCTTGCTCTTGGTCCTTTATATCTAGCCATAATCTTATTCCTTATTTTCTATATTTATACTCTACGTTTCTTAGGAGGTCTACATCCATTATGCGGAATGGGAGTAACATCCATTATTGATGTTATATTTAAACCACATGTTTTAAGAGCTCTAACTGCAGATTCTCTACCTCCTCCAGGACCATTAATTCTAACTTCAACAGTAGACAAACCTCTTGAGATTGCTTCAGATCCAGCTTTTTCTGCGGCTTGAGCGGCTGCAAATGGAGTACTTTTTCTTGAACCCTTAAATCCTAAAGAACCTGAACTAGACCAAGATATAGCATTCCCATATTTATCTGTAAGCGTGATAATTGTATTATTAAACGTTGATTTAATAAAAGCAATGCCTTCTGGATCAACTTTTGTTTTTTTCTTCTTTCTATATATTTTATTTTTTGCCATTAAACTTTATCTCCTAAACAGCTTTTTTCTTATTTGCTACTGTACGTTTCTTACCTTTTCTAGTTCTTGCATTATTTTTTGTATTTTGGCCATTAACAGGTAAGCCATTTTTATGTCTTGAACCTTTATATGTTCCTATATCAATAAGCCTTTTAATATTTCTTCCAATTTGGCTTCTAAGCTCACCTTCAACAGAATAGTTATCACCTATTTCATTTCTTATAGATAAAATTTGTTCTTCAGATAAATCATTAGTTTTTGTTGAATACGCTATACCTACTGAATCTAATATTTTACTAGATTGAACCTTTCCTATTCCATATATATAAGATAGTGAAATAAGTATAGACTTATTTTTTGGTAAATCAACTCCTGCTATTCTAGCCAAATCAAACCTCCTTAAGTAACTAAATAAATATATTTAGCCTTGTCTTTGCTTATGTTTTGGATTTTCACAAATCACTCTTAATACACCATGTCGTCTAATTATCTGACATTTATTACATATTTTTTTTATTGACGCTCTAACTTTCATTAGTATCTAAATGTTATCCTTCCTCTTGATAAATCATAAGGAGATAATTCTAATTTAATTTTATCTCCAGGTAAAATTTTTATATAATGCATTCTCATTTTTCCAGAAACATGTGCTAAAACTTCATGACCATTATCAATAACAACTTTAAACATCGCATTTGGTAATGTTTCTATAATTTCTCCATCAACTTCTATATTTTTTTCTTTAGCCATATTTACTTAGTTAATATTTTAATTTCTTTTTCTGTTATAGCAATAGAATGCTCAAAATGGGCAGATGGTTTTCCATCTTTAGTGCATATTGTCCAGCCATCATCTTTAGTATACACTTCATAAGAACCACAATTAATCATAGGTTCAATAGCAATACATAATCCAGGCTGAATTAATACCCCTTTCCCCTTTAAACCAAAATTAGGAACTTGAGGTTCCTCATGTAATTTTTGACCAATTCCATGACCAACTAAATCTCTTACAACACCATAACCATTTTTTTCAGCAATATTTTGAATAGCATGGCCAATATCACCTATAGTATTGCCAACTTTTGCATGTTTAATCCCTTCATATAAACATTCTTCAGTAATTTCAACCAAATGTTTTTTTTCTGAATTAACAGAACCAACACAAAAAGTTTTAGCATGATCTCCATAAAATCCATCATATATAGAACCCACATCTACACTCAAAATCTGTCCTTCTTGTAAAGGAATAGTATTAGGTAATCCATGAACAACCTCATCATCAACAGATGTACATAATGTTGATGGGTAATCATACAAACCTTTAAAACCAGGCTTAGCTTTATTGGAAATAATAAATTCTTCAGCCATTCTATCTAAGTCCAATGTCGTAACACCTGGCTTAATATATTCTTCAACCATATATAAGGTATCCTTAACAATTTGACCAGCATGATACAATTTATCAATTTCAGAATTATTTTTAAGATAAATCATAATAACTAAATAATTCGATTAGTATCTACGAGTCCTGCCTCTTATTCTACCACTTTTCAAAAAACCATCATAATTTTTCATCAACAAATGTGACTCAATTTGTTGTAGCGTATCTAATGCTACACCTACAATTATGATTAAACTTGTACCACCATAAAAACTTACTAATGAATAACTTACCTGCTCATCAAAAAATGCATATAAAATAGCTGGGAAAACTGCAATCAAAGCTAAAAATATAGATGCTGGAAGAGTAACTCTAGTTAAAATTCTATCAATATAATCTGCAGTTGCTTTACCAGGTCTTACTCCAGGTATAAAACCACCCTGTTTTTTCATATTATCTGCTACATCAACAGGATTAAAAGAAATAGCCGTATAAAAATATGTAAATATAATTATTAAAATTGCAAAAAATAGCGAATAGACAGCATGAGTAGGTGAAAATATATTATTCATAAAATCACTAAACCCACTATCAGGCCAGAAAGATGCTAATGTATTTGGAATAAACATTAATGCCTGTGCAAAAATTATAGGCATAACACCTGCTGTTAATATCTTTAAAGGTATATGAGTAGCCTGTCCTCCATATACTTTTCTGCCTACAACTCTTTTAGCATATTGAACAGGGATTTTTCTAGTTCCTGTTGTTATTCCAACAACAAAAAGAGTGATTAAAAACATCACTAATAATAAAGCAATATACCTGTAAGGAGTATTTGCAATATTACCTGAGTCCCATTCAATTTGAAGTACAAAAGGTAATTGTGCTAAAATTCCACACATAATAATTAAAGATATTCCATTACCTAACCCATAATCAGAAATTTGTTCTCCGAGCCACATAATAAATACTGTTCCTGTAACAAGTGTGATAATAGTAACAAGATAAAAAATAATACTAGACTCAGAAACAATCGGAATGTTAGTATTAGGATCTGTTAAACTAGAAAGATAAACAGAAACTCCAACAGCTTGCATACTAGCAATTATAACAGTACCATATCTTGTCAATTGAATGATTTTGCGTCTTCCTAACTCACCTTCTTTTTGTAGTTTTTGGAAATAAGGTATAACCGCACCTAATAATTGAATAATAATTGATGCCGATATATAAGGCATGATACCTAATGTAAATATAGATGCCTGAGAAAAAAAACCTCCAACAAAAGTATCATACAAGCCTAATAAAGAATTTTGTTGAGTAGCTCCATCCATAAATGCCTTTAAAGCACTTTTATTAATACCAGGAACAGGAACTTTTCCACCTAATCTATAGACTAATAATAAGCTAGCAGTAAATGCTAACTTTTTTCGTAAATCAGGAATTTTAAATATATTAATAAATTTTTTCATTATAAAATATCTATATAAATATAACCTTTCCTCCAGCTTTTTCAACTTTATCTATCGCATTTTTACTAAACATATTAAATGATAATTCCATTTTTTTATCAAAGTTTCCATTAGCTAAAACTTTAATAGGTATATCTTTTTTCTTTATGATTCCCTTTTCAAATAAAACTTCAGAATTTACTTTTTGAATTTTCAAATCTAACAAATCTTTTAAATTTATAGTTTGATAAGTACTTTTCTTTCTATAAACCTTTGAAAATATTTTCATACCTCTTTTTGGGAGCCTTCTTGCTAAAGGTGTTTGTCCTCCTTCAAAATGAAGCTTAGCTTTAGTCCCAGATCTTGATTTATATCCTTTATGACCTTTACCTGCGGTTCTGCCTTGACCAGAGGCATTTCCTCTTCCTATTCTTTTTTTATTTTTCACAGAACCTTTTGATGGATTTAATTGATAACTCATTATATTTCTTTAACCTCTACTAAATGAAAAACTTTTTTAATCATGCCTAAAATAGCACTATCTGCATTCTTAACTACCACTGCATTCATTTTTGTAAGTCCTAATGCTTCTAAAGTATGCTTTTTCTTAACATTATACCCTATAGGACTTTTAATTAACTTGATTTCTATCTTATTTACTTTTTTTGTCATATCTTATAATTAATCAAATAATTCTTTTAATTTTACTCCTCTTTGCCTTGATACTGTTAAAGGATCTCTTAATTGTTTCAATCCATATTCAACAGCTTTAACAACATTAACAGGGTTAGTAGAACCTGTATTTTTAGTTAATATATCTGTAATTCCAAGTTGCTCCATAATAGCTCTAACAGAAGCACCTGCTATAATACCTGTTCCTGGAGATGCTGGTTTTAACATTAATTTAACAGAGCCAAATTTAATATCTAATCTATGAGGAATTGTTCCTTTAACTAAAGGAGATTTAAAAATTCTTTTTTTTGCAGCACTTTTAGCTTTATTAACTGCAGATGCAACTTCATTTGCTCTGCCAAAACCAATACCAACATGTCCCTGACCATCACCTACACAGACTATTGAGCTAAATCTCATCCTTCTTCCACCAGTAGTCGCTTTTGAAACTCTCTTAATTTGAATAACATTCTCATCATTTAACTGTAAATCTGTTGGACTTATTATATTTGTATTCATAAATAAACCTTCTTAATTAAAAATTAATTCCTTTTTCTCTTATTGCATCAGCCATAGCTTTAACCCTACCATGATATCTATATCCATTCCTATCATAAACGATTTTATCAATTTTTTGAGTTTTAATTTTTTTTGCTAATGAATAACCAACAACCTTACTTTTTTCAACTTTGGTTGATACCGCGCCCAAATCTTTAACTAAATCTTTATCTTTTGTAGATGAGGACAATAATGTTTTTTGAGTATTATCATCAACCAATTGACCATATATATGTTTATTAGATTTAAACACAACTAATCTAGGATATTTTCCTAAATGACCTAATGAAAGTTTTGTTCTAACTCTCTTTTTTAACCACGCTTTTCTTTTTATATTTGTTTTTGCCATATATTTAACCTGTACCGCCTACCGTTTTACCTGCTTTTCTTCTTACGTATTCATCAATATATCTAATGCCTTTCCCCTTATAAGGTTCCGGCTTACGTATTTCTCTTATTTTTGCTGCCATATCACCAACATTCTGTTTACTGGCACCTTTTACAACTATTGATGTAACACTTGGAACATCAACAGCTAATACATCTGGAATCTCCATGTATACAGGATGAGAATAACCAGCATTTACAATTAAAAAATTTCCTTTTTTTTCTGCTGTATAACCGACTCCAACTAAAGATAATTCTTTAGAAAAACCTTGAGTAACACCCATAACCATATTTTGAATTAATGCACGATATAAGCCATGAAATTCCTTATGCTTTTTATTATTAGAAGGGCGGTTAACTAAAATTTGATTATCTTCATATTTAACACTAATTTCAGAATCAAATTCTAAAGACAGTTCTCCCAAAGAACCTTTAATACTTATTATATTTTGATTCAAATTAACACTTACACCATCAGGGACACTAATAGGTTGTTTACCAATATTTGACATTACTAATTCCTCTGCTTTTTACCATACCTGACATAACACCTCTCCACCAACATTTAATTTTTTTGCTTTTTTATTAGACATAACACCTTTAGATGTAGTTAGAATGGATATTCCCATGCCATTTAAAACACGCATTTTATTAATTGCAGGAACATAGCGCCTACATCCAGGTTTACTAAATCTTTTTATACCATGAATCACAGGATTATTATTATCATCATACTTCAAATAAACCCTTAATACATTCTGTTTATCATCTTTAACCAAGACATAATCCCTTATAAACTTTTCTTCTTTAAGGACAAAAGAAATTCTTATCTTCAATGATGAAGATGGAATATCAACCCAAGGCTTTAATGCCATATGGGCATTTCTTATTCTTGTTAAATAATCTGCTATAGGATCACTCATGCTCATAAAAATTTTCCTTATTTAAGTTTAATTACCAACTTGCTTTTCTTACACCTGGAATTAAACCATTATTAACCATTTCCCTTAAACTAATTCGAGATAAACCAAACCTTCTATAAACTCCTCTTGGTCTACCTGTTAAATTACACCTGTTTCTTAATCTTATAGGATTAGCATCTCTAGGCATCTTTTCTAATTTTTGATAAGCTAATCTCTTTTCAGCATATGTTGAATTAGGATCTTTAACAATAGCCTTTAATTTCAACCTTCTATCATAATACCTATCAACCATTTTCTCTCTTTGAATATTTTTAACAACTTTAGATTTTTTTGCCATATTATATAATAATCCTTAAATTATTTTTCTTCGTGTACTAAATCTTTTTTATTTTTTTTAATATCATTAATTGGAAAACCAAACATTTTTAAAAGAGCATGTGATTCTTCAGCATTTTCTGCTGTTGTTACTATAGTTAAGTTCATGCCTCTGATTGTATTAACCTTATCATAATCAATTTCAGGGAAAGCTATTTGTTCTGTAATTCCAAAATTATAATTTCCAAAATTATCAAAACCCTTAGATGAAAAGCCTCTAAAATCTCTAATTCTTGGTGTTGCAATAGATATTAAACGATCTAAAAATTCATACATCATATTACCCCTAAGAGTTACCTTTGTTCCAACAGGATCACCTTCTCTTAATTTAAAATTCGAAATTGCCTTTTTAGCACGAGTAATAACAGCTTTTTGACCGGTGATATTTGTCAATTCATCAACAGCTTGTTTTAAACTATTTTTATTATCTTTAGCATCACCTAATCCCATATTAATAGAAATTTTTACAATTTTAGGTACACGCATCTTATTAGTAATTTTAAAAGCATCTCCTAATTTAGTAATAATTTCCTTATTATACTTTTCTCTTAATCTTGGTGTATATTTTTCTTTAGACATATTTTATTTAATAGTATTCCCATTTTTTTTATTAACTCTAACTTTCTTGCCAGAATCCAATACTTTAAATCCTACTTTTACAGGCTTTGATTTATCTAATAACATTAAATTTGATGCATGTATAGACATATCTTTTTCAACTATTCCACCTTGAGGATTATCCTGAGAAGGTTTCATATGCTTTTTAACTTTATTAATACCCTCAACTAAAACTCTATTATTTTTAGAAATTATTTTCAAGACTCTCCCAGTTTGACCTTGATAGCTTCCTGAAATAACTTTCACTGAATCATTTTTTCTAAATTTATCCATAAGTTTAAATCACCTCTGGAGCTAAAGATAATATTTTCATATACCTTTTCTCCCTTAATTCTCTTGCAACAGGACCAAAAACCCTAGTACCTTTTGGCTCTTTATTATCATTCACCAGAACAGCAGCATTATCATCAAATCGAATATAAGAACCATCTTTACGCTTACGCTCTTTCCTTGTTCTTACTACTACAGCTTTATGAACTTCTCCTTTTTTAATATTAGAACCAGGTATCGTTTTTTTAACAGATATAACTATTAAATCTCCTGTTCTTGCATATCTTTTTCTTGATCCTCCAAGAACCTTTATGCATAAAATTTCTTTAGCGCCTGTGTTATCTGCTACTTTTAATCTAGTTTCTTGCTGTATCATTAATTCACTGCTTTCTCTTGAATTGTCTTAACACGCCATCTCTTTAACTTACTTAATGGTCTTGATTCTTCAATAACTACCATATCCCCAATACCACACACACCATTCGGATCGTGAGCATAATATTTTTTCGTTTTATTAACAAATTTCTTATACATAGGATGAGGGAACCTTCTCTTGACATTAACTACAACTGTCTTATCCATCTTATTAGAAGATATCACACCTATCAACTGCCTTCTTTGACCATTAATTTTCATTTGTTTTTGCCTCTAATTCATGTTTTCGTATATAAGTCATCACTCTAGCAATTTCTCTTCTAGTTTCACGAATAACCTTAGGATGTTCTAACTGTTGTAATGATTTCTGAAATCTAAAATTAAATAAAGCTTCTCTGCATTCAACTAATCTTGCATTTAGCTCTTCTAAACTCATATCTTTAATATTTTTTTTCTTAGCCATATAAATTAAAGCTCTCTTCTCATAACTAATTTAGTTTTAATCGGCAATTTGTGAGAACAGGCTCTAAACGTTTCTTTTGCTTGATCAAAATCAACCCCATCAATTTCAAATAAAATTCTTCCTGGCTTAACTACAGAAACCCAATACTCAGGAGAACCTTTACCTTTACCCATTCTTGTTTCAGCTGGTTTCTTTGTAATCGGTTTATCAGGAAAAATTCTAATCCACATTTTACCTATTTTACGAACTCTTCTAGATATAGAAATTCTAGTAGCTTCAATTTGTCTACTTGTTATCCAGCCAGGTTCAAGAGCTTTTAAACCATAAGTACCATAAGCAACAAAATTACTCCTATTAGACATTCCTTTCATTCTACCTTTTTGTACTTTTCTTCTTTTAACTTTTTTTGGTGATAACATAATTTCCTTTAAACCTTATCATTAAATATCCAAACCTTTAAACCTATAATACCGTATGTTGTATTAGCCTCAACTATTGCATAATCTATATTAGATCTTAATGTATGCAGAGGCACTCTACCTTCTCTAAAAGTTTCACTTCTTGCAATTTCAGCACCATTAAGCCTACCTGATATGCATACTCTAATACCAGCAGCACCAAGCTGCATAGTGCTTTGTATAGATTTTTTCACAGCTCTTCTATAATTAACTTTTTTTTCTAATTGTTGAGCAATATTTTGTCCAACAAGTTTTGCAACTAAAGCTGGTCTTTTAATTTCAGAAACATTAACTTGCACCTCATACCCAACAAGCTTATTTAAACCTTTTTTAAGAAGATCTACTTCTGAGCCACCTTTACCTATAATCAATCCGGGTCTCGCAGTATTAATATTAACAATAGCTTTTTCAGACGTTCTATTAATTTCAACTTTAGATATACTTGCTGTAGAATATTTTGTTAAAATATAATTTCGGATGACTAAATCTTCTTTTATTCTATCTGCAAAGTTTCTCTCATCATACCAAACAGAGTCCCAAGCTCTATTAATACCTAACCTCAAACCAATTGGATTACTTTTTTGTCCCAAAATATCTCCTTATTTAGAATCTATCTTCTTTAATTTTAATGTTAAATGACTTGATCTTTTCAGGATTGGAGTTGCCCTACCCATCGCTGCAGGCCTGAACCTTTTCATACTCGGACCTTGATCTACATAAGCTTCAGATACATAAAAACTACTTTCATTAACAGTATCACTACCTTCAATATTTGATAAATTAGACATACCAGATCTAATTGCTTTTGAAATAGAAAAAGCTGCTTTTTTATTTAAATTATCAAGCTTTTTTAAAGCATTATCTACCTTACAACCTTTTATAGAATTCAATACAAATCTAACTTTTTTTGAAGATTGTTTAATATATTTTAATTTAACTATAGTTTCCATTTTTATTATATACTATATTATTTTTTTCTATCACCTGAATGCATTCTGAATAATCTAGTTGGAGCAAATTCTCCTAATTTATGGCCCACCATATTTTCACTAATAAATACAGGAATAAATTTATTTCCATTATGAACAGCAAAAGTATGACCTACAAATGTCGGAGGAATCGTAGAACGTCTTGCCCAAGTCTTAATAACCTCTTTTTTATTAGAACTATTAAGATTTTCAACTTTTTTCTCTAACTTAAAATCAATATATGGACCCTTCTTTAAAGACCTTGACATATACTATTTTCTCCTCTTGACAATAAACCTATTTGATGGTTTACTTTTCTTTCTTGTTTTATAACCTTTAGCAGGCGTTCCCCATGGAGAAACAGGATGTCTTCCACCTGAAGTTTTTCCTTCACCACCACCATGAGGGTGGTCAACAGGATTCATCGCGACACCTCTAACTTTAGGTCTTCTACCTAACCACCTAGATCTTCCCGCTTTTCCAATCTTAATATTTTCATTATTCTTATTACCAACAACACCTATTGTTGCCTGACAATTTTCATGAACCATTCTCACTTCACCAGAGGGAAGCTTGATTGTAACCATTCCATTTTCTTTTGCCATTATTCTAGCATAAGTACCAGCACTTCTTGCAAGCTGAGCTCCCTTCAACGGCTTTAATTCTATATTATGTATAGATAAACCTTCTGGAATATTTTTCATACATGTATTATTTCCAACTTTAAAAGGAATAGTATTTACAATAGAAGATACTATAGAATCACCAACCTTAATGCCATCAGGTGCAAGTATATATCTTCTTTCTTTATCAGCATATTCAACCAAAGCTATCCTTGAAGATCTATTGGGATCATATTCAATAGATATAATATTACCTTGAACATCAAATTTATTTCTTTTAAAGTCTATTATTCTATATCTTCTTTTATGGCCTCCACCTCTTCTTCTAGAAGTTATGCGACCAAGATTATTTCTGCCTCCTGTTTTACGTAATGCAACTGTCAACTTTCTCTCAGGTTTAGATGCTATTATTTCATCAAAAGAGGAAATAGACATATATCTTCTACTAGGAGTATCTGGCTTTAATTTTCTTATCTTAGACATTTTTAACTAAAATCTCCATCAACTAAATTAATTTTATCACCATCCTTCAAAGTAACAATAGCCTTCTTCCAGTCACTTCTTTTTCCAGAGCTTCTCAAAACATGACCGCCACTACGAACAGTTGTATTTTTTGCTTTACCATTAAAATTCATTGTGGCAACTTTTAAAACAGAAACATTAAATCTTTTTTCTAATTGTCTTTTAATTTGAATTTTATTAGCATCTACGCTAACTCTAAAAACATATTGATTCAACTTTTCCATTAAAACTGAACTTTTTTCTGTTAAAATTGGATTTAATATTATATTCCTATTACTATTCATTATTTTAATTTTTCATTTAAAATTTCTATACCTGATTGATCAAACAAAAGAATCTTCGAATTAGAAATATCATATGCAGACATATGGTCAGCAACAACCAAATTAACATTATTTACATTTCTAGAGCTTAACAATAAACTATCACTAGGATTTCCTATAATCATTGTCAACTTTTCATCACGTAGCTTTAAAGATTCTAAAATTTGAATAAATTCTTTTGTTTTTAAAGAAGACATTTTGAAATCATCAATAATCTTATATGAATTAGATTTAATCTTAGATGATAAAATGCTTCTCTTAGCTAACAATCTAACTTTCTTATTAACCTTAAGATTATAGTCCCTAGGCTTTGGTCCAAACGCTGATCCTCCATGAACTCTCGATGGGTTTCTGGTTGAGCCAATCCTTGCCCTACCCGTTCCTTTTTGTTTCCATGGCTTCGCTCCTCCTCCTCTAACCTCTGCTCTGGTTCTAGAACTAGATGTCCCTTGCCTTTTAGCTGCTAATTCTGATTTAACAGTTAAATAAATTGAATGATCACTTGGCTTTATTGAAAAAACTTTATCATCCAGCTCAATCTTCTTTGTTAATTTTTTACCTTTATTATTATAAATATCAACCTTCATAACTTACCTTTGAAATATATAAAATATTATTGTTAGGACCTGGAATTGAACCATTCACAAATAATAAATTATTTTCAGAATCCATTTTAATAATTTCTAAATTCTTAACAGTAACTTTATCATTTCCCATCCTACCAGCCATACGTGTCCCTTTCCAAACTCTACCAGGGGATGTTCCCGCACCAACAGAGCCAGCTTTTCTCATAACACTATTTTTACCATGAGAAGCTCTTCCACCACTAAAATTATGTCTCTTCATATGGCCTGCAAAACCTCTTCCTTTGGAGTAACCTGTAACCTGCAAAAGGTCCCCAATAGAAAATTGACTTAAATTAATTTCATCTCCTAATTCAATGCCTTCAAAATTATTATATCTGAATTCTTTAAGATGTTTTTTAGGTTTAGAATTACACCTTTTAAAATGCCCCATAGAAGGTTTATTTTGTTTAGATTCCTTTGAATCAAGATATCCAATTTGCAATGCGGAATAACCATCTTTTTCAATAGTTTTAATTTGTGTTATATTGCAAGGGCCAGCCTGAATAACTGTTGCTGGATAAACAGTTCCATTGTCAGAAAAAATTTGAGTCATTCCTAACTTAGTACCTAAAATAAAAGGAAGTTTCAGATAAGCAGAATCTTCAATCTCCTTTTTATCATCCATCTTTTCATCTTTTGAAACATTTGATTCTTTAATTGCTGATTCTGCTGAATTTGACTCTTTTGAATCTTCTGATTTTTCTACTGGAATTTCTTCTTCAGATACCGATTCTACTACAGCTTCATCTTTTTGAACTTCTGCTCCTTCAGTTTCCACATCTACTAAAGTTTTTACCTCTTCAATTGTTTCTTTATTTTTTTCTATTTTATTTTCTTCAACCATAATTAAAAACTATATTCTTACATTAGGATTTAATTTCAATATCAACACCGGCAGGCATATCAAGTTTCATTAGAGCATCTACCGTCTTTGATGATGAATTGAGTAAATCAATTATCCTTTTATGTATTTTAATTTCAAATTGTTCTCGTGATTTTTTATCAACATGAACAGACCTATTTACAGTATAAACACTTCTCTTAGTTGGTAAAGGAATAGGACCCAAAACTAAAGCTCCTGTATTTTTAGCTGTACGCACGATTTTTTCCGTTGATTTATCCAACAGCATATGATCGTAAGCCTTTATTCTAATCCTAATCTTATTCATCCTTAACCTACTATTCTTTAATCTCAGTTACAACACCAGCGCCAACAGTATGACCACCTTCTCTAATAGCAAACCTTAATTCTTTCTCCATTGCTATTGGAG
>PBEF01000007.1 GCA_002717625.1 Fidelibacterota bacterium | reverse complement strand
GGATCTTTTGGAACAGAAACAACATGTATATCTGAATCTTTATATAGAGCAGGGACATCAGTTAGTCCTAAAGGAGCAGTCGCAGTTGTAGGAACAGCACAATCTTATACTCACACAGCATTTAATAATATCGTTGATATGGGTATATTTGAAAGTATTTTTGTAAATGAGGTAAAAACAGCTGGAGAAGCTACTGTTTATGGTAAACTAGCTCTTAATGAAATTTATCCCCAAAATCCAAATGACAATGTTTATTTATTTTCAACTTGGAATAATTTATTTGGAGATCCAGCATTGCAACTCTGGACATCTCCACCTGAAAATATGGTTGTACAACATAATCAAATGTTAATTAATGGTTCTAATAATTTTCAAGTATTTGTTTCTGATGAGCAAGGGAATCCAATAGAAGACGTTATGGTTACTTTATCAAGAGAAGGAAATTTGATTGATGAATTGTTTGAATCGGCTTATACTAATTCTAATGGTATTGCAGATTTTTCTTTAGATTCATCTATGAGTTCAGGAAATGTAAATGTTGTTTCTAGAAAGCAGAACTATCTTCCTGATGAATCATTTTTTATTATATCTAATGATTTACCAGAAGTTATTATAAATACAGAATCTATACTGATTGATGATTCTTTAGGGAATAATGATTCTTATTTAAATCCTGGAGAAATAGCAACTTTAAGTATAGAAATCCAAAATAATTCTAATGAAAATATAAATTCACTGGTTGCTGAATGTAGTACTAATTCTCCTTATATAATTTTATCAGATAATCCCCAATATATTGGAAGTTTATCATCAGGAGAATCTGCTCAGATAAATAATATATCTATTAATGCGAATAATTTAATATCTGATACTGATGATCCTATGATAAGATTAACTGTATATTCAACAACAGATGATTTGTTGTGGAATTATATAGTCCCTATTAATTTTAAATCAGCTAATCTTGATTTATCTTATGACTTAGATTCAGAACTTAGTATCGGAAATTCTTCTGATGTTGAATTTCAAGTGTATAATTCAGGTTCTATGTCCTTAAATAGCTTAAATGGAGAAATTAATTATACAGGTTCTTTATTAACTTTTAGTGATACTAATTTTTCTTGTGGAAATGTACAAGCAGGAGGATATGCTTCATGTTCAGGAAATATTTCTATATTGGTAGATAGTGCTGTTATCAACGGCTCAGTTATATCTATTCCTGTCAGTTTAATTTCTTCCAATGGTTATGGTTACCAAACTCAATCTGTAGTATCATTTCAAGTTGGAAATGTTACTGTCAATGATCCCGTTGGTCCTGATCAACATGGTTACTATATCTATGATATTGGAGATACGGATTATGATCTTGCTCCAACTTATGAATGGATAGAAATAGATCCTGATTATGGTGGAAATGGTACTGAAGTAAATATTTATGATGGAGGTGATAATCAAGATGATGTTACATCAATACAATTACCTTTTACCTTTACATTTTATGGAGTTAATTATAATAGTGTTAGTATTTGTTCTAATGGATGGATTTCATTTGGATATACAGAAATGACTTCATTTAGAAATTATACTTTACCTGGTCCAGGAGGACCTTCTCCAATAGTTGCTGTTTTTTGGGATGATTTAAAAACTACAAATGGAGGAGAGGTATATTCTTATTATAATGCTGTTGATGATTCTTTTATTATAGAGTGGTCAAATGTTAGAACTTTTTTAAATAATTCATCCGAATCTTTTCAGGTTATTTTATATAATTCTGGATCTGAAACTCCAACAGGAGATGATGAAATGAAATTACAATATAATAATTTTAATAATACAAGCATTGGTAATTATCCGGTTGGTAATTATGAGGGAGCTGTATATCATGGTCAGTATTGTACTGTTGGTATTGAAAATCATTTAGGAGATGATGGATTGCAATATACGTTTAATAATTCTTATGCTCAAGGAGCAAGAACACTAACTGATCAATCTGCATTATTTATTACTACAAGAGGTTCCACTCCATATGCTCAACCTGAAGCTGCATATAATGTTGATGAGTTTGCATTTAATGTTCCCTTAAATGAAGAATACTCAACTCAATTAACTATTAGTAATAATGGAGAATTTGGTTCTGAACTAATTTATGATATTAGTTCAGGTCCTTACCCTGTTAGTTCTGATCAAATTGATAATTTTGGTTATGCATGGACTGATTCAAGGCAAAATCCTGAGATTATTAATTCTAGTTGGATTGATATTGAAAATTTAGATGGTATTACAGTCCTTGAATTTGAAAATAATGATACTGCAACAGAAATTAACTTACCTTTTAATTTTAATTTTTATGATGAAGAATATAATTTTTGTTTAGTAAATCCTAATGGGTGGATTGGATTTGAAAATGATAATAATGGTTGGAACAATCAGGCTGTTTTTAGTGAAGATTCTCCTCTAGCTGCAATTTTTGCTTTTTGGGATGATTTAAATCCTGCTTATAGTGGTAATGAATTAGGCTCTGGTGAAGTTAAGTATCACTCTAATAATAATAGAACTGTTATATGGTTTGATGATGTAGTACACTGGACTGATACAGATAGAATATATAATTTTCAATTAGTTTTACATGAAACTGGTGAAATTGATATTAATTATCAATCTATGCAAGGAGAGGTGGCCTCTGCTACGATTGGAATTAGATCTCCTGGTTCTGGAGAATATGGATTAGAGGTTGTATATAATGATTCATTTGTTGAAAATAATTTAGGATTAAGTTTTAATACTTCTAATTGGTTATCTACAGAATATCTATCAGGCAATAATAATCAATTAACAAGTGGTTCTTCAGCTCTTTATCAAATTAATATTAATACAAGTAATTTAAGCTCTGGAGTGTATTATGGCTATGTGATTAGTAATACAAATGCTCTAAATGATTTTGATGCTATCCCTGTTGTTTTAAATGCACAAGATACTTTTTTATATGGAGATATTAATCAAGATGGAGTTATTGATATATTAGATGCTGTTAGATTTGTTTCTATTATTATGGGGGAGTATTCTCCATCCGGTTTTGAATTATTATTAGGTGACTTAAATGAGGATGATGCAATTAATGTTCAAGATATAATATTGTTAATTAATATTATATTATCTAATTAGATATTTAATAATATTTTTTATTAAATCATTTGCTTATCTTATAAGCAGTTGTAGAATTATAATTCTTTTAAATCAGATAGAAGTTTAATTAGCATATCTTTTGCATCACCAAAAACCATAATAGAATTTTCATATCCAAATAATTCATTTTGAACACCTGCAAATCCCGTATTCATTGTTCTTTTATTGATGATAACTGTTCTAGCTTTATCAACATTTAGTATTGGCATACCGTAAATAGGGCTATTTTGATCTGATCTTGCAGCAGGATTGACAACATCATTTGCTCCAAGTACAATCGCGACATCGCAATCTTCAAATTCTGGATTTATTTCATCTAAATCTTTTAATTGTTCATATGATATATTTGCTTCTGCTAATAATACATTCATGTGTCCAGGCATTCTGCCCGCAACAGGATGAATTGCATATAGTACTGTTTTCCCTTTATCTTCAAGAAATTCAGCAACTTCTCTAACAGCATGCTGTGCTTGTGCAACAGCTAATCCATAACCAGGAACAACAATAATTTTTTCTGCAGCATCAAAAATCATAGCAGCTTCTTCAGTTGAATAACTTTTTATATTAACTTCTTTACCTTCTCCAGAAGAGGCTTCAACTTCACCACCAACAGCTCCAAAAATCACATTTGCAAGCGATCTATTCATCCCTTTGCACATTATTTGTGTTAGTATCATACCAGATGCTCCAACTAAACTTCCGCATATGATAAGAGCGTTTCCTGCTGATGGTTGACTATTTACTAGTACAAATCCTGTCATTGCAGCTGCAATACCTGAATAAGAATTTAGTAAAGATATAACAACAGGCATATCTGCTCCTCCAATAGGAATTACTAGTAATATTCCAAGTAATCCAGATAATATGACTATAATATAAAATGCATTTATACCGTATGTGGGTATGAAATATGCTGCTGTAAACATAGTGATTGCAAGAAGTGCATTAAATATTTGTTGTCCAGGAAATGTAATTGGTTTTGTAGAAATAAGGCCTTGCAATTTCCCAAATGCAATGAAACTTCCTGTTAAGGTTAGAGTCCCCACTAAAACACTTAAGGTAATTGAAATAATTAAAAACATTGATGAATCAGCGCCATACTTTAAAAATTCTGAAGATGCTACAAGTGCAGATGCTCCTCCTCCAAAACCATTAAATATTGCAACTAATTGAGGCATTTGAGTCATCTCTACTTTTGTTGCAAAGAATCCTCCTATAATTGCTCCTATAAGCATTGCTATGCCTATCATTTTAAGATCTAAATTTGTTCCAAGGGAGACTGTTGCAATGATGGCAATTAACATTCCTAAAGAAGCAATAATATTTCCATTTCGTGCAGTTTTTGGATGACTTAACATTTTAAGTCCATATATAAAGCAAATTGCTGATATTAAGTATAAAAAATCTATCATTTATTTTCTCTTAAACATTTTTAACATTCTGTCTGTTACCATAAACCCTCCTACAACATTAATCATTGCAAAGATAACAGCAATGAATCCAAGCCACATACCAATATTGCCTTGAACAGTTGTTGCAAGTATAGCTCCTATAATTGCAATTCCAGAAATAGCATTTGATCCTGACATAAGAGGTGTATGTAGTGTTGGTGGAACTTTTGTTATAATTTCAAAACCAACAAATACGGCAAGAATAAAAATAGTAATTGTAGTAATATCCATTAGCTATTATCCTTATCTAAAAATTCTTGTAACATTTGATTATTTACTTTTCCTTGATTAATTAGCATAGAACCATTTGTGATTTCATCTTCAAGGTTTAAAGGGTTATCCTTATTATATATGTGTTTAAACAAATTAAATAAATTTTTTGAATATAGTTTACTTGCATCATTAGGCATTGTACTTGGTAAGTAAGATCTTCCATCTATAGTAATATTATTGTGCATAATAACCTTATCGCATTCTGTTAATTCACAGTTTCCACCATTAATAGCAGCAAGGTCTATAATAGCAGAGCCAGGTTGCATGCTATTGACCATATCTTTATCTATTAGTATAGGAGCAGGCCTCTCAGGAATAAGAGCTGTTGAAATAACAATATCCATATCTTTAATGGTATCCTTAATTAATTCACCTTGTTTCTTTTTGTATTCTTCGGAAACTTCTTTAGCGTATCCTCCTTCTCCAACTCCTTCGCTAGATTCACTTTCTACTTCTACAAATTTAGCTCCAAGACTTTCTACTTGTTCTTTCACAACAGGCCTAACGTCAAATGCATAAACTTGTGCTCCCATTCTTTTTGCATTTGCTATTGCTGCAAGACCTGCAACCCCAGCACCTAGAATTAAAACTTTTGCAGGCTTTATAGTTCCAGCAGCTGTCATAAGAAGAGGCATATACTTTGTTATATGATCAGCTCCTATAATTGTTGCTTTATAACCAGCAATATTACTTTGTGAACTTAGTGCATCCATGTTTTGAGCAAGCGTTGTTCTTGGAACATGGCTCATTGAAATTAAAGAAAGATTATTATTTGTGTAGTCTGAAATTTGTTGTATTTCATCCTTTATTTGAAAGAATGACACAATGGTACTATTTTTCTTTATTTGTTTTAATTGTTCACTACTAAGAGAATTAACACTGAAAATAATATCCGCTTGAGAACAAACATCATTTGATGAATCCAATAAATCTGCACCTGCATCCTTGAAATTTTCATCTGATATAAAAGAACCTTCCCCAGCTGATTTTTCTACAACAACAGAATGATCTAGTTTAATTAAATTTTTAACTACATCAGGAGTTGCTGCAACTCTAAGCTCATTATCTTTAGTTTCTTTTAAAATTCCAATTATCATTTTTTAAGAAATTAATTACCTGTACAGCATTAAATTTACAATACAATTTATTTTAAATAATACTATATAATTATACTATAATGAAAAAAATAGAATTCTTAGAAAAAGGTAGTTTAGATAACTTTGATAAGATTATAATTTTTATTCATGGATGGAAAGGAAATAAAAATAGTTTTGAATCACTTTCTTCTATTATTAAAATTCCTAATGCAAAGTGGATATTCCCTCAAGCACCATATAAAATTGAGAATACAACTAATGAATATTCTTGGTCATATCAGCATAGTGATGGTAGTTATGAAATAGATGAGCCTATTAGTTTATTAAGCTCTTTTTTAAAAAATAATATTTTAAATACTATAGATTCAAAAAAAGTATTCTTTATTGGCTTTTCACAGGGAGCTACAGTATGTTATGATATGGTTCTGCAACTAGAGTATCAATGGGGTGGGGTTTTTCCTGTTGCGGGATTTAATAGAGATCAGTCTAAACCTTTTAGTATTCATTCTAATCAATTCCAAACTCCTATTTTTATAGGTCATGGAGTTAATGATGAAGTTGTTCCTATTGATTGTTCTAATAGAATATATAAGGATTTAAAGTTGAAAAATTGTAATGTCTTTTTTAATGAGTTTAATGGTGGACATAAGATTAGTATTAATTATCTTAGGAAAATAGAAGAGTTAATTAATGGATAAATTAGATAAAGAATATGATATTGTTATTATAGGTTCAGGCTTTGGAGGAAGTGTTTCTGCTTTAAGGTTATCTGAAAAAGGATATAAGGTTTTAGTTTTAGAAAAGGGTAAGCGTTATGAAACTAAAGATTTTCCTAAAACAAATTGGAACCTTAGAAAGTTTTTATGGATGCCTAATTTATTTTTATATGGTATACAATGTATTACGCTGTTGAAGAATATATTTATACTTCACGGTGCTGGTGTTGGTGGTGGAAGTCTTGTGTATGCTAATACATTGCTTGTTCCTCCAGATAAAGCCTTTGAAGATAAAAGATGGATTGGAGGTGGCTGGAAAGAAAGATTGCTTCCTTTTTATAATACGGCAAAAACAATGCTTGGTGCAACAAGGGCCCCCTATTTAGGAGAGACAGATCATATTTTAAAGCAGTCTGCATCTAGGCTAGGTAGAGAAGATTCTTTTAAAAGAGTCGATGTTGGAATATTTTTTAATGAAAGCAATAAATTGGTTAAAGATCCTTATTTTGATGGTGAAGGACCTGATAGGAATGGATGTGTTTTATGTGGCGGTTGT
Source organism: Fidelibacterota bacterium (assembly GCA_002717625.1). Lineage (GTDB taxonomy): Bacteria > Fidelibacterota > Marinisomatia > SCGC-AAA003-L08 > D37C17. The sequence continues at coordinate 7,109 of PBEF01000007.1, read as the reverse complement.
ATGGTAGGTTGTCGTTATAATGCAAAAAACACATTAGATAAAAATTATTTATATTTAGCTGAAAAAAGGGGAGTTACAATTTCTCCTGAAAAGGAGGTGTTGTATGTTCAAAAGAAGGATAATGGTTATACCTTAAAATACAGAAAATCAACTGGTTTATTAAAGAAAACAGGTAAGGTCCAGGCTAAGAAGGTAATCTTTTCTGGAGGTGTTATGGGAAGTGTTAAATTATTATTAAAGTGTAAAGATAAAGGGTATCTATCAAAATTATCAGATTCTTTAGGTGATTATGTGAGAACTAATTCAGAATCTATACTTGGTGTTCGTTCTAAAATAGCACATAAAACAAAGGATTTTACAAAGGGAGTTGCTATATCTGCAGGGTTTATGACTGATGAAAAAACACATATTGAAACATGCCGGTATGGCGTAGGACAAAACAGTATGTCTTTATTAACAACACATATATTTAGTAAGTCAGATAAAATTCCAACTGTATTTAAGTGGTTTGCAAATATCATTCTTCATCCAATAGCATTTATCAGGGACTCTATTCCTTATAAATGGTCATCTCAAACTGTTATTTTACTTATTATGCAGCCTATTAATAACTATTTAAGGCTATCTTATAAGAGTAGATGGTGGCGATTTGGGTTTAAATCTATGAATAGTAGTCTATCTAGCAAGGATCCTATCCCTAGCTTTATTCCTGCAGGAGAGAGGGTTGCAGATGATATTGCCAAAGATATAAAAGGTGTTCCTATGTCAACTTATATGGATACTTTTTTTGGAATTCCAACAACAGCCCATATATTAGGAGGAGCAACTATGGGTGAGGATATCTCATCAGGAGTTGTTGATAAAAACTTTGAGGTTTTTAATTATCCGGGTCTTTATGTTATAGATGGCTCTGTTGTCCCTTCAAACTTAGGAGTTAACCCCAGTTTAACAATTACAGCTCTTGCTGAGTATGCGATGAGCAGATTTCCTAATAAAAATCAATCTAAGTAAAATTATTTTTAATACTCTTAAAGTATTGCTGTAATTATAAGATGTTGATAATCAAAGGCTTATTAAAACAAATAAAGCATTGGACTTAAAGTATTACATTAAATACTTGTTATGTTTATTTATTTATTTGTAATATTGACCAAGGTATCGGGGCTCATCAAGGCTAATTGCGCATGTTCATCGTCGGTAGGAGTAAAAGAACAAATCCCTGAAAAAAACTATGGAACTTTTAGGAACCGTGGTTGTATATACCCTGATTTACATTTTGTGTCTGTGGTGTCCGCAGGTGCAAGTTGGTTAAAAAAAAAGAAAGAAAACAAGGAGAAAGACAAACATGAAAAATGTTAAAGTAATCCTAATAAGTGTAGTACTATGTGCTGCAGTGTTCGCCAACTCAAGAATTGCAGCTCTCGGTGGAGATGCTGGTTTTTGGCCAGGCGATAAAGCAAACATCGCTATATTTCCTGCGACAATCAACGATCATGATTTCGTTGAATTAGATGGTATTGGAAGTGATAATGATGGAACTACAGCAGATGCTGGTGTTGATGCAACTATCCTATGGGGTGATGCTACAACATGGGGTTTTAACTTCGATGGTGATGATGCTGCTACATGGATGAACATCATGTGGGGTAATGGTGATGTTGGTCTTAGCGTACAGTATATGGCTGACAAAGGTAACACTGAAACTGATGGTTTTGCTATTGGTTATGGTCAAAACTTTGAGTGGGGTGAGTTAGGTTGTGGTTTTANATCTGTAGATGANGNNACNNNNTACTGGGCTAACTGGAGAGATGATATGGANGTNTGGGTTTTTGATTCAGCAANAGCATCTNTAANNTCAACNGATGATGGTNNNGANANNACNNCAATGNNTTTNGNTTTNNATATGTTTACTCATTTAGATGCAGGTGGTGCTGATGTACTATTTGGTCTTGGAGTTGACTATCATACTGAGAGTGATGGTACTAATGATGCAACATCAATGACTTTACCAACTGCAACTCTTGCTGTTGAAGCTGGTTTAACAGATTGGGCTACTCTAAGAGCATGGGCAACACATACATATGACTTCTCATGTACTAATGATGCAGCTGGTAGTGATCCATGTGCTGATGATACTAATGGTCCAAGTGATGATAATAATACTAGTTATGGTTTTGGTCTTGGTTTTAACTGGGGTCAAGCAACACTTGATATGCAAGTAGGTGAAGGTTTATTCTTGGATCCTGTTACAACTATGTCAGGTTGGGAAGATGCTGATTTAGCTAGTGAAGCTTCAGTTACATTATCTTATAGTTTCTAAGATATAACTAACTTGTTATAAAAAACGTTTTAGTTTGAGAAAGGCCTCTTTTTAAGAGGCCTTTTTCTTTTCAGTAAGAATTCTTATATTTTCCAGCTAGTTAATAGATATGATTATGATGAAATTTTTATTTTTTATATTATGCTTTTTCGTTTTCAGTTGCGATAGTAGTGAAGATGGTGGTAATGGTGGTTCAGGATCTACTGTTGAATGTGGAGATGGAATTTGTGATGAGAGTGAAACAGAAACAACCTGTGCAGAGGATTGCCAGACTACAATAGCATGTTCTGATGATACCCAAGGCTTTTGTGAAAACCCTCAATATGTTGGAAATAATAATCAATATGAATGTTTACCATGTGAATTTATATATTCTTCATCCGTTCAGTTGGGTTATTATATATTTAAAGAAGTAAAAATTGATAACCAACAAATAGATGCTGATGATTGGGTAGGTGCCTTTAATGGTGATGTTTGTGTTGGTTCTAGAATGTGGGATACCTCTTTATGTGGAGAACAAATGTGTGATTTACCCGTTTTTGGTAATGACCAAACTCATTTTACTGCAGGTTACATGGAAAATGGAGATATACCTACATTTAAAATATATGATTCCTCAGAAAATAGTTATATTGATGCATTCTCAAGTGGGATAATATTAAATATTCCAAATGAAGATCCTGTTGATGGTATTAGTTGGTCTAATAATATAGTTCTTCTTATTGATTTATTATCTGCATCTTCTAGTCCTTTTAACTTTACGATTGAAGAAACAGGTGCAGCAACATTATTTATTTTTGAGGGTTCTATTACAGAACTAGATGTTGGTGATCAGATTGCATTATTTGATACTGCTGGTATTATTGATAATACAGGTGCTATTGGTGAGGTTTTAGTTGGTCATGGTATTTGGGAAGGAAATCAGCTTGAAATTACAGCGGTTGAAAGTGCTGATTTAACAGATTTTGAAGGACCAGTTTTACCTGGATATATTTTAGGAAATACAATGATTTTAAAAGTTTGGGATGCATCTGAACAATTGGTATGCAGTGCGGACTATACAGCAAGTTTTGGTTCAGGTTCTTTTAATGGTTTATTTACAAATATTAATAGTATCACATTGGTGTGTGATTAAAATTTTATGAGAATATTTAGATTTTTATATATTATTTTTCTACCCTTAATCATTCTTACATGTAATGGTGGAGGTGATGGTGACGGAAATGGCCTTCCTGGAGGGGAAGATTTTTCTGATTATGAGTATGAAAATGAAATTTCACTTACTTTTAGCGGTAGTTTTTCTGAATTTAATGAAACTCAATTTAAAAATGATGTTGCAGCATCTACAGGAGCAGCTTTAGATCAAATTCAAATAACAGATTTAGGTTTAATTCAAAGAGATGGCTTTTATGTATCTTTTATTTTTATTGATTCACAAATTATAGGATATCCATCAGTAACTGAATGTATTAATTCAATGCAAGATGATTTAAGCGATGGAAACTTTGCTGATTATGGTGATGTTGCAATGACTATTGTTAATATGGATGATGAAATTGATTGCATGTTAGGATTTGGAGCTGATCTTGGATGTGGTTGTGGAGGTCCTATTCTTGGAGAAATCGCTGATGCATGTATGCTTCAAGTTCCAGATGAAAATGATGGTGTTTTTGCTATTACATCATCTGGCTCTGTATTATATAAATCAAATGTAGATATAGCAGGATTTCAGTTTACTGTTAGCCAAGGAGGTTTACTTGGTATATTACAAGGTGGAGCTGCAGAGAATGCAGGGTTTAATTTACAGCCAGGAACATCTGTAGTTGTTGGTTTTTCTTTAACGGGTAATTCTATTTCATCTGGATGTGGTGTTTTAATGAATTTAGATTTAACATGTAATTCAATTGAATTAACTGATATTGCAGTATCAGATGCAGATGCTCAATCTTTAGATTTTATATATTATTCTAATTTAAATACATGTGATTGTAGCGGTAGTATTGAGGATTGTAATGGTATTTGTGGAGGAGCCTCTATACCATCATATGAGTGTGATGATGGATGCAATGTATGTGATTCGTCTGCTTGTCAAGAACCAAGTGTTTGTGATAGTTGTATACAATCTTATCAAACTGCTGATTATGAATGTTGTGATGCTGCATTTGATGATGGATATACCTGTGCACAATTAGAGGTTGGGTATGATTATGATTGTTCAGGCTGTTTATGCCTTGGAGATTGTGAAGCATCAGGTCAATTAACCTGTCCTGATGGGTCTACTTGTGTAGATTCGCTTGATGATTGTCCTGATTGTATAGAATCTGGTAGTTTGGATGACTGCTCTGGAGATGGAGATTGTTGTCCTATAGATTGGATTGGGGATGGTTATTGTGATGATATAAATCAAACTTATGGATGTAATCTTGTTTGCTATAGTCTCACAAATAATGATGAGGTATGCTGGATGGATAATGGTGATAATTCACAAAATATTAATAATCTTCCATTATGTCCTGAAAACTCTATAGAAGATAATGGTGATTGTGAAGATGATGATAATGATATTCCAACAACTCCTTGCGATGAGGCTGGGGGATTCTCTATTTGGATTGCTGATGGATACTGTGATTTAGATAATAATATTGATATTTGTGATTATGATGGTGGAGATTGTTGNCCTACGAGTTGTTTAGATTTAGCACAGAATGGGTGTCCTGATAATACGTATTGGCCAGGTTGTTTTCCATCTGACTCTATAGGTTCTGCATGTGGAACATGTGATGATTGNATTGATCCTGATTCATCTGAATCTAATTATCAAGGTGATTGTACTCCTACATGTGGTGATGATATATGTAATGGTNATGAAACATCAGAAACTTGTCCAGATGATTGTTCTATTGGAGGCTGTTCCCCAACAGAGGTATTAGATTGTTCAGGTGATGGTGATTGTTGTGTTAGATCATGGATTGGTGATGATTTTTGTGATGATGAGGACCAGCAATGGGGTTGCGATTTAACATGTTATAGTTTAGATGATAATGAGGCTTGTATAATTGATGATAATGAGAATTTAACTGATTTACCAGAATGTCCTGAAGACGCACTACCTGATAATGGTGATTGTGAAGAGAATCAAAGAGGAATAAATATAGGTTTTTCTACAAAATCTAAGAAACCTTTATATCCTCAATATAAAATAGATGAGAATAAATTTAAAAACCCTAAAAGGATATATTAATGAAAAGCATAAAACTACATTGGCAAATTATTATCTGTATGATACTTGGAACTATATCTGGTATCTTTTTTAATCAGTTAGGGAATTATGAAAATAATGCAGTGTACACAGTAATACTTCTTTTAGGAGATATTTTTATACGTTTATTAAAAATGGTTATAGTCCCCCTTATTTTCACATCAATTATTATGGGGATTTCATCAATAAAAGATCAGTCTAAAATTGGCCGTCTTGGTTTTAAAACATTGATTTATTATGTGTGTACAAGTTTAATGGCTATACTAATAGGATTAACGTTGGCAAATGTTATACAGCCTGGTATTGGAGCTGCTCCTATTGATCAAGTGGGTGCTTTTGATACAACTAAATTAAGTTCTACAAGCTCTATTCTTGATATTTTGAAGCGTATGATTCCTTTAAATCCTNTTTCTGCTTTAGCATCAGGTGATATACTTGGAATTATCTTTTTTGCAATTTTCTTTGGTATTATGATGAACTTTGTTGATTCAAAATATAATTCGAGNGTTAAAGGATTAATAGAATCAATTTATCATATTATAATGAAAATGACACAGCTTGTTATAAAATGTGCTCCAATAGGTGTTTTTGGCTTAATGACCAAGACTGTATCTAATACAGGACTTTCTATTTTTAGAGAGCTTGGGCTATATGCATTTACAATAGCTTGTGGTCTATCATTACATTTATTTATTGTTTTACCAATTATTTTGGTGGTTTTTGTTAAAGTTAATCCAATTAAACATTTTAGAGCGATGGCATCTGCTATGGTTACTGCATTTTCAACAAGCTCATCAAGTGCAACATTGCCTGTCACAATGAAATGCGTTAAAGATAATGTTAAAGTTTCTAATGAAGTTACAAGCTTTGTTTTACCTATGGGAGCTACAATTAACATGGATGGAACAGCTTTATATGAATGTGCAGGTGTATTATTTATTGCACAAGCATTAGGTATTCCTCTTGATGCAAGTCAGCAATTTATTGTTGTGATAACAGCATTACTTGCTTCTATTGGAGCGGCAGGTATTCCAAGTGCCGGGCTTGTAATGCTTTTTATTGTTACAGATGCAGTTGGTCTACAAAGTGATGCTGTAGCGCTCTGGGTTGGCTCAATGCTTGCAATTGATAGACCTCTTGATATGTTTAGAACGATGGTAAATATTTCAAGTGATAGTGTAGGAGCAGCAGTAATTGCCAAATCAGAAGGAGAAAAATTGTATTAAATATTCTTTTGTATTTTTTCTTCTATATTCTTTGTGATCTCAAAATCTGTTTTAATTTCTATAATATTAATCCCCTTTGTATCTAGTATTTTATTAAGATTTTGATCGATATCATTAATAGAGCTTAGGTTATAGTAGGTTTGCTTATATGTTTTGCATACTTGCTCAATATCTATATCTATGGGGGTTATCCAGAATTTATTATGTTTTTGTTCTATTTTATCTTTATATCTTAGAGTATTAAAAATCTGCCCTCCATTATTATTAATTATAATAATATTTAAATTAATTGAATAATTATTAC
>PBEF01000006.1 GCA_002717625.1 Fidelibacterota bacterium | reverse complement strand
TTGGCTTAAATAGCTCCATAGCCATATCTTTAGGAATTCCACATTCATGTAATTTTAATTCAGGGCCAACAACAACAACAGACCTAGCAGAATAATCAACTCTCTTACCCAATAAATTCTGTCTAAACCTACCACTTTTACCTTTAAGAGCATCACTAAGTGATTTCAATGGCCTTCTAGTTCCACTTCTAACAGCAGATTGCATACGACTATTATCCAATAAGGAATCAATAGCCTCTTGAAGCATTCTTTTTTCGTTTCTCAAAATAACATCAGGAGCCTTAATTTCCATTAGCTGCTTTAAACGATTATTTCTAATTATAACCCTTCTGTATAAATCGTTTAAATCCGAAGCTGCGAATCTACCACCTTCAAGAGGCACAAGAGGCCTTAAATCTGGAGGAATAATAGGCAATATACTCAGAACCATCCATTCAGGCTTATTATATATTTTCTTCTCTACTTTAGGATCAAACTTTTTTAAAATCCTTAAACGTTTTAAGCTTTCCTCTCTTTTTGCAACAGAAGTTTTTTCATTTTTTACAATCTGAGTCAATTCGCTTATGGTTTGAGAAACATCTAAATCTGTTAATAACTGTTTAATTGCAGCTCCACCCATCATAGCAACAAAATAGCGATCTTCATCAATATCTTCTTCAGAAGCAACATCTATACCAAATTCATATTCCAAATCAAGATACTCATCTTCTGTAATAAGTTCACCATATTCTCTCCCAGATTTTCCTGGATTAGTTATAACAAACTTTTCATAGTAAACAATACTTTCTAAATTTTTAGTAGTGTAACCTAACAAGTAGCTTATCTTACTTGGAATAGAACGCAAATACCATATATGAACCACAGGAACAGCTAAAGTTAAATGGCCTATTCTCTCCCTTCTAACAGCTTTCCTGGTAACCTCAACTCCACATCTATCACAAACAATACCTCTATATCTAATTCTTTTATATTTACCGCAATGGCATTCCCAATCTTTAACTGGACCAAAAATCTTCTCACAAAAAAGCCCATCTTTCTCAGGTTTATATGATCTGTAATTTATTGTTTCAGGTTTTAAAACTTCACCAAAAGACCTTTCAAGTATCTGCTCAGGGGATAGTATGCCCAAGGTGATAGAAGAAAAAGAGTCGCTACTCTTATTCATATTATAGCCCAAATCAAATTTTAGTTTCAAAATATACTCCTTAAAATTTTTAATTTAATAAAACATTCAAACCTAAAGCTTCCAACTCTTTCACCAACACTTTAAAAGATTCTGGAACATTCGCTATCGGAGGATTCATTCCCTTAACAAGCGAATTATATAATTTTGTTCTGCCTTCAACATCATCAGATTTTACAGTAAGTATTTCCTGCAATGTATGCGATGAACCATACGCCTCTAATGCCCAAACTTCCATCTCCCCAAATCTTTGACCTCCTGACTGTGCTTTTCCACCTAAAGGCTGCTGAGTAATCAGAGAATATGGGCCTGTTGATCTTGCATGCATTTTATCTGCAATAAGATGGGAAAGTTTTAACATGTAAATATTGCCTACAGTAACAGGAAAATCAATCTTTTCTCCTGTCCTGCCATCCCATAAATCAATTTTACCAGAAACTGGCAAACCTGCTTCCTCCAATTCTTCCTTAACATCATGCCTTGTAGCTCCATTAAAAACAGGGGTAATATAGCGTCTATTCAGCTTTTCTCCTGCCCAACCAAGCATAGTCTCATATAACTGCCCAAGGTTCATCCTTGAAGGAACTCCTAAAGGATTCAAAATAACATCTACTGTTTCACCTGACTCTGTAAAAGGCATATCTTCCTCAGGAACAATAATAGACACTATTCCTTTATTACCATGCCTTCCAGACATTTTATCACCTATTGAAACTTTTCTTTTTTGAGCTATATACACTTTAGCTAATTTCATAACACCCTGTTGAAGCTCATCTCCTATTCGAAGTTTGAAAATTTCTTTCTCTAAATTCTCCTCAAGAATCTTTAATGTTTTTGAATAATTTTGCCATATTTTAATGATTTTTGTCCAGATCATAGGGTTTTCAACCCAAGGAGATTTTAAGGATAACACTTCATAATCAAGAGACGCTATCCTCTGCTCAGTTAAAAGTGTCTTTGCTTTAATTAAAGTTTTATTAGTATTAACATCTCGGATACCGCCAGAGTTCTGCTTTATCAATTGATTAAATAGTAATTGATTTCTTTTTTCAATTAATTCAACTCTATCTTGTCTAGCTTTAGCCTGAAGCTCTCTTATTTTCCTTTTCTCTTCAATCCTAACAGCTGATCGTTTTCTTTCAAAAAGCTGAGTTTCAACCACAGTACCATAAGCTCCTGAACCACATCTTTTAGACGCATCCTTCACATCACCTGCTTTTTCTCCAAATATAGCCCTTAATAATTTTTCCTCAGGGGATGGATCTGTTTCACCTTTTGGAGTGACCTTCCCAACAAGTATATCTCCCGGATTAACCTGAGCGCCAACTCTAACAATTCCTCTTGAGTCTAAATCTTTTGTTGCTTCCTCACTAACATTAGGAATCTCATTCGTTAATTCTTCTATACCTCTTTTAGTATCTCTAATTTCAACCTCAAACTCTTTAATATGTATAGAGGTCAAAACATCATCTTTAACTAAACGTTCATTTATAACTATTGCATCCTCGTAATTATATCCTCTCCATGGCATAAAAGCAACTCTCAAATTTCTCCCTAAAGCCAAGTCTCCCTGGCTTGTAGAATGACCATCAGCCACGACATCACCTTTTCTTATCTTCTGACCAACAGAAACTATTGGCTTCTGATTTATACATGTATTTTGATTAGTTCTTAAAAACTTTTTTAATTGAAATGTTTTAAATTTTTCTGACGGATTCATTTCTAATTCTTCCGGCTGACTTTCAGTCTCTACAACAATTTTATCTGAATCCACATCAACAATAACACCATCTACAGATGAAATAACAGCAGACCTAGAATCCTTAGCTACAGTACTTTCCATACCAGTTCCAACAATAGGGACTTCTGGATTCAACAAAGGAACAGACTGCCTCATCATATTAGAACCCATTAAAGCTCTATTTGCATCATCGTTTTCTAAAAATGGAATCAAAGCTGCAGAAACACTAACAATCTGATTAGGAGAAACATCCATATAATCAACATCAGAAGGTTTAGAAATAGGAAAATCAACGCCATTCCTAGTCCTTACATTTTCACCAATAAATTTTCCATTTTTAATAGGCTCTGATGCCTCTGCAATAAAAGACCTATCTTCTTCATCAGGAGATAAATATTGAACATTCTCAGTGATATCATAAGAACTCTTGCTCTTATCTATAGTTCTATATGGAGATTCTATGAATCCTAAACTATTAACAACAGCCTGAGTTGCTAAAGAATTAATTAAACCAATATTTGGCCCTTCAGGAGTTTCTATAGGACATAAGCGACCATAATGCGTATAATGGACATCTCTAACTTCAAAGCCAGCTCTCTCTCTCGAAAGACCTCCTGGACCAAGCGAAGAAATCCTTCTCTTGTGTGTAACTTCAGACAAGGGGTTAGTTTGATCCATAAATTGAGATAATTGACTTGTTCCAAAAAATGTACTCAATACCGTAGAAACGATTCTTGAATTAACCAAATCTTGAGGAGTTAAACTCTCAGCTTCTCTTTGATTCATTCTCTCTCGAATTGTTCTCTGCATACGACTCAATGAAATATTAAATTGATTCGCCAATTGTTCTCCAACAGTACGAACCCTCCTGTTTCCTAAATGATCAATATCATCAGGGCCCTTTTCATTATTCCTCATCATTATAAGATATTTAAAGACCTCAATAAAATCTTGCTTTGTTAAAACAGGATCACTCGTAGGAGCATCAATTCCAAATTTTTTATTAATCCTATATCTACCAACTGCCCCTAAATCATATTTCTTTGTTGAAAAAAACATTTTTTCAATAAATTTCTGAGCAATATCAATCGTAGGAGCATCTCCTGCCCTAAGCTGTTTATAAAGCAACTCTAATGCTTCAGGAGTACTAGAAGTAGGGTCTTTAGCAAAAGTATTAGATAATAATTCGACTGCAACTTTATCACTTCTTCCACTCTTAACAATCGAAACAGTCTTAATTTTATTACTTTTAATTCTCTTTAAAACATCGGGAGTAAAAGAAGAGCCTTTTTCAACTAGAATTTCGCCTGTAGATTCATCAATAATATCATCAAGAACAGTAGCCTCAGATAAGGCCTTTTTATCTTCAACAGACACAGTATCACACAAATCAAATAAACTCAATATCTCTTCATTTGTAGAATATCCAATTGCTCGTAACAGAACCGTTGCAGGGAACTTTCTTCTACGGTCTATAATAGCATAGATACAATCATATATGTCTGTTGTAAAATCAACCCAAGAACCTCTAAAAGGAATAATCCTTGCTAAAAATATCTTGGTACCATTAGGATGCAGGTTTTGATCAAAAAATACACCAGGAGATCTCTGAAGCTGACTAACAATAACTCTTTCAGCGCCATTAATTATAAATGTTCCACTATCAGACATATAAGGAATATTCCCAAAAAACACATCTTGTTCAATATCCTGAACATATGAACTTTTATCATTTTCATCTGTTATATGCAAAACAAATTTTACCTTCAAAGGAACAGAATAGCTTATCCTTCTTTCAAGACATTCTTTAACGGTATGCTTTGGTAGTCCTAAATAATAATATTTATATTCTAATATATAGTTCCTATTATTGTCTTCAATAGGAAATATATTACGAAAAGTTGCCTCTAAACCTTTATTAAGTCTCTTCTCGGGAAGAACATCTTCTTGTAAAAAATCAATCCAAGATGCAATTTGAATATCTAATAAATCCGGAATAGGAACATTTAAATTGATCTTTGTAAAGTCTTTTAATTCAAAATTATTATCCATAGGCGGATACAAACCTCCATTTAATTGGTTTAATTATAAATACAGTTTTTCTTGATAAAAGCGAAAGTAGCAGACTACTTTAAAGTTACAGTTGCGCCAGCTTCTTCTAACTTTTTCTTTACTTCTTCAGCTTCTTCTTTACCTAAGGATTCCTTTACAATAGAAGGAGCTCCATCTGCCATATCTTTAGCTTCTTTTAAACCAACAGATGTAATTTCTCTAATAGCTTTAATTACACCGATTTTTTTATCACCACAAGCAGTTAACTCAACATTAAATTCAGATTTTTCTTCCGCTGCCGCACCTGCATCAGCTGGAGCTGCAACACCAGCCACAGCAACTGGAGCTGCTGCAGAGACACCAAACTTCTCTTCAATATCACTAATTAAATCTGAAATTTCAAGCATATTAGCGCCTTCTAAATAACTTAAAACATCTTCTTTACTTACTTTTGCCATGATCTATACCTCTCTTAATATATTTTATTTTGTATTTTTTAAATTTTCTAAAACTGATACCATCTTAGTCATAACAGACCCCAATGTAGATGAAAGCTTAGTCATAGGAGAATTCAGACCTACAACAAACTTGGTCAACAATTCTTCTCTAGAAGGAAGAGCAGCTAGCTCAGCATATTTATTAGGCTCAAAAAATTCACCTTCAAATATTAAGCCCACAACCTCAAGACAGTCCTCATTCTCTTTTTCAAAAGCCTTAATAACTTTAGCTGGTGCTGTAGGATCTAAATTTGAATAAGCAATACCTATCTGACCTTGTAGGAGAGAATCTATTTTATTTGAATCAAATCCAGCATTAACAGCTGCTATCTTCGTTAAAGTATTCTTTGTTATTTTATAATCAACATCGTTTTCTCTAAAATCTCGTCTTAACTTTGTAGCCTGACTAACATTCATTCCAGTATATTTTGTAAAGTAAAGTCCTGATGAATTTTTGAACTTTTCTTCTATACTCTTTACAATTTTAATTTTATTTTCATTTGGCATAATATTTCTTCCTAATTAATAAAAGACTTTCTATCAACTCTAATTCCAGGACCCATCGTAGAAGATAGTGTGAATTTCTTCAAATAAGTTCCTTTTACGCTTGATGGCTTAGCTTTCATAATAGCATTCATACACACATTAATATTTTCACATATTTTATCCTCTTCAAAAGACAGCTTCCCAACTGCAACATGAATAATTCCAAGCTTATCAACTCTAAATTCAACCCTTCCAGCCTTAACCTCAGAAACAGCTTTAGAAATATCAGCCGTAACAGTACCTGTCTTAGGATTAGGCATTAAACCTCTAGGACCTAAAACCCTTCCAAGCTTACCTACTTGCGGCATCACATCAGGCGTTGCCACTAAAACATCAAAATCAAGCCAACCTTTTTCAATTTTGCTCAAAAGCTCATCAAAACCAGCATCATCAGCACCTGCATCCTTAGCTAAGGAGATCTTATCATCATCTTTTGCAATGACAACAACTCTAACATTTTTACCCGTACCATTAGGCAAAGAAACAGTACCTCTAACCAATTGGTCTGCATGCCTTGGATCAACACCTAAATTAATAGAAAGATCTACAGATTCATCAAATTTAACGGAAGATAGTGACTTCATTAAAGAAACAGCTTCCTTTAAATTATATTCTGAATTTCTATCACAAGATAATAAATTTTCTTTATGTCTTTTACTTATACTCATAATAAACCTAACCCTTTACATTAACGCCCATACTACGAGCTGTACCTTTAACCATATTTATGGCAGCCTCAATATCCGCAGCATTCAAATCAGGCATTTTAATCTCAGCTATCTCTTTAACCTGCTGCAAAGATAAAGTAGCAACCTTATCTTTATTGGGTTCAGAAGAACCTTTCTTAATCTTAGCGTATTCTAAAACCAAAGAAGATGTAGGAGGAGTTTTAGTTATAAACGTAAAAGATCTATCAGCAAAAACTGTAATTTCCACTGGAATAATTTTACCCATTTTATCTTGAGTTTTAGCATTAAAAGCCTTACAAAATTCCATAATATTAACACCGTGCTGCCCTAATGCGGGGCCAACTGGAGGGGCAGGATTTGCTTTTCCTGCAGGAATTTGCAACTTTATAAATCCAATCATCTTTTTAGCCATAGTACTATTTCTCCAATTCTACCTGAAAATAATCAAGCTCAACAGGGGTTAATCTACCAAAAATAGAAATAACCAATTTAACTTTTTGCTTATCGTCATTAACTTCCTCAACCGTGCCTGAAAAATCTATAAAAGGCCCTGCAATAACCTTGCAAAAGTCTCCTTTCTTAAAAGGAGTAACCATTAACTCACGACCTTCTTTTCTTTCAACTTCACCGAAAATTCTCTTAATCTCATCATTCCTAAGAGGGACAGGGTCCTTGCCTTTTGGACCAACAAAACTCATGACACCGTTTATATTTTCAATAATATATTTTGTATTTTTATTTAACAACATTTTAATAAGTATATATCCAGGGAAAAACATCTTTTCCTTGACTACTTTCTTGCTGTTTTTTATTTGTACTACTTTTTCATAAGGCACAAAAACTTCATCTATTAATTTCTCAACGTTATTAACTTCAGCTTCATACAATATATTTTGTTCAACTTGCTTCTCTTTACCAGATATAACCCTAAGTGAATACCAATTCAAATCAGGATTAACGCTCTCAACTGAGCGTTCAGTGTCACTACTAAAACTATTTTCTTCCTGAAAATCTGAATCTGATAAAGTTTTCATTGAAAATTAACCAATCTCTATATTAAAAATTACTTTTACAACCTGAGTAAGACCAAAATCTAAAATGAATATAAAAAGCGATATAAGTATAGCGAAAACGCCTACAATAATTGTTGAGTTCAAAAGCTGCTCCTTAGTCAACCAAGAAACTTTTCTCAACTCAACGCCTATGCTTTTAAAATAATTTATAATCTTATTCATAATTATGCAGGTGAGGAAGGACTCGAACCCTCAACTTCCGGCTTTGGAGGCCGGCGCTCTACCAGTTGAACTACTCACCTTTTATTTCGTTTCCCTAAAAATTACATGCCTTCTTATTACAGGATCATATTTCTTATATTCAACCTTATCAGGATGCAACCTCTTATTCTTTGTTACAGAATACCTATACCCTGTTCCAGCTGTACTTTCTAAAGTTATTATATCTCTTTTACTATTACCTGCCATTTTTAACCTACTATTCTTTAATCTCAGTTACAACACCAGCGCCAACAGTATGACCACCTTCTCTAATAGCAAACCTTAATTCTTTCTCCATTGCTATTGGAGTAATAAGCTCTATATCTAAATCAACATTATCTCCAGGCATAACCATTTCTGTACCTGCTGGAAGTATAACATTACCCGTTACATCTGTTGTCCTAAAATAAAACTGAGGTCTATAACCTTTAAAAAATGGGGTATGACGACCACCCTCTTCTTTCTTTAAAACATAAACAGACGCCTTAAATTTAGTGTGAGGCTTAATTGAGCCAGGCTTAGAAAGAACCATCCCTCTTTGTATTTGGTCTTTTTCTATACCTCTTAACAATAAGCCTGCATTATCACCAGCTTCTCCTTGATCAAGAAGCTTTCTAAACATCTCAACACCGGTACAAACAGTCTTTTGATCTGAACCCATTCCAACAATATCCATATCATCACCAACTTTAATTACTCCTGACTCTATTCTACCAGTAGCAACTGTACCTCTACCTGTAATAGAAAATACATCTTCAACAGGCATAAGGAAAGGTTTATCAACTTCTCTTTTTGGAGTAGGAACAAATGAGTCAACCTGTGACATTAATTCCATAATACAATCAGCATCAGCACCACCATTACTAAGAGCATTTAATGCAGAACCTTGAATGATAGGAGTGTCATCACCAGGGAAATCATAGCTACTCAATAGCTCCCTTAATTCCATTTCTACTAATTCTAACATTTCAGGGTCATCAACCTGATCGCATTTATTCATAAAAACAACAATCGCAGGAACATTAACCTGCTTAGCTAAAAGCAAATGTTCTCTAGTTTGCTGCATCGCTCCATCTGTAGCTGCTACGACTAAAATAGCACCGTCCATCTGAGCTGCTCCAGTAATCATATTTTTAATATAATCTGCGTGACCAGGACAGTCAACATGAGCATAATGTCTTGCTTCTGTCTCGTATTCAACATGAGATGTGTTAATTGTAATACCACGCTCTTTTTCTTCAGGAGCATTATCAATTGTATCAAAATCTCTCATTTCAGCCAAACCTTTATCTGCTAATGTTTTTGTAATCGCAGCCGTAAGTGTTGTTTTACCATGATCAACGTGACCTATAGTTCCAACATTTACATGCGGTTTGGTTCTTTCAAATTTTTCTTTAGCCATTTTTCCTATTCCTATTTTTTATTTTTATGAATCTAATGCTACTTTACCTTGAAATTTTTCAACTATTCTCTCTTGAATAGATTGAGGAACGCTTGCATAATGTCCAAATTGCATTGTAAATACTGCTCTACCTTGAGTTAAAGATCTTAAATCTGTTGCATAGCCAAACATTTCACTCAAAGGAACATCTGCATTTAAAACTTGCGACTTATTTTGAGCTGTAAAGCCTTTAACCATCCCTCTTCTTGATGTAACATCACCCATAACATCACCAAGGTATTCTTCAGGCATTACAACCTCTAATGTCATAACAGGTTCCATTAATTTGGGCTTTGCTTTTTTAACAGCATCTTTGATAGCCATAGATCCTGCAATTTTAAATGCCATTTCACTAGAATCAACATCATGGTATGAACCAAATGTTAACGTTACCTGAACATCTTCAACAGGATATCCTGCAAGAGGGCCATTTTTTAATGACTCCTGTATTCCTTTATCTACAGCAGGGATGTATTCTTTAGGAATAACACCTCCTACAATTTTATTTATAAAAGTGTATCCTTTACCAGCTTCAGCTGGCTCAACAGAGATAACAACATGACCATATTGGCCCCTACCTCCACTTTGCTTAGCAAACTTAGTATCTTGCTCAGTTGCTTCAGTTATACATTCCTTATATGCAACCTGAGGAGCCCCAACATTTGCTGCAACTTTAAATTCTCTTTTCAATCTATCTACAATAATATCCAAATGCAATTCACCCATGCCGGATATTATAGTTTGCCCTGTTTCTTCATCAGTAGCAACTCTAAATGTAGGGTCTTCTTCAGCTAGTTTAACAAGAGCTATAGTTAAATTTTCCTGGTCTTTTTTTGATGCTGCTTCAACAGATACAGCAATAACAGGCTCAGGAAAATCCATTGATTCAAATTGAATAATTTTATTCTGATCAGATAGAGTGTGCCCAGTTTTAGTATACTTCAATCCTATCATGCCTGCTATTTCTCCAGTCTTAACAGTCTTTCTCTCTTCACGCTTATTAGAGTGCATTAACATCAATCTACCAACACGCTCTTTTTTACCTGAATTAGGATTATATATAAAATCTCCCGTTGAAACAGTGCCTGAATACACTCTAAAAAATGTTAATTTTCCAACAAAGGGATCTGTCATTATCTTAAAAGCTAAAGCGCTAAAAGGCTCATTATTATCAGGCTCTCTAAAAAGATCTGTATCTCCATCTTCTGAGGTTCCTTCAGTTTTACCTATATCAAGTGGTGATGGAAGGAAATCAATAACAGCATCAAGAACTCGCTGAACACCTTTATTTTTAAAAGCAGAACCACAAAAAACAGGAATCATTCCACCATCTAAAGTTGCAACCCTAATAGAATTTTTAATTTCAGAAGCAGTTAATTCTTCTCCATTACCCCATTTTTCAAATAATTCTTCATCATTACTTGCAGCTTCTTCTATCAATAAAGTTCTATATTTTTCAGCAATTTCTTTTAAGTCATCAGGAATGTCAGTATTTTCAAATTTAGAACCATCATCTGCAGTGTATACAATAGCATTATTTTCTATTAAATCTATCAGACCACTAAAATTATCTCCTGCACCAATCGGTAAAACTATAGGAATAGGATTGGCATCAAATCTCTCTTTTATCATATCTAAAACATTATAAAAATCAGCACCCGTTCTATCCATTTTATTTACAAAAGCAATCCTGGGAACTTTATATCTATCAGCCTGTCTCCATACTGTTTCAGATTGAGGCTCAACGCCTCCTACTGCACAAAATAAAGCAATAGCTCCATCAAGCACTCTTAAAGACCTTTCTACCTCCATTGTAAAATCAACGTGACCAGGAGTGTCTATAATATTTATTCTATTCTTCCCCTCATTCCAAAAGCATGTTGTAGCTGCAGAAGTAATAGTAATACCTCTTTCTTTTTCTTGATCCATCCAATCCATAGTCGCAGCACCATCATGAACTTCTCCCAGCCTATGTAACCTTCCTGTATAATATAATATTCTTTCAGTTACCGTAGTTTTACCGGCATCGATGTGTGCCATTATACCAATGTTTCGCACTTCTTTTAATGGAATATTTTCGCTCATATTTTTACCTGAAATGCGCAAAAGCTTTATTAGCTTCAGCCATTTTATGTGTATCTTCTCTTTTTTTAATAGATGAGCCCTCCTTATTAGATGCTGCTATTAATTCAGCGGCTAACTTAGAAGACATATTAGTTCCCTTTCGACCTTTAGAATATGTAAGTATCCAACGCATTGCTAACGCCATTCTTCTATCAGATGAAACTTCCATTGGAACCTGATAAGTTGCTCCCCCGATTCTCTTAGATTTAACCTCTAAAATCGGAGCAACATTATTTAAAGCTTTTTTAAAAATATCTAAAGGATCATCTGTTTTCAATTGTCCTTTAATGATATCCAGTGAATTATAAAATATTTTTTCTGCAATACTCTTTTTACCATCTTGCATAATATAATTAACAAATTTTGCAACGGTAATATCCTTATAAATAGGATCTTGTAAAATTTTTCTCTTTTCAGGCCTTCTTCTTCGCATTTAACTATTCCTTAGGTTTTTTAGTTCCATATCTGGACCTACTTGTTCTTCTATCCTCAACACCTGAAGGGTCTAGAACACCTCTAACAACGTGATATCTAACACCCGGCAAATCTTTAACTCTTCCTCCTTCAATCAAAACAATTGAATGCTCCTGTAAGTTATGGCCTTCTCCAGGAATATATGCAGCAACTTCAAAATTATTCGACAGTCTAACTCGAGCAACTTTTCTTAAAGCTGAATTTGGCTTTTTAGGAGTAGTCGTATACACACGAGTACAGACACCTCTCTTCTGAGGGCATGCTTTTAACGCAGGCACTTTATTCTTCTTAAGCTGCTTTTTCCTTCCTTTTCTTACTAACTGATTGACAGTTGGCATTCCATCTCCTTTTTTAGCCCGTTAATCTACGCATATGATTACGACTGAACCAAATATTAATTTAAATTATTTTTTTTCTTCTAATTCCATCTCGTGAATATTATCATCATCCAAAATAGAGATATCATCCCCCATATCTTCTTCAGGCTTATTTACTACAATATTTCTATTATCAGAATGACCAGTTCCAGCAGGAATCAATCTACCTATAATAACATTTTCTTTTAAACCAAGTAACTCATCTGTTTTACTCTCAACTGCAGCATCAGTTAAAACTCTAGTTGTTTCCTGAAAAGATGCGGCCGAAATAAAGCTTTCCGTATTAAGAGATGCTCTTGTTATACCTAATAGCAAAGGAGTTGAAGTAGGAGGAACAGCTTTTTTTACTTTAATTAGTTTTTTTCCATCCTCTTTAAGTTCAGAATTAATATCATTGATATTCTGCTTTAAAACAACATCTCCAAGTTCATATTCAGAATCTCCTGAGCTTATCACAACAACTTTTTTAGAAACATCTTCAACAGCCTGCTTGAATCTAGTTCTATTTATCCTATCTCCTTCCAATAATTCACTATCACCAGAATCATTAATTTCAACCTTCTGCATCATCTGCCTTACAATGATTTCTATATGCTTATCATTAATTTTTACACCCTGAAGACGATAAACTTCTTGAATAGAGTTAACCAAATACTCTTGAGCTTTTGAAGAACCACTTATCTTAAGAATATCTTTAGGCGATATAGACCCTTCACACAATCTATCTCCTGCATAAATAAAATCACCTTCATGAACAATAATATGCTTTCCATAAGGAATTTTATAAGTTTTTTGCGTTTCTTTATTCTTAACTATAACCTCTCTAATTCCTCTGCTGATTTTACCAAAAGAAACATTTCCATCAATCTCAGAAGCTATAGCTGGATTCTGAGGGTTTCTAGCCTCAAATAGCTCTGCTATTCTTGGAAGACCACCTGTAATGTCTCTAGTTTTCCCTGCTTCCCTTGGAATTTTAACTAAAATTTCACCTAATTTAACTTTATCTCCATCCTTAACAACAACATTAGCTTTAACAGGGAGAATACTTGAACCACCACCAATAAGCTCTCCTTTTTTATTACAAATTTCTATAGATGGACTCAGATTTCTATCTTTCGACTCAGTAATAACTATCATTTTTTTACCACTCTCTATAGCTTCCTCTGAATAAGTTTCACCATCAATAAAATCTTTAAATTTGACATATCCATCAGTCCTAGCTAAGATTACATCTGTATATGGATCCCATGAAAAAAGCAATGTCCCAACTTTAATTTTCTGACTATCCTTTACATACACTTTAGAACCATATGGAATTTTCCAGCTGGTTAAAACATTGCCTTTTGAATCAAGTAATTCAATTTTTCCATTTCGTGATTGAGACACATTAACCTTTTCACCAGAATCATCTACAGATGGAATTAATTGCAAATTGTCTGAAAATTTAATTTTTCCTGCTGTCTTTGAAATTCTTTGAGACTCCTCAACAATTCTAGATGCAGTTCCTCCAATATGAAAAGTTCTTAAAGTCAATTGCGTTCCTGGCTCTCCTATAGATTGCGCAGCCATAACACCCACAGAATCACCAACCTTTGAAGGGCCTTGATTTGCAAGATTAACCCCATAACATAAAGCGCATAAACCCCTATCTGCATCACAAGTCATAACAGACCTAACCTTAACATACGGAATATTTGCTGCACTAATTAAACCTACTTTATCTACAGATAGCAATTCCCCTTTTTTAACTAATACTTTTTTTGATATAGGTTCAACTACCTTTTCTAAAGTATAACGTCCAATAATTCTTTCTTCTAAAGGCTCCACTATTTCCTCACCCTCTTTCAAGTCACTCATTAAGACACCTCTCTTAGTCTTACAATCATGCACTGTAATAGTAACATCCTGAGCAACATCTACAAGCCTTCTAGTTAGATATCCAGCATCTGCTGTTTTTAACGCTGTATCAGCAAGACCTTTTCTAGCACCATGAGTAGAAATAAAATACTCAAAAACAGAAAGTCCTTCTTTAAAGTTTGATTTAATTGGATTTTCGATAATCTCACCTGCAGAGCCTACCATGCTCTTCTTTGGCTTTGCCATCAACCCTCTCATTCCAGCAAGCTGCTTAATCTGATCTTGACTTCCCCTTGCACCAGAATCAGCCATCATATACAAAGGATTAAATCCAAAATTATCTTGTTCTAATTCTTTAAACATTTCTCCAGCAACCTCTTTAGTCGCATGAGTCCATATATCAATAGTTTTATTATACCTTTCTCCTTCTGTAAGAATATGCTTAGAGAATTTATCTTTAACACTATTAACATCCTTTTCGGCCAACTCAATAATATTAGACTTCTCTTCAGGGATATGTATGTCTGAAATAGCTATTGACAAACCACTTTTATATGCAAAATAAAAACCTAAATCTTTCAATTTATCTAAGAATCCAACAGTTGTATAATTCCCGGTAACATGATAAGCTCGACTAACTAAAGCCTCAATATCTTTTTTACCTAAAAGCTTATTGATAAATCTAACTTCTTGAGGAAGAATCTCATTAAAAAAGATTCTTCCTACTGTTGTATCTTTTATCCACGTTCCATCATCATCTCTAAAATCAACTATAGCATGTAAAGATACTTCTTTGTTCTCATAAGCCAACCTAACTTCATTATAACTTCCAAATTTAGACCCTTCTCCGGGTTCACCTGCTCTAGATCTTGTCAAATAATAGCATCCTAAAACCATATCCTGAGAAGGAATAGCGATAGGCTTTCCATGGGCTGGGTGCAAAATATTATGACTAGATAACATCAGCATCCAAGACTCCATCTGAGCCTCAGGAGAAAGAGGAACATGAACAGCCATTTGATCGCCATCAAAGTCAGCATTAAAAGCAGCGCATACTAAAGGATGCAATCGAATCGCTTTACCATCAATCAGAACCGGCTGAAATGCCTGAATACCTAGTCTATGCAAAGTAGGAGCTCTATTCAAAAGCACAGGATGATTGCTAATCGCATATTCTAAAACATTATATACCTGATCAGACTTTTCATCCACCATCATTTTTGCACTCTTAGGAGTTCTAGTATAACCTCTTTTAATTAATTCATTTATGATTTTTGGCTTAAATAGCTCCATAGCCATATCTTTAGGAATTCCACATTCATGTAATTTTAATTCAGGGCCAACAACAACAACAGACCTAGCAGAATAATCAACTCTCTTACCCAATAAATTCTGTCTAAACCTACCACTTTTACCTTTAAGAGCATCACTAAGTGATTTCAATGGCCTTCTAGTTCCACTTCTAACAGCAGATTGCATACGACTATTATCCAATAAGGAATCAATAGCCTCTTGAAGCATTCTTTTTTCGTTTCTCAAAATAACATCAGGAGCCTTAATTTCCATTAGCTGCTTTAAACGATTATTTCTAATTATAACCCTTCTGTATAAATCGTTTAAATCCGAAGCTGCGAATCTACCACCTTCAAGAGGCACAAGAGGCCTTAAATCTGGAGGAATAATAGGCAATATACTCAGAACCATCCATTCAGGCTTATTATATATTTTCTTCTCTACTTTAGGATCAAACTTTTTTAAAATCCTTAAACGTTTTAAGCTTTCCTCTCTTTTTGCAACAGAAGTTTTTTCATTTTTTACAATCTGAGTCAATTCGCTTATGGTTTGAGAAACATCTAAATCTGTTAATAACTGTTTAATTGCAGCTCCACCCATCATAGCAACAAAATAGCGATCTTCATCAATATCTTCTTCAGAAGCAACATCTATACCAAATTCATATTCCAAATCAAGATACTCATCTTCTGTAATAAGTTCACCATATTCTCTCCCAGATTTTCCTGGATTAGTTATAACAAACTTTTCATAGTAAACAATACTTTCTAAATTTTTAGTAGTGTAACCTAACAAGTAGCTTATCTTACTTGGAATAGAACGCAAATACCATATATGAACCACAGGAACAGCTAAAGTTAAATGGCCTATTCTCTCCCTTCTAACAGCTTTCCTGGTAACCTCAACTCCACATCTATCACAAACAATACCTCTATATCTAATTCTTTTATATTTACCGCAATGGCATTCCCAATCTTTAACTGGACCAAAAATCTTCTCACAAAAAAGCCCATCTTTCTCAGGTTTATATGATCTGTAATTTATTGTTTCAGGTTTTAAAACTTCACCAAAAGACCTTTCAAGTATCTGCTCAGGGGATAGTATGCCCAAGGTGATGGAAGAAAAAGAGTCGCTACTCTTATTCATATTATAGCCCAAATCAAATTTTAGTTTCAAAATATACTCCTTAAAATTTTTAATTTAATAAAACATTCAAACCTAAAGCTTCCAACTCTTTCACCAACACTTTAAAAGATTCTGGAACATTCGCTATCGGAGGATTCATTCCCTTAACAAGCGAATTATATAATTTTGTTCTGCCTTCAACATCATCAGATTTTACAGTAAGTATTTCCTGCAATGTATGCGATGAACCATACGCCTCTAATGCCCAAACTTCCATCTCCCCAAATCTTTGACCTCCTGACTGTGCTTTTCCACCTAAAGGCTGCTGAGTAATCAGAGAATATGGGCCTGTTGATCTTGCATGCATTTTATCTGCAATAAGATGGGAAAGTTTTAACATGTAAATATTGCCTACAGTAACAGGAAAATCAATCTTTTCTCCTGTCCTGCCATCCCATAAATCAATTTTACCAGAAACTGGCAAACCTGCTTCCTCCAATTCTTCCTTAACATCATGCCTTGTAGCTCCATTAAAAACAGGGGTAATATAGCGTCTATTCAGCTTTTCTCCTGCCCAACCAAGCATAGTCTCATATAACTGCCCAAGGTTCATCCTTGAAGGAACTCCTAAAGGATTCAAAATAACATCTACTGTTTCACCTGACTCTGTAAAAGGCATATCTTCCTCAGGAACAATAATAGACACTATTCCTTTATTACCATGCCTTCCAGACATTTTATCACCTATTGAAACTTTTCTTTTTTGAGCTATATACACTTTAGCTAATTTCATAACACCCTGTTGAAGCTCATCTCCTATTCGAAGTTTGAAAATTTCTTTTTCTAAATTCTCCTCAAGAATCTTTA
>PBEF01000005.1 GCA_002717625.1 Fidelibacterota bacterium | reverse complement strand
AGCCATTGGAGGGATTCGAACCCCCGACCCGCTGATTACAAATCAGCCGCTCTGGCCAACTGAGCTACAATGGCAAATAACAAAAAGCATAGACCTATTTTACCAAATAGGCCACTAGTATAGCCTATTAATATAATTATATTATTTCTTTTATTACAAGAGGTAAATAAAAAAATTATTTTTTTATCTTTCTCCAGACGGTTCCAGTAGGGGAGTCTTCTATTTCTATTCCCATATCAAGCAATACGTTTCTAATTTGGTCTGCTTTTTCAAAGTCCTTATTTTTTCGCGCTGTATCTCTATTTAGAACTAACTGTTCGACAGTTTTGGAGTCTGCAGAATCACTGCCATTGCTTATACCTAGCCATTGCCTAGGCTCTTCTTGCAGTATCCCTAAAATATATCCGCATGCTAATAACTGAGTTTTAAATTTCTTTTTATCTTCAGAGCTAGATGAAGAAGATAGTTTCTTTGAAATTTCGTTTAAAGAAGCAAGAGCTTTAGAGGTATTTAAATCATCACAGATAGACTCTAAAAAACCATTTGGTAAGTATTCTAAAAAATCTGAGCAGGAATCAATAGATTCGTTTTTATTAAGATTTCTATAAAAACGATTAAGCGTGGCTTGTGATTGGGCTAAAACATCTTTAGTCAAATTAAGTGGTTGCCTGTAATGAGCAGATAACAATGCAAGTCTTAACACTTCACCAGGATATTCTTTTAATAAATCTCTTATATATAAAATATTACCCAAAGACTTAGACATCTTTTCCCCATCCATATTCAATAAAGCATTATGAATCCAGTATTTCACATATGCTTGAGGATTATGACCTTCATTGCAGGAACCACAGCTTTGCGCTATTTCATTTTCATGATGCGGAAAGACAAGATCCATACCCCCGCCATGTATATCAAACGGAATACCTAAGCAATTCTCTGACATAGCAGAACATTCTAAATGCCATCCTGGTCTTCCAAATCCCCAGGGAGAATCCCATCCTGGCTGATTTTCAGAGCTAGGTTTCCATAAAATAAAGTCTCCTGGATTTTTTTTATAACTAGCAACTGCAACTCTACTTCCAGCTATTTGATCATCAGCATCTCTTTTAGATAATTTTCCATATGATGGATATGAAGAAACATCAAATAAAACATGTCCTTCAGACTCATAAGCTTTATTATTAATAATATTCTTTTTTATTAAAGCAATCATATCATCTATATGCTCAGTTGCATGAGGCTGCTTATCAGGCTTTAAAACATTAAGAGATTGCATATCTTCATTATATATTTTTTCATACTTTGCAGTAATAACTCCAATCTCTACTCCAGTTTCATCAGAAGCTTTAATAATTTTATCATCAATATCAGTAATATTAGAGACATATGTAACTTTAGGATATAAAAATCTTAAAACTCTTACGAGCAAATCACTAACAACAGCAGGTCTAGCATTACCAATATGAGCATAATTATATACTGTTGGTCCACAGGTATACATTCTAACATGATTAGAATCGACTGGTACAAAATCTTCTTTTATTTTAGTTAATGTATTGTAAATCTTCAATTGCATAATCTTAAAATTAATTTTTATTAAAAGAGAAATCTATAATTTTATTTATCGTATCATAATAAGACATATCAATACTAGCTGTAGCCTTGGGAAGAAGACTAGTATCTGTTAAGCCAGGCAACGTATTAATCTCTAATGTAAAAATATTACATTGCTCATCCATTAGAAAATCTACACGACTATAAGCATGACATCCAATCATTTTATGCAACTTCAAAGCATACTCTTTAATATTACACTCATAATCTTTATTTAAATCTGCAGGTACCTCATATTCACACTCCCCTTTTTGATATTTTGAAGAATAGTCATAAAAAAAATTTTTAGGGAAAACTTCTACTACTGGAAGCGCCTCTAAGCCTAAAATTCCAACAGTCAGCTCCCTTCCTTTAATGTAATCCTCAATAATCACATCATTGGAAATTTCAAACACAGCATTAAAAACATTCTGAATATTCAACTGGTTTAAATTACCTATATTAGTATTTAAAATATGCATTCCTACAGAAGATCCTTCTCTAGCAGGCTTAATAACACATCCTCTAGAAAATTGATTAGCCAAATCAGTAAAATTTATTTTGCGCATGTCTGCAGATTTAAAATACTTCCATTTTGCCGTAGGAATATTACAATCTAAACATATTTTCTTTGTTAAATGTTTATCCATTGCTATTTTTGAAGATTTTGAATCTGAGCCTGTATAACAAATAGAATTGCGTTCTAAAAAAAACTGAAAAGTGCCATCTTCTCCATCTCCACCATGCAAAGCATTAAAAACTAAATCAATATCATTAGATTTAAGTTGAGATAAAAGCAAATCATAATCTCCCTTAAAATCAAAAGAAAATACATTTGGAGAATCCTTTAAAGCAATCACAACAGATTTACCTGTATTAATAGATACCTCCCTCTCACTAGAGGTTCCGCCAGAAACAACCGCTAAGTTCATGCTCTCTTACCTATCTGGTGATATTCAAAACCTATTTTTTTCATCAGAGAAGCATCAAACTGATTTCTACCATCAAAAATAATAGAACTATTAAGTTTATTTTTAATTAACTGGAAATCAGGGCTTCTAAATTCAGGCCACTCAGTTATTAAAATAAGTGCATCTGATTGATCAACAACATCATATTTACAATCACAATATTCCAAGTTATCAAGCTTACTAAAATAATTATTTTTTGCATTATCCATAGCTTTAGGGTCATAAACCTTAACAGATGCACCTTTATTAATCAGCTGCTTAACAATATATACACTTGCTGATTCTCTCATATCATCTGTTCCAGGCTTAAAAGATAAACCCCATATTCCAAATTGCATTCCCTTTATATTATTATCAAACCTTGTAATAATTTTATCAAAAAAATATTCTTTTTGCTTTTTATTAACATCATCTACAGCACTTAAGATTTGCGGATTATATTCAGCATCATTAGAAAAATTTATTATAGATTTAATATCTTTAGGAAAACAACTTCCACCATAGCCTACACTTGGATAAATAAATTTATAACCTATTCTCCTATCGCTCCCAATTCCATTTCTAACCATATTAATATCAGCTCCTAATTTTTCAGCAATAATTGCCATCTCATTAATAAAAGAAATTTTAGTTGCCAACATCGCATTAGCTGCATATTTTGTTAATTCAGAACTTGCAATATCCATAAATATTATCTTTTCATGATTTATAGAAAAAGGCTTATATAAATCTCTAAAAACAGATTTTATATTATCATTTTCTAAACCTATAACAATACGATCAGGAGAATTAAAATCATCAACTGCTTTCCCTTCCTTTAAGAATTCAGGATTATTAGCAATATCAAATTTAATATTCACTTTTCTTTTATCAAGTTCAGACTGTATAATATTTTTTATCCTCAATGTAGTACCAACAGGAATAGTTGACTTGGTCACAATAACTTTTTCATTATTAATATATCGGCCAATATCTTTTGCAGCGGTATAAATAAACTCTAAATTAGACGAGCCATCTTTATTCATAGGAGTACCAACAGCAAGAAATACAATATTAGATTTTTCAATTGAATCTTTAATATCCGAACTAAATACAATAGCATTATTATCAGTGGCATTTACAATGATTTTTGATAGGCCTGGCTCATAAATAGGAATTTGACTTTTATTTAATAATTTTATTTTATCTTCATTTATATCAGCACATATAACTTCATTACCAACGTTTGCAAAACATGCTCCTGTAACAAGCCCTACATAACCTGTACCCACAACCGTTATCTTCATATTCCTCCCTTATTATTAAATGAAAATGACCATTCTAATACTAAATCAGTTTTATCAGATTCCCTCCAATTGTGAAACAATAAAACATCTGGAATAAATTTATTTTTAGATAAAAAATCATACTTGAAATAAATCTCTGGATCTATAGTATACATAAAACCAAAATTATCAACATTGTTATTTTCTGAACTCCAAACTGTATTAATATTCTGATCTCCTTTTTCACCAAATAAAACAGAAGATGTGATAATAGCAGAATCAAATTGATATTCTAAATCAATTTTAAGCATATGAGAATTAGGATACCTAAGTCCAATAGGATAGTTGTAATTCTCGTAATATGCTGATGGATTCATATTCGTATATAGCCAAGGACTAGCATACTGATATTCTACTGAAAAACGAATTTTATCTTTATCATAAATCAATCCTAATAATAATCCAAAGACATCTTCATGTATTTTTCTGCCAGCTGAATCCTTTTGAAAATCATCAATAACAATTCTACTTTCAAGCTTATAATTATTATTAATTTGATAATCAAACCCAAACCCAAGGAAGGCATTAGGATTATCTTCTTGAATTTCATGTTTATTATGCTGAGATTCAATTCCAAACATTGAACCTGGTGTTAAATAATACCAATCAAGTGTTCTATTATAACCAGTAACAAGCATAGCCTCAGAAAAATTAATGGATAAACTATTATTAATTTTAACAAGCAAATCCCTATAATAGAGATGACGTGTTATTTTTACAGGGTCAGCATCATCATTCAACCTTATAATATAGTAATTATAATTTATCCTGCTTTTTGAGAAACTAAACATAAAATGATTTAGTGGAAATGAATTATTTGAAAAAAACAGGTCGTTATTATTATTAATATAATCCTTACCTATAGCTAACTTTAAATTATTTTTTTTATATTCCAAGATACTTGTTTGTACAACTCCTGTTAAATGAGATTCATACTCACTAGAAGACTCTGCATCATTTGATGTATATAAATTTTGAAAATGAGGATGCGATGTATGGTACAAACGATAAACATGCTTAAATGATAAATATTCATTAATATTTCTACTCCATCTAAATGGTATAGAAAAAGCACCTTCTTCATCAATACTAAAACTATAATTACTTGATGATAAAGAAATACCTAAGAACAACATCAAAATAACATTTTTAAAAGATTGTTTCATTACACTATAAATTAATATAAATTAAACCAATAAATTAAAGGTTATCTCTATTAAAGATATAGAGCAAAAAAATATGGGGGAAAAAATTGGATTTACTTGTAGCTGCTTTGACCTTCTTCATGCAGGACATATTATAATGCTGAAAGATGCTAAGAATCAGTGTGATCATCTGATTGTTGGCCTCCAAACAGACCCCACAATAGATAGACCTGAGAAAAACAAACCTATCCAATCATTTCAAGAAAGAAAAATTCAACTAGAAGCTGTAAAATACATTGATGAGATTATAGAGTATAGCACTGAAAATGAACTATACAGCTTATTAAAAAAAATAAAACCTAATATTAGAATATTAGGATCAGACTATATTAATAAATCATTTACGGGAGATGATTTAAATATCAAAATTTATTACCATAAAAGAGACCACAACTATTCAACAAGTAATATTAGAAAAAAAATATATCAAGAAGAGGATAAAAAATAAATTAATTCTTATATATTTTCCACATTGAATTGATTATTGTATCTAAATCAGAAAATTTGGGCTCCCAATTTAAAATATTTTTTGCTTTCATAGAATCAGAATATAATTTATCTGGATCACCAGGCCTCCTATCAACAATTTTATATGGAATAGGGCGTCCTGTTACTCTTTTAGCTACAGCAATAACATCTAAAATAGAATAACTTTTTCCTGTTGCTAGATTTAAAGTGATATGATTCTTCTCATCTAAGGCATTAATAGATTTAACATGTGCTGTTGCAAGATCATTTACATGAATGTAATCTCTCATACACGTACCATCCTTTGTATTATAATCACTACCATAAATTTCCAATTCTTTCCTGCTCCTATTGGCAACTTCCATAACTATAGGTAATAAATTTTGCGGATTATTTTCTTTTTGTTTTACCCTTTCATTATTATCATAACCTGCTGCATTAAAATATCTTAAACATGCCACTTTAATATTTTTAAGCTTACAAAGCCAATTTAATTGTTGCTCAATCACCAATTTTGTAAAACCATAATAATTAATAGGTTTTAAATCATGTTCTTCATCAATTGGCAAGTATTGAGGAAACCCATAAACTGCAGCAGTTGATGAGAAAATAATTTTTTTAACCTTATTTTTCAAACAACTATTTAAAAGATATGTAGAATGAATAATATTATTTTCAGAATATTCTTCAGGATTAACCATAGAATCACCAGCAGCTTTAGAAGCTGCTAAATGAATAACAACATCTATATCTTTTAATAATGAATCGATCAGTTCCACATCATTTATATTACCATTAACAAACTTTGCTCTTGGAGCAACATTTTCAATATGTCCTGTTGATAAATTATCTAAAACCAAAACACCAAATCCGGCATCTATAAGTTCATAAACAATATGAGAGCCTATATAGCCTGCCCCACCTGCAACCAAAACTTTAGTCATTACGTTTTATCCTCCAAGAAAATAAAAATCTTATAAAAAATATATCTAAAAGAGAAAAAATAAACTAATCCTTATTTACTCTATTTTTCTTTATTCTCCTATATTTAATTTTCCATTCAATATATAGACGCGAAATAAAAATTAATAGCAAAATAAAAATAATACCATAGATAAAATTAATTTCTATTACTCTTTGATTAATCCAAAGGAATAAGCAGGTAATGCAACTAATCAAAGTTAAAACATATAAAAAAATAACAGTATGCCCTTTTGATACACCTCCCCTAACTAACAGATGGTGTAAATGTGTATTATCAGGTAGAAAAACACTTTTAAACCTATTTCTAAAAGATATCTTATAATTATGTCTTTTTATAAAGCGAGATAACATCACAAATAAAACATCAAAAGCTGGTAAACCTAAAACCATAAAAGGAATTAAAATTGATAGAGATAATGTTGTTTTCTCTGCAAAGTATATTGATGTTAAAGCAAAGTACCATCCTAAAAAAAGACTACCCGTATCACCTAAAAATGTTTTAGCTGGAGGTTTATTGAATAATAAAAATGAACTTAAGCAACCTGAAAGAAGTACAAATAAAGCTATCTGAATAATACCATAGCCAGATAAGTAATATAAAAACATTAAGGTCATACAGATGATTAAACTAACGCCTCCTGCAAGACCATCTAACCCATCAAGAAGATTAAATGCATTTGTAATACCAACAATAAATAGTGTATTGAAAATAAAAGTTATAATATAAGACTCAATACTAAAAATTGGTTTAAATTGGATATCAAAACCAAATAAGAAAATTAATGTTGCAATAAGCTGAAATAAAAATTTATTACTTGCTGTTAATCCCAAACTATCATCCATTAATCCTGTTAAGAGGATAATAGATGTTGATATAGAAATTATTACAATTTGATTAAATTCAAATATTCCAGATGCTTGATTGGTACAAAGGAAACATAAGATAATCAAGGACATTGTTAAGGCAATACCTAAACCACCAACAACAGGGATAGAATCAGAGTGCATTTTTCTTTGATCAGGGTGATCGATTAAATTCAATTTTTTGGAATATCTTATTAATATTTTTGTAATAAGAAAATTCAATAAAAAAGAACCTGAAAATAATAATATTAATATTTTGTTAGGGTTTAAATCCATTTTCTAATTAAAATTTTATAAATTACCTCCCTAATTAAAGAAGGCAAGATTCGAATCGGAAGCCTTGATAATAATAGAAAGAAATACTCAATCACATTAACTACTTTATTTCTTTTCATATTATTAATTAATTTGAGCTCATATTTAATATATTTGATTCCCGATCTTCTTTTGTATAGGTTTTTGCTTTGTCTAAAGAAGAGTAAACTTTCTTGAATATTATGGAAAATACATCCATCTATAGCCATCCTAATCCACAAATCATAATCTTGCATATTTCTAAAATATTCTGAATAGTTTCCTGATTTTAAAACTTTAGATTTTTTAAATACTACTGTTGGATGATTAAATGGAGATCTATACTTCAAGAATAATTTTATAGCATTATCTTTTTCTGGTACAACACGCTTACAAATAATATTTGAAATATCTCCTGAAAACTCATCTATATTTGAACCCAATACATCAATATTGGGCATAGAACTCATTAGCTTTAATTGTCGCTCAAATCTATAATCTCTACTTATATCATCAGCATCCATTCTCGCGATAATTTCATTACTACTAGCCTCTACTCCTACTTTGAGTGAATAGCCTAAGCCCCTATTTTTTTTATTTTCAATTATCTTAAAAGGAATAGTATTAGCTCTAGCGTAATTATCTACAACACTATTTAATTTTTTGTTTAAAATACCATCTTTAATCAATACAATCTCATTAGGAAGTAAGGTTTGCTTAAAAATACTATTAAGGGAATTATCTAAAAATGAAGGATTATCTCCTTTATATATTGACATTAATACAGAAAAAGGATACATATTTACCTACTATATATTGTACGATTTACATAATCTATATAACTTGTTATAACCCTAATAACTTTATCAGAAACATTGTTAACATCATAATCCTTAACAATATTAACTTTTTTACTCTCTTTAATATTTTGACCATCTATCACTGATAGTGCTTGCAAAACTCTATCTAAATTCAACCCAGTCATAATTACCGCACCTTCTTCCATTGCTTCTGGTCTTTCATGCGCATCTCTAATATTAATTGCAGGGAAATTAACAATTGATGATTCTTCAGAAATTGTCCCTGAATCAGATAAAACACATTTTGCATTAATTTGCAATTTATTGTAATCAATAAAACCAAATGGTTTATGTAATTCTATAAGATCATTTAAAATGACATTTTCATTTTCAATCATCATTTTTGTTCTCGGATGAGTAGAAAAAATTATCCTATAATTAAATTTTAAAGCGATTCCATTAAGAACCTTTACCAATTTTAAGAAATTTGCTGTATTAATATTTTCTTCTCTATGTGAAGAAACAAGAAAATAACGACCTTTAGATAACTTTAATTTTGAAAGTATATTTGATTTGTCAATTTGATCCTTATTATTAGATAATACTTCATACATAGGAGACCCCAACTTAATAATTTTATCAGGGCTAATACCTTCTCTAAGCAAATACTCTCTTGAAATACTACTATATGTTAAATTTATATCACTAATATGATCTACAATACGTCTATTTATTTCTTCTGGAACTCTATCATCAAAGCATCTATTCCCAGCCTCAAAATGAAAAACAGGGACTTGTTTTTTCTTTGCTGCAATGGCACATAAACATGAGTTTGTATCTCCTAAAATTAGAAACGCATTGGGGTTTTCTTTATCAATTATTGGGTCAATTGAAATTAATATTTTACCTAAAGTGATTATCCCATTAGGTCCTGCAGCATCTAAAAAATATTTAGGTTTTGGTAATTTCAGATCTTTGAAAAATATCTCATTCAATTCATAATCATAATTCTGGCCAGTATGTACTAAAATGCACTCGTAAGCATCAGAATTATTAATTTTTTTTATTATCATAGATAATCTAATTAGCTCAGGCCTAGTTCCTACAACTATCATCAATTTAATCTTTTTCATTTCATTTTCCTTATAAAATAAATGACTTATACTTTTTCAAAAAAGGTATCAGGATCATGTGGATCATAAAATTCATTTATCCAAAATTTTGTGATTAGTTCCTGCTTACCAATATTTTTAATGTTATGTGTATACCAAACTGGCATATCTATATATGATGGAATATCACCATCTAATATAAAATCATAAATTTTTGTTTCCCCTATTTTTCTTAATTGAATTAAAGCTTTGCCTTTAATAACAATAAATCTTTCAATTTTTCTAGTATGAAAATGGTCTCCTCTCGTGATGTTAGGCACTGTTGTTGAAAAAGAGACTTGCCCACCCATTTCTAACTTAATAGTTTCAACAAAACTACCTCTTTTATCAGAATGGATTTTTAATTTTACTGGAAAATAAGAATCTAGATTAATATAACTTCTAAAAGTATTAAATAAGTTGATATCATTACTGGTTAGTAATGAAGGTAAAATACCTTTATCTATGTATAGTTTTTTAAATTTGACTAAAGTTTCTAAAACCTTTGATACATTTGAACAATAATCAGGTGGAATCAATTCATTTTCAATTTTTTTTCTTCGTGAATCTAATAATTTAATCTTATTTGAAATAATTTTACATAATGAACCAACATAAATTAAATCAATTCTATTATCTTCAATTATTTTAGGCATTTCACCTTTAATTAATTGATTAGAAAAAGTTGCTATAAATGAGTTGTAATTAGGCTTACAAAATGGACCATAAACATTAGGGATTTGCATATTAATAAAAGAGGAATTATTATTTTTCGACCAATCTTCAAATAATAGCCTTCCATCTTTTTTGGAAAATCCATATCTATTATCTTTTTTTTCTTGAGTAGATGAAGAAAATAATATTGATGGCTTTGATGATAAGCCTTCCATAGAGTCTAACAATTTTTTTATTAAATTAATATTTACATCATATAAGGTTTGGCCATCATGACATCTATTTATAGCTGCTAAATGAACAAGAACATCACAATTAGATATAAACTTTTTTAGTTTAGCACCATCATCAAAAAAACATTTTCTGAAATTTATTAATTCAATTGAATCATCTAAACGTAAATAATTATAAAGATGACTACCTATAAAACCAGTACTACCCGTAATACCAACTTTTATCAACTATACACCTTCCAATCAACCCATAAATCACTATTATACCTCCAGCTATCCTGTTCAGCTTCAGAAAGAGTTTTATCTGACATAACTAACATTATACTATTCTTTTTGATTGCTTTTAAACAATTAGCATATCCACATGGAACACAAATAACCTTACTTTCGCTATCATGTAACTTATAAATTTCTGATGGCAAGTTAGGTGATGGGTCATCCCAATTGTCCGGTATAACTAAACCAAGGACAAAACTTCCTTTAATGCAATAAAACCACTTTCTTTCAAGTTTATGACCATGCCATCCTCGAATAGTAGATACATCAGGATGGGTAATAAAATAAATTCTTTTAATTTCTTCTAGGTTAAAATTATTGATTGATTTAATCTCTCCTCTATGATCCAAAAAAATTTCACCATTAAATACTCTAACCATATTAGTTACCTACATCATCCTTTATGAAACTTAGCTTTAATAACAACCTTCTCAGTTCCTCCTTATTTAAACGATGTGTATTGTGTGAATTATAATCGTTCACACTATTTACTAACTTATCACCCTTAGAAATGAATTTCTCATAATTCAAATCTCTGCTATCACATGGGATTTGATAATATTTATCCAAATTTTTACTTTTAGCCATTTCTTCAGATGTAACTAATGTCTCAAAAATCTTTTCACCATGCCTGGTACCAATAACTGAAACATCAGCATTAGCGCCATACAAATCCATTAAAACTTCTGCTAATAAACTAATTGTAGAGGCAGGTGATTTTTGGACAAATAAATCTCCATTTTCACCATTCTCCCATGCATACAATACTAAATCGATAGCATCATCAAGTGTCATCATAAATCTTGTCATTTGAGGATCAGTTATAGTAATACTCTGATTAGATTTAATCTGATTTACAAATAATGGAATAACAGAACCTCTCGAGGCCATAACATTACCATATCTTGTACAACAAATAGTTGTAGTTGCATTTTTACCTAGAGCTCTTCCTTTAGATATGGCAACTTTCTCCATCATTGCTTTACTAATTCCCATAGCATTAATAGGATAGCATGCCTTATCTGTGCTTAGCACAACAACTTTCTTAACATTATTAATTATTGCAGAATCCAAAACATTATTTGTACCTAGCACATTAGTTTTCACAGCTTCAACTGGAAAAAATTCGCAAGATGGAACTTGTTTAAGTGCAGCAGCATGAAATACAAAATCAACTCCCTCCATTGCATTATCTACACTTAATCTATCTCTCACATCGCCAATATAAAACTTAACTTTTGGGTTTGATAATTCATGTCTCATATCATCCTGTTTCTTCTCATCTCTGGAAAATATTCTTATTTCATCAAATTCTGAATCAATAAATCTATTTAAAACAGCATTACCAAATGAACCAGTACCTCCAGTAATTAATAATTTTTTATTTTTAAACATAGCTCTCTTTATTATTATTTTTTAGTTTAAAATTTAATGCAACTGCCTGCCATATAATGTAAGGAGTTAATATAATAATATTAACATATATTACTAATATCCAATCTAAATCAACATATATTTTTGATATTAAGTAACACAAGGGAAACTTTAATAATACTCCAATTGAATAGCCAAATAACTGATATTTTAATTCACCTAGGCCATTAGCGATACTTGTAATACAAAAATTGAATATTACAACACTACAAAAAACAACAAATATAAAGGCAGTAAAATAATTTATTTCTATACTATTAGAACCTAGCCAAACATCAACTATACTTTGAAATGGCATAATAAATAAAAAACAGATTGCCATAAATATTAACGAAAAAAATATTAGATTTTTATAAACAGATCTAATCCATTCAAACTTTTTTTGAGAAAAAGCTTTTGTTGTCGCTGACCAAACAGGACTAGATATTAATGAAAAGAGCATAACAAAAGCATAGAAAAATCTATTATATACTTGATATTCAACTACATATTCTGGATTGAACAACCATATAATTACAACTTCATTTGTTGATGCGATGAACATAAAGGTTAGCTGAATCCAAAAGAACATCCCACCAAGCTTAATAATATCTACAGCATCTTTATAACTAAAATGAATTATATTAGGAATAGCATAACTAAGTTTACTTGAAAATAGCACTATTGTTGCGATGAACATGGGTAAATTAATTGTAAAAATATAATAATATGAGAGATTGATAAAATTTATTGCATCTTCATTATTATTGCTATACACCAAAACAAAAAGAAACAAAATATTAGAGCACAAAACTAAAATACTAGATAGGGCTGTTTTTTGCAATGAGTTGAAAATAGAAACAACTAATTTTAAAAAAATATGTACTGATATTGAAATAATTATATAATGAATTGATTGGGTAAGTATATCGGCCCCAATAATAGATGAATCTATACTTAACATACTATTCCAATCGACAAGGCCATTAATTAATCTTAATATAATGTATAAAAACAAAGAAATAAAGCCAACTAAATAATATGATGAAGTAATATATCTCTTTATTTTCTCTTGGTTGTTTAAAGCAAATGCGGATGTCAAATAATTTCTTAATCCACTACCTATGCCTAAATCAAACATTAATACCCATGAAGTTATAGACATGAATGTAAACCAAATTCCTGCAATTTCTTTTTCATGAAAAAAAATCAGCATATATGGTAGCATTAAAATATTCACAAACAATGCAATGCCCTTAACCACTAAAGAAATAGATATATTCATGAAAATATCTGAATTATTTTCATCATGGATCAAAGATTTAAACATATTAATCATAAATAAATTAGGCTACACTCTTATTTTTCAAGAAATAGAAGAGCATCAAATACATTAACACATTATTTTGATGAGGTTCTTTCGTCAAAATAATAATAAAAATAGATAATATCGTTAACTTTCCTAACAATGTTGCCTTCTGAATATTTAATATTCCTTTAATCCATCCAATTACATAAAAAATACCCATAAATCCAAATACTGCTAGAAAATAAGTAATTGTTGATGTCTGAGAAAGAACATCAGATCTATAAGTTAGGCTTCTCCAAATATTATAATATTCTGAATAACCAACACCATAAATAGGGCTCTGACTGAAAATTGCTAAATCAACAAGAGGACCATTTAATCTTGTCATAACTGATTTAGACTTATATAAAACTTTCCCAAACAAATCAGGATTAATATTATTTAATATTTGAAGTATTTCTTCTAATCTAAACTGAACTAATATAAAAAAAAGTAATAAAAAAATATTAAATAATAAACTAATCCGAGTTTGATTTCTTTTATTTATCAATAGAATTAATATAAATGGCAATAGAAATATTCCAGAAGTTGATAATGTAGTCAAGATGGTAAATGAAAAAATGAAAAAATGAACTTTATTAATTTTTTCCTTCATAGATACCTCGAAAATTAAAGCAATAATCAAAAAACTAGCAAATATACCAGGCTCCCAGAAAATCCCTATATTCCTTTCTGGAGCATGATGAAGGATATAAAATAAATAACCATTATAATAATCAATATTATTAATATTCGTTATTATAGGTAAAAATGACCCAAAATTTAAAAAATTTACTAGGGAGTATCCAATCAAAGAGAAAATGGAAATGATTAAAATTATTCTTAGATAATATATTACAAAGTTTTCAAATGAATAAATATTTGATAAAAGTAAACTAAGAGTAATTATTAAGAAAAATCTAATATATGGACTTAATACAGTTGAATCGAAATTATAAAAAAAAGTGAACAATCCAATTATTACAAAAATACAATAAAAAGTAGTTGAATTCATTCCCTTTATAGTTGGCAATTTCTTATTTGAACTATTTATAAGTAAAACTATAATTATTGCAGGAATCAATAATGATATACCTGAATTACTATTAACTGTAATTAAAACAGAACTTGAATTATATAAAATGGCAACTAATATAAATAAGAAAAAAACTTTATTAATTATAGGAATAGATTTCATTAATTTTCTTTAAATATCATTTTTTAAACTTATCATATACGCTTTCATATTTTTTGATACCAAAAAGTGGCTTTATAATTCTAATACAAAAAATTATAATTCTATTTAATAATGGCATTAATATTATTCTTGCCACTTTTTTTTCATATTCTAAATCAATTGTTATCTTAGATGGATGCACTAAAGGGAAATCAATATCAGATGACTTAATACCACAAAATCTTCTAGTCATCACTTTATTTAATGAATTTCCACCGTGAGTTGAACGTTCATCTACACCTATATTGCTAATTAAATTAACCGAAGGACTAATTCCATATAAGCCATGATGTCTTATAGAAAATGACATTTGATGATCCCATGATGATTTAGTTGGGTCACTATCAATTTTGTATATTGTAGAATAAAAATTATATCTCTGTTGATAAAATAATGACTTGTTTAAATATTGATTTTTTAATTCACTCATAGACTTTTTATCTCTAGCTAGATCTAAATTAATATCATAATATTTATTAAATTTATTTGACCAGGAGGCCCATCCACACGGCATTAAATGTTTAGTAAACACATAGCTACTGCCATCCTTAGGTTTATATTTTTCTAAATAGTTAGTCCCACAAACCCATAAAACTTTATCTTCATACTGATATTTTTCAAGCATCTCCTTGCAATAATAAAAAAAAGTATTCTCAGGCAAATTATCATCTTCAAGGAAAATTGCACAATCTTCTTTAGAAAATACCCATTGTGCACCTTTACCTATGTTTCCATATACACCAATGTTTTTATTAGAGTATTTTTTAATAACTTCACATTCCCAATCAATTGCACTTTCTACTGATTTTCTACAATTATTAACGTCTTCACTTTCTTGATTATTCCGTCCTCCATCACATAGAAGATATAATTTTTCTGGTTTAATTTTAGATACTTGCTTTAATACTCTAATGGTAGTATCTGGTCTATTGAAGAAAAAAATACATATTGGAATATCAAATTTCATATTAACCTTTAATTACCTTTTCTATAAATAACGACATTTTATTAATATAATTAGTATAATGAAATAATTTGGAATTTAAACAATATTTTTTCATTATATCTACATCATGTTTACTTATAGATAATATTTCATTTAAATCAATTAATGCTTTATTTCTATTATTAATATCAATAAAAAATCCATTCTTACCTTCTTCTAAATAATCATTTAAATCACTTGTATCAGTAGTAATCATTGGTGTACCACAGCTAATGCTTTCAACGAATTTTGTAGAAAACCCTGCAGTTGTCATTTCATTAACATCTCTTAG
Organism: Fidelibacterota bacterium; assembly: GCA_002717625.1. GTDB lineage: Bacteria > Fidelibacterota > Marinisomatia > SCGC-AAA003-L08 > D37C17. Next base: position 43,817 of record PBEF01000005.1, on the reverse strand, counting down.
ATTTATTGTAAAGTCTGCAAGAGAAACCTCTTTAATTATTTCTTTTTGGTTAACCTTACCAAAAAAATTAATATAATTTTTTGAATCATTAATTAAGTGTTTGTGCTTTCCTACAACAGATAAATATTGTTCTTTGCTCAAACCATAAATATCAAACTCAAAATTATTATTACTTTTATAAACTTCAGATAAAAGTTCAATGGTAATATCTAATCTATCCTTATATGCTTCAATATCAACCTTTCTCCCATCTATAGGAAATGGAATCCCTGCATAGACTAATTTAATTCTCTGATTCTTATCTCTGGCAACATGTTTAATATTATATAGATTCGATACTAATGGAGGAAGAACAATAATGTTATCAATATTTTTAGAAAAATAATTTTTAATATAATTACTGATAGAAATAACTCCATCAGCTTTATGTAAAATAACTTTTCTCAAAAAATATCTATCTAGAAACTTAGCTATTCTTTCTAGTTTAGTCCCATGTGAGGTTGCCGACATATCAACTACATTAGCAATGAATGGAATCTTATATGCTTTGCAAAACTTAGCTAGCTGAAAGATGAAGAAAGAAAATGTTGGCGTTCCATAAGATATAACTGCTGCTATGCATGAATGATCTGACTTTAAAAAATTAATTATTTCTTTATTTATCTTAATATAGTTCGAAATTTTAAGCAATGAATTATGTAATGGAATAGAATAACTTTCAAAGTTATCAATCATGACCTTAGATTTGCTGAAATTTATTTTTTGTTCATTAACACCAATAAAAACTAAGTCATAACCCAATTCACTTAATATTCTTCCATTAGAATATACTAACTTACCTTCTGCATTACCATCCGGAAACAGAAATTTTCCGATATAAACTATTTTTTTTTTCAAATCATTTAATATTCTTTTTTATTGCAAAATAATATCTTATTTTATTTAGAATCAAAATAACTTTTGAACCTATTGAATAATAATTTAGCTTAGATAAAAACCACCTCAAATCTCTTTTAGAAAATTTTTCTCTTCTATTTGTTTGTATTTGATTATAGCGTAATTGCATATATTTTTTTTGTTTATAATTATATATATTGTTAGAAATATAATTTAATTCATTATTAATATTTTTAGTAATTATTCCCATATCTTTGTCATCATAAATTCCAATAGTATCATATTTTGTTATTTTATTATCAAGTATTTCTACAGATAAAATAAAAGATTTTCTGTTTTCATCATTCTTCTTTACAACAAAGTTTTTTACAAATGGAGAAATACAATCATCAAAACAAAAATTTCCTAAACTGTAGGCAACTAAATTATTTTTAATTTTTTGTACTCCTTGTATATTATGAGTATGATGACCATGAATCAAAAAATTAGCATTTTCAGATATTTTACTAACAAAATTTATCTGGTCAGGATTAGGAAAATTTGTATGCTCATCTCCCCAGTGCAAACTAAGAACAGATAAATATTTTTTTTCTTTGTCAATTTTTAATTGTTCATTTATTTTTGAAAATTTTAAAGGATGAATACCAATTTTATTATTTAAATACTGACTACCATTTGTACTATAGCAACAATAACCGCTAAAATGGATTTTGTTTCCATCATAATCAAGATGTATTGATTTGTTATTAACACCAAAATAATCAATTCCATTTATATCTAAGTGCTTAATTGTCTCATCTAATCCTTTGGTGCCATAATCAAATATATGATTATTAGCTAATGTAACTGCATTAATATTTAATAAATTTAATATCTTTGTATTAACAGGATTTGATTTTAAGTGCATAGATTTACATTTTTTGCTATGATTAACTTTAGTAAGTGGGGTTTCTAAATTAGCAACAACATAATCAAAATCCTTTAAAAAATTACCAATATTAATAATTCTTTCATATGCACCATTTGAAAGACTATACTCTCCAATTAAACCTATATCCCCTAAAAATGCTATTTTCATGCCAATAGATTAATTATGTTTATCAATATTTATTTTTAATAAATTACCAAAAATATTCCCATACTCTTCTGGATTAAATTTTTCAAAGCCTGATCCATGATAGAGTGTCAACTCACCAACATAAATTTTATTGGAACTGATATATAAATCTACTCTCAAATGCTTTAAGCTCTCAGACAATTTTTTTGATAATAACAACATCTCATCTAGACACTCAGGCCTAGGAATTTTATATTGTGGATCAGTTGGATAGCAAATTTCAAAATCAATGTAATCCCAATCAAGATTATATATATTTCTTCTATGATTAGTAAACCTATCAATATCGACTTGTATATACTTAGGCTCTCCATTAAAACAAAATATTTTATAGTCTTTTAATTGAAGATCTGATTCATCTTTTAAAAGCTCTTCACAAATGATTCTAGGTTTTATATTTTTATACGGCCATTCTCTACCTTTATAAAAAAAATTATTATTTAATAATTTAGATAACTTTTTTTTTGCTTTATATCGATTGAATTTAGTTTTATTATTACAAATTATAACCCCACCGGAATCATGTGTTGTTTTGAGAACAAAACTATTAGGCAGCTTATTAAAATCAATTTCATTTACATTATAATAGTTATCAATTAATGGTATGAGATATTTTTCTCCAACTTTATCAGATATATACTCTCTTACCTTAAATTTATCTGCCAAAGTAATATATAATTTTTGTCTATCATTAATTTTTAACCATTGAATTTTTTCATTGAATGATGTAGGATTATCAAGATTTAACCTTTTATTCGTCCTTAAATAATATAATACTTTTAAAAACTTTTCATCATTTAACCAATAAAAGTATTTATTAGCTATAAGTGCTACAATTATTAATTTTGGATTATTTATTATTTTTAATAAATAAGTAATAAGAATTTTTTTATATTTCATGATTTATTTTATTAAAAAATAATTCAAAAATTAAGAATCATTATCACTATAATAATAGTTAGAATAATTATAGTAATAACCAGCTCCATAGCTATGATGCTCTTCAGTCATTGCATTCATAACAACACCAGTAATAGGAAAATTTCCATACTGTAATTCAGAACAGACTCTTTCGAAGGCACCTTTTTCAGTAACACCTGCCCTTACTATTAAAACAAATTTATCAATATATTTCATTAAAATATATGCATCAGCAACAGCAATTAACGGAGGCGTATCAATCAAAATAATATCATACTTTTGTTTCAAAGTATGCATTAACTCACCTAGAGTATCTGATTCTAATAATTCAGAAGGATTAGGAGGGGTTATTCCTGCAGATAAGATATCTAAATTATCAACATATGTCTTATTAATTATTTCTTCAATATCATTCTTTTGTCCACTTAAATAAGATGAAAATCCGGGACTTCTACTTACCTTAAATACTTTATGATTTACAGGCTTTCTTAAGTCAGAATCAATAAGCAAAACTTTTTTACCTAAAGTTGAATATGTTACAGCTAAATTAGCTACTGTTGTTGTTTTACCTTCACCTGGACCACAACTACTAAGCAATACACATTGACCTTTCATATCTTTATTTGATGTATATAATAAGCTTGTTCTTAAACTTCTATAGGCTTCTGAAACAGGCGATTTAGGATCTTCGTATGCTATTAATTTTCTTTCTATTTGATTATCAGTTATATATGCTTTCAATTGTTCAATATTTTTTCTTGATTTTCCATGTACATTAAGATTAGTTAAATCTGGGACCATAGAAAGAATAGGTATTCCTTTTTTTTCTATTAACTCTATAGATTTAATAGTTTGATCAGAATAATCAATCAAAAAAGCGATAGCAACAGAGCATGCAATTGCAAATAAGATACCAGAAATTAGATTCATCAATTTATTAGGACTGATAGGCTTTGAATCAACTATAGCATGATCAATAATTCTAATTTTACCAAGTTTAGAAGCTTCTCCTATTCTAGCCTCTTCTAATTTTGTGCTCATAAAAGAAAATGTTTCGGCCTGTATGACTCTCTGCCTTTCTAAACGAGCATATTCTAACATTTTTTCTGGTAAAGAAGATAATTTAGCATCATAAGAATCAACTAATTTTTTATATGAAATAGCTTTAGATTCAAGAATTCCCTTTATAGTTTTGAAGTGAATAACAGAATCCATCAAACCTTGTCTATAATCTATTGGATTTGCAACAGCCACTCCTTGAGAAATCAATACCCTTGTTTCATCTTTTAAATTAGATTTTAAAATCTCAATCTTATTATTTAATAATTCAAGTGCAGCATGATTTTTCCCATATTGCGTCTCTAAAGAAACTAATTCAGCCTCAGATAGTGCTAACTCATTTTTCAAAGCAAATAATCTATCATTAATAGTATTAGTAACACTCTCGCTGAATTCTTTTTCATCTATAGTTAACAAATCATTTATATGTTTGATTTTATGGCTATTAATATCAATCATTGCAAGAATATTATTATAACGTGATTCAATATCAGTTAAATTCTCTAAAATCAATTTTGAATTATCTTCAAGTCCAAATATTTTTTTTTCTTCTTGAAACTTTTTTAATTTTTCTTCAATTTGATTTAATTCTTTTTCTTTTTGTTTAAGCTGAGAACTTAAAAAGTTTTTCAAATGTCCCATTTCTGCAGTCAGCCAATTTAAATCTCGTTCTCTATAAACATCTATTAGAACGTTAGCAATTAATTTTGATTCAATAGGACTTTTACTTTTAACAGTAATTTTAATAGCATCTGTATTACGTTTATTTAAAACATCTAAAGAATTTAATAATCTATCTGAAAAAATAATTTTTAAAGAATCATTTAATTCTTCTCCAAGTTCAAAATCACTTGCAAAAGAATCAATACCAAAAGTTAAAAATGCTCTAATCCATGATGGTTCATACTTTTTAGTTCCAAATAAAAATAAGTCATTTTTATACTTACTTTCAAATAGCCTATTAACAACAACATCTAAAGTTGTACTTGATTTTAATACCTCTATCTCATTTTCAATATAATTCCTATCTTTTGTTAATCCCATATCTAACATAGAAAAAATTGACATAGATTTTTGATCCTGACGAACCATAACAGTACTAGATGATTCATAAACAGGTTTAACAGTGAGGGTATAGTATATTACTATAGATATAACTATGAAAAACGTTACAAGCATAGCAAAAGCATGATTCTTTAATATATAATATAATTCTTTTAGAGAATAGTCAAAGGAACTATCAGTATTCTTAAAGGATTTTGAATTTTCATTAAAGTCATTCATAATTACTTAAGCTTTAGCTTGTTCTTTCTAATGTTAATGCAATATTTAAAATACTAAGAAAAATTGTAGGCAAATTTGATGAGGTGATAAGTTTAGAAAACAGTTTTTGCTTAATATAAATAGTATCTCTTGGTTTCAATTCATATAGAATATCTTTATTATTAAACATTATATCCTTTAAATTAATTTGTTTATTTGAACCATCAGAACTTCTAATAATTATTCTTTTTAAATCAGTTCCAGGTAGATACCCTCCAGCCAAAGATATCATAGTCATTAAATCAATACCATCATAAACAATATAAGTACCTGGTTGTTTAACATGGCCTATAACATTTACAGACATACGCAAAACTCCATCTTGACCTGTAACAAATTCCTCACTTGATAACATTTCAGGTTGAGATTTGATTGAAAAGGGGAAAATAAAGGATTGAATAATAACTAAAAAGATTATAATAATATTTTTTTTCATATTTCTTAATTTAAAAACTTAAATCTCCTCTTTATTCTATTTATAAAATTATTATTAGTATTCAATAAATCAATACTACCTTTGCTAGACTTCATATCTTCTCCAGCTAGTACTCTTTGTGAATTAGTTTTAAATATATCAACTATTTCACAAGATATATTTTTTTCTAAAAAATCATACGTTTTTTTTAAACAAAAGTTCCTTCTTTTATCATTATGAGCATCTGATCCTATAAGGTGCACATAGCCTTTTTTTATCATTTCAATCGAAATAGTCTTTATTTTATCACCAAAATGTCCTCTTATACTGCCAGCTCCAACTTGTACTATATATCCTTTACTATTCCAATCTTTTAAAATATCAATATCTTCTTTAATAAATTTATATCTCTCTGGATGCGCAACAATTGGAGTAATTCCTTCTAATTGCAATTTATAAAATTGATCATCATAGCCTGTAGGGAAAATACCCGGAAGAAATTCAATTAACATATATTTTCCATTACCAATGGTATTTAATGGGTTTTTTGAAACTTCAATAAGATTTGGAAGATAAAAAACCTCAGATGAAAGATGTAATTTTACATTTATATTATTTTCATTTAACACTTTTTGCAATTTATTTATTTGCTCTACAAGATAATCATAATCTACGTTCTTATCATACATTTTAGGATGTTGAAAATGAACCGTATTAACAACATCGGTAATCCCTTGTCTCTGAGCTTTTCTAAGCATATTCAATGAAACATCAATTGAATCAGGACCATCATCAACATTTGGTAATACATGGTTATGATAATCAATCATTATAATATCCTTTTATTACCGATATAACTTTATCCATTTCCTCTATTGTTAAATATGGATGCATAGGTAAGCTTAAAATTCTTTCACTTAATTTATTTGATATAGGATAATCAGCATTAGATATGCTCTTATAAAGTTCTAAACTATTAAATGGTTTTTTATAAAAAATAGCTGTTGGGATATCAGCTTTATCTAATGATTTAATTATCTCTTCTCTTTCGATAGTATTATTTATAAGAATAGAATATTGGGCCCATGAGGATACATGGTTTTTCTTAATATAAGGAGTTTGGACATAATCCTTTAAATTATCATTATAATATTGTGCAATTTTATTTCTTAAGGTCAACTCTTGATCAAAAATATTCAGCTTATTTAATAATACTGCTGCCTGAATGGTATCAAGTCTGCTATTTAGTCCGATTCTAACATTGTCATACTTACTCTTTCCCTGTCCATGTACTCTTATTGATCTGTATATTTCGGCCTTATCTGTATCATTCGTAAAGATAGCACCACCATCACCATAGCAACCAAAAGGTTTTGCAGGGTAAAAAGAAGTTGCAGACACATTGCCAAACGAACATGATTTTTTATTTTTATAACTTGCTCCAAATGATTGCGCTGCATCTTCAATTAAAAAAAGATTATATTTTTTTGCTATACTTTGAATTTTCTTATAATTTGCAAGTTGCCCAAATAAATCAACAGCTATAATTGCTCTAGGGTTCAATTTTTTTTGATTTATAACGTTTTGAATGGATTTTTCTAATAAATCACAATCTATATTATAGTCTCTATAATTAACATCAACAAATACAGGTGTAGCACCTAAGTGAGATATAACCTCTGTAGTAGCAAAAAAAGAAAAATTTGTTGTAAAAACAGCATCTCCTGGACCAATTTTATGAGCCATCAAGGGAATCAATAAAGCATCTGTACCAGATGCACAAGTCACACATTCTTTTACACCAACATACTTTGATAATCTCTCTTCTAGCTCAAAAACTTTTTTTCCCAGTATAAAATCACCTTTATTTAAAATAGAAGCTATATCATCATTAACCCCTTTTTTAATTATTTCATACTGCTTATTTAAATCAATAAACTTAATAAGATAGACCTTATATATTTACCCTATAATATACAAATTATTATAAAATTGATTATAAAAAACATTAATACATATTATAATATTCTAAATACCATTTTACAAATCTAGGAATTCCTTCTTTGATTTTTATTTTAGGAGCATAACCTGTTAAATCAAAAAGTTGATTCGTAGAGGCAGAAGTTTTTTCCATTTCAGCATAGCATCTAGGTAAAAAATCATACTTTGCTTGTTTAGATAAAGACTTTTCAATCAACTTAATATAATCCATCAATTGAATAGAATCTCCTCCTCCAATATTTAAAAGTAAATATTTTTTTAATTGAAGTTCATCACTATCTATTAATCTATATATACTTTCAATAATATCATCAATATATGTAAAACTTCTAGTATGCTCCCCATTATTAAATAATTTTATTTTTTCATTATTCAAAATACTAGCTGTGAAAATATGAGGGGACATATCAGGTCTTCCCCATGGTCCATAAACTGTAAAAAAACGTAATCCAATCGTATTAATGTTATATAAATGAGAGTAAGTATACGCCATCAATTCATTTGATTTTTTAGTTGCAGCATAAATTGAAATAGGTGAATCAACTCTATCATCCTCAGAAAATGGAATTTTTTTATTACCTCCATATACAGAACTAGATGAAGCATATATTAAGTTATTTATTTTATTATGCCTACAGCACTCAAGAATATTCATAAATCCAACTACATTAGATTGAATATATGCATGTGGATTTTCCAATGAATATCTTACTCCTGCTTGTGCAGCCAAATGAATAACATAATTAATACCATCTATTTTAAATAATTTTTCTATTTTTTCAAGATTTACAATATCTTCCTTATAAAAAATGAATTGTCCAGATTTCACATGAGGATTTAATTCATTTAAACGACTTTTTTTTAAGTCAACATCATAATAATCATTGATATTATCAATCCCAATTACAGTGTAACCTTGCGAACATAATTTATTGACTAAATGGAAGCCTATAAATCCCGCACAACCAGTAACTAATATTTTATTATTTTTATTCATTAATAAAATTTAAACTATTTATCATTATTATTAAATAGTTCATAATTATAAAACATAAATAAAATTCCACCTAAAATAGTATAAGGGAAGAATGTCACAGCATGTAATATAATTGCAAATTCAATTTCAAGAGCAAATACACCTATAAGTCCCATCCCATAAATAACCCCAGCTTCAAAAGTCCCAATATTAGCAGGTGCAGATGGGATTGACAAAGCTAATGAACTAATAAATAAGATTAAAATACAATCTAAAAGCGATAAATCTAAAGACATAGAGTTTTGAATTAAATAAACCTCTACTACATACAAAGACCATATCAATAGAGTATATAATAAAATGGAAAAAATATTTTTAGACGATAAAGATTGGAACCCTTTTATAATATCATTAATTACATTAACTAATCTATTATATGAACTATAGTTTTTTAAAGCAGAATTAAAATAGAATGAAACCGATAGCATCACAATTACAATAATAAATATTAGATATATAAAATATGTATTATCATAAACATCAATAAAATCAAATTCAACAAAAAAGAGTATAGAACCTAATAAAACAAGGCCTAGCATATCAAGGAATCTTTCTAAAATCACAGTACCAAATATATATGGAAATCCTGTTTCTGAACGTTTTGACAAGAAAAAACAACGCAATCCTTCACCTAACCTTAAAGGTAAAATGTTATTTCCAAAGTACCCTACCATCTGAGATTCAAATAATTTTTTCACAGATATACTCTGGTCACTAAAAAGTAATTTCCATCTTAAAGCTCTAATATAAACTACAAAAATCAAGAGTGCTACTGCCAATAAAACAGATAGATAGTTAATATCATATAAAATATCTATGAATCTATTTAGGTCAAATCTATTAAATGCATAGAAAGAAAAAACTATACTAATAAAAATACTTGAAATAAATTTCAAATTAAAAAAGTGTTTATATGATAAATATGTCTTCATCTCCTTAAATCATATGTAGTGTAATCACCTTTAATTTCAAATACATCCTTTCTAAATAAAGAATCATTAATACTAAAGTGAATATTTTTAATAATAATATTAGCCTTATCTATAGATATGCGTATTGATTCTAGTTCTAAGCAATCATCTGAAAAGAACAACCTTGTTTTATTAAAGTTAGAATCTAAATTCAATACATACTCAAATTTTGACCTTTTTGCAGGTTTAATATTTTGGAGATTGAAAATTGATGATAGAAGAATAAACATCGAACTATCAGGACTATCTATATAAAGCTGTTTTAAATTTTTAATTAATCTTGCACTCTTATATTGATCAAATAAAAAAACTTCATTTGATAAATCAATCTTAACTTTATTTTTTTCTTTATCTACATATACTGTTAAACTATCAATGTTTTTTTTATTCATAAGGGGATATGTAGATGCCTGTATAAATATAAAGTTATTATCTAACTTATCTATATTAGATTGATACCAGGTATCAATACACTCAGATGCAAATATAAATGAATATAAAAAAAAGTATATACTTAGATAAAATTTACTCACCAAAAATTTCATTTAAATATGCATGATCAACTAATACGTCTCTTGCTTTACTACCACTATAACCACTAATAATACCCAATGATTCTAATTCATCAATCAATCTTCCTGCTCGGCTATATCCAATTCTAAACCGTCTTTGAAGCAATGAAACAGATGCTTGTTGTGAATCAACAACTAATTTTGCAGCATCTTTTAAATATTCATCTTGCTCTACACTAACATCAAATTCATTATTAGTCTCTATTTTTTTAATTTCAGGAAGTTTAATTTCATCAGGTTTAGGTTGCGCTGAAATATGACTCATAATTTTTTCAATTTCATCTAGTGTTATAAATGCATTATGAATTCTAATTGGAGATGCAGAACCTGGTAATAAGAATAGCATATCACCTCTACCTAATAATTTTTCAGCTCCCATCTGATCTATAATAGTTCTAGAATCAACTTTAGATGATACTTGAAATGATATTCTAGCAGGGAAATTAGATTTAATTAAACCTGTTATAACATCAACCGAGGGTCTTTGTGTTGCAACTATAAGATGAAGGCCAACAGCTCTTGCCTTCTGAGCTAATCGTGTAATAGGTTCCTCAATTGCTCTTCCAGATGTCATCATTAAATCTGCTAACTCATCAATAACCACAACTAAATAAGGAATGTTTTCCAATGAAGAATCTAAAGATTTTTTCTTATTATACTCATCTAAGTTTCTAACTCTAACATCAGAAAAAACCTGAAATCTTCTTTCCATTTCTGTGATTGCAGAGCTCAAAATACTAACTGAATTTTCAGCTGTAGTCATAACATATTCATCTAAATGCTTAGCTGTAATAAGATGATATCCCACTAAGGATTTATAAGTTGTTAATTCAACTTTCTTAGGATCCATTAATATAAACTTCACCTCATCTGGTTTCGCATTATACAATATTGATACAATTATAGTATTAATGCATACAGATTTACCAGCACCTGTAGCACCCGCAACAAGTAAATGTGGCATCTTATTTAATTCAAAGAAAAAAGCATCTCCTGTTGTTGTCTTACCTAATGCAATTTTTAATTTTGATTTATTCTCTATATACCTCTTAGAATTAAGAATACTTTTCATATAAACGATAGATGGTGATTCATTAGGCAATTCAATCCCAACAGATTTAGATCCTGGGATAGGAGCAATAATTCTCACTCGCTTTCCACCCATAATCCGAGATAAATCTTCAGATAAATTTGTAAATTTATTAACTCTTACCCCTTCAGCTGGTTCAATTTCAAATAAAGTGATTACTGGTCCTGGAGAAATTTTAACGACCTTACCTGAAACTCCAAATGAATTAAGAGCATATGAGACTTGATCTGCTTTTTGTTTTAATTCATCTTCATTATGCACTTTAATATCTATAGGATCATCTAGAAAATCAATATCAGGCAATTTATACTGCAAATATTTATTTTGCCTTTTAATCTCTTCGTTCATATCTCCCTCTATAATCTCATCTTCATCTTCGATTATAAGATTTAAATCATCACTCTTATCATTTTCTTCAATTACAGACTCAGTTTCAGCTTTTTTATTTTGATCAGCACTAACAGTAATGGTATCAGAATTATCATTTTGAATTTCAAACTCTTTTTCATCTGTATCTTCAATATCATCTAAATCTTTTACTTTTTGATTATCTTTATCATTAATAGAAGATTCATAATTTTCATCTGATGCATCATTAATAATGATATTATTATTTTTCTTCTTATCTAAAAAATGAGAATATGAGTCAAATATTCTTACATATAAAAACTGTAATTTATTTTTTAAAAAACTATATATTCTATTTAATGAATTATATATGGAAAAATTAAATATAACTGCTAATAATAAAATCAAGCATGTATATAGAATTAAAACAAATCCAACTCTACCAAAAATATCACCTATAAATCTATTTAATGCATGTCCTATTAAATTCAACGAATTATCAAAAGATAAATATACTAAAAAAGTAGAAGTCCAAATGGCGCTTAAGGATATATATAGAATGACTTTATAAAAATCACTTACTTTTTTATTTGTAAATAAAATAGCACCTAAAATAGATGTAATAATAGGAATTGAAATAGATGCATACCCCAATAAAAAATGATAAAAATAAGGAATAAATACTCCAAAATAACCACCTAGAGTAGTATTAATAGTCTTATTATCAGCCAATCCACCTGGCTGTTCTGAAGGATCATAACCTATAATAGTAATAAAAGACAATAAAGAAAAAAGTAATAAAATTAATCCAAATATTTCTTTTTTAGATATTTTCATACTTATGAATGTAAAGAAAAATTCTTTATAAATGGAGGTTTTATAATTTCAGCCTCAAAAAACTTATTTCTAATCTCAATAAAAATAGTTTTTTGTTTAATAAATGAATAATCTAAGAATGCCATTCCTATGCCTTTATTTAGCCCTATTGAAAAAGCTCCACTAGAAACATATCCAGCTAGCTGATTATCTACATACACTTTATAAGAGCTTCTAGGAATAGCTCTATCTATCATACGAAAACATATCAATCTTTTTTTTGGATTTTTAATTTCTGATTCAATTTTCATTTTACCTATAAAATCTTTTTTTGATACATCTGTAACCCAATTCAAACCAGACTGTATAGGGTTAATACTATCTAATAAATCATTGCCATATAGACAATACTTCATCTCTATTCTTAAAATATCTCTTACTCCTAAACCACAAGGGGCAACTTTATTATTAATAAATCTAGACCAAATACGCTCTACAACAGAATTACTAGAAATAATTTCATAACCTAGTTCTCCTGTATACCCAGTTCTACTAATTATAATATCCTCATTAAATAAATTATAATTAGAGAATGTATAAAATTTCAAATTATCAAGATTAATATCTAATGATTTTAAAATAATATTTCTACTATTTGGACCCTGGATAGCTAAAATAGAAGTTTTCTCTGAGCAATTTTCTATTTCGACATCAAAATCATTATTTTCAATCATCCACTTATAATCTTTATCAATATTGGAAGCGTTAACAATAATAAAGAAGGAATTTTGATTTTTCTTATAAACAATAATATCATCTATAACGCCACCTTCATGATTACAAAACATATTATATTGAGCACAATTATTCTTAATTTTGACAATATTATTAGCGGTAATATAGTTTAAAAAATCTTCTGATTTTTGACCTGAAACAATTATCTTTCCCATATGTGAAACATCAAACATTCCAACATCATTCCTTACAGAATTATATTCAAAAGAAATACCTTCCTTATAATTCACTGGCATTAAATATCCTGCAAAAGGGATGACTTTAGCATCTAATTCAATATGTTTTTCATAAAGGGATGTTTTCTTATGTTTCATAACTACAATACTACCTTAATAATTGCAATGTTTTTTTAATAATACTTTCAGTATCTAAATCACTTTCTTTTTCTAATACATCTTTAATAGCATCTCTAATAAGCTTTGGTGAAAAACCAAGATTTTTTAATGCAGAATAAGCATCATTATCCAAGCTACTATCTTCAATAGGAAGGGCATCTTTATCAAATTTACCAAATTCATCTTTAAGTTCTACAATAATACGCCTTGCTGTTTTTGGTCCAATCCCAGGCAAAGATGTTAACATTTTAACTTCTCCTGCAATAAGCCTATTTTTAAACTCATTTGGAGGAACTGTTGATAACATATTAATTGCAGTTTTTGGACCTATTCCAGATACACCGATAAGCATTTTAAATAAAGATCTTTCTTCTTCATTTATAAAGCCATATAATTCCTGACTATTATCATTAATATGAAAATAAATTAAAAAAGTAATAGGTGATTTTATTTTTGGTAATACATCATAACAACTAGTAGAACAATTAACTTTGTAGCCTATACCATTAACATCAACAATGGAGTAGCTAGGGTTTTTATCAGATAATATCCCAGATAAATATTCAATCATAATTCTTTAATTTTCACTTGATTAAAATGACATAAAGCTATACCAACTGCATCTGAAGCATCTAAAGGTTTTGGAAGATTCTTCAAATTAAAAATTTGCTTAATCATATATTGTAATTGTACTTTATCAGCATTACCATTTCCTGTAACAGACTGTTTAACTTTTTTTGCTGAATACTCAAAAACGGGGATATTATTCTTAGCTGCACAAAGCATAGCAACACCCCTTGCCTGGCCTAATAATAAAGCTGATTTTACATTTTTACCATAAAATACATCTTCAATTGATAGCACTGTTGGAGAGAAAGTTGCTATTAGTTCTTCCATATCAATATATATTGTATGTAGTCGTTTCGATAAAGTATCATTTTTATTAGGCTGAATAATTCCAAAGTCAATAATTTTAGGAATATCCTTATTTATAGATATTAATCCAAAACCTGTTTTAGTTAAACCTGGATCAATACCCAATATAGTCATTATTATACAACTTCAAAATTAGTATGCACTTTTTGAACATCATCATGATTTTCAATTAATTCTAAAAGTTTTACCACTTTATCAGCTTCATCAAGAGATAATTGAATCAAACTTTGGGGGACTAAAGACACTTCACCTTCAAATTGAATTCCATTTTTTTCAAATAAAGAATTAATCTCTTGAAAATCTTCTGGCTTAGTTATTATTTCATAAAAATCATCATCTATATTGATATCCTCTATATCAACATCATCCAAAATATTCATCAAACTATCTTCTGTTATTTCAGATGATTTTACAGATACAATACCTTTTCTCTCAAACATCCAATTAACACATCCTGATTCTCCAAGATTACCACCATTTTTTGTCATAATACTTCTAATTTCAGGTAAAGTTCTATTTTTATTATCAGTCATAATTTCTATTAAAATTGCAACTGAATGGGGACCATAACCCTCATATTCAAAATCTTCAAATTTTACGCCTGGTAAGTCTCCAGTACCCTTTTTAATAGCTCTTTCAATATTCGCAGAAGGCATATTTGCTGCTTTTGCTTTTTTAACAGCTAATCTAAGAGAAGGATTCATATCAATATCACCTCCTCCTTGTCTTGCTGCTAAACTAATATCTTTTGATAAACGAGTAAAAATGACTCCCCTTTTAGCATCTGCAGCCCCTTTTTTTCGCTTAATAGTTGACCATTTACTATGTCCAGACATAATACTTCCTAATCTTGATTTTCTGTTACCTTATTAATTTCTTCAGTAACATCTTGCTTTGCTTTTTTAAATTCTTTAATGCCTTTACCTAAACCTTTTGCTAATTCAGGTAATTTTTTACCACCAAAAAGGAGTAAAACTACAAGTAGAATAATAGTGATTTCCATTGGTCCTAATGACATAATAATCTCTCCTTTATTTTATTTAAAATATCTTAATATATACCAAGAAATAAAAATTCCTAAAATACTTAATATACTTACATCAAAAAATAAGCCCATTTTTAAACGTAATGGACCTAGAACTAACCAATTATTAGCATTCTGACCAAAACCAAATGATTTTGATAATATAAAAAAATCTTTTACAACGCCATCAGGAATCACTAAGCTGACAAACATTGATAATGCTGTACCCATTATACAGCCTATAAAAATAACCAATAAAATAAAATATAAATTTTTCTTTTGCATAATAATTAACCTAAAATTGATTCGAAAATTAATCTACCATCATTAGATCCCAACAAACCATCTGAAGCTCTCTCAGGATGAGGCATCATGCCTAATATATTTTTATTCTTATTAGTTATACCTGCAATATCTGAAATAGATCCATTAGGATTATCCTTATATTTAAAAATAATTTGATCATTTTGTTCAAGTTCTTCTAAAGTATTTTTATTTACAATATAATTGCCCTGTTTATGAGCTATCGGCATATTAATATCACTTCTATCTTTCGAAATATTTTTAGTAAAAACTGAATTATAAGAATTAATCTTCAAAGATACTGTTTTGCTGATAAATTTAATATTCTTATTGGTAATAAGTGCTCCAGGAAGAAGTCCAGATTCTATCAATATTTGAAAACCATTACAAATACCAATAACAATTTTCCCTTTTTTTGATTCAGCTATAAGAGACTTCATGATTGGAGAAAATTTAGCTATAGCACCCGTCCTTAAATAATCTCCATAGGAAAAACCTCCAGGAATTAATATTCCATCAAAACCACTTAAATTAGTATCTTTATGCCATACAAAGGATACATTGAATCCAATATTTTTTAAAGCATAATAAGCATCATTATCACAATTGGACCCAGGAAATACTATTATAGCAAATTTCATATTATTCCTCTATTTCAAAAGTATATGTTTCTGTATTTGGATTAACTAATAATTTATTACATGAATCCTTAGTAATAGATATAGCATCATCTTTCTTTACACTCTTATCAAAATCTATTTCAATATATTTCCCAATACCCATTGAATCAATACCTTTAATATTAATTGATTTAAGCGCTTTATTAGTAACTGTACCTTGAGGATCAAGTATACCCTCTTTATATTTAATAAATATTTTAGCTTTCATTTATTCTCCTGAAACTTTAAAAAACTCTATCATTGTCTTAATTAATCCAGAAACAATATAATAACTTATAAAAAATAATATTACAATATGATATTCTTTATTTAAAATTGCTAATATCGTTATTACGCTAGATAATAATCCCCAAATAATAATAGATTTATTTAATTTAATATTAGGGAATTTTGAATATTTTATATTAGATACAAGCAATAACGAGCTAAAACTACAAATCATTATTACCACATAAGAATTAATTCCATAAATAAAACTGAATGGATACTTCATCCATTGAAATATCAATAATGATTTTTGGCTTTCAGGATTTATTAAATTAAGCATATTAATTAATTCTTTATCATACAAAATAAAATCCATATTTATCATAAATAATATAGAAGAGCATATAAACATAGCATTGCTTGGAGTTGGTAAACCTATATAATAAGACTGAGAAGAATATTCTTTATATGTATTAAATTTAGCCAATCGAATAGCTCCACAAACAACAGGCAAAGAACTCAAGATAAACAAATAGAATATTTCTAAATCTAATAAGCCATAAGAATAGGAAAAAAGTAAAATAGATGGTGCTAAACAAAATGAAACTAAATCAGCAAGAGAATCTAATTCTTTACCAAAATCACCACTTGTTCCAAGCTGTCTTGCTACTTTTCCATCAAAAACATCAATTAATGCTGCAGTAAAAATTAACATACACGCGATTCTAATATTATCTTGAGAATCAATAAAGCTAAGGCTAATTAGAACTATTGATAAAAAACCCAATAATAAATTTATTATTGTTAGAATATTTGCTGCAGATTTTTTAATAGTAAGTAGCATCAAATATTAGATTACAGACTTTTCACTCAAATTAGCTAATATTCTATTTTTAACATCGCCAACTTGAGGCTCAAATTCATTTCCTGTTAATTTCTTATATAATTCAATGTATTTTTGAGACAACAATATTCTAATATCATCCGTTAAATCAGGAGGAGTTCCTTCTCCTTTAAATCCCTGCTCAATCAACCATTGCCTGATATTTTCTTTATCAAGCATATTTTGTGGCTGATTATTTTCAAAATTATGAGCATAATCATCTTTAATCCAATATCTACTTGAATCAGGAGTATGAATTTCATCTATAACAATTAATTCATTATTATATAAACCAAATTCATATTTTGTATCAACCAATATTAATCCCATTTTATTTGCCCATTTCTGACCTAAATCAAATAGTTTAAGAGCATACTCTTCTGCTTTTGAATAAATTTCTTCAGGAACTAAATCCTTAATAATTTCATCTCTAGAAATAGGTTCATCATGCTGGCCATATTCAGCTTTTGTAGATGGAGTTATAATAGGACTTTCAAATTCTTGATTTTCTTTTAAATCACTATCAAGCATAAAACCATATTGCCCATTAATACCTTGAGAATACTCTCTCCATAAGCTTCCAGTAATATACTTTCTAATTATTATTTCTACAGGTAATGTGTTGGCTTTTTTTGATATTAAAACTTGTGGGTCAGGATTTGAAATCACATGATTGGGAACTATATCTTTTGTCTTATCAAACCAAAAGTTTGCTATTTCTGTTAATATTTGACCCTTAAAAGGAATAGTTCCTAATACATGGTCAAAAGCAGAGACTCTATCTGTTGTAACCATTAACATTTTATCATCAAAATAATAATTATCTCTTACCTTCCCTCGATAATATTGACCAACATTATCATCTAACTCGAGTTTATTTAATGTAAATTTTAACTGTTCTTTAATTTCATTCATTTTATTAACCCTATCCTTTGATATATTTTATTTATGTTTACTAAAATTTTATTTAAATCAAACAAGCTATCAATTTTTTCATCAGATAGAAAAGACTTTATTTGCTCATCTTCCTTTAATAATTCTTTAAAATCTTTCTTTTCTTTCCATACCTGCATTGCACTTTTTTGTACAACTTTATAGGCATCTTCTCTAACCATGCCAGCCTTAACTAAGGCTAACAATACTTCCTGACTAAAGATTAAACCATTCGTTAAATTAATATTATTCATCATATTATCTGGATAAACATATAAGTTTTCCATCAAAAAAATCATTTTATTCAACATATAATCCATCAATGTTGTAGAATCAGGCAATATAATTCTTTCAACTGATGAGTGGGAAATATCTCTTTCATGCCACAAAGCAACATTTTCTAATGCAGCCAATGCATTAGATCTTAATAATCTCGCAAATCCAGTCATTCTCTCAGTAACAATAGGATTCCTTTTATGAGGCATTGCAGATGAACCTTTTTGACCTTTTTGAAAATATTCTTCTACTTCTAATACCTCCGTTCTCTGAAGATGTCTTATTTCAATAGATATTTTTTCAATTGTTGCGCCAATTAGTGCAAGACTTAATAGATAATCCGCATGTCTATCTCTCTGAATAACTTGATTAGATACCGTTTCAGCAGAAATTTCCAATTTATCACAAACAAGTAATTCTATTTCAGGATCAATATGCTGATAAGTCCCCACTGCTCCAGATATCTGACCGACAGAAATCATTTCTAAAGATCTTTTCCATCTCTTAATATTACGTTTTAATTCTTCACTCCAAAGCGCATTTTTTAATCCAAATGTAATTGGTTCTGCATGTATTCCATGAGATCTTCCTATTTGAAAAGTATCTTTATATTTTATCGCATTATTTTCCAAAACTTTATCAAATTTTTTCAATTTATCTAAAATTATTAGACCTGCTTCTTTACACTGCAAAGCTAATGATGTATCTAATAAGTCAGATGATGTCATACCCATATGAACAAATCTTGAATCTGGGCCTATATACTCTGCCATATTAGTTAAAAAAGCTATCACATCATGCCTAGTTACTTTTTCAATCTCTAATATTCTTTCAACATTAAAATCTGCTTTCTCATGTATTACCTTGCATGATTTTTCAGGAACTATTCCTTTATCAGCCATAACTTGAACAACAGCAAGCTCAACTTTTTTCCAAGTATCAAATTTATTTTCATCAGACCATATCCTAGACATTTCTTCCGTTGAATATCTTTTAATCATTTAATAAAACACCCCTTCTTTCTTACTCATTAATTCTAATTCAATATCAATATTTTTTTCTTTTCTCAAGATACCAAGATTTACAAAATCACCAACTCTATGCAAACCCTCATTAATTACTTTAATAACATCAGATACACTCCCAATATTTTTACCATTAACAGTCAAAATAACATCCCCTATCATCAAACCAGATTTTTCTCCACTTGAATCCTTATCAATATCAGTTATAATAAGCCCTGTCTGACCCTCTATCTTTAATATTCTCTGCATATTTCTATCAATTCTCTGAACGTGTAACCCTGTTATAAAATCTCGCTCTATTTTACCATACTTTTTTAATTCTGACACAATTAACTTAACTGAATTAATAGGTATAGCAAAACCTATTCCAATAGAGCCTTCATTATAATTAGAATTTGTCATGATAAAAGTATTAATACCAATAACATCTCCAAATACATTAACTAAAGGGCCTCCACTATTACCTGAATTTATAGATGCATCAGTTTGTAGCATATTCTGATAAACTTTTCCTGATTCTTTCTGCCCAAAATCTAAGCCTATTCCACTTACAATACCAACAGTTGCTGTTGGCTGATTTGAAATATCAAATAACCCTAAGGGATTACCTAAAGCTATGACCCATTCACCAACAATAAGATTATCTGAGTCACCTAAATTAACATAGGGAAAATCATTCTCAGATTCAACCTTTATTAGAGCTATATCAGTAAGCTCATCAATTCCAATAATTATAGCTTCATAGGTTTTACCATCAACACAAGAAACTATAATTTCACTCGCATTTTCAACAACATGCGAATTAGTGACTATATAGCCATCATTAGAAATAATAACACCAGAGCCTAAATTTTTAATTTTATATGTCCTTTGATGGTGCCTCTTAAAAAAAGAATCAAAAAAAGGATCAAAAAAAGGATCAATAGATTGTTTCTTAAGTTGCGTAACATTAATCCCTACAACTGATGGAGACACTAAAGCTACAGCATCTGTTATAGCATTATTTCTATCAAAACTAATTTTCTGATTAACTTCTGATTTTTTATCAGATAACAAAATATTAACTAACAATAATAATAATAATAATAATTTATAAATCATAATGAATTCTATTTAAAAACAAACCTAATGATGGAGCCCTCACTGCATAGGTATTAGTATCCTTGCATTTTAAAATATTTTGAAAATCTATTAAAGATAGACGATTCCTTCCAACTTCTATCATTGTACCTACCAATAAACGAACCATATGTTGCAAAAACCTATTTCCAGAAATACGATATATACTTATATCTGATTCAAAATTCCAACTAGACTCATAAATACAGCAAATTTTATTTTTAGTTTCTGATGATGCTTTACTAAAAAGAGTAAAATCATTCTCCCCTATCAGCATCGCAGCACATTCTCGTAATTTATTTTTATCAAATTTCCATTTGCAATTCCAAGAATACTGTCTATTTATAGGAGAATAAGTATCAGTAATATAATAAAGATATTCTCTTTTTTTAGCAGAAAATCTAGCGTTAAATTTTTCATCTACAAGCATACAATCCTTTATAAAAACATCATTAGATAATTTTCTATTTAAAGCTTTCATAATCTGCACTGAAGACATCCTAGTTTCAAGAAAAACATTGGCAATTTGAGCATTAGCATGAACTCCAGAATCAGTCCTTCCAGAACCTATGACATTGACACTATCTATTTTAAGTATATTCTTTAATGCAGACTCAATATCACCCTGTACCGTCCTTTGATTTTTCTGAGACTGCCATCCAAAAAAATCTGTTCCATCATATATTATTTCAAGTTTATAGTTCACTCAATTAATCAATAGTAAAGTTAAAATATATTGGAGGATGGTCACTGTAAGGCAACAAAGTCTTATCAATTCCATAATCTAATAAATTAATATTAACATCAATTCCATTTTTCAAAAAAACATAGTCGATCATTTCTGATGCTGCCTCTTTTTCATCCCATTTAATAATATTTAAATTATTTCTAACTAAAAAATCTAAGATTAAACTATTATCAGAATAATAATCAATATTAAAATCACCACAGACTATTACAGGACCACCATTATTAACACGTATAAGTTCTGATTCTAAACTTAATAATTGCTTTTTACGAGAAAAAATATCATTTGCAGATGAACCTGCGTCTAAATGAGTTAAAAATAAATTAACTGCATATCCATCAATATTAAAGACAGCTTGTATAAACCCTTTAGAAGCAAAACAATCACTTCCATTACCAAGCCAACCGTTGCAAGTTTTAAATAAATGCTGATTATATTCTTCAAGAATCATATTATTATATATAATATTTAAGCCAGAGCTTCTCTTTGGATTATTCTTTCTTTTAAAATTTGTCTTATCGCTAATAATAAAATTATTCTTAAAATAACTATATAATAAATTTTGATAAATCCAATTTTCTTGGAATAATATTAAATCATATTTTTTATACGTATTTTCAAAAATAAATTTAATCCTTTCCTTATCGTTCCCTTTTGTAAATATAGGAGGCAGGCCATGTATATTATAGCTAATGACTTTTATTACATTTTCACCAGAATATACTAAACAGTTAAAAAATAATAAAAAAAGTATACAATAAGTATTTTTTATTTTACAGTTTATTTCCACAACTTACACAAAAATTAAATTTCTTTTTATTTTTAAAACCACAATTGGTACAAAAACTAGAGTCTATAATTATTTCAGAATCAATATTATCATCCTTAACCTCATTATATGTCATTTCAACAAAATAATCTGATATTTTATTAGATAAATTCATAATATCCCTATGCACATATACATCTTCCAAGAAAGATTTTCTTTGATATGAATCTGATATATTTTTAGAACTTAATTTTAGTTTTTTTTGTGCGTAATCAATTGCTTCTTGTGCTTTATTATAATTTTTAATTTTAATATAAATCAAGGTTACAACTCTAAATCCCAATGAAATAAAATGACTATTTTCAGATGAATTTATTTTATGAATATAGGATTCTAAAATATTAGCACTAATAGAATCCAGAGTTAAAATCTTAAGACCTTCTACCAATAGTAAATATTGGTCATTTTCTACATCAATTACTTGTTCTAAAAAAGAAATAACTTGATCATTTTCGTTATTATACAATAACGTTATACATACATTATAGATAAGTTCATTTACATATCTAGTATTTGTCTTTTGCATTAATTGAAGAGACTGAAAAAATAAATCTTTTGCTGAATTTAAATCCGAATTATTAAGACTTAAGTGTCCTTCCATTTTATAAATATGAGCTTGTAATTTCAAGTCATCTTTGCAATTCAACTTAATATTTGAGAGCATTTTTTTTGCATAATTCAGTTCTCCTAAAGAAATTAAAGTATTACAAATGAAAGACTCTATCTCATTATAATTCTTACTCTTTGATTCTAAGGCTATTGCAGCAAATTTAATTGCAGAAGAATAATCTCCATCATGAAAACAATTATGTGCTTTAATATACATTTTTTCTGAATCATGCGTATGTAAACTTTGTTTATTTTTATTTTTAAGCCAAGTTAATAAATCTAAAAATACCTCATAAGTTTTTACTTGGCTATCACCTAGTTGCAACACTTTATATTCTCTAATATAAATATTCCCTTCATCAGATACTAAATCACTTAATACATCACTAATAGCAATACCGCCATATGGAGCAATAGGTTCAATATTTTTAGCTATATTAACAGCATCACCAAAAACATCATTATTTTTATATTCATACGCTCCATAATGAAGGCCTATTCTAATTCTAACCTGCCTTTCTTTGGTATTCAATTGATTTCTTCTATATAAAGCAAGCTGAATATCTATAGCGCATTTAACTGAATCAATAGGATTATCAAACAATGCGCAAAGGCCATCTCCTGTTAGTTTTACAGTATTTCCAGAATATTCTTCAGTATATTTTTTAAGTATTTCATTATGTTCTTCTAATATTATAAGTGCAAGCTCTTGATTATCTCCTGTTAGCTTAGAATAACCAACAACGTCTGTATACATTATAGATGAAGTATTGACTGACATAACCTATGGCTGTAAAGACCCTCCACAGGAAGGACAAAATTTAAATTTATTATCATTTTTGAATCCACATTCTGGACAAAATAAAAATATGGATATGGATGTATCATCAGAATTATCAACAGATGTTTCCTTAGCAGATTTTTCTAATTTAGCAGAATTATTATTTTCTTGCAAAAGCCTATGAAGTAAAGGAAGATTAACATAATCATTTCTAACTTTCTCATCTTCAATTAATTTTGACTGTAAAATCAAATGTTCATAAGCCATCTTTTTATATTTATCAAACTTAGCAATAACTCCAAGGTTGAAATATGATTTGCTAACATACCAATATTCTCTCTTAATCCAACCTTCATCTCCAGATTCTTGAAAAATAACCTGTCTATCTTTTTCTAACTTTTCTATAAATGCATCAAGCTCTCTTTCCGTACATTTTCCTAATTTAGATTTCAACATTAAATGAGCAGCCATAGCAGTATTCCCGTAAAATGTAACATCTGTTTTTCTTGATGGAACATTTGTTCTTCTTGATGTGATTTCTACAGCTTTATCAATAAATTTTTCAGCTTGTTTGAAATCATCATCATAAAAATAAGATAAACCCAAAAATAAAGTAGTGAATTCAAATGCAGCCCTATGTTGAGATTGCTGATGGTAATTTAAAGCTTTAATAAAGTACTTTTGTGCATCTTTCCAATTTTCATTGTTAATTTCAATTAATCCTAAATATCTATATATCATACCAACAGACTTATAATCATGTACTGTCAACATGAAATCTAGGGATTCATTTAAATTGTTTTTTCCATCATCAAGGTATCCCACTATAACTTGATACTGACCAAGCTGCATTAAATTTCTATATCTACTAGCAGGGTTATCTAAATTATCAAAATACTGAATAGCCTCTTTAGAATAATTAATGGCTTTAGAATAGTCTCCAACCCGCCTATATGAAATTGACAAATTAGACAAACTATTAGCGACACCTTGCTTATCATCAATTCTTCTCTTAATTTCAATTGAACGATTATAATACTCAAAAGCTTTATCATTATTATTTAGCAAATTATAACATTGAGCCAATCCATTTAATACTTTAGCTTCATCTTGTAATTTTTTTTCTTTAACTCTAATTTCAAGAGCAATTTCATAAGCTTCTATAGCTTCCTCATAACGACCTTTATTCTTATAAATAATACCATACATTGTATTGATTCCTGCAATACCCGATTGATCTTTATTTTTTTGAGCAACAATCTTAGCTTCATTCAAGACAGTAATAGCTTGATCTAGCTGACTTAATCTAACTAGTTCAAAAGCATAATGATAACGAGGTTCAATATAATCAGAATCTATACTAATTGCTTTTTTATATAAATCTTGTACTATTTCAATATCTACTTTTGACTTTGCAGTAGAAGATAAATATTTACCCTTTATAAAATATTCATAAGATTCAGGTGAAACTGCTCTTTCTATTTTTACATTTTTTTCTAAATATTCAGGGATATCTACATTTAAAGAATCCAATAATTTATAAGCAGCCTTACCCTTTATCTCTTGCAATATATCATTTGTGCCATCCCAAGATTCAATCCAAATAGGATCACCTTCATTAATATCATAAAATTCTAAAGTAATTCTAAAATTATCTCCCATTTTCATAATATTTCCAGTTACAATAAATTCTACATTTAATCTTTCTCCAAATTCAAGGATACTAAGAGATTCATCTTTCAAGGATACAATCTCAGCAATTTGAGGAACCTTGATTTTATTAATTTTAGTTAATTCAACAATTAAATCTTGTGTGATGCCATAACAAAAGAATTCATCATCTGGAGAACCTAAATTTTTCAAGTAAGTAATCCCTACTGAAAATTCTTTTTTAATAGTTTTCTTTCTATCTACTAAATCAATATTTTTTTTAATTAATTTTCCTGTTAACTCTGATTCTGTTTCCTTATCATATTCATCTTTAGATTTATAAATTTTAAATACTCTCTCTGGTTCTTTGATATTTTTTAAATGAACTCTTCCCATATCACGAACCAATATATTTTCCTCACTCCTAATCGAATTATATATAGCTTGAGTTGTTACTGTCCCCCCTGGTTTTGCAACTCCTTGAACTCGAGCTGCAAGATTAACACCTTCTCCAAATAAATCATCATTTTTTTCATATACCTCACCCATATGGATTCCAATTTTAACATGCATTTGATAGGTAGATGGATTAACAGAATTTTCTTTCTCTAAATTTAAATGAATTTTAGTAGCGCAATTAACAGCATCTGTTGCAGAATAAAATTCTACAAATGTCATATTATCTAAATNCTTGATTATACGCCCATTAAAAGCACCAATGCGATGTTCTAGAATTTGCTTATGTCCATTTAATATTTTAAGAGCAAGAGATTCATCTTTTTTAAGATAATCATCATATTCAACTAATTGAATAAACATAATTGCTGCTAATTTCTTTTGTACATTATCTGCCATAAAATAAAAATATAAATTAATACTACTAAAATTTACATATAAATGAAGATATTATATAAAAAAAACGGGGCTCAAAAAGAGCCCCGCTTTATATATTATTTCAGACTATTTTATGTATAATACTATTTAAGTAATATCATTTTATTTGTCATGCTCATAGAACCGCTTTGTAATCTATAAATATATAGACCAGCAGCAGCTTTATGGCCACGATCATCTAAACCATTCCATACTGCTGTATAGCCTGATTGATCACCTGCAGCTACATACTTGTTATCTACAAGCGTTCTAACCAATCTACCCATCACATCATAAATCTTAAGACTTACATACCCTGACTGCTCAACATTATATGATATTGTTGTTGATGGATTAAATGGATTTGGATGATTCTGAGCCAAGTTAAATGTCGTTGGCGTTGCAGGAGTATCTTTAACCTCTGCTGTATTAATAACACTTAATTTTGGACCTGTACCATATGTTAGAGAATAGTCTCTATTAAACTCTTTCTCTATCGCAAGCTCTATGCCTTTAGCTCTACTATAAAGTCTAAGATCAATGCCATCAGACATATCATATCCATCTAATATAGGACCATCATATTCTGAAAAGTCTACAGAACCAACAGCAGGTAAACTAATTTTATATTCACCTTTTAAATGTTCTGTTATAATGTTAATAGACCCTACAAGCTTGCCATTAGCATANGCTCTTAGAATATCATCCTTTGCTACCTCACCTAGTAACTCTTCTAATACTATAAGATGTGATTCACCTGTAAGAGAAACATCATCTCTTTGTGTACGCACTTTACGTGAATCATCAATAGAATTATAACTTGAACTTGCTAAGCCTCCTGATGCATATGTAAAGAGTACATCATCTGCACCATTAACAAAAACTGCATAACCTTCACCAGGACACATCTCTGCTAGAGTTTGTACTCCAAATGCAGGCACATAATAGTTACTACCATCATCTTTAACAACTAGAATGTCATCTTCATAACCTGCAAATACAACATCTGTTGGCCAACATTCTTGTGGAAGATAACCTAGCATATTAAATGTAAAGGCTTCAAGTGATACAAATGAAGATAAATCAGTAGGAGTACCTACCATATCTAACGTTTGAGATCCAGCTCCATTTAGGAAAACCTTATATGCTTCACCTACTTGAATATTTCCTATTTGGTTAACACCAAAAACAGGTACATAATAATCACTTGCATCATTTTTAACAATCAATAAATCAAGGGCATTAAATACTGATTCAACTCCCTGGTTATCAGAAATAACATTAAAAGAAGCCATATTAAATGTGAACGGATCAAATGTAATAGTTTGGATTACATCTCCACCTCCCGCTGATTCTGAAATAGAAATCATACCATCAATATTATTCACAGGTAATTCTTGTCCATTTGAATCTGATAAAGTCATATCTGATAAAATTAATTCTGCTTGTCCAGTTTGATTTGATGCAGAATAAACAATATCTACAATTGGACCTGATCCAGATGTAATTAGATCTCCCGTAAAGCTAAACCCTAGCACTATAACATTACCATCTACTTCATTAGCTTGAACACTAAAAGCCTGCGTTCTATCTGTTGAAGAAACACTAACATAATCAACTAAATCAGGAACATCTGTAATTGTAAATTGAAAACCCGCCACTGGAGATTCATTATCTAAAGATATTTGTACAGTACCCTGTTCTTCTTGAGATAATTCAAGATCTGATGCTGAAAGTTCTACTGCTCCGGCAGGAACAATTGTAACAATTCCATTTTCACTAAAAGCTGGCATTAAATAACCTAACTCATCTCCAAGATAAAATTCAACAATATCTAAATCTACAACAGAAGGACTATTAACAGTTGATGACTGGTATGTTAAATTCATTATAGGCCCTGAACCTATATCTATAGTTCCACCACTAAGATTAAAACCCACAACAATAACAGATCCATCAGCTTGTTCATTCCAAGACAAAGTAAAACCTTCAGACCTAGGAGTTGTTATGCATTCTACAGTACTTAATAAATTAGGAGTATCTAATATATAAAATTGAAACCCTCCAATAGGAAACTGATTATTCACATCAACATCAATACTTACCTGGTCTCCTGATTGAACAGTTGTGGACTCTAATGTTACAATAGAAAAATCTCCAGGATCTGTAACAGTTCCACATTCTGTTTCTGTTGGATTAGATTCACCTTGCTCGTATAACGCTTTAATTTTGTAGCAATACTCAGTACCAAAATCTATTGTATTATCAGTATACGTGTTTTGATCACTAGAAACCCATCCTATTAAGTCATTATCTCTATAAATATTAAAGCCTTCAATTCTACTTTGAGTTTGATCTGCATGAAGATGTTCTTTTGTTTCACCATGATTATCATTAAATAAACCTCCACAATCACCGCCATCATTATCATAGCATGTTAAATCACATCCAAAAGCCTGATCTTCACAGTCACCAAAACCATCACCAATCCATGTTTCAGGGCAACAATCCCCATCACCAGAGCAATCTACAACCTCACCATCTACACAATCTCCTTGACCACCATCTCCACCACCATCTCCATCTCCACCACCATCTCCATCATCATCACCTTCGCAAGAAGGGTCAGGGAAATCCCATGATAAATTAATATCTACATCTCCATCTTCTATATTTAAAATAAGGTTTTCAGGAGGACACATTGGACCAGCATCAGGAGCCGCACATATAGTAGGAGTTGGATCTGAATTTCCTTGATCATACTCTGCTATTACATAATAACAATATGTAGTTCCATTTTCAAGAGGTTGATCAATATATGAATATACATCAGGGGCAAGCGAGGCAATCATAGTATTATCTCTATAAAGATTAAAACTATTAAGATTTCTTGATTCAATATAACTATAATTTCCATCAGCTATATTCCATTGCTCTTGATTAATATTAAAACCACTTTTTTGCTCTTCTAAAGCAATATTAACAAATAAATCATTAGAGGGCATTGCCTGCAATCCAGATTCAGTAACATTAATTTCATACTGTCCTTCTCCACCACCATATCCATCTACTACTATATAGTATTGTCCTGGTTCTAAAGACACCCCTAATAAAGATGATTGCAAATTACTAAATTCACATGTTGCATCATCAATATAATAACCTGTAGTAGATTCATTACAATCAGGGTCTGCTGTAAAAATTTCTAATTTAGTATCATACGTTGTATTTGCACTGCACAATGTAATATCAATAATCATAGGATTTACAACATTTAAAAAGTAAGAATAGTCAGCTCCTTGAGAACCCTGAACAAGCCAATCATCACTCATCCCTACATTTTCTCCTATTGCATTGAAAGGTAAAGATGGAATGACTTCATCAGAGCAAGTAACAACACCAGGTTCCGTCCATTCAACTTCAATAAAACCATTACCTCCTGTAGCAGTTATTGATAAAGGAGCGGCAAGTACCCACATAGCGCAACTTTCATTTGTTGGCTGAGATTCTCCAGATGGATAATTAGCCGTTACAGTATAACAATATTCAACATTATTCTGTGCACTATTATCTGTAAAATTTGAAGATTCTGATGTTCCATAGTAATTTCCATCCCTATAAATACTATAATTAAGTACACCTTGAGAACCGGGAGCCCATTCTAAATTAATTACACCTGATTCACCATAAGCATATAAATCAGATGGAGCTTCACCAGGGATAGGCACTGCACAAGCAATATTTGATGGTTCTGATTCACCAACCTCATATAAACCTGTAACAGTATAACAATATTCAGTCAAGTTAGATACCGTGCAATCATCATATTCAAATACATTAGCTTCTACTTGAGTAAGATAATTACCTTCTTTATAGATATTAAACGCTAAAAGCTCTCTAGTTATCTCAAGTTCAAAAACATTATCAGCTACATTCCAATCATCAATATTAATATGATCACCTGTTTTTTGTGATTCATATTGAATATTATCAACTATATCACTAGGTTGCTCCTGCGCATGCAATCCTGATTCTGTGATATTAATTTCATACTGACCTTCACCACCACCAAATCCATCAACGACAATATAATAGTCACCAGGCTCTAATACAGTCCCTAGCAAAGAAGAGTGCAAACCGCTAAATTCGCACGTATTATCATCATTATAATAACCTGTTGTAGTTTCATTGCAATCTTGGTCTGCAGTAAAAATTTCAAGCTTTGGATCATAAGTAGTATTAGCACTGCACAATGTAACATCTAATACAGTCGTATTATATATAGATAACTTATACGCATAATCAACTCCTTGAGAACCTTGCACAAGCCAATTATCTTCCATGCCTACATTGGATCCTATAGCATTAAAAGGAAGTGCATAAACCACTTCATCAGCGCAACTTAATGAAGTAGGCTCTGACCATGATAAATTCACACATCCATCAGTTCCTTCAGCTAATAAACCATAAGGAGGTAATATCTCCCACATAGCACAACTCTGAACTGTTGGCAATGAACTATCAATATCATAATCAGCAGTAATAGTATAGCAATATTCGGTATTATGAACTGCTGTTACATCATTATAAAATGTAGCATTTGTGCTACCAAGTTCTACACCATCTCTATAAATAGTATATCCAAGGACAGCATCTGAATCTGGAGCTAACCAGCTCAATTCTATTTGTCCATTAACACCTAAAGCATAAAAATCAGTTGGAGGACGAAGAATCCATTGAGCACAAGATTCATTAGAGTTAACAGACTCACCATCATCTTCCCACTCTAAATTTCCATATACAGCTTTTACGGTATAGCAATAAATAACATCATGCTCTGTATCATTATCTATATATGAGAATGTATTAATATCTGTCTCAGCTAAAAACTCTCCATTCCTATAAACTCTATAAGCTA
Source organism: Fidelibacterota bacterium (assembly GCA_002717625.1). Lineage (GTDB taxonomy): Bacteria > Fidelibacterota > Marinisomatia > SCGC-AAA003-L08 > D37C17. The sequence goes on along the minus strand of PBEF01000005.1, from coordinate 12,327 downwards.
ACATATCACGTGATAGCTGAGTATAATTAGATTCGATAATTTCAATATCCCCATTATAAGGAGATCCATTTAATCTATCTTCTTCAACATGATTTACAGGTTGATATTCCGTATGAGATAATACAAAACCGTTTGTATCAAATTCAACAGAAGCACCTGTTCCAAAATCACATCCAACATTAGGGCCTCCTGCAAAAACAGCATCATTAATCAAAAGCTGAAAATAACCATAAGTACAATAAATTCCATCTCCCCATGTATCATAAATATTAAACGTATAAGAACCCGGAGGAATATCTTGACTCCATTCATAAAGAACTTCTGCTTCAGTCAAGGTTCCTGATGCAATACCTGTCACATAGTTTCCATCTTGATCTAATAATTCCCATGATGTTTCTGTAGGATATATATCTGTGATAATTTCAACTTCAAAATTAACAGATGATCCAGGAGCATCCCAAGAAACAGTAATATATCTTTCATCATCATTACCTTCAGCATTAACACCTACTGGAGGAGCCAAATAATATAAAGCACACGCTGTATTTGTTGGATATGTTTGACCTGAAGGATAAAGAGCCCTGATTTCATAACAATATTCAACACCTGAAAGTATTTCTCCGCTATCAACAAAAGATGTTGTTTGCGCATTTACTGATGTAATTATTTCTCCATCTTTATAGATTATATACTCGAGTAAAATATCTCCCTCATTTGTAAAGATGGGGTCCTCAACAGGAGCTACCCAATCTAGTCCAATAGTTCCACCTAAATCAGTAGCAATAAGATCAGTTGCTGCAGGACCTGGATATGGAGTTGCACATACTAAATCAGACATTTCAGATTGACCCTCATCATAATTAGAGCCCAAAGTATAACAATATTCTTCAAAATTATTTACAGGTTCATCTCTATAAGCATATGTATCACCACTAACATTTGCAATCAAAATATTATCTCTATAAATATCAAAGGACTGCAAATCTCTTGATGAAGAAATGTTATATTCAGGATGTGACTCTAAACTCGTAGAAAAAGATATATCTTCATTATGGACTGAAGACAAAATAACATTCCGATCACCTTCAAAAGCACTAGGAGTAATACTAGAATAAGACATTGTTTGGATATCACCATAGGCAAAAACTTGAGATGCTATCATATAATCTCCACCATACCCAAGATAATCTCCATAATTCCAAGTTCCGTAATAAAGAGTAACCATATTATCGGGATAATCAACAGAAGCATCAACACCAAATCCTTCAGGATCGGGCCAATTTGCTTCATGACTAACTATAACATAAAAAGAACCAGATAATCCTGTTAAATTAGGATAAATTGTTGCCCAGCCATTTTCTGCAACAGCTTCTTCTTCATGTAATAAATTTCCAGGAACACCACCGTTATCATCAAAAACCATTACCCTAACAGAACCATGAGTTTCATTAGGCCAAGGCCAGAATGCATCTCCTTCACTTAAAACTTTAACTGAAGCTGCCATAACGTCAAAATCAACGCCTACATCAAAACGGGTTCCATGAGCCAAACCTTCTTCATAAGTACCAAAGAAATAAAAAGCATTTGCCAATACACCATCATCATATCCTAAACTAAATTCTTCTCCTCCAACAGGTTCTTCCCATGTTAAATCAATAAATTGATCTCCTGCAACAGCTTCTATTTGAGATGGAGGATAAACATCCCAAGAAGTACATGATGTATTTGTTGTTGGAGACTCTCCTATTCCTTCATAATATGCTTTTACAAAATAACAATACTCCTGACCTATGGAAGTGTTATCATCTTCATAAAATGGAACTGTAGAATTAGCTAAATACTGATTATCTCTATAAATATTAAATGATGTTTGATCATTATTTGGGGTAGAATTCCACTCAAGAGTAATAAAGCTTCCGGTTCCTTGAGCAGATAAAGATGAGGGTCCTTCTAATTGAGGGGTTGCGCAAGCTGTATTAGATAACCCAGAAGTTCCTTCATCCCATACAGAAACAACATTATAACATGATTCAACTAAATACCATAATTCATCTGAAATATCTAAATACTCTGTTTCTTCTGTATAAGCAATATTAACATTATCTCTATATATTTCATAACCTATTAAATCTCTTAAGCCTTGATAGGACAATCCTTCAGCCATTTGTTTAGATGAAGTTCCTTGATTACCACCATTATTTGAAAAAGAACCACATTGTTCTATGCATTCATCACTATTTTGTCCTAAACCTGCACAATCACAACCATCACAATCCCATTCCATACAAGAAAAATTTACCCCATAATCAGCTGCTGTCCCATCACAAAAGCCATCTCCAATCCAAGCTTCAGCTAATTGGGCATCAAAACATACTCCATAACAATCAATAAATCCAGGAACGCCATATGCTGTTACACACTCATCTCCAATACCAATACCACTTGGAGGAACATCCCAATCTAGAAAAATTTCTAACCCATTTTCAACAGCAGTTAAATTTTGAGGTTCTTCTAAGTAAATTTCTGTAGTTGTAGCACACACCTCATCTGAAACATCTGATTCATTATTATCATTAAATGCTGTAACCGTATAACAATATTGAGTACCTTGCTGTAATCCTGATTCTGTATAGGTTGTATTATTTGATGTACCTATTAAATTTCCATCTCTGAAAATATAATATCCAGTAACATCTACAACATTGTAATCATCCCAAAATAAAGTAACAGAACCATAGCCTCCTGTTGCTGTTAAATTATCTATACCTTGAATTGGAGGAGGAGTTTCCCCTTGAACAATAATTGTTCCATCTGATAAATCAAAATCAAGAGGATAGCCTAGCAAATCTGATAAAAATGTAACTTGTTCTAATGATGAAATGGAAATTTCAGAGGTATACTGATTAGTAGATTGATAAGTTAAAGATAATATTGAGCCTGAACCTGGCTGAACTCCTTGCAGGTTTAAATCAAAACCGACAATAATAATACTACCATCTGGTTGTTCATTAAATTCTATTTGAAAACCATTAGTTCTATCAGTGCCTTCTATGGCTGTAAAAAAGCCATGATCTGGTATATCTATAACTTGAAATTGGAATCCCCCAACAACATCCGTAGGGTTATCAAGTAATAGCTCTAAAGTTCCTGATGTATTAGCATCAATCTGTATATCTGTGAATTCTAAAGTATTAGCACTAGCTAAATTTAAAAGTATAAAAGATGTAAAAATAATTAAAAACTTCTTCATTCTCTCCTCCATTTTATCCGCTTTATATAGCAAATAACTTATAACAAAAGAATCGAGAAGTCAAATCATGTTTAAATAAACTTATTTTTTATCAATATTAGATAATTTAAAAGGGATGAATTTTGTTTCTAAAACTTCTCCTTTTTTACTTGCAAAAACACAGTCAAAAGTGATTTCTGAGTCTAAATTATACTTACTCAAACGACTGGATTTTACTTTAATCTCTAATAAAACATTAGAATCTAACATCGATGGACCTGAAACAATGATAGAAGGGTCAATAGTATTAGCTACCATCGAAAAACCTAAAATAGTTCCTTTTTTATTAAAATGCATTTCAAAGCCCTTATCTTTGCTTCGTCCTCCATAAACATCAATAACTTCAAATAAATCTTCTGGCTGAATTTTAAATTGTATTCCAGCTATCCGATCATAAGGGTTAATAGCATAAACACTAATAATATACTCATCCTTACTAACCTGTATTATAGATTCAATACCAACTTCAACTTTATGTGAACTATTATTAGACTCCTGATTTAAAGATGAAGAATTGTTTGCTAAACAAAATGATAGCAAGAAAAAAATAAGAAAATTATAAAATATACACTTTGCATTATCCATATTTAGACATTACTCCTTTCATTAATTATTTTTCATTTTTTTATAACTAGAAAATTTAAACTGTACTATATTATCAAATAATGAATATCCATAAATTAATACCATTATTTTTTATTTCTTTTATTTTTTGTCAATTCTACAATGTAGATATTGAAGTGAATTACAATGAATTAGACAAAGACTACCATGTAAAGAAAATATTGATAGATAATATAGAAAATGAAATTAAAAATTATTTTTTATTTAATCAATTTTCTCCTGAATATGATTTTATTGAATTAAATATGAAAATGAACCTAATCATCGAATCTATTAAAATAAATAATAATTCTAAAAATACTGGACAAATCAAATGTCATTTTTTAATTACCAATGGAGAACTATATTACTTTGAAAAATCTTTAGAGTTTGAATATAATAAAAATAAAGCTTTAGTATTCATACCCAATAGATTTCAAGGCTTAGAATCTATTTTGAATTATTTTGCATTCTTATATATAGGATACGAATTAGATACTTGGGGTTATAATTTAGGAACTTCATATTTAAATAAAGCTCTTGAAATAAGCTCTGAAGCACAATCTAATTCAAATTGGAAAATTAGAGAAGAAGAAATCAAATCTATATTATTAAATTCAAATTTAAGAGAAGCTAGATTTCTTTATTTTTCTTTTATAGACCTTATTAACTCTGATAAATACAAAAAAAATCCAGAAAGCTATAATAAAGAAATCAATAATACTATAAATGAATTATACAATAAAATTGTTAATATAAGCATTAAAATCGGCTATGATAAAAACACAATAAAGTTTCTAGGGCATTATTCAGAAAATTTAGCAGATTTATTTCATAGGATGGAAATGCAGGATGCTCTTAATTTTTTAGTCAAATATGATATAGAAAATGAAACTATTTATAAAAAATATATAAAATGAAAAAATACTTTTTTATTACAATCATAATTGGTGTTCTGCATACACAATCATCTACTGATATCCAAAAAGAAATCGATACTAACAATAAAACTTTAAAGCAATTAGAGCAAACAATTAATAAGTTAGAAAAAGATTTAGAAAATATGGAATCATCAGAAAAGGATTTAGCTGACTACATCAAAATATTAGATGAAAAAATTTCTACTAGAGAAAAACAAATAGAGGTATTAATTACACAAAACAATAGAATTTCTAAATTAATTGAAAGTTCCAAAAAAAATATTAAAATTAAAGATGAGGAGCTTAATAGATTAAAAAATCAACTTAAAAAAAGAGCTACATATCTATATAAAAATGGAAAGGATAAGCTTATATCAAAGATAATGCTATCTGAAAATTGGAATGCTGCTTTAAATAAATTAAAATATCTTAAAATTCTACTAGAATATGAGAAAAAACTCAACAATAACATTAAATTAAAAATTGAAGAATTAAAAAAAGAAAAATATAATTTAGAAAAGGACCAAAGAAATCAAAATAAAATATTAAATGAAGCTCAAATAGTACATAAATCATTAAAAAAAGATAGAAATACAAAAAATAAACAAATTGGAAAAATAAAAACTGATAAAGATTATTTAAAAAAAGATCTTAAATCAAAGAAAAAGCAAATCTCAGAAATTCAAGAACTTATAAATAAACTAATATTAGATGTTGAGTCTGCTAAAAAAAGAGAAGCAGAACTAGCTAGAAAAAGAGCTTCTCAAAATAAAGCAACATCTGGGAATTTTGCTAAAATGAAGGGGAAGCTTAATTATCCTGCATCTGGGAAAATAGTAAATAAATTTGGAACTCATAGAAATAAAAAATTAAGCACCATTACAGAAAATATAGGTATTGATATAGAAACAAAATGGAATACCCCAGTATATTCAGTTTTAGATGGCGTGGTATCAGTAATTACATATCTAAGAAGCTATGGTAATACAATTATAATTAGCCATGGTAGTGGATATTTTACAGTTTATGCAAATGTAGACCAAATCACAGTAAAAGAAAATGAATATATTCTAGGAAACACTCAATTGGGTTTTGTCGGTAAATCAGAGAACAAAGCTATTTCAGATAGCTATTTTCTACACTTTGAAATTAGAAAAGATGAAACCATACTAAACCCAGAATTATGGCTTAAAAAACAATAATGCTCTATAATAATTTAATTTTAAATGATACAATAATAGAGCAATTTAAAAAATATACAGACTCTAATAATATTCCTAATGCATTTATACTTCATGGCAATGAGGGAGTTGGAAAATTTGGACACGCATTAGAATTGTCATATATGATTCTATCAAATGATATAAACGATAACGAACATACTTTAAATAAAATTAAAAAAAATGTTCATGAAAACATTAATTATATTCTTCCTCTTCCACGAAAAAATACAATTAGTAAAACTGATTCAGCATTAAAAGCATTAAGAACAACTGATATAGAAAATATTCATGAACAAATTAAAATAAAGCTAAAAAATCCATATCATAAAATAGAACTTGATAAAGCCAATACAATCCTAATTAATTCTATTAGAGATATAAAAAGTAAAATGTCTTTAAGCAATCATAACAATCAATGGAATATATATATTATAATGAATGCTGAAAAACTATGCTTTCCAAGACAAGAAGCTGCAAATGCTTTGCTTAAAATTCTAGAAGAACCTCATGAAAACAACCTATTTATTTTATTAACATCGAATATTGGACAAATGTTAGATACAATAAGCTCAAGATGTACTAAAATATTTTTTCCAAAAATCAAAAAAGAATCAATAGCACAATATTTAAAAGAACAAAATAAAATATTTGATGAGAAATCAAATTTAATATCCTCTCTATGCAATGGGAATATGATTCTATATTTTGATCTCATGAATAATTTTAATACAATATTTCCAAAATTAGATACAATAATAGACTTATTATTTAACTATGATATAAATAAATGGGATACATTCTTTAAAAAAACAGAACTTACTGAATTTAAACATTTACTTAATTTAATATCATTATTCTTATCTGATATCATTTTATATAATGAATATAAAACAAAAGAAAAATTAAATTTTGAAAATTATTATAAAAAAATAATTTCATTAAGCAAGCGCTATAAAACAGAAACTGTAGAACAATTAATAAAAATTATTGATACTACAAAACAAGATATAAATAAAAATGTATACAAACCCTTGCTAATCACATCCTTATATATTGAACTAACACAAATTATTAATAATAATAGATTTGATAAAATAACTTTCAACACATTAAATTTAAGTAACCAATATGAATAAATTTTATATTACAACTCCATTATACTACGTTAATGATGAACCTCATATAGGACACGCTTATACAACGATATTAGCAGATGTAATTGCAAGAATACAAAAAATGCAAAATAAAGATGTTTTTTTTCTTACAGGTACAGATGAACATGGACAAAAAGTTCAAGAAGCAGCTAAAAAAAATAATATAAATCCTAAAGAGCATGTAGATGAATATGTTAAAAGGTTCAAAAGTGCATGGAAAGGATTAGATATAAATTATACTTATTTTATAAGGACAACTGATACAAGCCACACAAATAAAGTAAAGCAAGTTTTAACCTACCTTCATTCTAAAGGAGAAATATATTTAAATGAATATGAAGGTTTATATTCTGTATCTGAAGAAAGGTTTGTTACCGAAAAAGAGGTAGAAGAAGGAAATTTTAGAGAAATTAAAAAACTAAAAGAAAAAAATTATTTCTTTAAAATGTCAAAATATCAAAATCATCTAATAGAACATATTAACAATCATCCTGATTTTATCAAGCCTGAATCAAGAAAAAATGAAATTTTAGGATTTCTAAAAAAGCCTTTATCTGATTTATGTATTTCAAGACCCAAAGAAAGATTATCATGGGGGATTGAATTACCTTTTGATGATAACTATGTTACATATGTGTGGTTTGATGCATTACTAAATTATATTACAGCAATAGGTTGGGATGAAAATAAAAAACAATTTGATACATATTGGCCAGCAGACTACCACTTAATGGCTAAAGATATTATAACAACACATTGTGTATACTGGCCAACAATGCTAATGGCATGTAATATTAAATTACCAAAAACAATTTTTGCTCATGGCTGGTGGCTTATTGATGATGTTAAAATGTCAAAATCTCTAGGAAATGTTATTAAGCCTCTAGATTTAGCAAGTCAATTTGGCTCTGATGCTTTAAGATATTATTTGATGAGAAATATGGTGTTAGGTCAGGATGCAACTTTTACGTCTGATTCATTTATTGAACGCTATAATGCTGACCTAGCAAATGATTTTGGAAATTTAGTTAATAGAATTATCATATTAATTCATAAAAATTTTAATGGTAAAATTCCACAATACGGAGAATATAATCATATTGATTTAGAGCTTATTTCTGAAGTTAAACAAATCCCGAATCAGGCAATCACTAAATACAATGAATTAAAAATTCATGAAGCTATAGATTTAACAATGAATTTATTTAGACTAACTAATAAATATCTAGAGGTTAAAGCACCTTGGAAATCAATAAAAGAAGATAATAGTCAAGGTTCAGATGCAGCAACTACATTATATGTAGCCGCTGAAATATTAAGAATAGGGACAATTTTAATTTCACCTATTATTCCAAATAAAAGTAAAAAAATATTTCATTATCTAGGCACGCAATCCTCAATTGAAACTTCGTTTGGGAAACTTGAAATTGGAGCTAATACAAATACTCCTGATAATTTATTTCCAAAAATCGACTATTAAATAAATATGAATTTAATTGATACACATTGTCATATATACTACGATAAATATAACGATGATATAGATCAAGTAATCAGTAGGTCTAAAAAACACAATATATCAAATATAATATGTGTAGGAGTTGATCTTGAAAGCTCAAAACAATCAATAGAATTAGCTGAAAAATATGATATAGTCTATGCAACAGCAGGGTATCATCCTCATGATTCAAAAGATGCTTCAGAATATTACTTAAATGATCTTAAAAAATTAGCAAAAAATCCAAAAGTTGTTGCAATAGGAGAAATGGGACTTGACTACTTTTATAATCATTCAGATAAACAAATACAAATACATAGATTTGAAGAACAATTAAATTTAGCTAAGGAACTTGATTTACCAGCTATTATACATAACAGAGAATCTGACTCTGATTTATATAACATTTTGCAATCTTTAAAAATAAATAAAGGTGTTATACATTGTTTTTCAAGTACAATTGACTTTGCATATCAAATTCTTGATCTTGGACTTTTATTATCATTTACTGGCATAGTAACATTTTCAGATGATTTAAAAAAAGTTGTTCAAGAAATTCCTCTAAATAAAATGATGCTTGAAACTGACTCTCCTTATCTAACACCAAAACCATTTAGAGGAAAAAGAAATGAACCTTATATGGTTAACTTTATAGCAGAAGAAATTGCAAAAATAAAAAACATCTCTAAAGAAGAAGTTGCAAACAAAACAACCCAAACAGCAAAAGATTTTTTTGGGATCTAATAAAGATATACCCATTAAAAAATCATGGGGCCAAAATTTTATTATAGATGATAATACTATAAAAAAAATTATTCGTATCATTAAGCCTCATAAAGATGAGCATATTATAGAAATTGGTCCAGGAAGGGGTGCTCTTACCATCTCCCTGCTTAAAAAAGTAAAAAAAATAACAGCCCTAGAAATTGACCCACTACTTACAGAATACTTAAATAAAAAAAATCTATCTAATCTAGAACTATACAATATAGACTTTTTAAAATGGGAACCTGATTTTAAAAACACAAAACGAGTGATAGGTAATTTGCCTTATTATATTTCCAGCCCTATAATATTTAATTTAATAGAAAATAAGTGCTTTTCTGAAATTATCATTATGGTTCAAAAAGAATTAGCTCTAAGACTAATAGCAAAACCAAATACTAAAGATTATAGTCGAATGAGTGTAGTAGCACAAACATTTTGCAATATATCATATGAAACTGATATATCTAAAAATATTTTTTTACCTAAACCAAAAGTAGATTCTAGCATTGTAAAATTAACTAAAAAGAAAACTAATTTAAATATTCAGGATTATTCGGCATTCATTAAACAATGTTTTATAAGTAGACGTAAAAAAATAAAAAATAATTTAAAGGTGATGATAGATAATAAAAGTTTAGATTTTTTAGGAAATAAAAGACCTGAGGATTTAAGCATATCAGAATATATAGATATTTTTAATAAATATTCCTTTTGAAGTAACTTTTTTTTTCTTAAGATTAGCTCTTAATATGGCGAAAAAAACACAAAAAAAAACTACTACTAAAAAGACTACAGCTAAGAAAAAAGATCTGAAAACAATTAAAAAAGATCCCAAAATAACAAAAAAAACTGTAGCAAAAAAAGCTGTAAAGAAAACTGAAAAAAAAACTATCTCAACTAAAAAAGATACAGAAAAAACTACAAAAAAAACTGTCGCAAAGAAAACTACAAAAAAGGCTGTTGTAACTAAAAAAGCTATAGAAAAAAATACTAAAAAAGCTGTGGCAACCAAAAAAGCTACCGCAGAAAAAACTGCAGCAAAAAAACCTGTTAAAAAGAAGAAAAAAACAAAAGCTGAAATGGCAATACAAAAAATTGGTAATGATGCCAATAGATCTCTAAGTAAATATTTACAAGAGATCAGCCAATTTGATCCTCTTGATCCTGAAAGAGAAATTGAACTTGCAATTAGGGTTAAACAAGGCGATAGAAGAGCTTTAAAAGAATTAACAGAAGCAAATTTAAGATTCGTAGTGAGTGTAGCTAAAGACTACCAGGGACAAGGGTTACCACTTACAGACTTAATTAATGAAGGTAACTTAGGATTAATAAAAGCTGCAGAAAGATTTGATGAAAGTCGAGGATTTAAATTTATTTCATATGCAGTATGGTGGATTAGACAATCAGTATTACAAGCTTTAGCAGAACATTCTAGAATTGTAAGATTACCTCTAAATAGAGTAGGTACTATTAGTAAAATCAATAAAGCATCTGAGAGATTAGAACAAGAATTTGAAAGATCTCCAAGAGCAGATGAAATTGCACATCAACTTGATATGCGAATTACTGAGATTAATGATGCTCAAAGAATTGCTAGACGACATCACTCATTGGATACTCCTTTTAGCGATGATGAGAAAAATTCTCTTTTAGATGTAATCTCTGATACAAATATTGATGATCCTGATAAAGAATTGCATATGGGTTCTTTAGAAAAAGAAGTCCGTGATTCATTAGATACATTAAAAGAACGTGAAAAAGATGTGATTAAGATGTACTTTGGAATTGATAGAGAATATGCTCTTACTCTAAATGAAATAGGCGAAGAATTCGGTCTAACTAGAGAAAGAGTAAGACAAATCAAAGAAAAAGCTATTAGAAGACTTAGACATAGATCTAGAAGTAGAAAACTTAGAACGTATTTAGGTTAAAATAGTACAAATCAATATGAAGCTAATTACTAGTATATCTGGTATTAGAGGTATATATGGGAAGACCCTTACCAATTCTATTGCATCTGATTATATACAATCATTTTCTAATATTCAATCAAATGGTAAAATTCTCTTAGCTCAAGATTCAAGACCTCATGGAAAAGAAATCTATAAAGCTGCCTGTAAAATTTTAACTTCTTTAGGCAGAGATGTTATAAGCTGTGGAATCATTCCTACTCCTACCGCACAATTTATTATTAAAGAGCAAAAGCTAGCTGGCGGAATTGTTATTACAGCAAGTCATAATCCTATTGAATGGAACGGTCTTAAGTTCTTAGATGATGATGGATGCTTTTTAAATGCTGAAAAGATGAATAAGGTATTAGCACAAGATTCTAAATCTGCAATAGATAATAATACAGGTAAAATCATTGAATCTGAGAATGCCTACCAAGACCATATTGAAAATGTTTTAAATCTAAGCTGTATTGATATTGATAAAATCAAAGCTAAAAACTTTAAGGTGGTAGTAGATACAGTTAATGGCGCGGCATATAAAGCATTGCCTGAACTTCTTGAAAAATTAAACTGTAATGTAATTAAAATATATTGTGATAATGATGGAACGTTCCCAAGAGGAACCGAGCCTATCCCCTCTCATCTTGATGATTTATCAAAAGCAGTTACTGAGCATAATACCGATATTGGATTTGCAACAGATCCTGATGCCGATAGATTGGCAATTGTAGATAATCATGGTAATTCAATTGGAGAGGAATCCACACTTGTCTTAGCATTAGAGTCCTATCTAAAATATTATAAAGATTCTCAAAAGGTAGTAACAAATCTTTCTACCAGTATGGCGGTAGATGTGATTGCACATCAATATCATTCTACGGTCCAACGCTCATCTGTTGGTGAGATTAATGTTGTAGAAA
>PBEF01000004.1 GCA_002717625.1 Fidelibacterota bacterium | reverse complement strand
ATGAATGCTGTTAGATATTTAAAAACTCAAAGCTCTATATATAGTATTGATAATAATAGAATCGTGACTATTGGTAACTCTGCAGGAGCATTTATATCATTACACAATGCAATTGATAAAGATGAATCTTTGCCCGATCAAGAAAGTATTAATGACTATCCTGGGATTTCATCATCAGTATCAGTATCCGTATCAACAGGTGCTGTATTTCCAAATGAAGCATTAATTTTTCTTAATTTTGATGAAGATGATGCAAGTTGCTTAATTATGCATTCTCAGGATTATGATCCAGTTACAGACACATATTGGGAAGATGATGTTATTCCTTTTTATGAAGCAATTATAAATTCAGGGAATTATGCAGCTCTAATAGCCCAGCCATCAGGGTCACATGGTGTGGGAGTAGGTCCCTTTGAGGAATATAGCGAAGATATTATTCCATTTATTTGGAATCAATTAAATTTAAATGAATGGTAAAATGATCCTAATTTGAGATTAGGGAGTCTGCAGATTAGAAATATTGCTATTTAAATTTAATAAAGCCTCTTTTATAATTTTTTTATTATTAGATTAAACTATGATGAAAAAAATATTATTAATATCATTGTTATCTGGTTATATCTTTTGTAACTATCAATATTCATTAGAGGATTACAATACAACTTCTCCTACTTATGGTTATAGTGTTTGGGAACCTGAATATTTAGATTATATAACAATGCATTATTTTTCTACACAGGGATGAGCAGGTTGAACAGCTACGTTTGGGCAGTTGTCCGACTTTCAAGAAGAATTAAGAAATGATGATGGTTATGAAAATATTGTTATTATTGCAGTAGGCCAAACAAACATAAGTACATTTAACGAAAATTTTTGTGCTAATTCAAATTTACCTCTTGTAATGGATCCTTATCCTGATTTACCAATTAGAGAACAATTCTCTCCTTATGGTTTAGATCATTACTTGGTTGTTTTAGATTATGATGGAAACTATATTGATTATATTGATATACCTAATTTAGGTAATGCTCAAAAAAATTATATTAGAAATATACTTGAAGAATATTACGAACATTCGAATTTAGGTGATATTAATGCTGATTCTATAGTAAATATTCAGGATATTATTTTATTAGTTAATATGATTCTTAATAATCAAAATGATTCTTCAGGAGATTTGAATTCTGATAATATTGTTAATGTTCTAGATGTAATACAGCTAGTAAATATAATTTTAAACTAGCTTATCTTGCTTTGGAATATAGCGTATTAGGTTCCACCATATATAAAAACAACTTAGAAAGTCTCTTTTATAGAGGCTTTTTTATTTTTAAATTAACTTATTAATTATAGAGGTAAAAAATGTATTTATTAAAACCTAGAAAAGCTGCATTGCTAAATTCATTGGTATTAATTCTAATCGGAATTATTTCATATTATTATAATTCTATTTCAGTTACTGCCTTAATCCCTGTTTTTTTAGGGGTACCTATATTCCTATGTTATATTTTTTATGAAAAAAATAATAAAGTTTTTGCTCATATAGGTATGACTTTTATGCTTCTTGCATTTGTAGGTTTATTTAAACCTATTATGGGATCAATTACTAGATCAGATATTTATGCAACCTTAAGAATTGGTTTGATGCAATTAGTGTCATTGTATTCTATGGTTTGTTTTATTACAAGTTTTATAGAAGCTAGAAAAAATAATAATTAATCTATACTGTTTTAGGAGCATTTTTAGGTAAAGTTATCACGCGATACTCTCAAGATTAATCCTACTAAAAAATAAAAAATGTTGTGGAGAGGGTTGTCTTATGTGTCCATATAGACCTAAACATTTTAAAGGTTCAAAAATTATTAGAAAAACAGTAATCAAAATTTGCAGTAATGAAGAACTTGATATTATAAATAGCTAATATATTTTGTTTCAAGATTAGAAAGCCTCTTTCATAGAGGTTTTTTTATTTATAGATTATAGCATGTATAGTTATGTATTTATAATAATATTTTTTAGCACTCTTATTGCTCAGATTTTTGGAGATCAAGTTTCAAATAGAATCCCTCAGGATATTGTCTCTCGCCATCAATTAGATATAGATATAAATTATTATCGTGATGAAAATGAGCTTATACAATTTATTGAATCAATTATGGAAACTCATCTTATACCAGGATTGTCAATTTCAGTTGTTAAAGAAAATCGTATTGTATGGGAAAAGTATTTTGGTTATGCAAATATAGATGAAAATATTTTTGTAGATGAAAATACTATGTTTATTTTATCGTCTATTTCAAAAACTATAACAGCTACAGCGTTGATGCAATTATTTGAAAATGGTTTTTTTGAACTTGATGATGATATTGATAATTATTTGTCATTTAATATTAATCATCCAGATTACCCCCTAGTCCCGATTACTTTTAAAATGCTTTTAACTCATTCTTCGGGTATTAAAGATAATTGGAATGTTATGACATATTATGATGGTGATTCGGAGTTAGAATTAAATTATTACCTTAATCAATATTTTACTCCTGGAGGAGATTTTTATAATAGTAATTTAAATTTTACTAATTCAATGCCTGGAACAAATTATACATATACTAATAATGGTGCTGCTTTAATAGGATTATTAGTTGAGGAAATTTCAGGAGAATCATTTAATGATTATTGTAATGAAAATATTTTTCAACCACTTGGAATGGATAATGCATTTTGGTTTTTATCAGAAATTGATAATATTGATCAGATTGCTTTACCATATCAAATAACAGGTGGCTCTGGTAGCTCTTGTTTTGTAATCGGTTGTGGAATTTATGATCAAAGCAATCCTTGTTTCTGTGATCCGGCTTGTGTTTATTATCAAGATTGTTGTTCTGATTATGAAGAAGTTTGCGGTGAGAATGGGACAGGTAGTAGTTCTGGGAATTTAACAGAATATGAAAATTATGGTTATGCTGACTATCCATCAGGGCAGCTTCGAACAACATCAAATAATTTAGCTAAATTTATGAGTGCATATATGAATGATGGCGTTTATAATGAGGTAAGGATTCTAAATTCAGAAACAATTGAATTAATGAAAACTATTCATTATCCAGAAGTAAATGCAATGCAAGGTTTAATGTGGTATTATAAAAATGAAAATGGAAGAACATTGTTTGGCCATAATGGAGGAGATATAGGAAGTTCAACGGAGATGTTTGTATCATTTTCAGATGATTTAGGTATAGCATTATTAACAAATTCAAATAATTATAATGCAATGATTCAGATAGAAAATGCTGTTTTTGATTTTGCTGAAGAAACTAATTTTATAATTATGGGAGATTTAAATTCAGATGATATTATCAATGTGCAAGATATTATATTAATAATTACTTTAGTATTAAGTAATGGATATAATGATATTGCAGATATAAATTCAGATAATGTGATAGATATTATTGATATTGTACAGCTGATAAATAGCATTTTAACTTAAGGATTATTTTTTATAATCTCTCTTTTATTTTATAAATTTAGGCTATGAATGATAACAAAATAATTAAAGTTTCAGTTATAGTTCCAATATATAATACCGAAAAATATTTAAATAAATGTTTAGATAGTATTATTTCGCAGAAGCTATCAAATATAGAAATTATTTTAATAAATAATAATTCTCAAGATAATTCATTGAAAATAGCTCAATCATATGCAGATAAAAATCATCAAATACATATTATTAATTTAGAGCATAATGTAGGTGCTAGTATTGCAAGAAATCTAGGCATAAAAAAAGCAACTGGAAAATATATAGGTTTTGTTGATTCAGATGATTGGATTTTAGAAGATATGTATCTTAAAATGTTCGATTTAATTGAAGAAACAAATTCTGATTTTATTACTTGTTCAGCAAAAAAATATATTGATGGTGATTATAATATGACAATTCATAATCATATAACTGATATTTTGAAAGCAGGACTTAAACAAACTAATACAAGAGCAGTGACTTGCAGTATAGTTAAAGGAGGTTGGTGTTGGAAATATTTAATAAATAGAAAATTCTTAATTAATAATAGAATTTATTTTCCTGAAAAAAACATGGTTTTAGAAGATGCAGTTTTTTCATTTTTTCTTTTTCATTATGCAAATTCCTTTGATGTGATTCATGATAAATTATATGTTTATAGAGTTAGAAGTCAGTCAACAATTCAATTGTTTTATCGTAAAAACAAACAGCAAGATGAAATTTTTTATCATTGTGACCTATTGAAGAAAATGCTTATTAATAAAGGTATATTCAATAAATATGAAAAGGAATATGGCGTTATTGTGGGTATTTATACTTTTATTATCTTGAATAAATTAAAAGGAGTAGTTTCAAAAATAAGATACCTTAACAAATATATATATATAAATAAAAATTTGCCTTTTCTAGAGCTTACATTAGATGAATTGAAATTATATAGAATAACAAAAAAATCATATAGAGTTTATAGAGCTTCTAAAAGTTCTTCAGTAAATTTGTATATTTATTATTTTGGGAGATCAATTTTAAAAAAAATAAAACAATGGTTCTTCCCTTTATTAGTTTTATATATTGTGATTGTTTTATTTAGTAAATTGTAGTTATGAAAAAATATTTTCTCATATTTGTTTTAAGCTTATTATTTAGCCAAATTCCTGAAAAAAGAATTATTGCTGAGTGGGAACCCGCATTAGGAACAATGATTAGATGGCCACTTGGGATTCCTCAAGAGTTAGTAATCGAATTAGCAAGAGATGATATTATCTATGTATTAGTTGAAACAAATAATCAGCAAAATCAAGCTGTTAATAATTTTACTAATTGGGATATTAATCTTAATAATGTAGTCTTTATTAATACAGATACTTATAGTCATTGGACAAGAGATCATGGCCCACAGTTTGTTATCGGTGAAGATTATTGGAAAGTAGTCAATCAACAGTTTAATGGTTATCCAGAGGAAAATGGTTGCGATCAAAATTTAACTATTACAGATAATAATCTTTCTATAGGAAGACCTCTTCCATATGGAATAAGGGGTTGGGAAGAAGATGATAATACTAATATAGATTTTGCAAATCAGATGAATTGGGATATCCAAAATTTATCATTATACTTTACTGGTGGTAATTTTATGACAGATGGGTATGGAACAGGTTTTTCAACTGAATTGATGGTTAATGAAAATAATTTAAGTAATAATGAATTCCAGCAGATTGTAAGGGATGAATTATATTTGTTAAACTATCATATTTTTGATAATCCTAACGTATTAAGTATTCAGCATATAGACTGTTTAGCAAAGTTAGTTGATTCAGAAACAATTATTATTAAACAAGTTTCAGAATCTAGTCCCGAATATGATTGCATAGAAAATTTCGCACAATCATTTTATGAATTAAATACTTTTTACGGTAGACCGTTTAATATACATCGTATTTATTGTCCTGAAATAAATGGTGGCTGGTGGGAAATTAATTCAGTAGCTGCATATACTAATTCACTAATATTAAATAATAAAGTACTAGTCCCTCAGT
Organism: Fidelibacterota bacterium; assembly: GCA_002717625.1. Taxonomy (GTDB): domain Bacteria; phylum Fidelibacterota; class Marinisomatia; order SCGC-AAA003-L08; family D37C17. The sequence goes on along the minus strand of PBEF01000004.1, from coordinate 71,029 downwards.
ATGGAATGATTGCAGATGCAAATGCATTAAGTGTATATGAAGAAGCAATGCCTGGTTATGAAGTGATAGGATTTAATAATAATACTGGCAATCCTTGGTATGGAGAGGATGCATTACATTGTAGAACTATGGGAATATTTGATCCTAATATGATACATATAGCTCATAAATCAATTCGGACAGAAGAAATTGTTTCTAATACGTCTATTCCTGTTGAGGTAAATGTTGTTGATTATGGTGACTTTAATACAGATTTAGAATCTGTTGTATTGCATTGGAAATATAGTGCTGAAGATGGTCCGTTTGGAGAGATTGCTTTAGAACTTCAAGTAGACAATGTATATAGAGGAACATTTCCTAGTTTGAATTCAAATTCATCAATAGAATATTTTATTACTGCTGTAAATCTACAAGGGAATAGTGTTGCGCATCCTAATGCAGGATGGCATATTTTTAACACTTTAGAATTTATGTTAGGTGATGTTAATACTGATAATTCAATAAATATACAGGATATTGTTTTATTGATTAATATAATTTTAAACAATGAATATAATAACTCTGCAGATTTAAATTCCGATAATACGATAGATATATTAGATGTAGTTCAATTAGTAAATATGATTTTAAGCTAAATAAAAATATTTTTAAATTATAAGTATGTCTATAAAAATTGAAGACAATCATATTGTTGTTTTAAATCCTGCGACTTTAGAAGAAGTTGGAAAAATAAATATATCAACTAATACAGATGTTAATACAATACTTCAAACAGCAAGTAATTATAAAGATTGGTCATTATTATCTTTAAATAAAAGATGTAATCTTATAAATAAATTTAGAAAAGCTGTATTTAAAAATAGTGACTCAATTAAGCAGACAATAAAAGCTGAAACAGGTAAAAAAGATTTTGTTATTTTTACAGAACTTTTATCATTTTTAGATCATGCAAAAACAATATCTAAAGTTGCTCAATCTTGTTTAAAGAGAAGTAGTAGAAACCCAGGTTTTTTATTTAAAAATAAAAAAGCTTATGTCCAATATGAACCTCTTGGTGTGGCTGGTATTATTTCACCATGGAATTTTCCATTAGCTACTCCAATGAAAGGGACTGTTGAGGCTTTACTTGCTGGGAATAATGTTATTTTAAAACCATCTGAATATACACCGCTGACTTCTATTCTTATGAAAAAAATATGGGATGAATATATTGGATATAATGATGCATTTCAAGTTGTAAATGGTACTGGTGATGTTGGCTCTATGTTGGTTGAATCTTCTATAATTGATGTTATTAGTTTTACAGGAAGTACAAAAGTTGGGCTTGAGATTGCTAAAACTTGTTCTTCTAGTTTAAAACCATGCGTTCTAGAATTAGGCGGTAAAGATCCAATGATAATTCTAAAAGATGCTTCAATTAAAAGATCAGTAGAATCAGCTTTATATGCAGGTTTATTTAATTCGGGTCAAACATGTATTTCTACAGAGGAAGTTTATGTAGAGGAAGATATATTTGATAAATTTTTATCTAAAATATCTATTAGAATAAAAGATATTAAGTCAGGCAGTGGTGAAGATGATTTGGGACCAATAATTACTCCTGAAACTAAACAAAAAATCAATGAACATATTAATGAAGTAAAAGATTCTTGTGATATTTTTCACGGTATAAATAATGGAGATGATAAATATATAGCTCCCACTATTGTTGTCAATCCACCTGATTCATCTAAAATAGTGAATGAAGAAACATTTGGTCCTGTTATATCAATTAGGTCTTTTAAAAGTGAAGATGAATTAATGCAGAAAATTCATAAAACAGGCTATGGTCTTTCTTCGAGTATTTTTGGTAAGGATAAAAAAAGAATTAATAGAATTATAAAAAGAATGAAAACAGGGAATGTTAATATTAATGATGTTATAACAAGTTATGGTATAGCAACTCTTCCATTTGGTGGGGAAGGTATTAGCGGTTTAGGAAAGCAACATGGTGTAGAGGGCTTAAGGTCTTTTTGTAGAGTTAAAAGCATTGTTGAGAATAGATTTAATTTTATTGATGAACCTATGTGGTGGGGACGCCCTAAAATTGTTGAAAGAGCACTTGAAAAGGTTGCTGCTTTCCTGTTTAAATAAAATTTCATATTTGTTATTTTTTTATATTTAATTTAGTAATTAGATTATACTAGTGAAAAAAGTATTAATTATATATAATGTATTATTTTTATTGATTGGTAATGTATTATTATCAAATATGCATTATATGCATGACCATGATCATCATCATCATGAACATGTCGATGCTTATGAATCAGATGAATGTCAAGAATGTATAATTATTAAAAATAGTAATAATTATGCTTTAGACTTTCAACAAATAAATTTTTCAAATAATCATTTTAATTTGTTTGTAACTCAATATTATACTTTTATTGAGTTCGATATTGAACAAATATTTTTATCTAGGGCTCCTCCTATCTCTTAATAGTATTTAATCAAAAAAATTATGTTTCGTTTTTCAATTAGATTTATTGTGAATTCTAATTGTTGAACTTTTTTATTAAAATTATTTATAAGGAGATTTATCTTATGTTTTTAAATAACGTAAAACAATTATTTTTATTTATTTTTGTATGTTTAATAGCCATGTCTTGTGATAATGACCATGGACATGATGATGGGCTGCATACAACGCCAAAAGGTTTTATTTTTGAAGATAAAGATGGTAATACAATATATGAATACTTTGAGGGTGCTGTTGATGGAGAAATTTCACTTGATGTTGGCGATGAACTTATATATTCAGTACATTTTTTAGATGCTGATAGAGAAGAAGTAGTGCATTTAGAAGGTGAAGAGCATGAGGAATATTTAGCATTCTCTGGCTATGATGATAATATGGTATCAATTGAACAAGTAGATACTCATGCAGATGAAGAACACTGTGAAGATCTAGGTGAAGTAGCATGCGGATTATCTGATCATTGTGAATGGCATATTGCTGATAGCGAATGTGAAGATTTAGGACATGATACTCATGAAATGATGATTAAAATAGTTGGTTTAGATTATGGAACTGGAACTACAAGTTTTAAATTAATGCTAATGCATAATGATCATCCTGATTATGAAACAAAGGATGATACCCCAATTATAATTACAGTTGAGGTTCAGGATTAATATTAAAATAATCCAATCTTTAATATTTTTTATTATATGTCTGAGCTTATCAATAGCTCAGACATATAATATATCAGGTAGAATTTTAGATTCTGATACAAAAGAGCCAATTCAAAATGTAAGTATTTTTATTAGTAATTCTGATTTAGCGACAATAACAGATAAAGAAGGGTATTTTTTATTATTTTTAAATAATCAATTAGAGAATAGAGTTGTTTTAAATATAAAAATAATGGGTTATAAAGAAATACTTATGCCACTTGAGTTATCTGCAAGTATGATTAATTTAGGTGAAATACACATGATATCTCAATCATTAGAACTAGAATCTGTTCATGTACATTCACATAAAGAGGAATCAAAACAGATTTCAGATTTTTCATTAAGCGGCCAAAAATTAAATGATAATCTTAGAGGGAATATAGCCGCAACATTATCTAATCAACCTAATATTGGAGTTAGCTCATTTGGAACAGTAACATCAAAACCTGTATTAAGAGGATATTCAGGAGATAGATTTTTACTTACAAAGGATGGTAATGAAGCAGGAGATTTATCTCAATCCTCAATTGATCATGCTATTGCTTTAGATATGAATGAAGTTAATGCAATAGAAATTATAAGAGGACCAAAAGCATTAATATTTGGTGCTAATGCTATAGGGGGTGTAGTTAATACGAGTATTAGTGGAAATCCTAAGATGAGAGTTAGTAAAATATATAAAAAAATAATATTTGGGGGAGAATCATTTAATAGAGGTTTATATGGTAGTTTAATGCTACATATACCTATAAAAGAGCATCAATTAAATCTATCCTTTAATAATAGAAATACAAAGGATCAATCTAGTCCAATTGGTAACCTAGAAAATACATATTCTACATCAACTAATCATAAATTAGGATTTACTAGATATAGTAAAAGTGGCTATATTAATTTTATTTTAGAAAATCACAATATGGATTATGGGATTCCTCCTAATTCAGATGATATAAGAGGAGTTGATATTAAGCTCGAAAAAAATACATTTCAGTCTAATTATCATAAAGATATTACATTTTATAATTTCAATCAATTTGATGCTAAATATAATTTAATTGATTATGGTCATAAAGAATTTGAAAGCAATAATAGTTTGGGTGTTGCCTTAAATAAAAGGACAAATAATATTAAAATTGAGCTCCAGTCATTAAATACAATAATAGGGGCAGAATTAGATTATAAACAATTTTCATCAGGAGGTTTATATTTTACCCCTAATACTAATGAATTAAATTTTTCTATTTATGCTTTTAATGAAATAGATCTTAAAAATTTGACATTATTAAGTTCATTAAGACTTAGCCATTTATCTATTAAACCAAATCAATATAATTATAATAATATTGATAGTGAACAAGTTAGAAATAGAAGATTTGATTATTTTTCATCTTCATTAGGAATTAAAAAATCAATTAATAAATTTGAAATTAATAGTTGGTTTATGAATACAATGCGGGCTCCTAGAGTTGAGGAATTATATTCTGATGGTCCTCATCTTGCTACATATTCTTATGAAATTGGAGAGCCAAATTTAGAATTAGAAAAAATATATGGAATTGAGTCCTCTATTGCTTATAATGCTAGTTCATTAACTATTTCATTAACAAATTTTTATAATTATAGCCCATATTATCATCAGATGAAACAGATGGGTGAATGCCTTAATGAATCGGACCCTGATTCTCAAAGTCATCCATGTGCTAATGCTGAATTTATTGAATGGAGTACAGGTTTATATAAATATAAAATTAAGGGCATAAAATCATTAATTAGAGGTTTAGAGTTTAATTTAGGATATGATTATAAAAATTTCAAAATCACATATGATTTTTCATTAACTAGGGGGGATGATTTAACTAATAAATCACCACTTTCTTATATTAACCCAGACAAACAAATTTTAATTTTAGAATATCAAAAAGAATTAATGAATTATAAATTAAGATTATCTCGAATTCATTCTCAGAATAGATTGGGAGAATTTGAAACTTATACTTCCTCTGCATCTTTAGTTGATTTTATTGTGAGCTATCAAAAAAATAATCAAAATATTACAATGCAAATTAATAATATATTAGATGAGAAATATTATAATCATTTATCTAAAATAAAATCAATTATGCCTGAAGCAGGTAGAAATATCGTTATAAATTATAAAATATTATTTTAAATAAAGCCTTTTTTGTAGAGGTTCTTTATTTTGTAAATTAAAGAATGGAAAAAACCTTAATATTGTATCCTGCTTTTGCAATGATGTTTTTAACATGGTTTTTGTATTTTAAGAATCATTCAGATAATAGAAAAGCAGCAAAAAATAAATCTATAAAATTTAGTTACTTTAAAGCATATCAGGGAGAAGTTCCGGATTATGTAACTGTTTCAAGACAAACACTTAAGAATCAATTTGAACTTCCAATTTTCTTTTATTTTTTAATATCTGTTATATTAGCGTTTGATAAAGTTTCTCAATTAGATCTTATCCTTGCTTGGATATTTGTAGTATCTAGATATTTACATTGCTATATCAGATTAAGTTCTAACTATGTTCCATATAGAGCTAAAGTTTTTAAATTAGGAATGCTTGTGTTGATAGTTTGGTGGTCTATTTTTATCTATAATATTATTTAATAATGAAGTTACCTATTTTATATTCATATAGAAGATGACCATATGCAATTCGTGCTAGGATGGCACTTGCATATACAGAAACTCAAGTAGAAATTCGAGAAATATCACTTAAAGATAGACCAAAAGAGCTATATCAGGCTTCTAAAAAAGGAACTGTGCCAGTATTGATTACTTTAAATGGTGTAGTTATTGATGAAAGTTTGGATATAATGGTTTGGGCATTACAAGGTAGTTTAAATCAAACATGGTTGATTGATGATTGTGATGATATGGATTCAATTAATCAAAATGATACATTATTTAAAAAGTGGCTTGATCGATATAAATATCATGATAGATATTTAGAGGATTCTAAAGAATATTATAGGATGCAATGTGGTAAAGTATTATCTGATTATGAGGAGCAATTAAATAAAACAAAATATCTTTTAAGAAATACTGTAGGCATTGCAGATATTGCAATATTCCCATTTGTAAGACAATTTGCAAATGTTGATTATCAATGGTTTGAAAATAATTATTCTAATTTGAAATACTGGCTTGAAGAGATTGCCTCATCAGATTTATTTCTTAAAATAATGGATAAGCAAAATGTTTGGGTAGAATAAGATTAGTTTTATAATTTAATGAAAGGGTTAATTTATGTTTAAAAGAAATTTTTTAGAAATATTAAGGTGGGGTTTAAGGTTTCATGGGATAGGTCACTTAGTAGAGGTTGTTGCAGCCGTTAGTGAAGGTGCTTATATAACAGCAACTATAGCTTTGATTTTTATTTCAATTGAATTACTAGCTAGTTTTTATTTACCTAAAGAGCATGTTCATTTTAAACCTCTTAAGTCAGATGTGCATGAAGATTGTAAGGATTAAAACATGAAAAAAATATTATTATTTTTTATTATATCTTTTATTTACTCTGCAGAGTATTATGTTTCTACAACAGGTGATTTATTAAATACAGGAACATTTGATAGCCCTTTTTTACATGTACAACAAGCTGCTGATATTATGCAGGCTGGTGATATATGCTATATTAGAAAAGGAGTGTATCATGAGAGTGTTATCTTAGATAACCAAGATGGCGATTTAGGAAATCCTATAATTTTTACTGCTTATAATGATGAAAGAGTTGTATTTGATGGGACAGTACCAATTAATTCAATATGGAACCCATATATGGGTAATATTTGGGTTGCTGATATCGATTTTGATATTTGGCAATTTTTTGTTGATTACGAAGAAATGATAATGGCAAGATGGCCAAATGCAAATTTTATTGATGGTTCTATATGGGATAAAGAAAATCATTGGGCTCATGGCTTGATTGATACTGATGAAAATGCATATCAAAATGGTACGATGATTGATGAACCTCACGGTAATATTTCATTAGAGAATATAGGCTTTAATATTCAAGGTGCTACTGCAATTTTAAATGTTGGTTCATTTAAAACTTATACAAGAGAGGTTTTAACGCATACTGGAACTACTTTTACTTATGAGCCTGTAGATTTATGGAAAACTAAGCATCATGATTATTTTTTAGAAAGGAAGTTGGAATTTTTAGATAGTCAAGGAGAATGGTTCTATAATCCTGATTCATCAAAAATATATTTTTGGGCTCTAAATAATTCTGATCCAAATACATTGGATATAAGAGGTAAAGTCCAGTCCTATGCTTTTGAAGTTAATAATTCTGATTATGTTGAAATTAATAATTTAGAATTTTTTGGTACAACGGTCAAATTTCATAATAGTGATAATTCAAAAATAGATCATTGTAATTTTGTTTATCCTAGCTGCTATAAAAGAATGTTGGGTGTAGTTGCTGCTCAGCCTGAAATGACGGTTTTTACTTCTAGTAGTAATTGTATTGTAAGCAATAGTGCATTTAGATATACAGATGGTTCTGCACTTGAAATGTATTCAAATAATAATATGATTGATAATTGTTACTTCTATCATATTGATTATTCAGCAACAGATTTAAATGGTCTTATGACAACTATACAAATGGGAGGAAGCAATAATATTTTTAGACGGAATACAATGCATAAAATGGGTGCATCTGCAACGCTGAATCCAGGGAATTCATCAATTGTTGAATTAAATGATATGTCAGATAGTGGCCATATGCAAAGTGATGGAGCTCTTGTGCAATGCATGGTGGGACAACAACCAAATGCTCAAATCAGGTATAATTGGTTGCATGATACTGAAAAGTTTGGGGCAAGGTTTGATGGTGAGGGTGATGGTAATAGTGGACATATTCATCATAATGTGATTTGGAATGTGCAAGGTGGAATAATGGTAAAAGGATATAACCATAATATATATAATAATACAGCCTTTGATAATGGAGATAAAAATGATATTATTATAATGATAGATCAAGGTGGTAATGAGGGAACTATAACAATTAATAATGCCGCTAATCAAATAGCAGGACATCGTACGGGCTCTTATGATATGTACCCTACTCCTGGAATTTATGAGAACAATTGGAATGGATATGAAACAAATTTAGATATTAAAGATTTTTTAGTAGATGTAAATAATAATGATTTCAGTCTTTTAGACAACTCTGTATTAATTGATTCAGGAAGAATTGATGGAAGTTTAGATATAGAATTTAGTGGAGAAAATCCTGATATTGGAGCTTATGAGTATGGTTCAGACTATTGGGTTCCAGGTATAACTTGGGATTTACATCAAGAATTTGGTGATGATTTTTATCCTCCAGATAATTTATTTCTTTTATTAGGAGATATTAATTATGACGGTTTATTAAATGTAATTGATATTATTGCTATTATTAATATAATACTTGATGATATGTATATTGTAAGAGCAGATCTTAATAGTAATGATATAGTCGATATAGTTGATATTATAGCTTTGGTAAATATAGTTTTAGATAGTTGAAGATATTATGGAATCTAATTCTAGAAATATGTTAAGTGATTTTTTTTTAATTAAGTTTATTAGAAATACTTTTAAAGAGTTAAGTCCTTGGAATAACATTAAACTACTCCATAGTAATTTAAAAAATGATATTATTGCAGGCATTATGGTTGCTATTATTGCACTTCCTTTAGGTCTTGCTTTTGGAGAAATTTCTCAATTAGGACCTGAAGCTGGAATTTGGAGTGCAGTTGTTGGTGGAATTATTGGAGGTTTATTTGGGGGCTCAATGGTTGGAGTTAGTGGCCCTACTGCTCCAATGGCATCTCAGATAGCTGTTATTATGAGCTCTTTTGTAATTGGAACAACTAATCAACCTGATTTAGTTGCAGCTTTTTCAATTATTTTTTTAAGTGGTTTAATTTTGGTAGGTATTTCAATATTAAAAATTTCTAGATTTATTCATTATATTCCGTATTCTGTAGTAGCTGGATTTATGTGTGGAATTGGTGTGATTATCATTCTATCTCAGTTTAATCCTTTTGTAGGTTTAGAAGCTGAAAAAAATATTCAAGATATTCTAAAGAATATTAAAGGTACAATTACAAACATTAATGTAGAAGCATTGTATGTTTCAATACCATCTTTGATTATAATGTTTTTATGGAAAACAATTAAAAGTAAAATACAATTCTTATCAGTTATTCCATCTCCACTTGCAGCTCTAATTGTAGGTTCTAGTATTGCTTATTTTTTGAATTTAAATATACCTTATATCGGAGATAAAATGGGTGTAAATAATAGTTCAAATGTATTTACATTTTATTTTCCAGATTTATCTAGAATATCTGAATTTATTAAACCTGCGATAGCTTTAGCTGGGCTAGCTGTTTTAGATAGTTTATTGAGTTGTAAAGTTGCTGATAATTTAACAGGAACTCGTCATAGCAGTGACAGAGAAGCTTTTGGACAAGGAATGGCAAATATGGCGGCCGGTCTTGTAGGAGGAATATCAACAGCAACAGCTACAACTCAAACAGTTGGAAATGTTACTTTTGGTGCAAAAACTCCACTTTCAACTATGGTTAAAGGGTTAAGCTTGTTAGGTGTATTGTGTGGACTTGGATATTTAGTAGCTGCTATTCCTAATGCATGTTTAGCTGCTATTTTATTTAAAATAGGATTAGAGATTCTAGATTATCGTGTTTTACCAGTTCTAAAAAAGTTGCCTATAAATGATTTATTAATTTTTATTATTGTCTTTTGTATTACTATATATGCAGATTTAATGATAGCTGTTTTTATAGGTGTTGTTTTTGCATTATTTGTATCTATTAAAGAGATGAGATTAGTTTTAAGTACTTCCTGCAAGCATAAAATTATTCCTTTTTTAGAGTCAGATTTTATATTGCAAGAAAAGGACAAGATGAAATTAAGTAAAAGATGTATTAGTGTATTGCAACCACATGGCCCTTTATTTTTTGGTTCAACTGAATCTTTAATTAGTGTTTATGCTGTTGCTCCTAAACATAATATGTTAATTATAGATATGAATTATATCACTATGATAGATTTGTCGGGTATATATATTTTAGAAGATCTTATTAAAAAATCAGAGACTGAAAATATTAAAGTTTTTGTATCAAATGCGAATGCTGGTGTTAAAAAAGTACTTGAAAAAATAGGTTTTATTGAAAATATAGGACAGGATAATTATCAAGAATCTGAAAAAATAGTATCTTCTATTATTCTAGATAAATAATTTGATATTAATAGTAGAATGCTAAAATATATTTATGAGCAAGAATAATATACTTCAAAATATTCCTAAACATAATCATATTGAGCCTGCAGTTGATATTGATAGAGATGAATTTATTAAACTTATTAAGAGCAGAAGAAGTGTTCGTGTTTTTACTGATGAAGCTGTTAAACATAGCGATTTAAAAGAGTGTATTGAATTAGCTCTTCTTGCGCCAACTTCATCTAATCTACAATGTTGGGAATTCTATTGGGCTAAAAGTAAAGAAAATAAAGAAAAACTTAAATCTTATTGTCTGAGTCAGTCAGCAGCAACAACCTCACAAGAGCTAATTGTATGTGTAGCTAGAATAGATACTTGGAAAAAAAATAAAAATAATATTATTAATTATTTAAAAAAAAATGATTCTACTCCAAGATCTGCAATCAAATATTATGAAAAAATTGTTCCATTTGTTTACTCTCAAGGTCCCTTTGGTATATTTGGCTTTTTAAAAAAAATATTAATATCTGTTTTTGGTGTATTTAAAGTTCTTCCAAGAGAACCTCATTCTATTTCTGATATGAGAGTTTGGGCACATAAAACCACAGCTTTAGCGTGCCAAAATTTAATGCTAGCTTTACGTGCATATGGATATGATAGTTGCCCTATGGAAGGAATGGATTCTAGTAGAATTAAAAAAATGTTAAAATTACCTAAAAAAGCAGAAATATGTATGGTCATTAGTGTGGGTAAACGTGCTAAAAATGGTGTTTATGGTGAAAGATTTAGGCTTAAATCAGATGAATTTATTAAAGTTATTTAAAATTAGAAATTTAATATTTTAGCCATTAAAGTATCTTTTATATGTTTATTTTTAGTGATAAATTATTTCTATGATAAAATATTTCTTGTATATAATCTTATTTTATTCTTTTTGTTTTGCGCAGTGGTTTGATTTGAATTATCAGGGTACTAATAGAACATATTATGTTGCATATCCAAATAATTCATCTTCACCTGCTGGTTTAATTATCAATATGCATGGTTTTGGCGGTACTGCTGCAAGTCAAATATCAGGTACTCAAATGAATAGCTATGCGCATCCTGAAAATTTAGCAGTTGTCTATCCTCAAGGAGCAAATTCAAGTATAGGTACAACATCATGGAATGTAGGGACATTCTGGGATTTTAGTACTCAGGATGATGTTGGTTTTTTAAGCGCAGTTATTGATGATATTGCATCTAATTTTGATATTAATCTTAATAGGGTTTATGCTTGCGGATTTTCAAATGGTGGTTATATGGCATATGAATTAGCTTGTGAGCTATCAGATAGAATAACAGCATTTGGTTCTGTAGCTGGAAATTTTATGCTGAATTCAAATCAACAATGTGATAATGATAGAGAAATTCCTATAATTCATTTTCATGGTACAAATGATCCTACCGTTGATTATTCTCCTCCCTCTTTTGACCAAGCTTTAACAGTTAGTGAATCAATTGACTATTGGTCAGATTTTAATAATTTAGATTTAGAGTTCTATGAATCACTTAATTCTAATGTTGAAATCTATACATATTTTAAAGAATCTTCTCCTACTCAATTTGTACATTATAAAGTTAATGGAGGACAACATGAATGGTTTTGGAATAATTGGGGGTTTAATGCTAGTGAAGAGTTAGTTAATTTTTTTTCACAGTATGAATTAACTGATTTTATAAATAATGTTTTATTAGGAGATTTAAATCAAGATTATAATATCAATATACAAGATATTATTCTTATCGTTAATCTTATCCTTGATGTTGGCTATTCTGATTTAGCTGATATGAATTTTGATGGATATGTAGATGTTATTGATATTGTACAATTAGTTAATATCATTTTAACTAATTAAATACTAATATAGATTTTTATCCTTTTTTAGATACAGTTTACCTTTTTTACATTCCAATTTTTATATTCAAAAATTAAATGCAATATTAAACTTAGCTACGATTCTTTTTGGATTGTTTTGTAGCATGAGGAAACAAAGCTTACTCAGTATATAAATATTAGTACTTGTTTGGGAGGAGTCTAATATTTAAAGCATATTAGTTTCCTCATAAGCTACAATGTAAATTTAATGAGTATTTGTTTTTTTTTAAATATTTGATTTGTAACACCTTGTATTAATATCTATTTAATTAATAGGAGAAAAACGGATTGCTTGTCCACCTCCTTTAGGAAGTTTTATTTTATAGTATTGATTATATGATATACCCTTTAGTTCTTTTATGATAATTTCTTCAGGTTTAGTTTCCCAACCTCCATCTGAAGGATCTTTATAAATGGTAGCATTATAAGTTTTATAGGGATCAAGAAAAGATAGCTTGATTTCTATATCTCTAGCATCTTCATTTGTAATGCTTCCTAGGTACCAATCATCACTATTAATATCTTTTCGTGCAGTCGTAATGTATTGTCCTATTTCTCCATTTAAAATATGAGTTTTCTCCCAGTCCACTGGAACATCTAAAATAAATTGGAACGCAGGATGTCCTTCATAGTTTTGTGGTAGATCGGCTGCCATTTGAACAGGTGCATATATTATTACATACAGAGCCAATTCTTTTGCTATTGTACTCGGAATATGGTGCTCTGTATTTATTGTTCTATTATCTGGACTATGATATCTATAGTCTTTTAAGTTGAAAATTCCAGGTGTATAATCCATAGGACTACTTAATAAACGAGTGAACGGAATTATAGTTGTATGATTTGGTTTGTTATTATAATCTTTTGGCATAAAGCCATTAAACTCTTGCCCCCTAGCACCTTCTCTAGATAACATATTTGGGAATGTTCTTCTTAGACCTGTATCCTTTATTGGTTCATGCACAACTATGCCAACTTGATATTTTGCTGATGTTTCTAATACTTTTCGAAAGTGTTCAACCATATATTGTCCATGGTGCCATTCTTTATGGATATTCCCATCTTGATCAATTCTCTTTATATTTTGGCTGCCATCATTAACATAGCCTGTTTTTACAACTCTAATTCCATTTTCTTGACAGTATGAAAAGGCACTATCCATTTGTGATTCATAGTTTTGAATTTGTGTTCCTGTTTCATGATGTCCCACAATTCGAATTCCTTTTTCAGATGCATATTTACTTACTTTTTTATGGTCAAAATCTGGATGTGGATGATAAAATCCAAAACTTTCACCTTCTCCTGTACAGCACCAGTTTTCATCCCACCCTGTATTCCATCCTTCTACTAATAAGCCATCAAAATTATATTTAGAACCAAAGTCAATATATTCTAAAACTCTATCTGTTTTAGCTCCATGATTAGGCCCAGATCCCCATGTTGATTGATTAGTTCCAATCATTTCCCACCATAGACCTATATATTTTCCAGGTTTTATCCAATCTGTATCTTTAAGTTTATTTGGCTCATTTAGATTTAAAGTTAGGGTTGACATTGCTAGTTCACTAGGAGAGTCACCTACAATTATTGTTCTCCAAGGTGTAATTAAAGGATTTTTAACACGGACTTTGATGCCATCTGACCATGGAATTAAATCACACTTCATATTTTTTGTTCCATCTGCCATTAAAGTCATGCTTGAGTAGTTAGTAAGATTTGCTTCATGAATCGCAATAGTAATGCCGTCATCTCTTTGTACAGTAAAGGGAGTTTGAACAGCTTCTGGTCCAATACGATCTCCATGCAAGTATTCAACTAATTCAGAAAATTTATCTCTTGATATTTCACTTATTAATGTATTTGCATATAAAAATTCATATCTGCGATATGCATAAGCTGGAATCCACCATGATTTTGAATCTTGTGCAAAATTAAATTCAGTGATTTCATCCATTATATTATAATTTTTAATTTCACCGCTATTTGGTATTTCATACCTGAACCCTAAACCATCATTAAATAACCTAAATCGTACTATCATATTTATATTATTATCATTTGATGATAGAGTTATTTTGACTTCATTATGATTATCAATAATAGTTTTTTGTTCTCCCCATATTTGATTCCACTCTTGATTAATTGATGATTTTTCTATATTACTAATCTTTAAATTTGAAATCAGTTTAAATTGATCCGTTTCTATACCAAGTAAAGAAGGGTTTATAATGGTTTTATTGTTTTTATCAAGTGAATATGATAATAGTCCATTTTCATTATATATATTTAATTTTAATGTTTTGTTTGGAGATGATATTGATAATTCATTATTGCTAAGATTTTCTGAAAAAGTAAGAGCAATAATAAAGATAACAATTATTGCAGCTATAATTTTATTTTTATCCATAATTAGTCCTATTTTTTTTAAATATTTAGTTGATACAAATTTTAATAAAAAGCAATTAGAAATTTACCTTAAAAGTTGTTACTTTCTTAGACTTAATTTGATAGGAATAATATTATTATGATTAGCAGGGGATTTATAACAATCAAAATAGTTGTATTTTGTTTATTTTTTAGTTGTGTTTTTTCAAATTATGTATATTGGGAGCCTGAAATCCCAATTCCTGGAAGTGAAATTACAATTTACTATAATACAATGGAAGGCTCTTTACCAAATAATACATTCCCTGCATATATTCATTTAGGGTATAATGGTTGGCAAGAAACAGATGATTATGCAATGTCATATGCTCCATTTATAGGAACGGGTTGGTGGTATTATACCTATCAGATTCCAGAAGATGCGGAAACTATTGATTTTGTTTTTACAGATCTAAATGATAATTGGGATAATAATGGAGGGTTAGGTATTGATTGGCATATAAGTATGAATTATTATTGGTCTCCATTTAATCCCACACCTAATGATAGTTTTAATATAACTTTAAATAATATTGATCAAGGAGGTTATATTGTTTGGACGGTAGATTCCGGATCTGGACATATAAACCCAATTGAAGATTATTGGCCTATAGGTTCTTTCTTAAATAATGGTTTAGTGCATACTCCATTAAACTTTATATCAGATAGCAGTGTTTCTGTAGACTTTGACTCTTTCCAATCAGGTAGTCAGGTAGTTTCATCTCTTAAATTTAAAATATTATGGGAAGATGGAAGTTATGATGTAGGTGAAAATGGTCAGATTATATATTATGATATTTATTTTGATTACAACCTTGCAGATGATGATCCTTATGTTGATTTTATATCTCCAGAAAATAATCAACAATTAACAGGAGATGTATCTATTGTTTGTCAGGGTGATGCTGATAATGTTGAACTGTGGCTAAATGGAGACTTATTAACAGTGCTTACAAATGAACCTTTTAATTATTTATGGGAGCCTGATCCAGGTTTTTTTGGAGATCTTGAAATTATTGCAAAAGCAATTTATGATAGTGGACAAGTTTCCTTTTCTTTTGTTGATTTTAATTTGCAGTATCAGATTAATAATGCTCCAGCACCTATAGGGATTAATGATGGTCTTAATATAGATGGTAATAATGTCATTATTGCTTTATATGCTCCAGGTAAAGAATATGTATCTATCACAGGTTCTTGGAATTCAGAGTTTCCTAATGGAGAAATTATGAATTTATCAGGAGATACCTTATGGTGGTATCAAAAAGAATTAGATGATGGGAATTATACATATCAATACAATCTTGAGGGAATTAAATATATTGCAGATCCTTGGTCATTAGATGTAGAATGGGTAGACCCTTTTTCTGGTAATGAAAGTGGTAATTTTCAAGATGCTAAAACATTTTTTACTATTGGTGAAGAAGAGTATGCTTGGAATGATGATACATATATTAGGCCAGAAATAAAGGACCTGGTTATTTATGAATTAAATGTTGGTGATTTTTTGGGTCAAGAAGGTATTACTGGCACCTATTCTGAGATTATAAATAAAATTCAATCAGGATATTTTAATGATTTAGGTATTAATGCTATTGAGTTGATGCCTATAAATGAGTTTGAAGGTTCCTATTCTTGGGGATATAATACTTCATATGCAATGGCCCCTGAAAGTTCTTATGGAACTCCTAATGACTTGAAGAACTTTATTGATATTGCTCATCAAAATAATATAGCAATATTATTAGATGTAGTATATAATCATATGTGGGGTTCTTCACCTTTATTTCAGCTATATCATCCTTTAGATAATTATGAATGGGATAGTCATGATTTTTCCTTATGTCCTTATTTTGATAATGCTCCATCAGATTGGGGATATAAATTAGAGCATTGGCATGAAGTAAATGGACGTCAATATAGAGGATGGAAGTATGTTGAAGATGCTTTGAAGATTTGGGTTGAAGAATATCATATAGATGGTTTTAGATTTGATTATGTTGATGGGATAGGTTGGGGAGATAATAATGATGGTGCAGCTTATTACGTTAATTTATTAGATAACTTAGATCCTTCATTGATATTAATAGCAGAAGCTGATAATGCATCACAAATAAATGTTACAGATTTTGATTCAGGTTGGGATTATAGTTATCATCATAATTTATTTGATAATATTTTAGGTATATATCTAGATGTTGATAATGTTACTAATCATATTAATGCATATAATCAAGGATATGGCTTTGTAACTGGTCCAGTTAATTATATAGAAAGTCATGATGAAAATCGATTAATATATCAATCAACTCAGTTCCAAAATCATTCTTTAGAAGAAGCATATCAGCGTTCTATGTTGGGAGCTTCTATATTATTTACAAGTCATGGTGTGCCTATGATTTATAGTGGCCAAGAATTTGCTCAAAATGCACCTGTGAGAGATTCCTATGGTTTTCCTATTTCTCAGCCATTACAATGGTCAAATTTAGAAAATGAAAATGTTCAAGAGCTTAATAATCATTATAAAAAATTAATTTCTTTAAGAAATAATTATGATATTTTAAAAGAACCACCAATGGAATTGAAATATTCAAGTAACAGTACTAATTCAATCGTCTATTGGAGAGCAGATGAGAATCAAAAGATAGTTGTCGCTATTAATTTAGGAATTTATCCGCAGGTTATTGATATTGAGTTCCCTCATAATGGAGAATGGAATGAATATATTGGAGATACTCAAATTCAAATTGATACTAATTGGTATGGTGGTTTTAGTCTTTCTCCACTAACTGCATATATATTTTTACCTAATCAAGAAGAGCCTGTATTATTAGGAGACTTAAATTTTGATGGAATTATTAATGTTATTGATATAGTAGCGATGGTAAATGGTATCCTAGGTGATCAGCTGAATGATCAACAGCAATCTATGGCAGATCTTAATAGTGATGGTATTATAAATGTAATTGATATTGTTGCCTTAGTTAATATGATACTTTCATTATAATCTATATAGATGAATAAGATAGTATTATTTTTATTTTTTTTAACCCCTCTTTTATCCGGCACTACAGGTAAAGTTAAAGGACAGGTTGTGGATGCAGTTACAAAAGAGCCTCTAACTGGCTGTGTTATTTATTTAGCTGAAACTGAATATGGAACTGCAGTTGATAATGATGGTAATTATTTTATATTAAATGTAACTCCAGGATTATATGATTTACATGCTAAAATGATTGGCTATAGTGAATATGTTATGCAAAATATTGAGATTAATATAGATTTGACATTAACTGTGAACATTGAGCTTAGTCAGTCTTCTGTAGAATTAAAAAATGTAATTGTTCAAGCTACTCCTAAATTAATTAATAAAAATTTAACTTCCACAACTGCTATTATAACAAGTGAGTCTATATCTAAATTGCCCGTTAATGAAATATCTGAAATTTTAAATTTACAAGCAGGATTTGTCGATGGTCACTTAAGAGGTGGTCGTGATAGTGAAGTTGCATATTGGGTTGATGGGATGCCTGTAACAGATAGTTTTGATGGTAGCAGTATTATTGATGTCAATAAAGATGCAGTAAGAGAAATGCAACTAATATCAGGCTCTTTTAATGCTGAATATGGTCAGGCAATGAGTGGTATCGTAAATATTACAACAGATGAAGGTTCAAATGAATTTGGTGGCAGTTTTAATGCTTATGTTGGAGATTATATTAGTGAACATTCAAATATTTTTAGGAATATAGATGATGTTAAATTTTTTAATAGTACACGAAATCAAAATCTTAGTATTCATGGTAGCTTGATAAAAGATAAGTTGTTTTATTATTACAGTTGGAGGCATATTTATTACCAGGGTGTACATGAGGGACTTAGAGCTTATACTCCTCAATCGTATGGTTATCAATTAGAAAATTTATTAACAGGAGATAAATATTGGCATGTTTTAGGTAGCGATTATGATAATGATGTATATGTTAATAATATAGAATGTCTAGGACCACTTAATTGTGGAGATGAAACTGAAAATTATTTAAATAATCTTTTGGATGCTCATTCAGAACCAAATCCTATTGGTGACTATGAATTTGTTCCTATGGATTGGAATCTAAAAAAATATAAGCAAATTAATTTAGTATATAAATTATCTAATAATACAAAAATTAAATATTCACATTTTAATGATAATGTTACATTTCAAGAATATGATCGTTATTACCAACTTAACCCTGATGGTGATTTATTGAGATATAGATTAGGTCAAACAAATATGTTGCAACTTAATAAGGTTATTGATGAAAATTCTTATTTTACTGTTGGCTTGATAGAATATAAAAAAACATATAAGCATTTTGTTTTTAAAGATTTAAATGATTATGTACATAGTGATTTAAATATTCAAAATACTCCTCCATATAGTTATTCTGTTGGTGGTGTTAATCATAATCGTTTTTATAGAAAAACATTTTCTAAAACATTTAAATTAGATTATACTAATCAGATTAATATATCACATCAAATAAAGATGGGCTTTGAGCGTAGGAAGCATACAGTATTCTATGAAGATATTAATTTACAATATGATGTTACAGGTGGTTTTAATCCTATCTATGATAGTCCTTTTATAACCGCTGTTGTAGATTCTGATACTACAATTAATACTAGTAGGTATAGTTTTAGTCCAGAAGAATTTAGTATGTATATTCAGGATAAGATTGAAATGGATGAAATTATTATCAATGTTGGATTGCGCTATGATTACTTTGATCCTAAAGGTTTATTGTTGTCTGATCCATCAGATCCTTTTTTATATAATCCTATTAAACCAGAGTATATATATGACTGTAGTGAATTTGATGGTTATTGCGGTGATAATGAATCTCTGCAATCAGTAGAAGATAGATTGGATTATTGGTATAGGCCAACAAGTTCCAAGTCTATGCTGAGTCCTCGTCTTGGAGTGTCTTTCCCAATCTCAGATCAAGGCGTTGTACATTTTTCATATGGTCATTTTTTTCAAATTCCAAAATTTGAGTATTTGTATTATAATGCAGATATAGCACTTGATAGAGGAGGTACAGGTAATATTGGTATTATTGGAAACCCTGATTTAGAACCTGAAAAAACAATTAGTTATGAAATAGGTATGCAGTATATGCTTGATTCTAATAGTGCTCTTGATATGACTTTATATTTTAGAGATATTAGAGATTTAACAGGAACTAGAGCAGATGTTATATATACATTTAATGGATCTACTTATCATCAATATTCAAATTCTGATTTTGCTTATGTAAAAGGTTTAGTCCTATCGTATAAAAAGAATTTTGATAATGGATTGTCAACAACTTTTGATTATACCTTCCAGCAAGCCAAAGGAACAGCTTCTAATCCATCTGATGCATATAATGCTTTAGCAAACAATGAATATCCTGATGTGCAAATGATTCCTCTTGATTGGGACCAGCGTCATACTATAAATGCAACTCTTTATTATAATTCTAAATATTATGGTATTGGCTTAATAGGTAAAATGGGTTCAGGGCAGCCTTATACGCCATTAGTTAATTCTAATTTTTCAAATTTAGTAAAAAATTCTGATTTTAAACCGATGACTTTAAATATTGATTTAAAAGCTACTATGAAGTTTAAGAATTTTAAAAACATAATGATGTATTTTAATATTTATAATTTGTTTGATCAATTAAATCATATACAGGTTTATAATGATACAGGGAGAGCAGATAGAACATCTTATAAAGATCAAGCCTTAAGTCAAAATACAAATCAAATTATAAATTCAATTGATGATTGGTTTAATAATGAAACATTTTATTCCGCACCTAGAAGATTAGAAATAGGATTTAGATATGATTTTAACTAAAATGAAAAAGAATATTTTATTATTATTATTTTGTGTTGTTTTAATGCAGAGTGAATCTGGAGATATTTATAGAAGATATGGTATTCATAATGGGAATTTAGTTAAAACTGTTTATAGCAATTGGGGAGTTGTTGGACAGCCTGGAGATAAAGGTCCTAGAGGAGCATGGATTAATGATAATAATGGTTACATAGGTGATGTTAGTTTGCTTGTTGGTGCTGAGGTTGAAGCTTTAGACCAACAAGGTAATAATATTACCTTTCACTCAGTTGTCACTTGTCCTGTTGATAGGCCTTCATCAACAGGTCCAGAACAATCTAATGCAGGTTTACGTTGGGGCTTTGAACCAGTTTCTGGTTATTTAAACCCTTCGCAGCTATATGTTGCAACTAGTACTAATTCTAATACGTGGCCAAATATTTGGCCTGATGAAAAATGTAATTGGGGTGGTGATTGGTGTGGATATTTTGGTAAGGATACTCAATATATTCAGCAAGAGAGTTTTTATGTTATGAATGATAATAATGATCATGAATTTAATTATTCGGATAAAAATCAGTGGGGGGTTGCCTTCAAGCCTTCTCCAATATCTAATCCATCAATGAATGGATTAGGATTAGAAGTTAAAGTTAGGGGTATGCAATGGCAACAAATCTTAGCACAAGATTGTATATTTTTTCTATATGAGATTAAAAATATAAGTGATACTGAATATAAAAAGGTTGTTTTAGGAGAGCTAGTAGGAACTTATATTGGAAATGTAGAAACTGAAGCTGATGATGATTGGTCTTTTTTTGATGTAAACTCAGATCTTACCTATACAGGAGATTTTGATAATAATTGTTCAAATAATAATCCTAATTGGGTTGGTGATGTAGGTATGGTTGGATATGCTTTTTTAGAAAGTCCTGGTAATCCTTATGATGGAATCGATAATGATGGTGATTCTGAATCTAATGCTCCTTTATTTGGAGAACAAAATTTTATTGATAAAATCATTAACATTGGAGATAATGTTATTATTATTGATGAAAATTATAATAGAAGTAAAGTTCAAATTAATCAAGACACTACATTAATATCTCAAGGAAGAGAAATTGTTGTTATCGTAGGTGAGTCTATTTTTAATGAAGGAAATGAAATTGATGGTTCGATTAATGATAATGCTTTTAATGGCCTTGATGATGATTTAGATGGGTTGATTGATGAAAATTATTATTTGCATTATCGTCAAGTAAGAAAATTTTATAATGAATCAACAGGAATAGAAGAGACTCTTTTTGATTTAATTAACCCAAAGGCATATATTGATTATCTATCTTATGAAAATAATATTGATGGTTTTATAGATGTTGGTTTATTTGATTTGATTGATGAGAGGCGTGATGATGGAATAGATAATGATAATGATTGGAATAGCTCTGTTCATGATGTTGGCTCTGATGGTATCGCTAATACTTTTGATTTAGATGGAAGTGAAGGAAATGGAATACCTGATGCTGGAGAACCTAATTTTGATCAAACAGATCCAGATGAATCTGACCAAATTGGGCTTACAAGTTTTGATTATTTTGTTCCTTCAGGTTCCTATCCAGCAAGCGATGATGAAGAACTTTGGAATAAACTTTCTCCTGGTTTTTTTGATGTTCCTGAATCAATTAATAATGGAGAGCCTACTTCTGGTGAAGATGGAGATTTTATTTTTGGTTCAGGTTATTTTCCACTTTTACCAGGGCAAACAGAACGTTTTTCAATAGCTCTTATTTATGGGGAAAATAAATTTGATCTTGATAGAAACAAAGATGTAGTACAAGAAATTTATGATAATGATTACCAATTTCCGCCTCCTCCATCTAAACCAAACTTGACTATTGTTCCTGGAGATTCAAAAGCTTATTTATACTGGGATAGAATAGCTGAAACAACGATGGATCCTGTATTGTTAGATTATGATTTTCAAGGTTATAAAATTTATAGAGCAACAGATCCTGATTTTAATGATGTTAGAAATATTACAAATGCATATGGTATAGTAGAAAGTTATTCCCCTATAGCTCAATTTGATTTAATTGATGATATTGATTCATTATTTTACCCTAGTTATGAAATTTTTCAACAATCAGGTGGACTTTCTTTTAATTTAGGTAATAATAGTGGCTTGGTTCATAGCTATATAGACTCAAATTTAATTAATGGTAGAACTTACTATTATGCTGTTACTGCATATGATGAAGGAGATCCTCAGCATACTTTCCCATCTGAAAACACAAAATA
Source organism: Fidelibacterota bacterium (assembly GCA_002717625.1). Lineage (GTDB taxonomy): Bacteria > Fidelibacterota > Marinisomatia > SCGC-AAA003-L08 > D37C17. Next base: position 48,031 of record PBEF01000004.1, on the reverse strand, counting down.
TATAACAGTATTACCAACTGGAGAAATTATTACTGATAATAATACAGGGTACGTAACTCCAACATCTTTTGTCCAAGGCTTTGAAGTTGATGATATTGACATTGAAAATATAGGTTTAGATATTGGAACAGGTATGATTAATTGTAATGTTGTGAATAATGAAGATATATCCGGTCATGAATATTTAGTTGAATTTTGGGACTCTTCAAATGATTTAGTTGATAATAATTTAGATGGTGTTATTGATGCGGGAGATGAGATTATTCCCATTACAAGTTTTTATAATATTGAGAATTTAAATGATATAGTTGTTGAATTCGAATTGATGGTATATGACACAACTTACTATAATTTGAGAAAAAATAATATTATCGATGAGTCCTTTGAGCTTAAGTATTCTAATAATGAAATAGTCCCTGAAAATCTTTATGAAATTAATTTTTCAAGTGGAGAAATCAAAATCAATATATCAGAGTTACCAAATAGTTTTCAAGCTGTTTTTAATTATTATCCAATTTATAAAAGTCCTTATATAAATGGTGCTAGTTGGGACGGTACTCTTATTAATGATGATAATGAACTTGATTATGATGATTATGATGGTAACTCTTTATGGATTGAAGAAGTGCTAGATGGAGAAGTTTTTGATGGAATGAGGCTTGAGTTTGATAATGATTGGGATATAGAATTAGATAGTATTAAATGGATTATTGACGGTGTTGAAATTATGGATAATGATATTTTATCTATTTTAGATGTATCCGTTGATACTTTAAGTTACCCCGGTTTAAAGTCTTTTGCTTCTCCAAACAATTATATGATTGTGTTTGATGATGATTTGAATTTTGAACAAAGTTCTAATCGCTTAACAACAAGATTTAAAGTATATGATATTACAAATAATTATGAACTTGATTTTTATTTTCAAGATGAAAATAGTGATAATCAGATCACTAATGAAGATAGACTTGGCCTTATTGAAAAATATGGTGATGTTGATTTGTATACTTGGAATATAGGTTTTTCATATTTCCCAAGTCAGCAAATGATAGAACCTGATTTAGAGTTTGGTTCAGGTGATACATTATATATTTATACAAAAAAACCATTTAGGAATGGAGATGAGTTTATATTAAAATCATATATTCCTGAAGTGCATTATTCTCCTGATTACGTAGATTTATCAAATGTAAGAGTTGTTCCAAATCCATATATTGCTGCAACATCAATTGAATCATCCTTGCCCCCTGGTATTTCTAGTGGGCGAGGTGAGAGAAAAATAGAATTTCAAAACGTCCCTAATGATGCCATTATAAAAATATTTAATATTAGAGGACAACATATTAAAACATTAAAACATGATGGAAATATTTTTAATGGTTCAGTAAGTTGGAATCTTAAGACAGATGAAAATATGGATATTGCCTATGGTGTATATCTTTATGTGCTTGAATCTCCTTCAGGATCCACAAAAGGTAAGATAGCAATTATTAAATAATGAAGATTAGATTTATATTTATATTATTATTATCTATTGTTACAGGGTCTCAATCAAAAGTTGGAACTACTTCAGCACAATTTTTAGGTATAGGTGTAGGAGCAAGACCTATGTCGATGGCAGGAGCCTTTACCTCTATGATTGGTGATCCCAGCTCTTTATATTGGAATCCAGCTTCTGTTTCTAAAGTATCTAATAGTCAAATATCAATCTTACACACAAATTGGTTGGTAGATACTCAATGGTATTATTTGGGATATATTAATAAGCTTAATAGTAATAGTTCGTTTGGAGCTAATTTATTTTATCTTGATTACGGAGAAGAAGAAGTCACTACAATTTATGAACCTTATGGAACTGATGATTATTGGTCTGCTTATGATTTATCTATTGCATTATATTATGGCATAAATTTAACAGATAAATTTTCTGTTGGTGGTGGAGCAAAGTATATTAATCAATCTATTTATAATGAGACAGCTTCTACTGTTGCTCTTGATATAGGAGTATTATATCAAAATTATAAAAATGCTTATAGGCTTGGTATGAGCATTTCTAATGTCGGTTTGAATATGATGCTAAAGGGAAATGATTTATATTTTAGTTGCGATCTGGATCCTGATAATCAGGGTAATAATGATAATATCCCATGTGTTTTGGAGACTGGGGAATATCCCTTACCTATTTTTTATAGAATAGGTTTATCTAAAGATCTAGTGCTGAATAAGAATCTATTAGTTACAACTTCTTTAGATTGGGTTATCCCTAGTGATGATGTTGAACATGTAAATATTGGTTTTGAAGCTAACCATACTGATAGATTCTATTTTAGGGTTGGCTATAGACAATTAGGAAAAAAAAATACTGAAGAAGGTCTGACATTTGGGGTAGGTACTTATTGGAACATTTATGGTAAAAATTTAAATATTGATTATAATTATCATGATTTTGGAGTTTTTGGTTATATGCAATATTTTGAATTTATTTTTAACTTATAGCTATGGCAATTTTTTTATATATATTATTTATATCAATTGTTTATCCTGTATCTGTAACATTTAATGTAGATATGCAAGAAGAATACCTTTCAGGAGGGAATGTTTATTTAGCTGGAGCTGATTCTTTAAGTGAATCATTTTTTGGTTTTAATATAGATAGTACTATGATTAATCCTTGGTCTCCAAATGATATGCAATTATTTGATGATAACTTTTCTGGTGTATTTTCAGGCACAATATTACTAGAGCCTAATACCATTTATTCTTATAAATTTGTTAATGGAACTAATTATGAACTTGAAGGAGAAGTCAATAGAACTATTTATGTACAAGAACAAGATACTGTATTGAATGTTAGCTGTTTTAATTTGATAAATGAGACTTGTGAGCAAATAGATAATATTTTAATCCCTGTAACTTTTACTGTTGATATGCAACAAGTAGATATATCAGAAAATGGAGTTGGCTTATTGGGCGCTAATGATTCTTTTACCAATTTTGGTTATGATTTAGAAAATGAATCTCCAATTCCTGTTTATGATGCAGAATATTTAAGTTTGCAAGAAGATAGTGATAATAATGGGGTGTATTCAGTGACTTTATTATTAGAGCCTGGAATTGATTATCAGTATAAATTTATTAATGGAAATGATTTTAGCGGCGTAGAACAATTGCAGAGAACAATTTCTGTTTCTCCTGTTTCTGGTTATTATCTTAACGAGGTTTGTTTTGATTCTTATGATGATTGTGAAGAATTTACTTCTTTATTAACGAGTTTAAGCTTTAAGACTAATGTATCAAATGCTATTGCTGAAAATGGATTTGAACTTGGAGATATGTTAATTGTTAAATGGGGATATGGACAAACTCAGCCAGTTGAAAAAATAGATACGTTGCAATTACTTCCATTTTCTTATGATTATGTTGTAGATATTGATTCAGTTTATGTTTCTGAAGAGGTGGGGTTATATTATCAGTACTATAAAATAATTGATGATATTGAATATAGAGAAGTGTTTTTTAACTTTGATTATTCTAATGAAGATATTGTTTTGGCTGAAAGAAGATTTTTTGACTTTAATAATTCTTTAAATTCTCAAATTTTAGAAATAGAAGATATTGTAGACTCAAATATTGATTCTAGGAGAATGCCTTTTTTTGAAAATACTAATTCTATAGGTGAGGATTTAGATGTTAGATGGACTATTGATTTAAGTCCAGCCTATTATCAAATATTATCAGGGGATACTTTATTTGATATACAGGGAAGTTATCATGTTGATAATGTTGATAGCCTTTATAGATGGGGGGTATGGATGAATGGCCCTGCTTCTTCACCTGCAAATGGAGAGATTTGGACTCAATGGGGGTCCGCATTGCAAGGAACTACTTCTAAAAAAATGTGGGATGATGGTACTCATGGAGACGTCGTAGCTAATGACCATATTTATACTTTAATCTTAACATATGATGAGAATTCTTCAATATCTCAAGAGTGTAAATTTGGAATTAAAGGAGGAGATAATGAATCTTCCTATGGGCTTAATCATTATGAAAATATTAATTCCTCTGATCCTAATATACATATATATTGGGGTTCAATAAATCCCGTATTCTATAATAGTTGGGATTATGATATAAATGAACCTATTTTAAATCTTTGTGAGTCTGATGGTGATGTTAATCAAGATGGTGTAATAAATGTGGTTGATGTTATATCTACTGTTAATCTTATACTTTTATCTGATGCAATAGGCGAAAATGAGCTTTGCACTCATGATATTAATCTTGATGGAGTAGTAAATGTAGTAGATATTATTGCGCTTGTTAATACAATACTTGGAATTAATCTATAGTTTATTTTTACTTTAAAACCTTCATATATTTAATTTTTATTTTTATATAAAAAACTTTTTTGTTTCTAATATTTTATTTAATTTTGATACTGAATCTCATTACTGAATCTCATTATCATAAATAAATAAAGGTTATAAAAATGAAAAAAATAGGTATTTTTTGGGGAAGTTCAACTGATAATACAACCACAGCAACAGAATTCATGAAAGAATATTTAGAAATGAACGATCATCAAGTAGATATTCATAATATTGCAGATACTGATGTTGATAAGATTCTTGAATATGATAATATTATAATTGGTTGTCCTACATGGCATATAGGTGAATTACAGGAAGATTGGGATTCTGTATTTTCAGATTTTGAGGAACTTGATTTTTCAGGAAAAACTGGAGCGTTTTTTGGATGTGGGGATCAAGTAGGTTATCCTGCTAATTTTCTAGATGCAATAGGTATGCTAGCTGAGCCATTTATGAAAAATGGAGGTTCTCTCATTGGTAAATGTTCTAGAGATAATTATCAGTTTACAGGCTCAAGAGCTTTAGACAAAGATGATAAATTATTAGGTTTAGGTTTAGACTATGATAATGATGATGAAGAAACTTGTGAAGATTTTATGGTTATGTGGTTAGAAGAAATTATTGATGATTTTAAAGATTAAATAATTCATTCTCTAAATAAAATTATTAATTTAAAATCATATTAACAATTGCAACAATATCTAGAATATTAACAATAGTATCGTCATTTAGATCGGCAGCGCTATCATAATTACTGCTTAATACAAGATTCACAGTTAGTATGATATCTTGAATATTTATTACAGTATCTCCATTTACATCTCCATTTAAAGATTGTTGTTCACAGCTTATATTAGTTAAGTACTCAGAAGAGGTAGAAGGTATTTGTAATAATGATTCACATGCACCAGTATCATTCATAATATGAAAGTTTAACCAATTTAGAGTATATTCTTGAACTTCTCCATAAGGATAAGCTGCAAAGCTATGACCTTCATCTGCACCCTCAAACATAATTTTATCTGTAGTTGCAGGCATATTTGAATATATATCCTGTCCAAGCATTCCTTCATAGGCACTTAATTCATTAACCTCCACTTCTCCGGCAAAAATTAAAGAAGGAACACTATGATTAATTAATTCTGGTACTAAACATATACAGAAAATTTCACCTTCATAAGAATCAGCAGGACATAAATCACAATCTTCAAATAAGACAGTAGGATTAAATGAAATAACGGCTTTAATGTAATCAAGTCCATTTTCCTGCGCAATCAAGGCTGCATCATGTGATGCTCCTCCTCCCATAGAATATCCTGATACTATAAAAGTATTTTCATCTATAAGTCCAAAAACAGGAGAATTTAAACGATTGTTTTCTTCAATAATTGTTAAGATACCATCTAATAAGCCCTCTCCTCTTTGGTAATGCGAGTCATTAATTTCATCATTTGGTCCAATCGCCATTGCAATAAATCCATGTGATGCAAAAAAAGTTGCCCAGTTTGACATTGATGAACTCCCTCCACCAAAACCAGGTGTTAATATTATGCTTTTGTATGGTGGATTTCCATTAATAGGGTAATACACTACACCATCTCTATAGTCAGGACCATTCCGAAGCCCATCTGATTCAGAAATGGATGCATATTGATATGGCCCATCAGCATTTCCATTTCCACCGCCGTCACCACCGCCGCCACCAAATTCTTGGCATTGGCCTGTTTCATCATTCCATTCACAATAATCTGACCAATATAAGCAGTCACTTTGATTTAACTCATAGCATTCAGCATAAATGAAACTAAGTAAAATAAAATTGAGTATAATAAGTATATTTTTCATACTAGTAATGTAGAAATATTAATTTATTTGAGAGTATTGATTTTACAACCTTTTACAAATCAAGGCTTAGTTTAATATGATATTAACTAACTGAACAGCATCTGTTACATTTAAAACACCATCTGAATTAATATCTGAAATAATTAAATCTTGATAATCATATGAATTTGGATTAAGTATAAAATAAATTATAATTACAAGATCTTGTATATTAATAATGAAATCAGAATTTAAATCGCCAATTTCATTACATGATAATGTATCCTGAAACCAATATGATTCTTCATCAGTATTTATACACTCAGGATATGGGGGACATAAAGAATTACCAGAAAGATCAAATGCTAAATAGTCTAAATGATTTGTTCCTAAATCACAAATACCATCAGGAATAAAACCGCTTAAATAGTTATATTCCAACCTTAATGTTTCTATTTCTGTTAATTCTACAATCTCATCTGGAATTGGACCTGATAGTTGGCAATATATATAAGCACCGCACATTAAACTAGTTAATCTACCATTTTCCCATTCTTGTATTCCAAGTTCTAAGGGTTCTACCACACCATTCTCATTAGCATTCCATTCATAGTATTCTCCATCAACTCCAATCCACATCCAAGAATCACTAGAATCCATATATGGATTAGGAGAGCCACAATAAGGAGATCCATTACAATCTAAATCAATACCGCTTGCATAACTATTATCAATCATCTTTTGAATTACATTGAAATCTCCTTCATGAAAGCAAAGATTATTAATATTTAGATACCCTGGTTCACATTCATTTGTATGTTCTTCACAATCTGGAAATCCTTGCCAAGATGGGGTACTAGTATTTTCAATTTCTAGGCCATCCTCATCTACGCACCAACAATATCCGGTAGATCCCCAACATTGCATTGGCTCCCAATTACAATCTGATGTGCATTGAGGTATATAACAACCCGTATTCCCATTGCATTCATTTTCTGCTATTTCTAATGCTTCGCAACAGTTTTGGCTATATATGTATCCTGATAATAAGATTAAAAATAATATTTTATTTATTGTAAAGGTGTTATTCATATGTAATCATTATTTTATTAATAGATTTAATATACAAAGGGAATTAAAAAAAACCTTATTTTTAATCTATTATAATTTTAAGAGGTAATTACTTAGATTTTCAGAGCATTTAACTTTTTTCTTTATTCTATATCTATGCTGTTCAACACCTCTTGTAGTTATAGATAGAATACTTGCAATTTCTCTTGTGTTAAATCCAAATTTTATCATTGCGCACACTCTTATTTCAAGCTCTGTTAATTTATCTTTATTTCCATTTAATTTATCAAAGAATTCTGGGTTTAATTCATCGAAAATATTAAGAAAGTGTTTCCAGTCTACTGTGTCATCTAATCTATTATTGATTAATTTTATAGTATTATTAATATCTTTCCTAATATTAGAATCGTTATTAAGAGATACTTCTTTTAGTTTATTTATAATAGATGTTAAAAAATTATTTTCTGATAATGTTTTAATATTTTTTGTAACTAGTTCTCTTTTTTTATGATTTAATTCGAGCTTTAGTTTTGAGTTTTCTTTTTCTTTTTCAATATTATCTATATAAGCTTCTAAGCTTAAAACAGTATTTTGATTTTCATTATTGTAGAATAATTCTTTTTCCTTTATACTTTTTTCTAATGCCTCTGTATACAGTTTGTGGTATTTAAAAGCAGTTTTAATGTCTTTTTTAATTTCCATGATTTTATATAGTTCTAAATAAGCAATCATGATTTGATCAGTAAATTGTTTATAGTTATTTATAACATTTTTATAGTGCTTTATTGCCTCTTTATAATCTTTTTTAATAAAATTAATATTTGCAATTTTTATTAGTCCATCTGGGATTTTATTTATTGCAGATAATTTTATGTTTATATTTAATGCTTCTTCATATAGTAATAATGCTTTTTTATAATCTGCTTTTTTTTCATAGCAAATTGCTAAATCATTTAATATAGTTGGTTTGTAGTTTACATCATTAATTTTATCTAAATATTTTAATGCAGTTTTACAAAGTGTGAAGCATTTATCATAATTTTTTGTAGCAAAATAGTTAGCACTTAGATTTATAATAATAGGTATAAGTGTAGGGTAGTCTTTTTTTTCTGAGCTTAATTGATAAATTTCATTTAAATATTTTAGAGATTTTTTATATTTTTTTAAAGATTGATAGCATATACTTAGATTTAAATTTATTCTTATTGTAGGAATATAGTTGCTCTCACATAAATGTAATATCTTTTGACCTTTATATAAATATTCTAAAGCAATATTATTCAAATTTAGATTGGAATAAATATTTGATAGTGTTGAATAGGCAAAAATTGAGCCATTTACTGCTAATTTGTTCTTATGATAAATAGACTCAAATAGTTGGTATGCATCCGTTGATTTTTTTATTGCATTTTTGATGTTGCCAAGTTCTTGTTCTACCTTTCCTGCTAGTGTGAGATTATGAGCTCTTGAAAATATATTATCATTGCCTTTAGTTAGCGTCCTTAGTCTATTTAATCCTTCTAATCTATCTATATGATTTAACTTATTATTTTCAAATAAATTAATGTGTAAATGATAAAATAATTCATCATTTGTTTTAAAAGATTTCAAATTAACATCTTTTGATATAGGCAGATCTAATTTTTTTATACTATTTGTTATTGTGTTCAAGTTAATCTTCAAAAATTAATTCAATAATAAGAATTACATCTGTTACATTTAAAATTCCATTCATATTCACATCACCTGTACAAATTTGATTTTCATTAAATATAATTTCTCCAATAATGTATTCAATAATGTAAGTAATATCTGCTATTTCAATTAAATTATTTTCATTTACATCTCCATTAGAACCATTCCCTCCGCAAATCCCACAGCTATCAACTTCAATTAAACATTCACCATTGCAGTTAAAATTTAATTCTGCAAAATCACATTCTCCATATTGGAAGTCAAATTCTTCATCATAATTACAGGCATTATGATCCATACATCCTCCTTGCCCAACAATAACACTCCCTGTCATGCCTTGTTCTGCATGGTTTCCAATATCACAATCATATTCATATATTCCTGGAATATTGAAAATATGTGATCCGATTAAACCTTCATATTGCATTATCTCCAATTATATTATATAACATTAAATTGATATCTTAAGAATAAGACAGTATGAACATTTTATATTTACGACAATTTTTCACATTTATTTTGGTGAAAATTTGTCGTAGAAATAAAAGTATGAAAATATAATAATATATATATATGAAGAAAACAGTTAAATCATGTTCTGATTGTAAGAAGTTATTTATTTGTTTATCTAATGATTTAGAAATAAATGTTTGCAAAAAATGTCGTAATGAAAGACAGGAAAATGCACAATTAAAATTGATTGAGTATATGCAGATGAAATATTATAATAAGTTAGCTTCAATAGTTGATAATTAAATGGGGATTTTTAGTATGATATATATTTTATTTTTTTGTTTATCTTTTATTTATTCTCAATGTGATGAATACATTAATCAATTTGAATGTGTTACTAACCTTACATGTGATTGGGTTGAAGATATAGAATCAGGTTCTTGTGGAAATCTTTCTGAATCTGATTGTCAATTAGCTCCTGAATGTAATTGGGAATATGAATGTTTTGAATATGGGTGGTGGTATAATTGGTGCTATGAGGGAGGATATGTATGTAATGGTGGAACATATTCATATGATAATGGCTATTGTCAAGAAATTGAAATGCCTGAATGTTCAGATTCATTAACTGAATCTAGCTGTAATGATCTTGAACAATGTGAATGGGTAGATAGTCAAGTTAACTGTGAAAATTTAAATACAGAAAATAATTGTAATAATTATAATTGTAATTGGAATGAGGATATAGAAACTATTAATTGTAGTACTTTACCAACTTATGGATGGGGCCCAGGAACTTGTGATTATTATTATCCAGATTGTTATGAATATCTTGATTATGGAGGTTCGTATGGTTCATGGAGCACTGCATGTGGTGGTGGTGTAGTTCAGATAGATGAAAGTTATTGTGATGGAGATGCTAGTTATTGTGAAGAAATTATACATGAATCAGGTGATATAAATCAAGATAATATTGTGAATATTCAAGATATTATTATTGTAATAAATTTGATTTTAAATGGAGAATTAGATTTGACAGCTGATATTAATTTTGATAATACTGTAAATGTTTTAGATGTAATACAATTGGTAAATATAATATTAGATAATTAAGGGGAGATATATTTTTATGAATAAATATTTAGTGATAATCTTAATGCTATTTAATTCATTTTTATATTCACAGTGTTCTGAATATACTAGTCAATTTCAATGCCTTGGTAACCTTACATGCAATTGGGTAGAAGATATTGAATATGGAAATTGTTGGGAATTATCTGTTAATGATTGTTATGATTATCCCAATCAGTGTTATGTAGATTCAGAGCCAGGCTGGTATGATTCTTCAGGCCCATATTGTACAGGTGGAACTTATCAAATAAATAATAGTTATTGCGAAGAAATTTCAATGCCAGAGGAGTGTTCAGAAATGGAGCAAACCCAATGTGATAATAATTTTGCTTGTGAATGGATTGAAGATGTTACAGATGCCTCTTGTTATTATGCATTCGGTAGTTATTCTGAATGTATAGCTAATGGATGCCTTTGGTATAGCTCTGGTACATATAGCTATATGGGTTCTCATTGTTATGGGACATATCAAGTAAATAATAGTTATTGCGAAGAAATTTCAATGCCTGAGGATTGTTCAGAAATGGGTCAAATTGAATGTGATAATAATTTTGCTTGTGAATGGATTGAAGATGTCCAGTATGAAAATTGTGGAGGATTATCTGAAAATGCATGTGATTCAAACCCAAATTGTTACTATGATTGTGAATTTTATCATGGTAGTTGTGCAGGCTGTTGCTATGGTAGCTGTTTAGGGGGAGCATATGAAGTAGATAATAGCTATTGTACTGAAATCCCAATTGAAGAAATTGATTGTTCTGAATTAGATGAATCTTTATGCAATGATGATAATTATGGTCAAGATTGTGTGTGGACATCTGAATCTGATTATATCAATTGTAATACCATAGCTGACAATCAATGTGGTTCTTATGATGGGTGCTGGTTGCAACAAGGAGAGTGTTTACAATGGGGCAGCTGGTATACTTGGATGTGTTATCAATATGATTATCAATGTGTTGGCGGTGTAGTTGAAATCGATACTAGCTATTGTGAAGAATTTGAGTATGAATTAGGTGATGTGAATGGTGACTTTATTGTTAATGTTATTGATATTGTTGTAATCGTAGATTTAGTTCTTTCAGCAGAATATGATTATTTAGCTGATGTGAACAATGATGATCTAGTAAGTATTTTAGATGTAATTGTTTTAATAAATATAGTATTAGATAATTGATTTATTCCCGATAAATCAAAAGTTCCTATCGCATCCTTCTTCTATATAAGGGCCTTTTGATTATAAACAAAAAAGCCTCTGTTAATACAGAGGCTTTTTAATTTCAAAAGAAGCCCAAGAAGCAAAAAGAAAGTAAGGAAGTACTTTTATTTTTATTGTTGGTAAAAGTTCTCAGGCTCCTTTTAGATTTATTGCAATCTACAAGCAATAGGTTTTAGAACATGTATCCAAGACCCATTCTCATGATGTCTTCATCATCTTTGCTGCCTGTTTCAAATTTAATTGCGATATTGTTTGCAGGTTTAAATGTTACACCAAATAATGAAATTTCAGTGTCATCACCCATATCATCTTTATTGTAAGCACTAGTTCTAGTCCATAGATAAAGATCACCATCACATTTAACTAAGTCAGCGATATTATAACCTAAATCAAGATAGTATCCTGAAGAAGATTCAGCTTTTGGATTATCTGTGTAATCTATTGTACCATATTCAAATCTAGTATATAGATTATTTTTAGTATATGTAGCATTAACTTCTGTTAATTGCACACCTATTGTTGATGCCTCAGTTGCAGGTGTTACAACAGCACCCCATGTTCCAGCATCTTCATCATACTCCCATGAATGAGCTTCCTCTACAGCGCTAACAGGCGCATCATTCATAGTTACAGAACCACCAACTTTAAGACCTTCCATTCCAGTCCATGACATTTGTAATGTTTTAGTCCAGTCAGTAGTTTTTGAATAAACACCTTTCATTCTTGCACTTCTTATTCCTGCGCCTATTCCATTACCATCTAAGTCACCAGTCATAGTGAAGTTCCAGTTGAAATCACCCATATTCCCATAAAATGCGAAACCATTATCAAACCATGTTGTTGGAATGATGTGTTTATTATATTCTGGTCTTTCAACACTCATGAATGTTGGAGGCTCATGGTATTCATTAGTTATTCCAGCAGGTACTAATAATACACCACCTTTAAATCCCCAGTTTCCATCCCAGTAATTTAAGTGAGCTTGTTCCATAGCAAGATAACCACCGTCACCATCACTATAAACCATGTTATGCTCAATTTCAATCTCTGACATTAGAGACCATTTATCATTAAAAACATGTTTGATGTAAAAGATAAACCTGTGAAAATCAAGTTTACCATCTCCATCATTAGCTTCCATGTCATAATGTAATTCTCCATAACCACCAAGAGTAGTTGATGAAGTAACAAACTCGTCTGCAAAAGACACAGAAACGAATAAGCTTATTATTAATAATAACATTTTTTTCATTATGTTTTTACCTCTGATTAGTTAACAAAATCAAACATGAGAACAATAATGAGAATCATTCTCATCTTATATATTAAGTATATAAATTATTATAATGCAAATAAAAAAAGTTTTATTCGAATTAGTAGTCGAAATAATTTACTATTAAATGAGATTCAGTCGCATTAAATTAATGCTATGAATAGTTATATCGAACAGTTAAGTAGAATTAAGTCTGCATGGAATAGTTTTAAAGCTGATCCAAAAAATAAAAAAATACGCATTAGAGATGCTGCTAATCAATTAAATGTTAGCGAGGCAGAATTACTAAGTACTGAAGTTGGTGATAATGTGTTTTATTTGAAAATTGAAAAGTATAATTTGTTTTTTAAGGATCTTCTAGATGCTGATAGGTTGATGTTTTTAATTCGGAGTAATTATGTAGTTCATGAAGTTATTGTTAATACATCTGATATAGATATAAAAGATAACAGTTTTATCTATATTGATAAAGATTTTCCTATTGTTAGATTTGATTCTCATTTATTTCATTATGTCTTTTTTGAGCAAAAAACGCATGCAGGAAAAGAACTTAAAAGTTTCCAGATATTTGATGTAAATGGTAATGCCATACTTAAAATTTATTTAAAAGGTAAGGCGTTTTCCTGCTTTGATCAGATTGCAGATAAGCATAAATGCGAGTATGATTATGCTATTCAAAAAAATAAATCTAATGATTTTAGCAATAGTATTAAAAAGGGTGATATTTCTTTAGTTAAAACAGATTATGATTTGACTCTAAAATTTAGTTTAAATAAGAAAATTGATATAAAGGGTGATGTGCTAAGGTATCTTTTAGAGAATAGCTCTAGTAGAAAAAATCCAATACAAATTCATGCCTTTGGAGAGACTGTTATACAATATTATAAAGGTAAAATTAAGAATGTTGTTGATTTTGGTCCATGGATTAATGTAATTGATAAAAAATTTAATATTCATATTTTTGAATCTAAAATTACAAGTGCAGTAGTTAGTGAATATATGGATGCTGGAAATTTTTTGTTTGTTGTTGACTTTTTTGATATTGATAATAATAATGTGCTTGGTTTATGTCCAGTTGAAAATTATGAAGATGATTTTAATGATATAGTAAATGATTATATAAGGAGTAATAAATGATTAAGAATAAAATTATATTAATTTTAATTATACTTATAGGTCTAGTATCATCTGCTTCCAAGGAAAGGATGATTACTATTGGAGGTTGTGTTACTGAAACTGTATTTGAATTAGGAGCAGGAGGTTTTGTGGTTGCTGTTGATCAATCTAGCACTGCTCCAATTGAAGTAAAAGAATTGCCCCAGGTGGGATATATAAGAGCTATATCTAGTGAGGGCATATTATCTATGATGCCTACTAAAATTTTAACAACAACTGATATGGGTCCTAAAAAGGTAGTTGAGCAAATTCAAGACAGCGGAGTTAGTTTAGAAATTTTTAAATCTCCTCATAGTTTTGATGAGATATTAAATCTTGTTGATCAAATAGCTGAATATTTAGATTTAAGCTCAAGAGGTGATAGTATTAAAAATCAGATGAAGTCTGTTAAAAATCAAATAGATAAAATAAAAAGCGATAGAAAGCATATACCAAAAATAGCTTTTTTTATGAATCCAACATCTAATTCATATAATGCAGCAGGAGTAGATACGAGAGCTGATTATTTAATTGAATTTTTAGGTGGAAGTAATATTTTTAAATCAGGGTTCAGTAGATATAAAAAGGTAACTAGTGAAGAAATTATAAATTTAAATCCTGATATAATTTTAGTTGGGAGTATTAGATCTGATTCTAAGCTTTCTGATTCAGTGTTTTTAACTAATCCAGCATTTAAAAGTGTATCCGCTGTTTCTAATGAGAAAATCATTTATTTAGATATGGGTAAGTATTTGACTTTCGGTCCTAATTTTGTTAACCATGTATTATCGTTGATGAAAGTTGTTAGTATCGAAGATGAATAATATTTATTATAAAAGTTATTTATTAGTTTTAATGATGATGTCCTTGATAGCTTTATCTTTATTTTCTATTACATTTGGGCCAGTTGAAATAACATTAAATCAGATAAGTGATATTGTTTTATATAAAATTGGAATTTTATCTGAAAGCTATACTTTTTCTAAAATTCATGAATCTGTCTTATTAGATATTAGGCTTCCAAGGATAATTATGGCTATTTTAGTAGGATTGGGTTTGGGTACTGCTGGTGCAATTTTACAAGGTTTGTTCAGGAACCCTCTTGTTGATCCTGGGTTTATTGGAGTGTCTAGTGGTGGTGCTATTGGCGCTATGGTTGCCATTATGTTTTCTCATCATATTTATTTATATCTTCCTGCTATGTTATCTCCATTTATTTTACCTATTTTAGCTATGATGGGTGCTTTTGTAACTACAATGATGGTTTATAAAATGTCAAAAGTTTCTAATAAGACAAATATTATGGCTATGTTATTATCTGGAATAGCAATTAACGCCTTATCTGGCTCAATTATAGGGTTATTTGTTAGTATGTCTTCAGATACAGAACTACGCAGTTTTACATTTTGGACTTTGGGTGGATTAGATATGGCTGATTGGAATATTGTAGGTATAGTTAGTTTATTTATAGTCATACCCTTTTTAATTGTTTATAAATTGCAATATCAGATGGATATTTTTATGCTTGGAGATGCTGAATCTGAACATTTGGGTGTAAATGTTGAATCATTGAAAAAGAAAATTATATTAATATCTTCAATCGTAGTTGGAGTATCTGTCTCCTTTTGTGGGATGATTGGATTTATAGGCCTTGTAACACCTCACCTAATACGTTTATTTATTGGTCCTAATCATCGATATTTAATTCCAGGGTCAGCTATATTGGGGGCAATATTACTTGTTTTATCTGATTTGATTTCAAAAACCATAATATCCCCAGCTCAATTGCCTATTGGTGTTGTTACTTCAGCTATAGGAGCTCCATTTTTTGTATGGCTGATTTTAAGTCAAAAAAGAAGGTTTAATTATGCAGAATAAAACATTAATAAAATTAGATTCTGTTAATTATTCTATTAATAATAAATTGTTAATAGAGGATATATCTTTCAGTGTTAATAATGGTGATATGGTAAGTATTATTGGTCCTAATGGTTCAGGCAAGAGCACTCTTATTAAGTTGATTACAGGTGAATTAAGTGTTACATCAGGAAATGTTTTTTTTAATAATATTAAAATTGATGATTGGAGTTCTTCGGAATTAGCTTATTACAGATCTGTTTTACCGCAATCAAATTATTTAGCTTTTCCATTTTCTGTATTAGATATAGTTAAAATGGGTAGATATCCAATAAAAGATAGTACTAGTTCTGAAAATGAATTGATATGTAAGAAGATTTTAGAGGTATTTGATTTAAGCTCACATATTGATCAGAATTATATGACCTTATCAGGTGGAGAAAAACAAAGAGTCCAATTAGCAAGAGTTTTCTCGCAGATATGGTCAGATAATAATTATGATAATAGAGTTTTGATTATTGATGAGCCAACTTCGTATTTAGATATTAATCATCAATGTTGCTTGTTTGGTTTTCTTAAATCTATGAATAAAAAAGGGTTGACTATCGTTATGGTTTTACATGATTTAAATCAGGCTATAATAAACTCAAATAAAATCATAATGTTGAAACAGGCAAAGTTAGTATCATATGAACGCACAAATAAAATAATTGATACTGAAAAATTAGAAGAAGTTTTTGATGTAAAATTAAAATTAATAAAAAATGAAGAGTCAGATAGAATGTTTGTAACATATTAGTGAGATAATTAACATAAACTATACTAGAGGGGGTATAATAATGGATGAAAAATTATCAAAAGCAATAAAGGAAAAAGAAAAAATACTTAAAGAAATGGATAGTGTTATTTTGAGTACCGTTGATGTTGAGGGGGTCCCGAATTCAAGTTATGCTCCGGTAGCTTCAGATGAAGATGGTAGTTTTTATATTTATATAAGTGAGCTATCTAAGCATACTCAAAATTTACTTAATAATGATAAGGTTTCTTTAATGATTATTGAAGATGAGTCTAAGGCTGAAAATTTATTCGCAAGAAGAAGGTTGACTATGAATGGGAAATCTGAAGAGATTATAAGGGATAGCTCAGATTGGAATCAAAAAATACAATTATTAGAAAATAAGTTTAAAGAACAATTATCTTTTCTTAAAAATCTTACTGATTTCCATTTATTTAAATTGACTCCTACTGATGGACTCTTAGTTCATGGTTTTGGAAGAGCCTTTAGGCTCGTTGGTCCTAGCTTAAATAAGATTAAACATTTGAATGATAAGGGCCATACGGAGAAAAAGTAGTTTTTAAAATAATTTAAATGATTTTACTTTTCGACTAACTAGTTGGTATATTATATTAACGCTATGAATTATATACTTAAATTATTATTTTTATCAGCATTATGCGCAATAGGTCCATTTAAAGGTCAGGTTGTAGATGTTTCTGACAATCCTATTAAGAATGCTAACGTTCAAATTGTTGATATGAAAAATTCTTCTACCTTAACAGATGAAGATGGTTATTTCATTATTGATTCTATCTTAGAAAAAGAATTTTCAGTTAAAGTTTCTCATATAGGATATGAAGATAGTATTACGCCCATTGATTATTCTTCTGATGAGTTATATGAAATAATACTTTTTGAAACTCCTGTAGAGTTAGATCGTATATTAGTTACAGGATTAAGAAAAGAAGCTTATGTTAAAGATACTCCCGTTTTAACTCATGTTATTAATTCTAATGATATATCAAATACAACCTATACTAATGTTAAAGATATTTTAGAAATGAAATTACCCAATGTTCAAAATGTAGTCTCAAGTCATGCAGGGACTAGTAATAATAGAGTCAAAATTCAGGGTTTAGATAATAAATATATTTTATTCCTTATAGATGGAGCAAGGGTTTCTGGTGAGTTTGCAGGCAATTTAGATTTTAATATGTTGAATTTATCAGATGTAGATAAAATTGAAATTGTAGAAGGAGGAATGTCTAGTTTGTATGGATCAAGTGCAATAGGCGGAGTTGTAAATATTATAACAAAGAAAAAGCAGAATCCTTATTGGCTAGATATATCCTATTTAAATGAAGACCCAATGGTGATTTCACAGTCATTAGCATTTGGACTTAACTATAAAAATATACATTATAATATTAATATAGATAAAAAAGAATCTGATGGCTATGATTTAACTCCACTTGAGAATAATGTTATGGGTCCTTTGATTAAAACATTAGAAGCGTATAAGACTATATCAGTTAAGCATGGTTTTACCTATAATTTTTCAGAAAATACCTCTGTTGAGCTAAATGTTAAAGATTATTCGAATGAAATATATCAATATGAAAGTCATCTTTGTCAAATGGGTTGTCAGAATCCATTCTCTTATTATAAAACTTATAAAAATAACTCTCCTAGATTTAAAGATAATAGGTATGGTTTCAAGTTTCTTAATAAGAATGAAGAGTCAACATTCAAAGTTTTTTATAATTTTGAGGAGTATAGAAAAAACAGTCATTTTTTCAATTATTCATATGAGTCTTGTTCTTTAACTGACTGTAATAATCCAGATAATTTAATTGAGGCTGAATTTTTAAATGCGACTAATACAAATGAAAGCCTTTTAGTTCAATATGACTTTCAGTTTAATGCCCATAATTTAACTTTTGGTTTTGAAAAAAATGATGATGAATATGCATCTTTTAATATATATAAGTATGATTTGGGAGATGTGAATAATGATGGTGAGTGTGGAGATGATATAGATGATTGTTTAGTTGAGTCTATATTTAATAGTCAAAATGGAATTAAGCAATTTAGTAAAAAGGCATTTTTTATAGGTAATCAAATAAGTTTAGATAATGATAATATATTTTCTGTTTCTATTAGGAAGGTTAAATCTGAAAACTATACAGATAATCTGGTTTATTCAATGGCCTATTTGTTTACTAATAATTCAACTCGCCTACATGATGTAAGGTTTAATTATAGCAAGGGATTTAGAACTCCCGCTATTAAAGAATTGTATTATAATTTTCAAGGTCATAGCCCTCCTGTGATTGGCAACCCTGATTTAGAACCAACTACTAATGATTTTTTCTCTATTTCTTTTGATAAAAAAGATTTAGATAAAAATTATTCATTTGAATTATTTTATAATGATATAAAGAATTTGATAGGCGTTAAGTCTACTGTTGATGAATTTGATAATAATATTTTACTTTATAGTAATTTTAGTTCAGTCATTTTTTATGGTATCAATTGTCATTATGAAAGTCTTCTTAACGATAAAAATAATATAAAGTTTGTGTATAATTATACTCATCCAGAGTCTGATAATAAAGAGGCATTAGAGCTTATATCTGAACATTCTTTAGCTTTGAATTATTCATATAAAGTTATAAAAAATAAATTTAATATATCTGTTAACATGAAATATTCAGGAGATAAGATTATTTATGATGGTGATGATATTATAACGTTGGAAGATTATATTATGGCAGATGCGCTTGCAAAAATTAAAATTAATGATTATGTAGGTTTAAAATTTGGTTATAAAAACTTATTCCACTATAAAGATGATAGGAGATTTTTAAGTGATAGTTATGAAAAAGATCTTTTATCGGCATATGATCCTGGTGGAAGATTTGTAGTTGGAATTGATTTAAAATTCAAGTAAATAGGAGTGGGAATATTATGATGAAAAATAGTATAATTATGTTATTATGTTGTGTACTGTATGCTCAAGAAGAATATTTTGTAACAATACCAGCCACTAGTTATTCAGATTGGGTTTATTATTCATTCTCAACTCATAGCGTAGTTTTAGTTGATTATCCTGAAAGTTCTCTTGAGTGGGATTTAGCTTTTCAGAGGAAGCATATTAAAACTAATAGTGGGCTTTCTGGTCCCGGATATGGAGGTGCCATTGTTGATTCTGTAGGGACTTTAGATTCAGGAGCTTATACATGGATTGATCATTGGACAGAATTAAATGAAGTGCCTGATTATGGTAGTGGTGTTAATTGGCTAGAAGATGGTATCCATAATGATTTTTATGATCTTACTACTCATACTTTTGTTGAAGGCATTAAAAACCCTGCTCTTAATTCATGGGGATGGTTTGATGAAACCTATGTTCTTAATCCTACTAATTATGTTATGTTTGTTAAAGCTGCTAACGGTCAGGATATTGTTAAGTTTTGGGCCTATAATTATTATGCTAATGGTTCAGGTGGAAATGTTTCAATTCGTTATCAGGTAGGAATAGATAATCCTGATGCTGATCAATGCTTTGGAATTCCTGGAGATACCAATGATGATGGAATAATTAATGTGGTTGATGTTGTTTCTACTGTTAACTTTATATTATCAGATCCATCATTTTCAGATGATATATGCTTATTTGATTACAATGAAGATAGTATCGTTAATGTTGTTGATATTGTAGGTCTTGTAGGCTTTATACTTGGAGAATAGCTTTAAAAAATCTAAATAAAACCTCATTATTTCATATTTCGACTAATGATTCGAAATAGTTATTGCATTTAATTTTAGTTCTTTTTTAATTTACCTATCTGAGATTCATTCTCATTATATGTAAATGTTAAACAAAGGAACTTTAAAATGAAGAAAATAATAAATATTTTTATGTTAACTGGATTCATCTTTGCTGCTTGTCCAGATGGATTTTATGAAGATGACAATGGAACATGTTGGATGCCATATTGTTATGATTATGTATCTCATGCTGTATCATATGATACGGATGAAGTAGATTGTACAGGCCCAACAGAAATGTGGGTTATTCCAGGGTCAGAAGGAGATCCATATTGGAATAGTTATTCTGATGGTAACTGTCCTGGTAATTATATGGCAGATGATTGTGGCCATTGTTGGAGTAGTTTTTGCTATTCATTTTTTAGTCCTGGTTTAAATGGTGATCCTGCTCATAGTGTTTACTATGATTTATCAATTGATGAATGTGAAGGCTATGGATATAATTATTATTCTCCTGATCATCCTTCTAATCCCTACTGGAATTCAAATTGCACAACAGACTGCAATGGTGTTGCTAATGGTGATGCTATGCTAGATGACTGTGGTGATTGTCAATCAGGTTATTGTTATGACTATGTTACACATGAAGTTTCATTTGGCGCATGTGATGGTGCTACTCAAATGTGGGTAGATCCTGATTCTCCATCAAATCCATATTGGAACGGATCTTGCTCACAAGACTGTAATGGTACTTGGGGTGGTGATGCTACAGAAGACTGCAATGGTGATTGTGGTGGTTCAGCAATGATCGATGATTGTGGTGATTGTCAATCAGGTTACTGTTATGACTATGTTACACATGAGGTTTCATTTGGCGATTGTGATGGAGCTATGGAGATGTGGGTTGATCCTAATTCCCCTTCTAATCCATATTGGAATGCTTCTTGTACTGATGGTTGTGGTGATGGAATTTGTAGTGAAGATGAAAATTATTATACCTGTCCAAACGATTGTTCTGAATCAGACTGTAATGGCGTTCCTGGTGGTGATGCTATGGTAGATGACTGTGGTGATTGTCAATCAGGTTATTGTTATGACTATGTTACACATGAAGTTTCATTTGGTGCATGTGATGGTGCTACTCAAATGTGGGTAATGCCTAATGATGAAATGAATCCATATTGGAATGCATCTTGTCCTGAATGTGGTACAGGTGATGCTAATAATGATGGCAATATTAATGTAACGGATATTATAGTTATGATTGATACAATTTTATCTGGAGGGCAACCTGAGGATTTATGTGATTTTGATTGTAATTTTGATGGTATCCTTAATGTAACTGATGTTGTGTTTGTTGTTAATATTATATTAAATGATTAGTAGCTAATTTTTTAACTCTCCCTCAATAAGAGATAGAGTTTATAACTCAATTTCTTATAAGTTAAAAATAAAAAAGCCTCTTTTATAGAGGCTTTTTTATTTTGTTATTTGTAATTTAACTTATGTTAATATTTAGGAGATTTACTTTATGGATAAAAAAAAGATTGTAAAAAAATTAAGTGAAATTTTTACTTTGGAGCTTTCAGGAGTTATTAGATATACACATTACTCTTTAATGATATTTGGTTATAATAGATTGCCTCTTATTGATTTTTTTAAATCTCAGGCTTCTGAATCATTAGCTCATGCAAATTTAGCAGGTGAATACATTACTGGTTTAGGTGGTCATCCTCCTTTAGGAATTGATAATATAAAAGAGAGCTATAAGCATAATATTCAGGACATTTTAAAAGAGACTTTAGACCATGAGAAAAAAGCTATACAGGTCTATTATGATTTATTATCTTTGATTGATGGTAAATCTGTTTATTTAGAAGAATATGCTAGAACTATGATAGGACAAGAAGAATTACATGTTTTAGAGGTAGAAAAAATGTTGAAAGAAAATTAAAATATATTTTTATTACAAATTGAAATAAAAAAATATTTTATTAGTTATATATATTGTATTAGATTAGGAGAGTATGAAGAAAATCTTAATTATATTGTTTGTTTTATCAATTGGTATTTGTGATGATTATATGTACTCTTCTCAAGATTACAATACAACATCGCCTACTTATGGTCTAGATGTTTGGCTTCCTCAGTATTTAGATTATATAACGATTCATTTTTTTTCTTCTCAAGGATGAGCGGGATGAACAAGTGCATTTGGGCAGTTGTCCAATTTTCAAGAAGAATTAAGGAGTGAAGATGGTTATGAAAATGTTGTTTTTATAGCTGTTGGCACGTCAAATATTAGTAGTTTTAATGATACATTTTGTGCAAACTCTGATTTGCCTCTTGTAATGGATCCATACCCAAGTCTTCCAATTAGAGAACAATTTTCACCGTATGGTGAGCATAAATCAGTAGTCATTTTAGACTATGATGGAAGCTATTTAGGTAGTATGAATGCAAATGTTGTTAACAATACTTTGAAAAATTATATTAGAGGAATCTTAGAAGAGCATTATGAACAGTCTTTATTAGGTGATATAAATGTAGATTCTGTAGTTAATATACAAGATATTATTTTATTGGTTAATATGATTCTTGGCAACCAAACTGATTCTGCAGCAGATTTGAATTTTGATGGTACTATTAATGTATTAGATGTTATACAGCTTGTTAATATGATATTGAGTTAAGCTCTTAACTCATGTTATACCTTTTATTCTTCTTGTTTTTCTCTTTTTTATTTCCTGATGAATTAGTTTGTCCAGTTGAGAGTGTTCCTTATAATAGATCTTTTTATAGTCCTGGAGATACTTTGAGTATAGAGGATCAGAATTTATTCTTTTCTGTATGTAATGGCTCAGGTAGTTATGAAACAGGAAGTACATTTTCTTTTTCTGACTACAATGGTAATATTAATGGAGGAGATTATAAAATAACTCTTATTAGTATGAATGCAACTTGGTGACCTGCTTGTTATGATTACGTCAGTTTGATGGATCAACTTATTGAAGTTGTAGATGAATATGAAAATTTAGAGTTTTTAATTAGTCTTGATTATAGTTCTAATGAATCAGACCTTTATTCTTGTAGTGGATGGGCAGAATTATATACTGAACTTGGTGATTATGGTAATAACCCATTAATCCTAGATTGTGATCCTAATCATGATATATGGAATATGTTTGCGGGATCAACTTATTCAGCATATGCTTTTATTGATCATCATATGGTTGTAAGATATTTATTTGATATGCCTAATTTATATGATTTTCAATATACTTATATACCTTCTCTAATTAATTCTATGTATGGATGTACTGATAGTAATGCTTGTAATTATGATATAACTGCTGTTTATGATGATGCTTTATGTTTGTATGGAGATGATTGTGACTTATGTGATGATGCTCTTAATCAATTAGATTGTATGGCCATCTCTGGATGTATGTGGATGGGAGATCATTGTATGGAAACAAATGATGGATGTATGGATTTTGATAATCAATTAGATTGTATGAATAGTCAGAACTGTTATTGGATGGGAGATCATTGCATGTCTGGAGCTAACTGTTCAGATCCTATAGCCTTTAATTACAACCCTATAGCAGATTTACTTGGAGATGGAGATAATGCTACATGTCAATATTCTTCATTTATTAATTTTGGATGTACTTATGAATATGCTATTAATTTTGATGAATTAGCTAATGTAGATGATGGGACATGCCAGTATACATATGCAGATATTAATGCTGATGGTATAGTTAATGTTGTTGATGTTGTTGCTATGGTTAATTATATTTTAGGGATTGAATGAATTTTTAATATTATATTTTATTTTAAAAGCCTCTTTTATAGAGGCTTTTTTATTGGGTAAATTATTATTATGGTAAAAGATAAATTTCGAAATATTGCAATTATTGCACATGTGGATCATGGAAAAACAACTTTAGTTGATGGTTTATTAAAACAAAGTGGAACATTTAAAACGCATGAGACCATATCTGATAGAGTTATGGATTCTATGGATTTAGAGAAAGAACGTGGTATCACGATTTCGGCTAAAAATACAGCAATTTTATATAATGATATTAAAATTAATATTGTAGATACACCTGGTCATGCTGATTTTGGTGGAGAGGTAGAGAGGAGCTTGAATCTTGTTGATGGTGTGTTGCTACTTGTTGACTCGAGCGAAGGGCCATTGCCTCAAACTAGATTTGTATTA
Organism: Fidelibacterota bacterium; assembly: GCA_002717625.1. Lineage (GTDB taxonomy): Bacteria > Fidelibacterota > Marinisomatia > SCGC-AAA003-L08 > D37C17. The sequence continues at coordinate 23,197 of PBEF01000004.1, read as the reverse complement.
CAAAAAGCACTTAATAAAAATTTACCTGTTATTTTAGTGATTAATAAAATTGATAGGCCTGATGCTCGTATTAAAGAGGTCCTTGATGAAGTATATGATCTTTTTATTGATTTAGATGCTAATGATAAACAGATTGAATTCCCTGTTATATATACAAATGCAAAAGATGGTATTGCTCATAATGATTTAGGAGATAATTCTACTGATCTTACGCCCCTTTTTGATTTGATTGTAAATACATTTTCAGGTCCAGAAGCTACTGATGACTCTATTACTCAATTTTTAGTTACAAGTATTGATTATGATTCTTATGTAGGACAAATAGCTATTGGAAGGTTAAATAATGGTTCGATTTCTAGAAATAAACAATATGCTTTATGTGGTATAGATAAAATTAAGCATAATCAAAAATTATCAGCTTGTTATACCTTTCAGGGATTGAAAAAAATAAAAGTTGAGACATTGGAAGCTGGAGATATTATTGCTATAGCAGGTATTGAAAATGTTGTAATAGGAGATACGTTATCTGATAATGAAGATCCTAAATCTCTTCCTAGAATAATTATAGATGAGCCTACGGTCTCAATGTTTTTTCATGTTAATAATGGCCCTTTTTCAGGTTTAGAAGGTAAGTTTTTAACATCTAGAAATATTAGTGAAAGGCTATATAGAGAAACATTAAGTAATGTTTCTTTAAAAATTAATTCTACAAATGAAACTGATGTATTTGAAGTGTGTGGTAGAGGAGAGTTGCAAATGGCAATTTTAATTGAAACTATGAGGAGAGAAGGATATGAATTTATGGTTTCAAAGCCTCGTGTTATTACAAAGGAAGAAAATGGAGTAGTATTGGAACCCCTAGAATCTGTTTTTTTAGATGTTGAAGAGGAACATACAGGGGTTGTTACAGAAAAACTTTCTAAAAGAAAAGGTCTCATGAGTAATTTGCAAAATAATGGATTTGGAAGAGTAACATTGGAATTTAAAGTACCCTCAAGAGGAATGATTGGATTTAGAAGTGAGTTTTTAACTGATACTAAAGGTTCTGGTATCTTAAATTCATTATTTGATTCTTATGTTCCCTGGTTTGGTGTAATACCTCAGAGAAGTTCTGGAGTGATAATTGCAGATAGACCAGGGAAAGTTACTCAATATGCTTCTTTGGGAATGGTTGATAGAGGTGAATTGTTTGTTGATGTTAATACGGAAGTATATAAAGGTATGATTGTAGGAGAGAGAAATAAAACTGGTGATTTAGATGTTAATATTGTTAGAGAAAAGAAATTATCAAACATGAGATCTTCTTCTAAAGATAGTACCGTTGTTTTACGTCCTCCAAAAAAATTATCTTTAGACCAGTGTATAGAATTTATAGCTGAAGATGAATTGATTGAAATAACGCCTCTAAATTTAAGAATGAGAAAGATGGAACTTGATATTAACACAAGAATTTCACAAAAGAAAAAAGCTGAAAGTAAATAATTGATTGGTTACAAAAATTAACTAAAAGTATCTTTTTTAGAGTTTTTTTTGTTACTAAATTCATTCCAATGAAAAAAATATTATAAACTTAAATAACGATTTATTATGAAAAAACTAATTATTATACTTAGCTGTTTGAATTTTTTATTATCTAGTGATGTTTCAGAAAATACATTTTTGTTTTGCTTGGAATCAAATATTAGGCCTCTTGAAATAACTCGCTCAAATGAAGGTTTCTCTTTAGATAATGAGCTTTTAAATACATATTTTGAAAATAATAATATCCTTAATATTGAGAAATGGATTCCTCAAGCAACAGAACAAGATTATGATGGTGATATATATTTAAATAGAATATATAGAGTCTATGTTTCTGATGAGACTAGGAAGGATATTGCAGTTATAATATCAGATTTATCTTCTTTTAGTTCCGTTAAATATGCTGAAAATGAATTTATTAGGACTCCAAAATACTCTCCTAATGATCCAATGGTAGATGTGCAATGCTCATTGAATGCAATTAAAGCTAAGAGTGCTTGGGATTTTTGGGATATTCCAAATGGAGTTATCCCTAATGGTTCTCAGGTTATTATGGCTTCTGTCGATACGGGAGTTGATTATACTCATCCTGATTTGCAAAATAATAGTTGGATTAATCAGGCTGAAATTCCTGAGTTTATGGCTGAAACAGGTATAGATCAAAACGGAGATGGTGATGTTGATGCATCTGAAGTTGTGGAATGGATGCTTGATAACAATATAGGGGATTTAAATGGAGATGGAGAAGTTAATTTAAGAGATGCTGTTTCAGATGGTTCTCCATTTGAAGATGGTATTGATAATGATGGGAATGGATATGCTGATGATTTATTAGGATGGGATCCATCAGGTGCTTATGGAACAGATGATAATGATCCTTATCCTAAAGAAGGAGTAGGAAGTAGCTCTACATGGGCTCATGGCACACATGTTGCAGGAATTCTTGCCGCTACTTCTGATAATGATCTTGGAATGGCTTCCACATCCTATAATGGAAAATTTATGTCAGTAAAAGTATCTAGAGATAATCAGAGTGGTGAACCTGGTATCAATGATGGCTATGCTGGAATTTTATATGCAGCCAAAGCAGGTTATTATGCTGGAACTTTTACAATTATTAATAATAGTTGGGGTGGTGGAGGATATTCAGCTAGTGAAAATGCTACAATTAATACAGCTTTTAATACATATGGAGCAATTAATGTTTGTGCAGCGGGTAACGGAGATGAAAATTCAGGCTCTCAAGAGTATGGAAGTCATTATCCTTCGAGCTATCAAAATTCAACATCTGTTTGTGCAATGGGATGTTCCTATTCATGGGGTAATTGGGCAACATATCATTATACAGTAGATTTAGCAGCTCCAGGTGAAGGTATTCATAGTGCTGTTATTGGTACAGGATATGAGGCTTGGGATGGCTCTTCAATGGCTAGTCCAAATGCTGCAAGTGCAATAGGTTTACTTAAAGCTTATTATCCTAGCTGGTCTAATCAACAATTACTTGATAGGATTTATATGTCTGCAGATCGTAGAGTTTATGAAGTTAACCCTGAATATGAAACATGTAATGGAAATAGTGGTGAAGATTGTTTTGGGCATGGAATGGTTGATGTATATAAAGCAATTGGAATGGATTTTTCTCCTAATGTATATATAAACTCTTCTTATGTTGATGTCGTTTCTGATGATGATAATGTTTTAAATCCAGGTGAAACAGCTGATTTTATTGTTGAACTTTATAATGAAGAGGGCTGGGTAGATGCAAATGCTGTAATAGCTTACTTATCAACAGATAATGAGAATGTTACTATTGTTAATAGTACTGCTACTTATGGAGCTTTATCTAATGGCGGTACTTCTTCTCCTATAGGTCTTCCTTTTCAAATAGAATTAGATGATAATATTAGTTTAGGTGAAATTGATTTTAATGTTGATATTGCCGGTATTAGTGCTAGTGGATATCAGTATACAAATACATTAGAGGTTTCTTTAACTGTCTCTTTATTTCAAAGTGGTTACCCTTTTGATTCTAATAGTGAGATAAGGTCAGCTCCATTGGTTATTGATTTAGATGAAGATGGTATGAACGAAATCATTTTTGCAGACTATAATGGAGAAATTAGAATTATAAAAGATGGTTTAGAATTAGAAGATAATATATTTCCATATGATACTGGAGATCAGGTATGGGGCGCAGTCTCTAGTGCTGATTTAGATTTAGATGGATTGATTGATTTTGTTGTAGCGTCTAAAAGTGGTTACCTATATGCATTTGATATGAATGGGTTAAAATTTTCTTATAATGCTAATAGATGGTTAATAGGAACTCCCGTTATTGGAAATGTTGATTCGGATCAAGAATTAGAAATTGTTATTGGAGGTTATCAAGGCCCAACAAGTTCGTGTCCTATATATGCTGTCAATCATGATGGTACGGATGTAACAGGTTTCCCGTATGTAATAGGTGAAAAAATTAAATCTGGAGTAGCAATAGCTGATATGAATGATAATGGTATTGATGATATTATTTTTGGTACAGATACTGATTTTATTTATGTGCTTTTAGATGACCAAACTATTGCCCCTAATTTCCCTGTAGATTTGGGTAGCGATATTAGAAGTGAACCTGCTGTTTATATGGCAGAAAATGAAAAAGTCGTTTTAACAGGATGTAAAAATAATAATTTTTATGCATTGAATTATTCAACAGGAGATCTAAGATTTGTTATCGTAACAGGAGATGACATTTATAATTCTCCATCTTTTGATAATCAAGGAAATATTTATTTTGGTTCTGATGATGGAAACGTGTATGCAGTTGATATCAATGGGAATGCATTAGATGGATTTCCGTTATATGTGGGTGATACAGTGTCAGGGTCCGTTATTTTCTCTGATTTAGATGGAGATCAATCTGAGGATATGGTAATTGGAACTGGTTCTGGAGAGATTTTTGCATTTCATTCAGATTTAACTTTATTTGAATATTTCCCAATTAATTATCAATTTCCTATAGCAAGTTCTCCTCAGGTTATAGATATAGATTCTGATGGAGACCTTGATATAATAGCAGGAACTTCTGGAGATTTGATAGTTGTTGATGTTAAATATTATGTTGATGTAAATACTAATTCATGGTCATTATATAAAGGTGATTGGGCACGAACAGGAAATTATTCACCTGGAGATAGCTCTGGAATAGGAGGTTGCGATTCCCCAAATTTAGGTGATATTAATTGTGATCAAATTATAGATATTTTAGATGTTATATCTATAGTTAATATAGTTCTTGGTGATATAAATAGTTATTCTGAATATGAATTATGGTCAGCAGATGTTACGGGTGATCAAATTATAGATATATTAGATATTATAGCTCTTGTAAATATTATTTTTGGTAATTAATACTTATGAATTATAAATTTATTTTATTTTTTATATTCATTGGGGTTTTATTCCCTCATGGTGTATCTCAAGATACAGTGGATGCAATGGCAAATGCATCTCTTAAGGATTATGTTTATTTTGGAGCAGAACATATGGTTACGGGTTATGACCATATTTTATTTCTTATTGGTGTTCTTTTTTTTCTTACAAATTATTTTGATATTTTTAAATTCATTACAACTTTTACAATTGCTCATTGTATAACTCTTGTTTTTGCAACTTTTCTTGGTATCACGGCTAATGCTTATTTAATCGATGCGGTGATCGCGTTCAGTGTAATTTATAAAGGTTTTGAGAATTTAGAAGGGTTTAAAAAATGGTTTTCTATTAATCCTCCTAATTTACTTTTAATGGTATTTGTTTTTGGGTTGATTCATGGTTTTGGATTATCGACAAAATTACAAGAAATAGCAATGCAGAATAATATTAACCTATCATTACCTCAAATACTTTCATTTAATGTAGGTGTAGAACTAGGTCAAGTGTTAGTTCTTTTAATAGTATTCCCTTTATTGTCTATGCTAAGAGGTAGATTCTTTATGATGATTTCAAAATTATCTAATTGGGGATTAGTGATTGCAGGCTTACTATTATTCTTTTATCAGTTAAATAGTTTTTTTACAGAAGATACTCATAGTCATTCTGACCATAATAATCATCACCATCATAGTCATTGATTTTTAAATGTCATTTGATTTTAAGAATATATTGTTAGGAATGATTCTTGGATTTATTTTGGCTGTCTTGGTTGTTTTTTTATTTAATGACGTTTATATAGATATAAGAATTGGAGATGATATAAATAAAGGAGATGCTGTTAATTCTTATTAAAAATTTTACAAGCCTCTTTTAAAGAGGCTTTTTTATTTGTAGATTGAATTTATGTTAAAGCGATTAATTATATTAGTTTTTTTATATCAATTTTTATTTCCTCAGAATATTCGTTATCTAGATGAGGTTTTTGATGAAGTGGTTAAAACTGAAGATGTTATTTATGGTAATGCCCCAGATTTGCCCTTTATATTTTTATTTGAGTGGAATACCGTTGATTTAGATTTAGATATGGATATTTATGAGCCTTTAGGTGATACTCTAGTAAATAGGCCTGCAATTATTTTTATGCATGCAGGTGCTTTTTTTTCAGGGCATAATGAAGTTGATGATTTGGTCAATTTATCCATAGATTCTGCGAAACGTGGCTATGTTTCATTTAATATTAATTATAGATTGGGTTTAAATATTCTTAGTTCATATAGTGGAGAGAGAGCTGTGTATAGGGGTATGCAGGACGCTAGTGCAGCTATTCGCTATATTAGGGAGTTTCATGAAGAACTTAGGGTAGACCCAGATAAGATTTTTGTATGGGGCTCTAGTGCAGGTTCTTTTATAGGTTTACATTTAGCTTATTCTGAAGATGATGATAGGCCTGAATCAACTTATGGTGGGGGTAATGATCCTGATTTAGGTTGTATAGATTGTGAAGGTAATAATTTTTCACATAGTGGAAAACCATCTGGAGTGGTTAGTTGTTGGGGTGCAATTGGAGACTTAGGTTGGATTGATTCTGAAGATAATATACCCTCTATAATGTTTCATGGTAATCTTGACCCTATTGTTCCTTTTAATTCAGGTTTTCCATTTACTATAGATATTGCATTGCCTATTGTTTATGGATCTAATTTAATTCATGATAGGCTGAATGAAGTAGGAATCCAAAATGAGCTTTATGTAGGTGATGGGGAATTACATGAGTATTGGGGTTCATTAAATGGGAACTGGTTTGGAGGGCCTAATGATAACTATTTGCAAATTAAAAATGAAGCTTATGATTTTTTATATAATCAATTAAATCTGTATCAAAATGGCGATATAAATTATGATAATAGTATTAATGTCCTGGATGTTATTCTTTTGGTTAATCTGATAATATCTAATCAATTCGATATTATTGCTGATATGAATTTTGATAATATTTTAAATATACTTGATGTAGTTGTAATTATTTCTTTAATTGTAGACTAATACATTCCAATAATTTATAGATAGTAGTAAACATGAAGCCTGAATATTTAAAGCAAAACTGCACTTTAACTTTACAGGAAGGTTTAGAAGAGTATTATTCTTGTAATCCTATTCAAATTAAACATCTTGCAGATAAATTAGGTCCCTTTTTTATAAATCATGATATAACGCATGTAATATTTGGTTTAGGTACTAGTATTTATGAAGAGTCGTTGTTAGATACATGGACATTAAGAGGTACTGATATTACTTGGAATCAAATTTATCAATATGCCTTTAATCCAGATTTGATGAAGATTACAAAATCTATTATTCGAGATAATGGAGGATGGATAAAAGTTATTGTTGCTATAGCTCGATGTATCCCCTTGAAATTAAAAATTCATTTCAGCAGGATTCCTAGAATGCATAAGAAATGGCCTTTTTCTAATGTTACTAAAGGTATGCTATCGAGGCCTATATGTGATTTAAGGGCTGAATATGGGATATTCATTATTAATAGCTGATAATTTTATTATTTAGGTTGCGATTAGGGGTAATAGTGAGGAGCACTAGCTACCCCTAATCGTTTTTCATAACTCATGTGCGGATGAGTGGATGATAAAAGGATTATATTATTTGTAATCTAGAATATCTCCAGGCTTACATTTTAATGCTTTGCATATTTGATTGAGAGTAGAGTATCTGATTCCCTTTACATTACCTTTTTTTAATCTTGATAGATTTACTATGCTGATTCCAACCTTGTCTGCTAATTCAGTTAAAGACATTTTTCTCTTAGCAAGCATCACATCTAGATTTGTAATAATAGCCATATCAAATATTATAAAACATTAAATAATTAATATAATATATATATAATTTAATATAAAACATTAAATAATGCCAAGTTTTTTTTGAAAGTTATAGGTAGAAGTAGTGTTTTTGATAATTTTAAAAAAAATATTAAATGTTTGTATGGTTTGCAAGTTATTGTAAGTTATGTAGCTCTTTTTAGGGTGTATCGGGAGTTTAATTTATAATTCCCGTTGTGAAAGTAAAATAAAGGAATAGTGATGAGCGAAGTAAAACAAGGTACAGTTAAGTGGTTTAATAATGCAAAAGGTTTTGGATTTATAGAACCTTCTGAGGGCGGCAAAGATTTATTCGTCCATATGAGTGAAATCCAAATGGAAGGTTATAAAACACTTAAAGATGGACAAAATGTTGATTATGAAGTGGCTGAAAGCGATCGTGGACCTGCCGCAAAAAATGTAGTTCCAAAATAGTACTACCTCTTAATAAGTAATTACAATCCAAGAAAAATATACTTTTTATATTCATTAATGTTATTATATAAGATTATTTAATTTTATATTATACCTGTTATGAATATGAAGAGTATATTTTTTCTGGTTATATATTTTCAATTGGTATGGTCCAATCTAGATGGACATTCATGTATTGCCTCAATTGGAGATAGGGATATTTCTAGAAATGATTATACTTATCCAGAGTCAATTGAAAGTGAACATTTTAAAATTCACTTCACAATATCTGATGTTGATTCACAGTTTGTTAATAATCAGTGGATGAGTTTGCAATCTAATCTTACCTATGCCCAATCAATTATAGATTTATTAGAGTTCTCAATGGAGAAGTATATGCATGATGGGTGGATATCTCCTCCTCCAGATTGCGATGAATCCATAGTAGACTTAGAGCATCCAAGTCATTGTGTTAACTTTGGTGGTAATGCACTGTATGATATATATATATCTAATGATGGTGTGGGTATGGTTGTTCCTGAAAATCCGCACCAAATTCCACCTTATACAGGAGGATATACTAGCTATATGAAAATATCTACAATGTTAAATCAGTACGATATTTATCCCTCTTGGGCTTATTATGTTATAGCTCATGAATTACATCATTCTATACAATTAAGATATGGTAGCTCTACATCTGGAGAAATTGGAAATTATTCTTATAATCTTTGGTTTTTTGAGCAATCTGCAACCTATATGGAAAATGTTGTTTTTCCTAATTCTAATCATTTATTAGCAATGCTATCAAATTGTAATGTAGTTACTCCTTTAACTTATCCTGAACATGGAATTAATTATCCCGCAGAAATTTTTCCTTATAGAAGTGCTTTGTGGCAGAAATATTTAGTTAAAGCCTATGAAGATTCAAGTATTGCAAGAATTATGTGGGAAAATTATGGATTAGAGTATGCCTCTGGAGATGGGGTGTCTTTATTCCCTATTTATAATGAAGCTATATATGAAGTTACAAATGGCAATGTTATGTTGTCTGATGCATTTAATGATTATGCTTTATGGCGATATTTTACAGGAGAACGTTCTATTGGTTTAGATTACTTTAATCAAGCAGGATCTTATTGTGAATCTAAAGTATCTGATTTAGAAAATTCATTGTATAGTTTTTATAGTAATACTGGAGGAGCATATTATTTTAATATAGATAATGATATAAATGATTTGAAAATAACATCTGCTGCTTTTGATCAATTATCTGTAAGTTTATTGCTAATTGACTCTGATGAGAATATTACTATTTCAGATTTATCTTTAATGAATGAATCAACAATTTTCTTTTTTGATGAATACTCTGATTATAATAAAATTTTAATTATTAATACTAATTATTTAGAGGCTTTAACAGAAGTAATAACTTTTGATATAACTTTAAATAATTCATTTGAATTAGGTGATATTAATAGCGATGCTTTCATTAATGTCAATGATGTTGTATCGCTTATTAATTATATTCTATTATACGATGAATTTGATGATGAAATTCTTATTTTAGCTGATATGAATTTTGATTTAGAACTTAATATAATGGATGTTGTAATTTTAGTAGATATTATTTTAACTAATAATTAAAAACAAATAATGAAATTATATATCATACTTTATGTTTAATAAATTTATAAATAAGTATAATTGTACTACCTTATTTTCTATTTTAGCTCTTAATATTATTACTTTTTTTTATTTCCCTTTTTATATTTATAAGAATGGAATAGTTTGGCAAGAGCCTTTATTGCTTTTGATTGGATGGGTTGTTGCTGGTATGGGGATTACTGTTGGTTATCATCGTTATTTTTCTCATAAAACATTTAAAACCTCTTCTTTTATAGAATGGATTTTGATGATTTGTGGCACGATGGGTTTGCAAAATAAAATTATTAATTGGTGTTCTGATCACAGGATTCATCATAAGAAACTTGACACCGCTGATGATCCATATAGCATTAAAGAAGGTTTTTTCCATGCACATATTGGCTGGATTGTTAAAAAAGGTAAAGAAAGAATAATTGGAGTTTCTGACCTTAAAAAAAAGAGAGCTGTAAAATTTCAAACAAAATATTATTGGTCTATGGCTATGATTTTATGCTTTGTTATCCCATTTTTTATAGGATTAACATTTAATAGGCCTATAGGGGGTTTATTGTGGGGAGGTATTGTTAGGGTAGTTTTTGTGCATCACTTTACTTTTTTTATTAATTCTTTTTGTCATTTTATTGGTAAACGTAATTATCAGTTTAATACAACAGCAAGAGATTCATGGATTATGGCATTTTTTACTTTTGGAGAGGGTTATCATAATTTCCATCATAAGTTTCAGTGGGATTATAGAAATGGAATCAATTGGTACAGTTTTGATCCTAGCAAATGGATTATTAAATTTTTATCTTATTTTAAATTAACATATAGCTTAAGAAAGGTTGATAAACCAATTATTATTAGAGCTCAAATAGAGACTGTGAATAATAAAATATCTGAATTAGCACAAAAAATTAAAATTGATAAAATTTTAAATAAAAATATAAAAGATATAACATCTAGTGCATTGAAAAATATTGATTCTTGGGAATTGCTTGAGAGTAAATGTAAGAAGTTGAAACAAAAGGGTCATAAAAATAATATATTTTATAAAAAGAGAATAAAATATTTTGAATTAAAGTTAGAAAACTCTCTAAGTTCCCTTATGTTAATTTTAATGAATTTAAAAAATATATCATGAATGATAAAATTGTAATAACATTTCCTGATGGAAATAAAAAGAATTTTGATAAAGGTATAACAGGTTATGATGTTGCATATGGTATATCCCCAGCTTTAGCTGAGCAAGCACTAGCAGTTTCACTTAATGATAAAGTTTGTGATTTATATCTTCCTATAAATGAAAACGTATCAATTAGTATTTTAAAACGTTCTGCTGAGGAATCTCTTGAGTTAATTCGTCATGATTGCGCTCATGTTATGGCAGAGGCTGTACAGAAGTTATTTCCTGAAACTCAAGTTACAATTGGTCCTGCAATTGAAAATGGTTTTTATTATGATTTTTCAAGAAAAAAACCATTTACGGTTGATGACCTTGAGGTCATTGAGAATAAGATGCATGAAATTATAGATGCTGATACCTCCTTTATTAGAGAAGTATGGGATAGAGGTAAGGCTATTAAGCATTTTTCTAATATTGGGGAACAGTATAAGGCTGAGATTATTAAAGAGCTTCCGGAATCAGAAGAGGTTACAGTTTATAAACAAGGTGATTGGATGGATCTTTGTAGGGGTCCTCATTTACCATCAACTAAACATGTTGGAAAATCTTTTAAATTGATGAAAGTTGCAGGTGCATATTGGCGTGGTGATGAAAATAATGAAATGCTCACTCGAATTTATGGAACTGCATGGAGAAATGATAAAGAATTGCGTACCTATTTAAATATGCTCAAAGAAGCAGAGAAGAGAGATCATAGAAAAATAGGTAAAGAAATGAAACTCTTTACTTTTGATGAAGAAGTAGGACCAGGTCTTCCATTATGGCTTCCAAATGGTTCAGTACTTATAGAAGAACTTGAGAGACTTGCAAAAGAAACAGAGCAAAAGGCAGGGTATGATCGTGTTAAAACACCACATATTACTAAAGGTTCTCTTTATGAAAAATCTGGACATCTATCACATTACAAAGACAGTATGTTCCCAGCCATGGATATTGATGGGAATGAATATTATCTAAAACCTATGAATTGTCCTCATCATCATAAAATTTATGCAAGCCTACCAAGAACCTATAAAGATCTTCCTATAAGATTATCTGAATATGGAACTTGTTATAGATATGAAAAATCAGGACAGCTTTTTGGCTTAATGCGTGTTCGTAGTATGCAAATGAATGATGCCCATATTTATTGTAGCGAAGATCAATTTAAAGAAGAATTTTTAGCAGTATGTAAAATGTACCTTAAATATTTTGATATATTTGGTATTGAAAAATATGAAATGCGTTTAAGTTTGCATGATAAAGATAAGTTAGGTGAAAAGTATGTAAATGAGTCTGAACTTTGGATTAAGACAGAAAATCTTGTTCGTGAAGCATTAGAAGATGGGGGCTTAAACTTTGTTGAAATTCCAGGAGAAGCTGCATTTTATGGTCCAAAAATAGATGTGCAAGTATGGAGTGCTATTGGTAGAGAATTTACTTTAGCAACTAATCAAGTTGATTTTGCCATTCCATCTAAATTTGACTTAACTTATATTGATAAAAATAATGCTTCACAAACACCTCTATGTATTCATCGTGCTCCACTTGGAACACATGAACGGTTTATTGGTTTTTTAATTGAGCATTTTGCAGGAAATTTTCCATTATGGCTATCTCCTATGCAAATGATTGTTATTCCTATTTCGGATAAATTTAATGATTATGCAGTATCTATATGTAATAAATTAAAAGATAATGATTTTAGAGTAAGAATAGATTCACGTAGTGAAAAAATGGGTGCGAAAATTAGAGATGCTGAGATAGATAGAATTCCTATTATGATTATAGTAGGTGAGAATGAAGTTAATAGCAATACAATTTCAATTCGAAGAAAATTTAAGGGAAATCTTGGTTCGCTATCAATTGAAGACTTTGTAGATCAAACTAATCAGGAAATCAAAACAAGAAGTTTTACTGTAAAAAATAGTTGAAGCATATCAATAAAACAGTCGTATTATTTTTTATATTACTAATAAAAGCTTATCAATTTTTTTTATCTCCATTTTTAGGTAAAAATTGCAGATTCAATCCTACGTGTTCTGTATATGCTAGTCAAGCAATAGTAAAATATGGCGCTGTAAAAGGTTCTTATATATCTATAAAACGTTTAATAAGATGTCATCCTTTTTCAAAATCTGATTATTATGATCCTATTTAATAATTAGTGTAATTACATTTTAAATTTTCTTAAATTCAAATATGAATTTTTATATACAGTCATTATTTATTGCAGTCCCTTCATTTATACTTCTTATTATTATAGAAATGATTATTTCTAGATTAAAAGGAATTAAAGTGAATGAACCTGAAGATATGATTTCAAGTTTAAGTTCAGGAATTACAAATACGACTAAGAGCGCATTCAAGATTGGGATTGTTCTTATTAGTTATACCTGGCTTGTAGATAATATAACTATTTATAAAATTGAGCCTTTATGGTTAGCAGTTCTCATTGCCTTTATAGTACAGGATTTTACTGGATATTGGATGCATCGTCTCAATCATAGGGTTAATATGTTTTGGAATAGACATATCATTCATCATAGTAGTGAAGAGTTTAATCTCTCATGTGCACTTAGACAATCAATATCTGAAACATTTAAATTCTCTGCCATATTAATGATTCCTGCTGCTTTGCTTGGTATTCCCTCAAAAATATTTATTATATTAGGCCCTATACATTTATTTATGCAGTTTTGGTATCATACAAAACTCATTGGCAGGATGGGTATTTTAGAATATGTATTTGTTACACCATCACATCATAGAGTTCATCATGCTATAAATCCTGAATATCTTGATAAGAACTATGGCCAGATATTAATTATATGGGATAAATTTTTTAATACTTTTCAAAAAGAGCTTAATGATGTAGAGCCTGTATATGGTACGCTTCGTCCATCCTCAACTTGGAATCCTATACTTATAAATTTTAAGCATATTTGGCAATTAATTAAAGATGCATGGTATACTGATAGTATCATTGATAAACTTAGGATTTGGTTTATGCCAACAGGCTGGAGACCTGATGATGTTAAAGAAAAATTACCATTAAAACAGATTGATGACCCTTATAGTCAAACTAAATATAAAACTAAAAACTCTCCTATGCTCTTAACTTGGTCTTGGATACAGCATCTTATTGCAGGCGCGATAATGTTCCACTTATTCATAGTCATGGATATAGAAAATCCATCCCTGTTAGATTACCTGTATGGACTATTTCTCTTTATTCATATATTTTCTTTTACTGCTATGCTTGATCATAAGAAGTATGTAATTCTAGCTGAATTCTTTAAAATATTTTTAGGATTTTTTCTTCTCTATATGCAGGGAAATATTTGGTTTAATCTTGGGGGAGTATTTGTGATTTTTATAATCAGCTATTTTATTGTATCCTTTATTTTAACTATTAAATTTTATTTAGAAAATAAACCAGTATCATCATAATTCTTAAGCATATTAAATAAAGAAATTATTAATTATTCCTATTTAATTTTAGCTGAGTATTAAGTAATTTTATCCTATTATAAATAGGAGCTATATGATTTTTTATTTAAAGTATTTAGTTGTAACAATATTAACCTCTTTTATTTTTTCACAGTCTCAGGAGGTTTCCTTTGAAAGTGCAAATCCATTTTCATTTAAAGATATCATAACAAATATTGAAAATTTAGATACACAAACTGTTTCTGGTATTTTAACTATTCCTGAGAATGTAAGTGATAATATTCCTTTAGTTATAGGTGTTGCAGGAAGCTCAGGTTGGGGAGAGCATCATTTTGAATATCTTAAAATGTATCAAGATATGGGCATTGCAACATTTCAGCTTCAAAGTTTTAAAAGTAGAGGAGAAACATCTACAGTTGGAACACAAAATACAGTAACACATGCTATGATTATTCTTGATAGCTATAGAGCTCTTGAAAAATTAAGTGAACATCCATTGATAAATATTGATAATGTTGCAATAACAGGTTGGAGTCTTGGAGGAGGTGTTACTTTATTTTCAGGATGGAAGCCTTTGATGAATGCCATTGATTCGGATTATAAATTTGCAGCTCATTTAGCTTTTTATCCTGCTTGCTTTGTAGAACCTAGTATTTTAGACTTTACAGATTCCCCAATCCATATCTTAGCAGGAGAACTTGATGAGTGGACACCATCAGAACCATGTGTAGACCTTGTAGATTTATTGGATAATGAAGGAGTAGATATTGATATTACTGTTTATGAAGGCGCTCATCATTCGTTTGATAGGGGTGGAGAAATTACCGTTGCAGAAGGAGGATATAGTTTTACTGATTGTAAATTTAAAATGGATGATCAAGGATCTGTATTAATGAATTTCTTAGATATTCCAATGAATAATTGGTTTACTCAAATGATTGGTTTTGCCATGTGTGCAGATAGGGACCCGCGTTTTGGAGGTCATTCTAAATCAAGGGGAAAAGCCTTTGAGTTTTCAAAAAGTTTTATGGCAATGCATTTATTAGATTAAAATAATGGCTGTTGAAATAGAATACATTATATCTTTTTTTTGAAATATTTTATAAAAACATAGCTCTATTTAACTACTATTTTATTTGTAATTAAATTTGTTTTATATAATAAAAAGAGTAATCAAAAAGTATTATTTTTATTACATTCATTAGCAGTTTATTTTTTAGTTTATGGTATACATTTTGGAGTGAAATGGGTAGAACGTATTTAGTTGGTATTTTATTTTTATTATATTTTGGATGTGATAGATATCCTAGCCAGCCTCGATTTTATAAATTATCTAAGGATATTGTTGTTGATGATTTATCTGATGATTTAATTCAGTCAAAAGAAAATGAAGAAAATTTTATATGGAATGTTCCTAAGCATTGGATCCCAAAAGATAAAGGTTCTGTACGTTTAGCAAGTTATCAAATTCCAGTTTTAGATTATTTTGCTGATATATCTGTTACAAAATTTGGAGGAGATGCTGGCGGTATTAAAGCAAATGTAAATCGTTGGAGAAAACAATTGGATTTAAATCCGCAAACTATAGAAATAATACAGTCTGAAGGTATTTCTGGTTCAAATTCTTTAGGAAGATATACAATTCATAAAATTATTAATACTGAAAAGCCAGAATCAGGATTTTTATGTATGATTTTACCTCTAAAAAATAGCACTGTTTTTGTTAAGCTTAATTCAACATTATATGCTCTAGATATTCTAGAACAAGAGTTTAATGCTTTTTGTTCATCATTTAGGCAAAGATAAACTGTGTTTAATATGAAAATCAGATTAATTATGGTTAATAAAGTAGGTAGTCCTAAAATTTTTGTATATCTTGTAATTTGGTTAATGGTTTTAGTTTTTTTTGGAACAATTGCTCAAAGAAATAATGGGTTATATTTAGTTCAGCTTGATTATTTTTCAAGTTGGATTAAGTGGTTTGGTATTCTGCCTACTCCAAGTGCGAAGCTCACAATGCTATGTATGACAATTAATCTTTCTGCATATTTTTTTAGAGATAATATATTTAAAATGCAAAAAATAGGTATTACTATTACTCATAGTGGTATGTTATTGCTATTATTGGGTTCAGGTTTGACTTCTATATTTAGTGTTGAAGGTAGTATGATTATTGATGAGGGAAACAGATCTAACTTTTTTGAAAATTATTATAAAAAAGAATTTGTAGTAATAAATAGTAGTGATAGTAAATATGATGAATATACTATTTTTGATGAAGAATTTCTTTACAGAGATGCTCTGTTATATTCTGAAACTATTCCTTTTGATATTGAAGTGTTGGATTATTACATTAATTGTCAACCTATTCAACGAGTTTATTTTGGAAATGAAAATTTCAAGGGTATGGCAAAAAATTTTTATTTGCAAGAATTAGAAATAGAAAAAGATTATGAGCATAATAGGCCTGGAATTATTTTTGAGATAAAAGGTAAAGATGATACTCAATATGATGGCGTGTATATATTATTTATGGGGCAAACTATTCCTCAGAATTTTGGTTTATTTGAAGTGAAATTGCGTCCTTATAGAACATATCTTCCATTTGAAATAGAATTGATTGATTTTAAAAAAGAGATGCATCCAGGCACAGATATCGCAAAGAGTTTTAGCTCTAAAATTAATTTAATCGAAAATGATATTTCTAGAAAAGTGTTAATTGAGATGAATGCCCCTTTAAGGCACTATGATTATACTTTTTATCAAGCATCTTTTATTGAAGAAAATGATAAAGAAACAACAGTATTAGCAACAGTTAAAAATTATGGGAGAATATTCCCTTATATCTCTAGTATAGTCATGTGTATTGGAATATTAATTCATATGTTTTTTATGTTATTTAAAAATTTTAAAAAAAGATAAGTATGATTAAAAAAATATTTTATATAACTCTATTTTGCTTCATACCTTTATTATCACAAGAATTTAATTTTTTAAATTTTCCTGTTCAAGAATCTGGAAGAATAAAACCGTTAGATACATATGCTAGGAATCAGCTATTGATTTTTTATGGTAAAGATTATTTTTTAGATGATTTAGAAGGTGAAAAAATAAAGGCTATTGATTGGTTGACCAATTTATTGCATAATCCATCAGAAGAATTAAGTAAAAAAATATTCCATATAAGTAAATGGGATAATTCTCCTGAAGTTGAAGTTGCCTTAGGTTTAGATAATAAGGAAACACATTTATATAGTTTTTATGAACTTATTCAGAGTTTTCAGGATAATCAAAATTTGTTAGAGAGCCTAAGGAATAAATCTAAAGATGATTATACCCATGTTGAGCAGCAAATTGTTGATATTTATTCAAAAGTAGTTTTGCTAGATGAAATTGCTCATAGTTTTGTATGCCTTATTCCTCAAATTAGTATTAATGATATAGATGTAAGGGAAGCTTTAAAAATAGAAGAAAATTTGAAAGTAAGTTATTTTTTCTTTGTTGATAATATTGAACTGTTTAGTCCTCTTATGGAAGAATTGTTAGAAGTTGATCCAGAAAATTGGAGTGCAAAGCATAAAGAATTAAATAGGGTAGCTATTGAATTGCATCGTATAAGCCAGTATGGATATGCTAATGCTATTAAAATTATTCCATCTGATTTAGATGGTGAAAGATGGTATTCTCCATGGGAAATTGTTGCTAAAGATGAAATCTCTAATAGTGAAAGATCTATTCTTATACAAATTGAAAGTTATTTAAATAATTTTTCAAAAGGTTCTTATTCTGCTCCTGATCCTAAGTTTTATTTAGATTCTAATATAGAGGACATTAATAAGTATAGACTAGATAGAGAAGTCCAATATAATAATATTAAATATTTCAATAAAAGTTTACTTTTTTATTTAATTGCGTTAATAATTTTAAGCTTGAGCACAATATTAAAATCACCTTTATTAAGACCCCTTATATTCTTATTGATGATTTTTGGATTTGTTCTTCATTTAGTTGGCATTATAGATAGAATGATTATTATGCAACGTCCTCCTGTATCGACACTTTATGAATCAATTATTTTTGTGAATTGTGTATTGATTTTAATTGCATTAATATTTGAAAGAATACGTAAGGATTCATTATCATTTTTTGCTGGTTTATTGGGTGGAGTAGTTTTGCATTATGTCGGAATTAAGTATGCGTCTGATGGAGATACTTTAGGTATGCTGGTAGCTGTTTTAAACTCTAATTTTTGGTTATCTATACATGTAACTACTATAACATTTGGTTATGGCGTTTCTTTATTATCAGGCTTAATGGCTCATATGTATTTAATAAGAGCTTCATTTTTCAAAGCTGATAAGCTTCAATTGAAAAGTTTATATAATAATGTTTATGTCCTAACTCTTATAGCCTTATTTTTTACTTTATTTGGAACAATTTTAGGGGGTATTTGGGCTGATCAATCTTGGGGTAGATTTTGGGGTTGGGATCCCAAAGAAAATGGAGCTTTATTAATTGTTATGTGGCACCTTATGGTTTTACATTTAAGANTTTCAGGTATGGTTAAGCCCTTAGCATTTTGTTTATTTGCTTCTTTAGTTAATATTATTGTAGCACTTGCTTGGTTTGGAGTTAATTTATTAAATGTTGGTTTGCATAGTTATGGTTTTACTGATAGTGTTGCAACAAATTTATTTTTATTTATAGCCTTTGAAATAGTTATTTGTATAAGTTTATATTATTATGCTAAGGCTACAAATAATAAAAAAATATTAAATTAGTTTTTATATTATATAACTTTGTAGATTATCGAATTGTGTTGTTGTTGTTATTATATAAAGTAAGAGGTCTATATGTGTAAGTATTTTTTGTTTTTTATTTCAACATTTTCTTTTTTGATTTCTAATCAGGTAACGCATGATTATAATAGTGCTATTACTTCATTTACTAAAACTGCTGATCAAGGAAGAATAAATATTGAAATTGTTAATAGTAATATGGATTATAAAGATGCTTATATAGGTGATTCAAAATATGGTTTTAATCAACTTACTAATATATCAGGAATTAATTATTTTGGTTATGATATGAATACTATATTTGATAAGGCTGGTGTAAGTTTAATTAACAATGAATATGTTTTAGATAATTTTTCTATTAAATATAATACTGTAGGTTTTAATACTTCTTATCATGGCTATAATGGAATGGGTTATTATGCTTCTTATGAAATGGGAAAAATGGAATTCCCTCATTCTAATGAGACTCAAACCAGTTGGTCCCCAAGCACAACATCAGTTACATTAGGTATTTATGCTTTATGGAATGAAATATATTCTACAAGTTCTCCTGCTATGGTAGATGGTAGNCAATATACTTTTCCNACTACACGAATTTTAACAGGTGTTTATGCAAATAGATATCGTGATTTATTTGATACTTATTCTAGTGTTGTATATTTGAGAATTGCTATGGATTTTATAATATCTGAAAAACTAATTATGAGCAATAAGTTAGATTATGAACTATCAGATGATANCAATGTTTTTATGTCTCTTTTTGCATCAAAATTTATGTATGATTTAAATGATAAAGTTTCTATTGCAGGCAGTCTTCAGTTTGAACAAGATAATGAAGGGGATCATTTATTGAATTTGCTATTAGAAGGTGGTTATCAATTTAATGATATTGAGTATGGCTATACTAAATTTAATTTGAAACTATCCCCTTATTTTAAATCTAACGCAGGTGGAAAAAATAGTATTTATTCTGCGCAAGAATTTGGAATTAAGATAAATCTTTTGTTTAATTAAATCTCTTCTATATCTCTTAAGCGATAAAAATACTTATTGTTTACAGTTTGATACATCTTTTAATATTTAAATTTATGTAAATTATAACGTTTGAATATTTTTATTCAAATTAATGATGTATAAGTAGGTCCATTTAAAAATAAAATTTTTATAAAGAAAATTCATAGGGAGATTTTATGAATAAACTATTTAGTATACCTTTTCTATTCTTTATCAGTACACTATTATCCACTGATTGTATTGTTATCAATGAAATTCATTATAATCCAGATATTGATCAAAATCAAGCTGACTCAGATTATGAATTTGTTGAATTATTTAACAGGTGTGAACATTCTGTTGATATATCACATTGGTCTTTATATAAACATGATAGTTGCTGGGGATGTTATTATGAAGAAATTTATCAATTTGGTTCAAATGAACATTTAGATGGACATTCTTATATTGTACTTGCACATAATTCTGATTCATATGATTATAGCATTGATTGGGGCAATGAATATCTCCCTAATTATGGGACAGCTTTAATATTAGTTGATTCTGTTTGCAATGGTTATAATATAAAAGATTATGTTAATTATGATGATCATGGTTCTTGGCCTAATGATGCAGATGGTCAAGGCGCATCCTTAGAATTGATTAATCCTCATTTAGATAATAATGTTGCTGAATCTTGGCAGTCAAGTTATGTTTTTGGTGGTACTCCTAATCAAGAAAATTCAACTTCTAATGATGGAGATGATGAAGAAGATGATAATAATGATGATAGTGAAGATGATGAAAATGAAGATGAATCAGATGATGAAGAGGATAGTTCCGTAGCTTATATTGGATTTGGAAATTATTCTAATGGTGTTGTTGAAGTAGTTGTAGATTCTAATACTCCTATAGCAGGCTTTCAATTTGGTATTCAAGGAGTTTCTTTAATAGATGTTTTTGGTGGTGCAGCTGAAAATAATGATTTTACTGTAGAATATAGCTCAGAAACTAATATTTTAATAGGTTTTTCTCTTCAAGGGAATTTGATTGAATCTGGTTTATATGTGCTTACTCAATTACAAATAGATTCAAGTTCTGAAGAATCTTGTATTGTTGATGCTATTTTATCAGATCCTATAGGAGAAGCGATTGAAGTCATTTATGGAGATTGTATAGAAGTTGAAGTTGATATTTATGGTTGTATAGATCAGATGGCTTGTAATTATAATGAAAATGCTAATCTTGATGACGGTAGTTGCGAGTATTCTGAAGAAAATTATGATTGTGATGGAAATTGTATTATTGATACTGATTGTTTAGGTGAATGTGGTGGTGATGCTGTTGTAGATGAATGTGGTGAGTGTGATGGTAGTGGTTTGAATGATTTAGGTTGTTGTGGTGATCANTNACCTGATTGTTTAGGTGAATGTGGTGGTGATGCTGTTGTAGATGAGTGTGGTGAGTGTAATGGTGATGGTATTGCTGAAGATGCTTGTGACTGTGATGGCAATGTATTGGACTGTGCAGGTGAATGTGGTGGTGATGCTGTTGTAGATGAGTGTGGTGAGTGTGAAGGTGATGGTGCAAATTTTCTATGTGAGGATGATACCATTGTTTGTGATGAAAATGATTGCCCTAGTGAAGGAATATCAGATGGCTGCGATTTATCTGTTAATACTTTGTATTTAATGGGTAATGATGTATTTTATAATTCATCACAAGATATTGGTGGATTTCAGTTTGGAGTTGAAGGGGCTGATATTTTAAATGCTACTGGTGGTGATGCTGAATCTGCAGGTTTTACAGTTTCATCTAGTTTTTCAACTGTTTTAGGCTTTTCATTTGAAGGAAATGTTATCCCTGCTGGATGTGGAACATTATTAAGTCTTTCTTTGGATGGTTATGGTGAATCATTAGTGAATATTATTATTTCAGATTCAATTGGGAATAGTTTGCAATTTGAATATTTTGATGGTGTCACAGATGATTGCCCAAGTGGTAATTATGATTGTAATGGCGTTTGTGATGGCAGTGCTGCTCTAGATGATTGTGGTATATGTGAAGGTTTAAATGAATGTTATGGTTGTACAGATTCA
This sequence comes from Fidelibacterota bacterium, assembly GCA_002717625.1. Classification (GTDB taxonomy): domain Bacteria; phylum Fidelibacterota; class Marinisomatia; order SCGC-AAA003-L08; family D37C17. Next base: position 804 of record PBEF01000004.1, on the reverse strand, counting down.
TTAGCTCTGAATTACAATATTGAAGCAAGTATAGATGATGGCAGTTGTGAATATATAGATTATTCTAATGTTATTATTGTTAATGAAATTCACTACAACCCTAGCTTGAATTTACAGGGCTCTGATGCTGACTTTGAATTTATAGAGTTATATAATAATTCTGATAATCCAGTTGGTTTACAAAATTGGACATTGCAAACTTCTAATATTGATTTTTCTTTTTCTGATAATGTGATAATCGAACCAGGTAATTATCTATTGTTATCAAGAGATACAGGTATTTATCAAAATACTATTATTTGGGGTTCTGAAAGATTAGAGAATAGTTCTGACTTTATATATCTATATGATAATGTTAATCAATTAGTTGATATTGTAGAATATATAGATAATGATCCTTGGCCAGAATCTGCAGATGCTGGTGGAAGTTCTTTAGAATTGGTAGATGCTAATTTAGATAATAATATTCCAGATAATTGGCAAGCTAGTTTTGAGATTGGAGGTACCCCTGGATATTTAAATTTCATTTTAATTTATGGCTGTACAGATCAAGAGGCTTGTAATTATCAGTCTAATGCAAATCAAAATGATGATAGCTGTGAATATGCATTAGAAAATTATGATTGTTATGGTACTTGTATTGCTGATGTAGATTGTTTTGGTGAATGTGGTGGTAATGCTATTGTGGATGAATGTGGAATTTGTGATGGTGATGGTTTTCTAGAAGGAACATGTGATTGTGAAGGTAATGTTTTAGATTGTGCTGGTGAGTGTGGTGGAGATGCTGTGATAGATGAATGTGGA
>PBEF01000003.1 GCA_002717625.1 Fidelibacterota bacterium | reverse complement strand
TTTCCGCTAAATATTTTCATGCTGGGGGACAGGGAGTCGAACCCCGATTCCATGGACCAAAACCATGTGTCCTACCATTGAACGATCCCCCAATAATATCCATTATTTATACATTAGGAGTTACTAAGTAGGTATGATAATCTTTAAAGCATTCTATTGCTGAAGCTGCTAATTTCATATCATTGTATATACCAAACATAGTCGAACCACTCCCCGACAAACTCGAATATAAAGCACCACAATCATAAAACATTGTCTTTATATCCAATATTTCTGGATATGCTGAACATACAACTTGTTCAAAATCATTTTCAAATAAAGCCCAATCGACTTTATTCGTCAAGGGCGGAAATTTAGGCTTAATATTTAAGGGCTGCAAATGTTTTTTTATTTTTTTATATGCCCAACTAGTTGAAACACTAAAATCAGGAATCACAAGTACAAAAAATTTATCTTTTAATTTTAGATAATTAATACTTTTAATGATATCACCTGTTCCTGATATTTGCTTTATTCCTCCCTGCATAAAAAAAGGAACATCACTTCCAATTTCTTTACTTAAAGAAAATAATTCACTATCTGTCATATTTAAATTATATAAATAATTTAATGTTTTTAATGTGTAGGCACCATTACTACTTCCTCCACCTAAGCCAGAACCCAAAGGAATTTTTTTTGTAATATATATTTTATGATTAATATTAATATTACAATAATTTTCAATTAATTTTATTGCATTAGTAACAGTATTATCTTTTGGAATATTAGCTCCAATAAATTCAACATAAGAATAATTGGAATCTATGAATTCTATAGAATCACACAAATTTAATTCAATAAAATTAGATAAAATATTATGATAACCATCTTTTCTTTGATTAATTATTTTTAATCCTAAATTAACCTTACATGGAGATTGAACTATCATTTAAATAATTTATATAAAATTATTTCCAATTATTTCTTAGGGCTACACTTTGATTAAAAATTAGATTGTTTTCATTTGACTCCTTATCAAAAACGAAATAACCTAATCTTAAAAATTGATACTTTTGATTAAAATCAACCTCAACTAAAGAAGGTTCAATTTTAGCATTTGTAATTATTGTTTTAGAATCAAGATGTATATTATCTAAAGTAGGACGCTCTATATTAAACAATCTATTATATATTCGAATTTCTGCATTTAAACAATCTTTAGCTGAAACCCAATGAATTGTACCTCTTACCTTCCTTCCATCATTAGACCAGCCACCTTTAGTGCTAGGATCATATGTACATGTTATTTCAACTAATTTTCCAGTTTCATCAGTTTTAAATCCTGTACATGTAATATAATAAGCATGTTTAAGCCTAACCTCTCTACCAACAGATAAACGGAAAAACTTTTTAGGAGCATTTTCCATAAAATCATTTCTTTCTATATATAACTCTTTAGAAAACGGAATCATCCTAGATCCATAACTAGAATTTTCTGGATTATTCTCAGCTTCTAGAAATTCTGACTCTTCTTCATTGTAATTTTCTATAATTAACTTTACTGGATCTAATACAACCATTTTCCTATATGAAATAGAATTCAAATCTTCGCGTAAATAATACTCTAAATGATTAAAATCAGAAATTGCTTCTCTTTTTGCAACACCTAAACTTAACACAAAATTTTTAATCGCTTTTGCTGTATATCCTCTTCTTCTTAATCCCGAAATTGTTGGCATTCTAGGATCATCCCAACCATCTACAATATTATTATCAACCAATTTTAATAAATTTCTCTTACTAAAAAGTGTATAAGTCATACTCAATTTAGCAAATTCAATTTGTTTAGGATGATGAATTTTTAATTTTTCTAAAAACCAATCATAAAGAGGTCTATGATCCTCAAATTCTAAAGTACAAATAGAATGTGTAATCTTCTCTATAGAGTCTTCTATTCCATGTGCCCAATCATACATAGGATAAATGCACCATTCGTTTCCAGTTCTCGGGTGATGTGCATGCAATATTCTATACATAATTGGATCTCTAAGATTAATATTTTTAGCATTCATATCAATTTTAGCACGCAATACCTTTTCTCCATCTTGATACATACCATTTTTCATATTTTTAAATAATTTAATATTTTCTTCAATACTCCTATTACGATACGGGCTTTCAATGCCCTGAATATTATAATCACCTCTATTCTTTTTAATATCATCAATATTTTGATCATCAACATATGCTAAATTCTGATTAATTAATTCTATTGCTAATTCATACATTCTATCGAAATAATCAGAAGCATATAAAATTTTGCCTATATTTTTTATCCCTACTAACCATTTAACATCATCAATAATAGAGTTGATATAATCCATACTTTCTTTAGTAGGATTTGTATCATCAAAGCGTAAATTACAAGAGCCTTTATATTGCTTTGCAATCCCATAATTCAAAAAAATAGACTTGGCATGACCAATATGCAAATAGCCATTTGGCTCTGGAGGAAATCTTGTATTTATAAATGATTTTGATTTATTATTTTTTATATCATCATCAATTATATCGGTTATAAAATTATTTAATAATTCTGTCATCTAAGAATGCTCATTAATCTTCTTTTAGTTTTTTCTATACCCAAAATGGAAATCAAGGTAAATAAATCTGGCCCATCTTTTTTCCCAAACAAAACTATTCTTAAAGGATAAAAGATTGTTTTACCTTTAACATCAAATTTATCACCTGTATCTTTAATCAACTCTTTTACAAAGTGCTCATCAATATCATGATTTTCAATTAAATTCATATTCCAATATCTAATTATTTTCTGAGATATATCACTATTTATAATAGATAATAATTGTTCATCATTAATAGTAAAATCAACATAAAAAGGATACAAAAAATCAGGGATTTGATCCAATCTATCAATTCGATTTTGAATAAATTCAAAAACTTTAAAGAACTTATTTTTATTCTCAAAATTATAATTTAAATGAGAATAAAATTTTTCTGATAATTCAATAAAATTCTTTAATTCTAATTCTTTAATATAAACACTATTCATCCAATTTAATTTTTTAATGTCAAAAATAGCTCCAGATTTTTGAATTTTTTTAATAGAGAAATTTTTTAATAAACTTTTATAAGAAAAAATTTCAACATCATCACTTGGATGCCAACCTAATAATGCTATAAAATTAATTATAGCCTCTTTCAAATATCCTTTTTTCAAAAAATCATCTACATTTACATCACCCTGTCTTTTTGAAAGCTTTGATTTATCTGGGTTTAATAATAATGGCAAATGAATAAATTTTGGTGGTTTCCATCCAAAACATTCATATAATAAAATATGTTTAGGTAAAGATGGGAGCCACTCTTCTCCTCTTATAACGTGAGTAATTTTCATTAAATAATCATCAATAACATTGGCAAAATGATAAGTTGGATAACCATCTGATTTAATAATAATAGGATCTTCTATTAAATCTAAATCAAACTCAATCTTCCCTCTTAATTCATCAAAAGTAGATAATAATCTATTTTTAGGAATTTTAAGCTTAACAACATATTGATTCTTTTGCATCAAATTAAAAGCTTTATCTAAATTATATTCTGGTATTAATTCATTACCTTTAACAATACATATATAAGCTTTATTTTTTTTAATTAAATCTATATAATGTGTTTTATATATATTTAATCTTTCTGATTGAATATAAGGACCATATTTTTGATTAATATCAGGTCCTTCATCAAAATTTAAATTAAAAGATCTGATAGATTTTATTAATTGTTCTATTGCATTTTCTACCAATCTATTTTGATCAGTATCTTCTATCCTTAATACAAAAACTCCATTATTTTTTTTTGAAAAAATATAATTATATAGGGCTGTTCTTAATCCTCCTACATGCAGGAACCCCGTTGGACTTGGTGCAAAACGCGTTCTAATTTCCATTATTAACCAATAAGGTGCTAACTAATGCAACTAATCCCTTATTTTCACCTATAAACCCTAATTTATCTGTAGTTGTTGCTTTAACAGAAATACAATCAATATTAATATTTAATAAATTTGATATATTGTTTCTAATGTCATAAATATATTTTTTTAAGGATGGAGATTGTAAAATAATAGTAATATCTATATTATTAACTATAAAATCAAATTCATTAATTTTTTTATGTGCAAATTTTAAAAAAATAGAGCTATTAGCATTTTCCCATTGTTCATCTTCCGAAGGGAAAAAGGTACCAATATCACCTAAAGATAATGCTCCTAACATAGAATCTACAATAGCATGTATTACAGCATCCCCATCACTATGTCCCTCTAAACCTAAGTTAGAATCAACTAGTACACCGCCTAAAATTAATTTTTTATTAGGAACAAGCTTATGACAATCTATACCATTTCCAACTCTAAAATTCATATCTATAATAATAACATTGAATCGCCATAAGAATAAAACTTATATTTCTTTTTAATTGCCTGCTGATAAGCTTCTAAAATAATATCTTTACTAGAAAATGCTGACACTAACATCATTAAAGTAGATTTAGGCTGATGAAAGTTAGTAATCAATCTATCGCACATTTTAAATTTATAGGGTGGATAAATAAATTTATCTGTCCAACCTCTTTTAGGAGTAATTTGAAATCCTGATACTACAACTGTCTCCAAAGCTCTATTTGTTGAAGTTCCAACTGTCCAAACTTTCTTCTTTTTTGCTTTTGCTTGATTAATAGTATCTGCTGTTTCATGCGGAATTTCATAATACTCTGAATCCATATGATGTCTTGTAAGATCCTCTACTAAAATTGGTCTAAATGTACCAAGTCCAATATGCAAAGTAATATATACTATTTTGACACCCTTTTTTTCTATTTTATTAAGCAAGCCTTTAGTAAAATGCAATCCAGCTGTTGGAGCAGCGACAGAACCTCTTTCAGATGCATAAATTGTTTGATAATTATTTTTATCAGAAGGAATTGATTCACGTTTTATATAAGGTGGCAATGGAGAATGCCCTTTTTTATCAATAAAAGGGTATAAACTATCAACATTATATTCAAATCTTAACACCCTACCACCCGATACTGTGTTGTCAATCACATCACAAGAAATATTTTTATCAAAAATTAATTTATTTCCAATTCTAACCTTCCTTGCTGGCTTAACCATAGCTTCCCATAAATCATTTTCTAATTCTCTCAATAAGAAAACTTCTACTTTTGCAACTGATTTATCTTTAGTTGCATATAATCTAGCTGGAAATACCTTTGTATTATTAAGAACTAATACATCACCCTTATTAAAATAATTATGAATATCAGAAAAGGTTTTATGTTCAATATCACCTGTTTCTTTATTAACAACCATTAATTTACATTTATCTCTCGTTTTTGGAGGATGTTGAGCAATTAATTTATCTGGAATTTCAAATTCAAATTCTGATAACCTTGGAGGTCTTTCTACTGTTCCAAAAAACATATGTCTCCTTCCTATTTTGTTATTTTTAAATATTCAAATGTTTTATCTAATGCTATTCTGCCTCGTGAAGTTCTTTGAATAAAACCTTCTTTAATTAAATAAGGTTCATAAACCTCTTCTATAGTTTTAGGATTTTCAGATACTACAACCCCTAAAGAATCTAAACCAACAGGCCCACCATTAAAATTTTTTATTAATGCTTGAAGTATGTTTTTATCCATCTGATCTAATCCATATTCATCAATTGCTAGTGCTTCTAATGCCTCATTCGCAATTATTTCTGTAATCTTACCATTAGATTTTACATCTGCAAAATCACGAGTACGTTTTAAAATTCTATTTGCTATTCTTGGGGTTCCACGAGATCTTCGAGAAATCTCATAACACCCTCTTTCATTAATGTCAATGTTTAATAAACTTGCAGACCTTTTAATAATTTCACATAATTCTTCATTAGAATAAAAATCCAATCTAATAATTACACCAAATCTATCTCTCATAGGTGATGTTAAATTGCCTAGTTTAGTTGTAGCACCAACTAATGTAAAAGGATTTAAATTTAGCTGTACACTACGAGCATTTGGGCCTTTATCTAACATAATATCAATCACATAGTCTTCCATTGCAGAATACAAATATTCTTCAACAACACTATTCAATCTATGTATCTCATCTATAAAGAGCACACCATGTTCTTCAAGATTAGTTAATACGCCAGCTAAATCTCCAGCCCTATCTAATATGGGACCTGATGTTAATTTTATATTAACGTCTAGTTCTTTTGCTATGATATTAGCTAAAGTAGTTTTTCCCAAACCAGGTGGACCATATAAAATTACATGATCTAGCGCTTCTGATCTTTTTTTAGCTGCTTTTATATAAACTTTTAATTTTTCGACTTCCTTTTTTTGACCTATAAAATCACTAAATCTAGAGGGACGCAAACTTTTTTCATTTGTTACATCCTCATCTAATTTATCAGGGGTAGTTATATCTTTATTTGAAGAGGAAGACTTTATCATATCTTGAAGTTTATTCCTATTTAATGACCCTGAATTTAAGCAATTTTTCTACTGGAAAAAAGCTAATTAGACTTATTTTTTATTACGCCATTCTTCGTATGTATAAGTTTGAATCTGCATTGCATGAATTTTACCTGCAATCTCATCTTTAAAGATTGAATAAATTTCTCTATGTCTATCAACAAGGGATAAATCTTTAAATTTATCTGAAATCACTACTACACTAAAATGATCACCTGAACCTCTTAAATCAAAAGCTTCAACCTTATCATCAGGAAAATGAACCATTAATCTTTCTTTAATTTCTTGTACTTTCATATTTAAATTTTATATACTCTTTTATTAAGGAACAATAATTATTATTAAGCATTTTAATATACAAGAAGATTTTAAAAAATCAATATGCAATTAAATAAAATAACATTTTTAATACTCATCTTATTGAATATTGCTTCTAGCAATCCAATATTTAATACATCAATACATGAAAAATATAAACTTGCAGAAGCATATTATGATTCAGATTTATATGATGATGCAATTATTATTTATGAAGAAATATTAGAAATACAAAAATCTATAGGAGGGTTATCGCATTCTATTTTATTAGATTTAGTAGAAAAAATATATCAACTACATCTCATTAATAACAACACAATCAAAGCAAAAGAATATCTTCAAGAATATATCAATATTCAATCATCTCATATGCTGCAATTGCAAAAAACTTATATTAATCCATTAAATGAATTAAAAAATATTTACATTAATGAAAAAGAACCCGAGCTAGTATTTCGCATAGATAGTCTACTAACTATAATTGATACTAATATGGATAATTTCCCAATTGATTCACTGCTAAACTTGCCACATTTATTAGTAAATACAGATCCAAATTATGAAATTGATACAGAATATTCAATCAACGATTATGCATTAGAAAAAATGAATGAAGGCTTTAATCAATTAAATAATCAAAATTATAATGATGCAATTATTAATTTTAATAACTCTTTAATGCTCAATGCAAAATCTCTTGATATAAATTATTTTGAATCTATTGATTTTAATAATCAACAAGATACATTATATAACTTATTTTTAAAAAACGTATCGCAAGATTCTACTAATTCATTATCTTATTTCTATTTAGGTTTATTCAAATATTTTGATAAAAACTACGAACAATCAATACAGTATTTTAAAAAATACAGCGAGGCAAATTTAGAAGATATAAATCCATTATTATTCTCAGGTAAAATAAATTTTTTACAATCAAATTTTTTAGACGCAATATTTTATTTTTATAGAGCATTAAAAATTAATCCTAACAATTTAGAAGCAAATCTTTATTTAGCAAAATCTTTAATCCAAATAGAAGATTATAGTGAAGCGATTAAAATTTTAAAATATATATTAAAAGAAAATAAAAATAATTATGAACTAATGTTAAGTTTAGGAATTGCATCATATTTTACTGATAATAATGAAGAAGCTATTAACTATTTAATACAATCCTTATTATTAAAATCTGATGATTATAATACATACTATTATTTAGGTCTATCCTATAGTAAGCTAGATCTAAATAAAAAAAGTCTTGAAGCATATAAAAAATGTATCGAAATCAATCCAAATTTTAGTTTAGCCCATTATGAAATGGGAAAAATTTATGATTTGATTTTAGATGATAATAAAGCAATTGAGCATTTCAAGCTGGCAAAAAGAACCTCATCCTTTGATGATTTAAACTATAGACTTGGAATGGTATACTATAAAAATGAAATGTTTATTCAGGCAATGGACCCAATGAAAGATTATATTATTAATAATTTAAATGATTTTTCAACTTTACAAATTTTAGGTGATATTTTCTTAAAAGTAGAAAGATATTCAGAAGCCATTGATACATACTCAAGATTAATCATCTCTGATGAAAATAATGAAACATATTATTTACATATTGCAAATTCACACTATAAGCTGAATAATTTTTTAGATGCTCTTGCTTATTATAAAAAAGTAATTGATTTAAATGATACAAATCATGAAATATTTTTTAAAGTTGGATTTATATTAAATAAACAAGAACTATTTAATGAAGCTGAAGTATATCTTAATAAAGCTCTTGAATGCGGTCCATTAAATAAAAATCTTTTAATTGAACTTGGACAATGTTATGCCGGACAAAAAAAATTCTTACAATCAATGCTTACATTTAAACAAGCTTTACAATTTTCACTAGAGGATCCAATTATACATTATCAGCTCGGTGTAATATATAAGGAATTACAAATGTATGACTTAGCTATTGATAATTTTTTGTTCTTTATTAAATTTCATGAAGATGACGAAATTACTTATACATTAATAGGAGATTCTTACTTTGAATTAGGTGAATACAAAAATGCAATAAAATATTTTAATAAATCATATAAAATAAACTATAACATTAAACCACTATTTAAAATAGGAAAATCATATCAAAAACTTGATGACACAAAAAATGCAATAAAATATTTCAGGAATGTTCTAAAAAAGAATCCGGATCACGTAAAATCTCGCATACAATTAATTAAAATATATAAACAACTTAATAGAGAAAAAGATATAAAGAAAGAATGTGAAATAATATATATGCTTGACAGGTCAGCATATAATATGCTTACTCCTTGCGTTCAATCGATTCAAAACAAAAAATAATTTTTTTTTCTTTTATTTTTTTTTAAATTTCCTACCCATTTTATACTAGGATATATAAATATGTTAATATTAATACCGCCAAGCGAAGGAAAAGCTAAAGTTAAATCAACAGATTTAACATTTAAAGAAACAAATTTTAAATTTGAACGTGAAGTTAATCAAGTAGTTAGATTACTTAGCTTATTAGATGATGAGGATTTACGATCAATTTATGGTACTTCACAAGAAAAATCAGAAATTTTTCATCGACAAAATCAAGATATATTCAAAAGTCATTGCGCTAAAGCAATAGAAAGATATACCGGCGTTGTATATGAATATGTTGATTGGGAAACTATGAATAAAGCTACTAAAGAATATATGGAAAATCATATAAGAATTTTTAGTGGTTTATTTGGAATTTTAACTCCTAATACTTTAATCCCAAATTATAAATTGAAAATGAATGTTTTATCTCTACAATATCATTGGAACCCAGTAATAACTAAAGAACTTGAAAAGGAAGATATTGTTTTTGACCTTTTGCCTCAAGTACATCGAAAAGCATATACTCCTTCTAAAAATGTAATTAAAATAGACTTTTCAGTAATCAATAAAGGTAAAAAAACAGCCGCTGGACACTTTGGAAAAGCTGTAAAAGGAAAATTTATAAGATTTTTAGCAGAAAATAATGTACAGGATATGAATGAATTTAAAAATTTTAAATATGATGGATTCAAATGGGACAAAGACCATTTTGTAAAAGAAATAAAATGATTGAAGTCAAAAACTTAATTAAAAATTATGGGCCTGTTAAAGCTGTACAAGCTATTAATTTCTCCATTTCTGATGGTGAAATTGTAGGATTTTTAGGTGCTAATGGTGCTGGTAAATCTACAACATTAAAAATCTTATCAGGATATCTTACTCAAACATCGGGACAAATTAAAATCAATAATCTTGATATTATTAAAGATTCTCATGAAATTAAAAAAATGATAGGGTATCTACCTGAAAGTAATCCTCTCTACAATGATATGGTTGTATATGATTTATTAGAATTCACAGCAAATATTCGCAATATTACTGGAGAAAAATTCAAACAAGCCCTACATACCGTAGTTGAACAGTGTGGATTAAAAGGAGTATTACATAAAAATGTAGGTGCCTGTTCAAAAGGATATAAGCAGAGAATTGGATTAGCCTGTGCAATGATTCATAATCCTAAAATTTTAATACTTGATGAACCAGTTACAGGACTTGATCCTAATCAAATTGTTGAAATTCGAGAACTAATTAAAAATCTTGGGAAAGAAAAGCTCGTTTTAATGTCTAGTCATATATTGCAAGAAATTGAAGCAACAGTTGATCGTATTATCATTATAGATAATGGACAAATTGTTGCAGATGGATCTACAAAAAAATTAATTAAAAAACATAAGGGCAATATTCAGCTATCACTAGAGATTAAAGGAGCAACAAAAGAAAAAATTAAAAAACTTGAAGACCAAATTGAAAATATTAAAATTAACAAAATTAACAAATCTCAGTTTGGTCATCATGTAGAAATTGAATATTTAGAAAAAAATGATCCTCGTGAGGAAATATTTAAAATTATAACAAAATCAAAATGGATACTTCTTGAAATGAATCCTAAATCAGATAATCTAGAGGATATTTTCAGGAAACTAACTGGGAAAAATATTAAAGCATGAATAATATCAAACACATCTATTTAAAAGAATTAAAGTCTTATTTTAATGGTCCAATGGCTTATATATTTTTAGTTATTTTTAGTCTAGTTAATGGATATTTTTTTTCCAATACATTTTTTATATTTGGCCAATCTGATATGCGTGCACTCTTTCAAATTGTTCCCCTAGTATATCTATTTTTTATTCCTGCTATTACTATGGGGATTATATCTAAAGAAAAAAATATTGGTACAATGGAAGTTATGTGTACACTGCCAATTAAAGATCATGAGCTAGTAATTGGTAAATATCTTTCAATATTATCATTGTTATTTGTTGGGCTTTTACTAACACTAATAATGTTATTTAATCTTATTGCTGTTGGAACCAATATAGATTATGGAGCAATTTTCACTGGATATTTAGGCTTATTTCTTGCAGGGTCTGTTTATGCATCTATGGGAATTTTTGCTAGTAGCTTAACTGATAATCAAGTTGTTGGATTTATTATTGCAATATTTTTTGTACTAATATTTTTCTTAATTGATAAAATGTTAATTTTCATGCCTAATGCTATTGCTGGGACCATACAATATTTAAGTATTGATTATCATTTATCAAATATATCCAGAGGAGTAATAGATTCAAGAAATCTAATATATTTCTTTTCTATGATTGGATTATTTTTATTATTAACAATAGAATCTTTAAGCTCAAGAAAGTGGAATTAAACATGGACCATAAGAGATCAGCCACAATCTATGTTACCATTTATATTATTGCCTTTATATTAGTTAATCTAATATCTATGAATTGGTTCATTCGATTTGATTTAACTGATAATAAAATGTATTCTCTATCTGACTCTAGCAAACAAACTATTGAAAAAATTAATGACCCATTAACAATCGATTTATATTTTTCTGATGATTTACCTGGACAACTACAAAATAATAAGCGATTTGTTCAAGATCTTTTAGAAGAATATTCTGCATATAGCAATAATGTGAACTTTTATTTTGTTAAAAATGATGAAAATTTTAATAGCAAAGCACAAGCTGATGGAATTCAATCTCAAGATGTTCAAGTGATAGATAATGATGAGATTTCATTTAAAACTATTTTTATGGGAATGAAAATACGATATAATGGAAAATCTGAAGTAATACAATTGTTAGGCGTTAATACAGGATTGGAATATATGCTAACTAAATCAATTAAAAAGTTAACTGAAAATAAAGAAACTATTATTGGTATAGTTAAAGCTGGAACAAAAGAGCATAAAAATGAAAATTTAAATACAATACTTAAAGAAAGATTTAACATTAAAAATAATGTACTATTAAATGATATTTCAAATGAATTGAATTTATTAATCGTAAATGGTATAGAAGGAGATTTAAGTACAGAAGAAATTACAGGATTATTAGATTATATAAATAGTGGGGGCAAAATATTACTTGCTCAAGGAAGAATCAAACCTGATATTCAAACACAACAGGGTACTATCATTGAATCAAATATTTTTAATATTTTGGATTCTCTAGGGTTACAAATAGAGCCAAATTTGATTTTAGATAAAAATTGTAAACAATTAATGGCAAGGCAACAAACAGGAATGTTTTCTATACAAAGACAAATAGATTATCCTTTTATTCCATCAATTAATAATTTTGAGGAGTATGAAAATCAAATAACAGGGTTAGAAGGCATTCAAGTAGTACAAGTAGGTTTCCCGAGTGAAATCACCTATACAAAGGATGATAATTTATTTACACCCTTACTTAAAACTTCTAATTATTCTGCTGTTATGAAAGACTTTTTTAATCTTGGTGCTATGCCTGAGATTAATCCTATTTTAAATGAATTGAATGAATCATCTAAAGTGATTGGAGGAAAATTAAAAACTAATAATGATGGAGAAATTCTTCTAATTACTGATTCAGATTTTTTTAGTGATGAGTCTATTGCTGGCATGAGAATTGTAAGAAATGATATCAATGAAAACTATACCTTCATTGAAAATATTATAGATGTTATGATTGGAGATGCAGAATTGGTATCACTACGATCACGAGAAGTAATGCTTAGACCTCTGATTGATGAAGCTATGGGTCAAGAAAATAGCTCTTTAAGAACTAGATGGAAATGGATTGATTTATTATTACCTTCATTAATTATTATAGGATATGGCTTACTAAGAAAACGTTCTAGAGAAAAAAGGTCTAAATATTTAATGGAGATTTATGGATAAAAAATTAATAACTGTTATAGGTGTCTTAGGAGGATTAATTTTAATCTACTTTATTAATTTAAGTGTGCAAAATAGCTATTCTTCAAGTACAGCTAAACTTTTTACTATTTCAGAAGATTCTATAAATAAAATTGTAATTAGCTCAAACCAAGATGCAATAGAACTAATTAAAAATGATACAACATGGACTATATCGGGAAATGATACTCTTAAATTAAAAGATAATATGATTAAAAATTTATTTGATAGAATGTCTAGCTTAGAACAATCTCATTTAGTTACATCAAAAGAAGAAAACTGGACTATATATAATGTATCAGCTGAAAAAGGGACCCACCTTGCTTTTATTGATTATGATGGTAATACATCAGCATATTATGTATTTGGAAATTCAACTACAGAATATAATAGATGCTATGTACGCATGAATCAAGATAGTAAAGTATTCCTTTTGAATAATAATATTATATACCAATTACAAACCACACCTACATTTTGGGGAGAGGTACCTACTGCTAATGAAAATGATGAAACTGAAAATATAAATTAAATTTATTTTTTAATTTTTTCAAAAATTCCCAATTTTTTATTTTTACGAACATTATCCCAATAAAAATATTGCCCATTCATTGTAATATAAACACCAGGATCTAATACCTGCGCAAAAGATAATGCACTTCCTAAATTAAATAATCCATCAGAACTACCAAATTTTATTGGAATCATTGCTCCTGTAAAAATAATAACTTTATCTTTAATATCTTGCGCAACAAGCTCTGCTGTTTCAACCATCGTATCTGTTCCATGGGTAATAATAATACGATTAGTCGTTTCTTTTTTACACTTTTCTAGGATATACGATCTTTCTGTATTTGTCATTTTAAGACTATCTATCATCATTAAAGTCTCAATTTTAACATTCATTTGTGAGCGACCAAGTTCTAATAATTTAAATAAATTAGTTTCTTGAAAATAAAGTTCTCCATTGATTTCATTAAACTCTTTATCAAAGGTCCCTCCTGTTGCAAATATTTTAATATATTTTGATTTACTATCTACCATCAATCATATCACCTACAATACCTAAAACAGATCCTTCTCCTTTTCTCGATCCTCCAAGATTTGGAGCACTTGCAATAATTCTATTTGCTAATCTAGAAAACGGTAAACTTTGCAAATATACAGTTCCTGTTCCTTTAAGGGTTGCTAAGAAAAAACCTTCACCTGAAAAAAACATAGATTTTAAACTACCTGTTCTTTGAATATCATAATCAACCCCTTTTGTAAAAGCAACAAGACAGCCCGTATCTACAATTAAGGTTTCATTATTAAGTTCCTTTTTTATAATCGTTCCACAGGCATGAATAAATGCCATACCATCACCTTTAAGTTGTTGTAATATAAACCCCTCACCACCAAAAAATCCTGCTCCAAGCTTTTTATTAAATTTGATGCTAACTTCAGTCCCAAGTGCAGCACATAAAAAAGCATCTTTTTGACATATAATTTTATTATCTATTTTCGACATATCAAGCGGAATAATTTTACCAGGATAAGGAGAAGCAAAAGCAACATTCTTTTTTTCACTTCCAGAATTTGTAAAATGTGTCATAAAAATTGACTCACCCGTTAATACACGCTTACCTGCTGAAAACATTTTATCTAGTAATCCTTTTTCAGGACTAGAACCATCCCCCATTTTAGTTTCAAATATAACCTCAGGCTGAAGATAATTCATTGCTCCTGCCTCTGCTATGACAGTTTCATTAGGATCAAGTTCAACTTCAACAACCTGTATATCATCACCTATAATTTTATAATCTACTTCATGGCATTTCATAATAAATTCCTTAAATTGACATAAATAAATTTGCACAAAATATAGTATTATTTTTTATACTTATTAAAAAAATATTATGGCCATTAAAAAATTAGTTGAAGTTTGGGATGGAAAAAATCTGATACCAGATAATATTAATTTTCTCAAAAAAGAAACCAAGGAGGTTAGGCTCCCATTTTCTAATGAAATAAATCAAATATTAACTGATTTATTTGATACATATAAAGCAACTCCATGTGCAGGCGTTGCTGCAAATCAAATTGGCTATAATAAAAAAATTTTTATAGGTTTAAAACATGATGAATATGATGATGATGATGAAAATGAAAAAAATAGTATAAAGGGTAATCCTAATGCTGATAATTTTGAATTTTATATTAATCCACGTATAGATTATTACTCCAAAAAATCTATTCAAGAAGGAGAAGAGGGTTGCCTTAGTATTCCAGAAATTAGATTAGTCGCCGAAAGATATGATAGAATTAAAGTTAGGTATTTTAATAAAGATGGTAAAAAAATAAAAAAACCTTTATCAGGGTTTATGTCTAGACTGTTTCAACATGAACTTGACCACTTAGATGGGAAATTAATGGTTGAAAATAATAAAATAAAAAATGTCTACAGAATATCTGAAAATGATAATATCCAAACACTCTATTCTAACCTTGTTAAAGAATTATCAGATTTTCAATAATAAATCAAAAGAGTTAAAATTTGGAAATTATTTTAATCGATAAAAAGAACCTTAACTAAAGTAATATAATGTTTATAAATTAATCATACGAATGAATCAACTTTTCGATAATAATATCACCTTAGAACGCGAAGCTCATAGATATAATCTAGCAACAAATCCTGAATTAGAATTTATAAGTGCAACTACATTTGTTAGTCAATTCTTTGAAAAATTTGATGCAGAAAAAGTAGCTAAAAAGCTTGTAGCATCAAGTCCAAAATATATGGGTATGAGTGTTGAAGATTTATTACAAATATGGAAAGACTCAGCAGATTATGGTACATTAGTGCATGAGCAATTAGAAAATCATATCCTTGATAAATCTGAATTAACAGAGCCCAAAGCAATTCAAGGAATGAAATGGCTTAATAAATTTAAAATGAAATCTAATTTTGAGATTTATCCAGAGGTTATTATATATAGTGAAGAATTGAAAATTTCAGGTACAATTGACTTATTATTATTTGATAAAAATAGTGATAGCTATATTATTATGGATTGGAAAACTTCAAAGAAGATTGATACCAAATCATATAGAAATAAAAGAGGTGTTTTACCTGCTACATCAGATATTGCCGATACTAAGTTTAATCATTATGCATTACAATTATCATTATATCGATATTTATTAGAAACATATTATGGACTTAAAATTTCGCAGCATATAATTATTCACTTAAAGGACCATGAATGTGTAGGATTACATGCCCCCTATATGAAAGATAACATTATAAAAATGGTTGAAACATTAAGGAGTTAAATTTATGAGTTTTATTAAAGGATTACATGATGTTGATAACTGTATTAAACTCCAAAAATACGATGGAGAAGGGTTAGAGGCTTATGATATAGATGATATAAAGCCACTAGAACCCTCTAATCCAAGAATGAGAATTTGTTTTCTTGATTTAGAAACTACCGGAACAGATAATAAAGAAGATAAAATTATAGAAATTGCAATTAAATGTATTGAAATCACAAAAGAAAATGGTGATGATGTTAAAGTTGTTGCAGCCTATGAATCACTTGAAGATCCTGGAATGCCAATTCCTGAATCAGCTACTAAAATCAATGGAATTAGTGATGATATGGTTAAAGGTAAAAAAATAGATTGGAAAAAAGTAGAACATATTTTTCAAACATCACAGCTTATTGTTGCGCATAATGCTGAATTTGATCGAGGATTTACAGATCAAAGACTGGAAATTTCAAAAAATAAAATATGGGCTTGTTCTATAAATGATATTGATTGGGATGCAAGAGATTTTAAAGGAGTAAAACAAGAATTGCTGTGTATTTGGCATGGATTTTATTACGAAGCACATCGTGCTATGGGTGATGTTGATGCCTTAATTCATTTAGTAACACACCCATCATATATAGATAACAAACCAATTGCTGAATTAATTCAAAATGCTAAACGTCCCATGTGTAGAGTGGAAGCTACATTTGCTAAATATGAATATAAAAATTTATTGAAAAAACGAAACTATAGATGGCACGATCCAGATAATGGGAATAAAGATGATAAAGCATGGTGTAAGCTAATTAGCCATGAAGAAATGGATACAGAAAGAGAATGGTTAAATGAAAATGTGTATAACAATAATTTTCAAGGACGCTTTATTGAGGTTTCTATTATAGATAAATATAAAAGCAGGTAATCAATAGAAGGCTTTAAAATAAAATAAAAATTTATTAAATTTATATATGCACATCATTTTTAATATTGCGTTTCTAATAGCTCCTATAACGGAGCTATTTTTTTATATAGACAAATATGTATAATCAACATTCTGCTAAACTAATACTAGAAAATGGAAAAATTTTTCATGGTTATGCTCTTGGTGAAACGGGTATAACGATAGGGGAATTATGTTTTAATACTGGAATGACAGGATATCAAGAAATTTTAACCGATCCTTCTTACTGCGGACAACTTGTTACCATGACAACTCCTCATATTGGTAACTATGGAATTAATATTGAAGATACTGAGAGTAAAAAAATTCAAGTACAAGGATTTATTATTAAAGAAGACTCTCCTATAGTATCTAACTATAGAGCAACAGATTCACTCAATAATTATTTAAAAAGTAATGGGATTGTTGGTATACAAGGAATTGATACAAGAGCATTAACTCGTATATTAAGGATAGAAGGTGCAATGAACGGCATTATTTCAAGCTCAGACATGTCTAAATTAGATCTACAGAAGAAATTAACATCACATCCCAATATGAGTGGAATGGATTTAGCTAAAATTGTTACATGTAATAAACCATATAATTGGAACTCTAATAACAAAAAATATAAAGTTGCAGCAATTGATTATGGAATCAAGCATAATATCTTAAGGTTGATAGAAAAAGAAAACTGCTATATTAAAGTATTTCCAGCCTCTGTATCTAGTGATGAAATTTTATCATTTTCTCCAGATGGAATTTTTCTATCAAATGGGCCCGGAGATCCTGCAGCAGTAGACTATGGAATTAAAACTGTACAAGAATTATTAAAATATAATATTCCAATTTTTGGGATATGTCTTGGGCATCAAATACTATGTTTAGCTCTTGGAGCACAGACATATAAATTAAAATTTGGGCATAGAGGATGTAATCATCCTGTTAAAAATTTAACAACTGGAAAGATTGAAATTACAAGTCAAAATCATGGGTTTTCTGTTTCTTTAGAAAATCTACCAAACAATATATCAATTACACATCTAAGCTTAAATGATCAAACAGTGGAGGGAATGCAATGTAATGATTTTCCTGTATTTAGTGTTCAATATCATCCTGAAGCAAGCCCCGGACCACATGATTCACAATATTTATTTAATCATTTTATAAAATTAATGCAGGTATATCAAAAAAAAGAGAAACATGCCTAAAAGAAATGATATAAATTCTATTATGGTTATTGGAGCTGGACCAATTATTATCGGTCAAGCTTGTGAATTTGATTATTCTGGAACACAAGCTTGTCGAGCACTTAAACAAGAAGGATATAGAGTTATTCTTGTTAATTCTAATCCTGCAACAATTATGACAGATAAAAATATTGCAGATGCAACATATCTAGAACCCATTAATATATCTGCAATAGAAGAAATCATAAAAAAAGAAAAACCTGATGTTATTCTACCAACAGTTGGTGGGCAAACAGCTTTAGATATTGCAATGGAATTACATAATAATGAAATTTTAACTAAATATAATGTTCAGCTTATTGGAGCAAATATTAAAGCAATACAAAAAGCTGAGAATAGAGAGCAATTTAAACAATGTATGGATGCCATAAATATTCCAACTGCTAAAGGTGGATTTGTGAATTCTTATGATGATGCAATAGATTTAGTTAAAAAAATAGGCTTTCCAATTATTATTCGTCCATCCTTTACATTAGGTGGAACAGGGGGTTCAACAGCATATAATATTGAAGAATTTAAAAATCAAATTGAAAATGGATTACGGGCTAGCCCAATTCATGAAGTTCTAATTGAAGAGTCTTTATTAGGGTGGAAAGAATATGAAATGGAAGTTGTACGAGATAAAAATGATAATGCAATCATTATATGTAGTATTGAAAATATTGATCCAATGGGAGTACATACAGGAGATAGTATTACAGTGGCTCCTGCACAAACACTTAGTGATAAAGAATATCAACAAATGAGAAATTGGTCAATTCAGTGTTTAAGAGAAATAGGTGTTGATACTGGTGGGTCAAATGTTCAGTTTGCTGTTAATCCCAATACAGGTAGAACAATTATTATAGAAATGAATCCAAGGGTGAGCAGATCATCAGCTTTAGCTTCTAAAGCAACAGGATTTCCTATAGCAAAAATTGCAGCAAAATTAGCAATTGGATTTACACTAGATGAGATTCCAAATGACATTACTCAAGAAACAATGGCCTCATTTGAACCTTCAATTGATTATGTGGTTACAAAAATACCTCGCTTTGATTTTGAAAAGTTCCCAACATCTGATGGAATATTAGGAGTACAGATGCAATCAGTTGGAGAAGTAATGGCAATAGGTAGGACATTCAGAGAGTCTATACAAAAAGCATTTAGATCACTAGAAGTTGGGCTTAATGGATTTGAACCTAAAGTAACCGATCATCGTCCTTTAGATATTACAAAAATTAGTTTCCCTTCTGCTTTTAGATTATTAAAAATATGGAAAGCCTTTAAAGAAGGATATTCAATAAAAGAACTTCATAATAAAACAAAAATAGACCCTTGGTTTTTATCACAACTACAAATCATTACTACTATTGATATTAAAAAGAATTTTAAGAAAAAGAATATTAAATACTTAAAAAAAGAAGGTTTTTCAGATCTGCAAATTGCTAATACAGTAAAAAAATCTGAAAAAAATATTAGAGATCACAGAATAAAAAATAATGTTATACCTACATATAAAATGGTTGATACTTGTGCTGCTGAATTTGAGGCTAAAACACCATATTGCTATTCAACTTATGAAGATGAAAATGAAATTATACCATTTAAAAATAAAACAATTATGATTCTTGGAGGTGGTCCAAATAGAATTGGACAGGGAATAGAATTTGACTATTGTTGTGTGCAAGCTGTTTTTGGTTTAAAGGAACTAGGCTATAAAACAATAATGGTTAACTGTAATCCTGAAACAGTCTCAACTGATTTTGATATAGCAGATCGATTATATTTTGAACCTTTAACATTTGAGGATGTTATGAATATAATTGATCTTGAAAACCCTGATGGAGTTTTAATACAATTTGGTGGACAAACTCCTTTAAATATTGCGAAGCAGCTAATGCAAGCTGGAGTAAAAATTATAGGAACTGATCCTCATTCTATAGATCTTGCAGAAGATAGAGAAAAATTTGGAGAAATTTTAGAGAAACTTAAAATTCCAGTACCAAAATATGGAATAGCATACTCAATAAAAGATGCTATCAATATTGCAAATACAATACAATATCCAGTACTTGTACGTCCATCTTATGTGCTAGGTGGACGTGGGATGGAAATTGTTTATGACGAAGATGGATTAAAAACATTTGTAGGAAAAGCAGCGTTAGTATCAGGAGACCATCCTATTTTAATTGATGCCTTTCTTGAGGATGCTTATGAATTTGATGTAGATGCTATATGCGATGGCAATGAAATCAAAATTGCTGGGATTATGCAACATATTGAAGAAGCTGGTATCCATTCTGGTGATTCTTCCTGTGTATATCCTGCTTATAATTTACCATTAGATGCAAAAAAAACTATTGAACAATACACTGAAAAATTAGCACTAAAGCTAAATACTATAGGTTTAATTAATATACAATTTGCAATGAAAAATAATATTATATATATCATAGAAGTAAATCCAAGAGCAAGTCGGACGATTCCATTTATTAGTAAAATAACAGATATTCCATATGCTAAATATGCAGCCCAAATATCATCTGGGAAAAAAATAAAACAATTAAATTTTAATAATAGTAATACACAATTAATTGCTGTTAAAAAACCCGTATTTCCATTTAATAAATTTCCAAATCAGAATATATTTTTATCTCCAGAAATGAAATCTACAGGAGAAGTAATTGGTTTTGATAAACATTTAGGATCAGCATACGCAAAAGCAGAAATTGGAGCTGGCAATAAACTGCCTTTATCAGGTCAAATATTTTTATCAGTAAATAAATCTGATAAAGGTCATATTATTAAAATAGCAAGAGATTTAGATGAAATGGATTATAAAATTATTGCAACACAAGGTACAGCATCTCTATTGCAAGAAAATGGTATTAATTGCCAAAATATATTTAAAGTAGGAGAAGGAAGACCAAATATTGTTGATGAAATAAAAAATAATATGATTCAGATGATTATAAATACTCCCCTTGGAGCACAATCAAGATATGATGAATACGAAATTGGGAAAGCAGCAATTAAACATAATATCCCTGTATTTACAACTATTGCAGGAGCACAAGCAGCACTAAGAGCAATACGTATTACTTTAAAAAAACAATTAAGCTATACAAGTTTACAGGATATTTTTAAATAAATTCATGGCAAATTTATATCCTCCAATTAAACCATTTAATACATTTTACCTTAATGTATCATCAATACATACTATATTTATTGAAGAATCTGGAAACCCTAAAGGAAAACCTGTTATTTTCTTACATGGTGGTCCTGGTGGTGGAATTGAACCAATTTATAGACAATATTTTAATCCAAAAAAATGGAGAATTATTATTTTTGACCAACGCGGGTGTGGTAAAAGTATTCCACATGCAGAATTAAAAGAAAATACAACATGGAATTTAGTAGAAGATATTGAAAAAATTAGACAATATTTAAAAATCAAATCATGGGTTGTATTTGGAGGAAGTTGGGGATCAACCCTATCATTAACTTATGCTATCACACATCCTAAAAGATGTAAGGGTTTAATATTAAGAGGAATATTTTTATTACGAAAAATAGAAATAGATTGGTTCTATCAAGAGGGATGTAGCTATATATATCCTGATGCATGGGAAAAATATTTATCAGTTATACCCAAAAATGAACAAAAAAATTTAGTAAAAGCATACTATAATAAATTAACATCTAGTAATCAAAAAATTAGAATAGAAGCTGCTACAGCATGGGCAAAATGGGAAGCTAGTACTAGTAAATTAATTCAAAATAAAAATTCACTACACCATTTTGATGATAAAAAAGTTGCTGAAGCCTTTGCGCGAATTGAATGTCATTATTTTATTAATAAGGGCTTTTTTAAATCAGATGGTTGGATTCTAGATAATATCTATAAAATAAAAAATATTCCAAATATTATTATCCAAGGTAGATATGATGTAGTATGTCCTATGCGTAGCGCGTGGGATTTACATAAAAAATGGAAACAATCAAATTTAATTATAATACCTGATGCCGGACATTCAATGCTAGAAAAAGGAATTCAAGAAAAATTAATTGAGTATACAGATGAATTTATAAAATATTAAATCAAATAAATTATTTATCACACTTACTATATCCACATTCAACACACATATCACAACCATTTTCTGTTTTAAGAGATTTTCCAGAACAAGTGGGACAAATTCTAAATTCTTTATTAAAATCAGTTTCCTGATCCTTTGTTTGAACTGGTACCTTTACAGATTCTTGTTGAATATTATCATCAACTGATGACTCTTTATCTTTAGAAGATAAAATATTTACATCATAAAAAAATCTTTCAATTACATCAGCAACTTCTGCATAAAATGAGTGAAAATACTTGCCATCTTTAAATGAGCCTCCATTTGGATCATGTATACCATGCAACTCTTCTAATATAAACATTGGATCACTTGCTCTTCTAAAAATTGCAGAAATTAATCGAGTTAACACAACATATTCAGCAGAACGATTTAAATCTTTAGAATTAATAAATATTTCAATTGGTTCTCTACCAGTATGAGTATCAACATAACTCAAAGTGATAAAAACTGCATTTTTAACAAATGCGCTTTTTACTTTATAAACTTTAGCATTAACAACTTCAGGCCTAAAAGTTGAATCCCCTTGCTTAGGAGTAAGTTCAGAAGAAGTATCTTTTTTTTCTACTTTTTGAATTTTAAAATCTCTTTTTAATTTAATCACTTATAGCATCCTCAAATTTTGTATCTGATAATACCTCTTCAATTTCTCGATTAGTATTTTTTAAATAATGATACATTGTTATTAATGACCCATCAGGAAGTTTCATAATATCATCTGCCTGCACTTCAATTTCTTCATTATTATCATTAGTAATAACAAACTTTTTTTCTTTTTCTTTTTGAAAATCTGTCAACTCTCCCTCTGTACTTAAAATTGGGAATCTACTACCATCACGATAAATAGTTACACCTTTCAACTTACTTTTCCATGCTTTTAAATAAATATCTGAAATTAGTTCAGGCTGAACATCCTCGGGTAAATTAATTGTAGAAGAAATACTATGATCTATATACTTTTGAATTATAGATTGAATTTTAACACGTTTTTGTGATTCAATTTTATGTGCTGTTCTAGTTAAGAATTCTGGTAATACTGTATCAACACTATCTACATTATCAATTTTATCCTGTAAATCGTTTTGATCTATATATGCTTGAATTGTAGAATGAAAGACTTTAAAAAATTTATTACCAAACGACTCAGATCTTCTTGTATAATAAGTAGCAAAAATTGGTTCAACTCCTCCAGATACACCAATATAATTTTTCTTGCCTTTGCTGTATGATAATACAATATTAGAAATTGATCCTGTTGGAGCAATAGACATAATTGCAATATTTCTTATACCATTTTCAGCAATTACTTTTTTAGTTTTCTCACTTAACGCTTCTTGTATAAAAGGACATTCCATATAATCTTTATAATTAAAAATAGAAGAAGGTCCTTTTTCTCCAGCTAATGAAGCTGAAGCCTGATATGCTGCATTAGTAATAAAAGCCATTGATTTTTCAATTAACTTAATCCCTTCATCAGAATCGTATCCTAAACCCATTTGATTTAACATATCAGCAATTCCCATAACACCTAAACCTAACCTACGAGTTTCTTTAGCTGCAGTACGTTGTTTTTCTAATGCGTTTAATGATTCATTCCAAGTTACTACATTATCTAAAAATCTAGTTAAAATCATTGTACTATCAGCTAATTGATCCCAATCAATAGAAGCATGATCTGTAAAACCTTCTTTTACAAATCTTGATAAATTAATAGAGCCTAAATTACAAGCACCTCCATCTTCTAATGGAACTTCTGCACATGGATTAGTGCAAATAATTGGTTTGCCTACATAATTAGATGGAGAATACTTACTCATAGTAGTCCAAAAAATCAAACCCGGTTCTGCAGTTTTATAATTACCTTCTATAAATTGATCCCAAATCGTCCTTGCTTTAACTAATTCACGAACTTCATTAGTTGCAGTACTATCAAAATATAATAAAAAGTCCCCAGATTGCTTAATTGCTAAATC
Source organism: Fidelibacterota bacterium (assembly GCA_002717625.1). Taxonomy (GTDB): domain Bacteria; phylum Fidelibacterota; class Marinisomatia; order SCGC-AAA003-L08; family D37C17. The sequence goes on along the minus strand of PBEF01000003.1, from coordinate 154,976 downwards.
ATAATCATTATCCTTAAGTGGAATAATATAATCACCATAAACATCTCTTTTAGATGCATCAATAAATAAATCTTTATCTATTACTTCATGATTTGAATTATCTGTTATCCAATTATTTAAACCTGATAATGTTTTAAAAGAAGAAATCAACTCATAATCATCAATATTTTTTGATGGAATACCTGAAGAATAATGGATATCATCTTCATCTTGAATAGCATCCATTCTAAGATCTTTATTATATTTTTTATAAATTAAATATGTTTTATCACCAAATTGTTTTTCTTCATTAACAGCCTGCATAAACTCATCACTAGCCTTAATTGAAATATTAGCAAAACGTACTTGTGTATTTTCCATTACTTGCTTTTTAATAGTATCTAATTCTTTATCATTAAATAAGCCAGACCAACTACACTGTTCTACTATTTGATTTGTAACCCAATTAGGTGTTTTTTTAACCTTCAAGAAATATTTTATATCTGGATGTTTAACATCAATTGTTAACATTAATGCTCCTCTTCTACCACTTTGGCCAATTAAACCAGTAGTTAGAGAATAAAGTTCCATAAAGGATACGGCTCCTGTAGAGCTATCTGCAGCATTATGTACAACAGAGTCTTTTGGTCTTAAACTAGAAATATCAACTCCTATACCCCCACCATAAGAATAAGTACGAGCACATTCAAAAGCAGCTTTATAAATAGAGTCAATATCATCTCTATCTATTTTAGCCACAAAACAATTCGCTAATGTTTTAACTCTATATAAATCTCCAGCACCAGCTAAAACTCTTCCTCCAGATACAAAACGGCCTTCATATAATTCAGTATAAAATTTTTCTGCCCATTTTTTTTGTTTTGACTTAGAAAGCTCTGTAGTTGCTAAAAAAGATGCTAAACGTTTAAAAACATCTTCTGGAGATTTTTCAATTAAATTATTATCTAAATCTTTAAGAAAATATTTTTTTTCATAAATACTTTTTGCTAATTCATTATCACCTAAATAATTTTTATGTACGGATAAATCTTTACTGTTCTGTTTATCTGAAATATGATTATAAATTTCCTTATATGCCTGTGCTTTTACATCTCCTATAACTTTTGTTGTTTTTCCTTTGTAATCAAACATTTGTTCGATTTTTGACATAGTATATCCCTTTTATTTTTATAAAAATGTAGGTAAAAACCTACACACAAAACATAATTTAAACGGCAAATTCAAGGCCTTGCCTATATACCCGTAGAGGTCTATTTCAACTAAACTAAAACAAGTTCAGGATTTTTAACTTTCTTTGGTGGCTTTTTCGTCGGATTTAAAAGCATGTTACCAAACAAGTAGCGATAATCACTAAGTACAATATAAATTATTTTAAAAAAGTAAGTCAACTTTTTTATTTGAAATAATAAAAATAAATTAAAAAACTGCATTATAATAATGTTAAATTTAGTTATATAAATTAATTTTATAATCAATAGGATTAGATAATGAAACCAATAAAAATAAAAGTAAATAATCAAGAAATAGAATGTCCTGTAATTGAAGGCACTGAAAATGAACATGGTATTAACATTACTCAATTAAGAAAAAAAACAGGCTATATTACACTAGACCCTGGATATGCCAATACGGGAGCATGTATTAGTAAAATAACATTTATTGATGGAGAAAAAGGCATTTTACGATATAGGGGTTATCCAATTGAAGAATTAGCAGGTAAAATTAGTTTTACCGAAACAGCTTATCTTCTACTTAATGGTGAGCTCCCCTCTCAAGATGAAAAAAATCAATTTAGCAAATCACTCAGAAAAAATGCTAATATACATGAAGATATGAAAAGATTTTTTGATGGTTTCCCTTTAAATGCACATCCTATGGCAACTCTTTCATCTATGGTTACAGCATTATCAGCATTTCACCCTGATTCTGAATCTGAGGATGAAGAAATAATTAATAAAAATATAATAAACATCTTAGCTAAAGTAAAAACTATTGCAGCTTACTCATATAGAAAGTATAATGGATTACCTTTTATTTATCCTAACCAAGATTTAAACTATGTAGAAAATTTTTTACATATGATGTTTTCAGACTCACAAGAAGAATATCATGCTGATCCTGTACTTGTAGATGCTTTAAACCTATTATTAATACTACATGCAGATCACGAGCAAAACTGTTCAACTTCAACTGTTAGATTAGCAGGCAGTAGTAAATCAAATGTATTTGGAGCAATTTCATCTGGTATTTCTGCCTTATGGGGACCACTTCATGGTGGAGCTAATCAAGCGGTTATTGAAATGTTAAAAACCATAAAAAAAGATGGAAATAATTACAAAAAATATATTGAATATGCTAAAGATAAAAATTCACCATTTAGGTTAATGGGATTTGGGCATCGTGTATATAAAAATTATGATCCAAGAGCTAAAATTATTAAAAAAGCAGCTGATCAAGTATTGACTAAATTAAAAATTAATGACCCTCTTTTAGATTTAGCTAAACAGCTAGAAGAAGTAGCTTTAAATGATGACTATTTTGTCCAAAGGGGACTATATCCTAATGTTGATTTTTATTCTGGAATTATATATCGAGCCATGGGAATCCCTACTAATATGTTTACGGTAATGTTTGCTTTAGGAAGATTGCCTGGATGGCTCGCTCATTGGAAAGAAATGATCAATAGTCCTGATTTTAAAATTAATAGGCCAAGACAAATTTATACAGGTCCTACAAAAAGAAGTCTAAAATAAAAATATGAATACATATTTAAATCTAGTTAAAACAGTTCTAGATAATGGTTCATTGCGAACCAATAGAACAGGAATCAACACTATAATGTATTTTGGCTATCATTATAAAGTCGATTTATCTAAAGGTTTTCCTCTTTTAACTACAAAAAAGATTTTTTTCAATTCTGTAATTAGAGAATTATTGTGGTATTTAAAAGGTGAAACACATATTAGAAATTTACGCAAACATACTAAGATATGGGATGCTTGGACCAATGAAAAAAAAAATTGGGAAATTGGAAAAATGTATGGTTATCAATGGGTTAAATGGGAAAAATTTCAAGAAGATATAAAAACAGGAAAAATTACAAAAAGCTATATTAACCAAATTGAAGATGTAATTAATTTAATTAAAAATAATCCAGACTCAAGACGCATGGTAGTCACTGCATGGAACCCATCAGTGTTAGATGAAATTGCGCTGCCTAGCTGTCATGCCTTTTTTATTTTTAGCGTAACCAATGGAAAACTAAATTGTCATCTAACGCAACGAAGTGGAGATATCGCTCTTGGTATTCCTTTTAATTTAGCCTGTTATGCAACACTTACACAAATGATTGCACAAGAAACAAATTTAGAATTAGGAGAATTCTCACATTATATTAATGATGCTCATATTTATGAAAATCATATTGAAGGCTTAAATGAACAAATTACACGAAATCCTCTCCCGCTGCCCACATTAGAAATTGCGTCTAAACCATTTTGGGATTTAGAATTTGAAGATTTTAAATTAAAAAATTATACCCATCACCCTATTATCAAATTTCCTGTTGCTGTATAATGGATATTCATCTTATTTGGGCTCAGGATAAATATGGTGGTATTGGAAAAAATGGGAAACTTCCATGGCATATATCAGAAGATTTAAAACACTTTAAAACCTTAACACTGAATTCAACAATTGTTATGGGTAGAAAAACATGGGATTCACTACCCATTAAACCTCTACCTAATCGTACTAATATAATATTATCTAAAACTCAACAAAATAAAAATACATATAATTCATTTGAACAATGTTTCAACAAACTTAAAGAACAAAATACAAAAAAAATATTTGTTATTGGTGGAAGAACGATATATAAACTCTTTTTTAATTATGCAGATTATTTACACATAACAAATATTCAAATAATAAAAGAGGGTATTAATGAATTCTTTCCAATTAAAAATAATGAAATTGAATTAAAGTTTAAACTCAAGAATACTCACAAGTTATGTGAGGATGCAATATATACATATTGGGAAAAAATATAAATATGAATCTAATGAATATTGTTTTATTATATGATTAATTTATTAGAACTTTTTTTAAATCATAAAAACTTGAAATAATATAGTCAGATTCTTTTAAAAACTTTTTCTGCAAAGAACCTTCAATAGCAATAACAAAACATCCCGCGGCCTTACCAGCTTTAATCCCTTGGATAGAGTCTTCAATAACAATACACTCTTGAGGTTTAACTCCTAAATGATTCATTGCAAATAAATAAGGGTCTGGATTTGGTTTATGTAACACTGTATTAGAAGAGTTAACTACAATATTAAATTTTTTATATATTGATAGTAAGCCATCAATATGATCGGCTAATTCTGAACCCGTTGATGTAACCAACGCTAATTGATATTTATGTTTAATAAGAGTATAAACTTCATTAAACCCATCCATATATTGAAGCTTTTCAGAAAAAATATTTTTTAAAAATTTTCGACCTTGTAACATTAATTCTTCCCTTGAAATATCTAGAGAGAACTTAGAATAAATAAGATCATAAAATTGTTTTTCTGTACAGCCTTTAATTTTTAACCAATCTGAATCATCAAAGTTTACCCCATATTGAGCTAATAATTTTTCTTCAGATTGAGAATATAGTTTTTCAGAATCAATTACAACACCATCCATATCAAATAAAAAAGCTTTTATATTTTTCAATAGACTATCCATAATTATTTATTATTATAATCATATATAGAGATAATACCCTTTAATGTTAAATCAATATCTACCGTATGATTAATACTTAATTTCGGAGCAAGTAAATTTGAAAATCCTCCTGTTAAAAAAATTAAATAATCCATATTAGTTTCTTTTTGTATTCTTTGAATCATCCCTTCGACTTGATCTACAGCCCCAAACATAACACCTGATTGTATATTGGTAGTAGTATCTGTACCAATTACACTATCAGGAAAAATTAACTCCGTTTTAGATAAAAGAGCTGCCTTATCAATTAAGTATTGCGTTGAAGTTTCAATCCCTGTTGCAATTGCTCCACCAATAAATTCTGAATTTCTATTAATAACATCATAAGTAGTAGCAGTTCCAAAATCTACAATAATAGCAGGCACATCATAATCTTTAATTACTGCAAAAATATTACATATTCTATCTAATCCAACAGTCTCTGGATTTCTAACTTTAAGTACAAGGCCACTTGATTTATAATCAATAATAAATACAGAAAAATGATAATCTTCTATTAAAATTTTTTTATAAACTATTGTTAAATGAGGAACTACAGAACTAATAATTGCACATTCAATATGATACTTTTTAATATCATTTAAAAATAGAATAAAATCATCAATAGTGTTAAAATGATTTTTTTTTATTATATCATACTCATCAAATAGTCCGATACTTGTAGAAGTATTGCCAATATCAATAGCTAATTTCATACAATTTGCATTGCTCCATCATATGCAATATACTCATTATTATATTTAACCACAGCCTGTCCTTTATCATTAATATATTTAAACATACCCCTAACTAATTTATTATTATTCATAAATTGTATTTCTTTATTTTTATGATTACAGTAATCCATCCAAAAAGAAATAATACTAGATGAATCTAGACTGCTAATTAAAATATCTAATTCATTAAAAATATAAGCTAATAAAGGCTCTCTTTGTATAGGCCTACCCAAAATTTCTTGCAAAGATATCATATTATTCTCAAGTTCAATTGGAAATTCACTAGATAGTTGATTAACATTTATGCCTAATCCAACATTTAAAATAGTCCTTTTCTGTATTTTAGACTCAATAAGTATTCCACCAATTTTTTTATTTTCATACATAATGTCATTTGGCCATTTAATTGATAAATCAATTGATAAAAAATTTTTTATTCCTTTAATAACTGCTACGGGAATTAATAAAGCATGTAAATTAAATTGTTCTTTAGGAAAAACTTCCTTTAATACAAAGGAGCACGTAATATCAGACCCTGATTTTGAATGCCATTTATTATGATTTCTACCCTTTCCATTTGCCTGATTATCTGTAATAATAACTATATTACTAATATCATGATTAGTATTATATAAATTCCATACTTCTTGATTGGTTGAATCAATAATAGGATAATAAATAATTTTCTTTGAAAAATTTCTAACTTTTAAGAATGATTCAAATAAACTTACAAAAAACATTAAAAATATTCTCCATGTACCTCTCTCATTACTTGACATATTTCTCCAAGAGTACAATCATTTTTAATACAATCAATAATGATAGGTAACAGATTAACGTTTTGAGTTAATACTTTTTTAAAATTTAATAATGATGATTTTACCAAACTATCATCTCTTTTTTTCTTAAATAACTTTAATCTCTTAAGCTGATCATCTATGGCGCTTTGATCAATTTTATGCAAATCAACTTCATCATGTGTATTAATAGTTTCATACTTATTTAAGCCAACTATAATTTGCTGTTTATTTTCTACAGATTGTTGATATTCAAATGCAGTATTAGCAATTTCATTTTGTTGAAATTCTTTTTCTATAGCTTCAATTGCCCCACCTAAATCATCAATTTTATTGATTAATGCAAAAACTTCATTTTCAATATTACTAGTTAAAGATTCTATATAATATGAACCTGCAAGAGGATCCACAACATCTGGTAAACCTGTTTCATATGCTAAAATTTGTTGAGTTCTTAATGCGGTTTTAGCAGAATCTTCAGTGGGTAAAGATAAAGCTTCATCTTTAGAGTTTGTATGTAAGGATTGTGTCCCGCCTAATATTGCAGCAGTTGCCTGCATGGTAGTACGAATAATATTATTATCAATTTGTTGAGCTTGCAATGTAGAGCCTGCTGTTTGAGTATGAAATCTACATAAAAGTCCTTTATCATTGGTTACATTAAATCTATTTTTCATAATCTTTGACCATATTGATCTTGCTGCTCTAAATTTTGCAATTTCTTCAAAAAAGTAATTATGACTATTAAAAAAAAAGCTCATTCTTTTTGAAAATTTATTAATATCAAGTCCTTTATTGATTGCTGCTTCTGTATAACTAATTGCATTAGCAAACGTAAAAGCCAATTCCTGAACTGCATTAGATCCAGCTTCTCTAATATGATACCCTGAAATAGAAATAGTATTCCAATACGGCATTGTATCATTACAATATTCAAAAATATCTGTCACTAATTTCATGCTAAATTCTGGAGGATAAATATATGTTCCTCTTGCAATATACTCTTTTAAAATATCATTTTGAACCGTACCCTTAATCTTATCAAGAGAAATACTGCTTTCTTCTGCAACAACAATTAAAAATGCTAATAAAATAATTGCCGTAGAATTAATTGTCATTGATATAGAGACTTTATCTAAGGGAATATCATTAAGTAAAATGCGCATATCTTCAATTGTAGAAATTGGGACCCCAACTTTACCAATTTCTCCTTGTGATAATTCATGATCAGAATCATAACCTGTTTGTGTAGGCAAATCAAATGCTACTGATAACCCTGATACACCTTGATTTAATAAATAATGATATCTCTTATTACTTTTATAAGCTGAAGAAAAGCCTGCATATTGACGCATAGTCCACAATCTATCCTGATACATATTTGGATAAATTCCTGCAATAAAAGGGTACTGCCCTGGAGGATTTTCTCCATAATATGATTTTAAATCAATATTTGAAGCAGTTTTTTTAGCCTTTGAGCTCTTAGAAGACATATTAATGTAAATTTAAAATGATTTTAAATATTAAACACGGTATAAAATTATGAATTATAGCAATTTAAAAAATCTTTAGACCAAGTATGAAATTTATTATTTAATATTGCAATTTTGGCTTCACTTAATAAATTATTATAAAAGGATAAATTATGCTGTGTTGCAATTCTATAACCCAATATTTCATTTGTTCGAAATAAATGATGTAAATATGCTTTAGTATAATTTTGCGATATAACATATTTATTATCACAATCTATTGGTGATTCATCATCTTTATATTTTGCATTTTTAATATTAATTTTACCTAATCTAGTAAAAAGTTGTCCATTTCGAGCATTACGTGTAGGTAACACACAATCAAACATATCAACTCCTAATGCAACACATTCAATCAAATCTGCTGGAGTACCAACTCCCATTAAATATCTAGGCTTATCAATAGGCATAATTGTATTTAAAAAACTAACTGTGCTTAACATATCTTCTTTTTCTTCACCTACAGCAAGGCCACCAATAGCATACATTTTAGCATCTAAATCAATTAATTGTTCAGCTGATAATTTTCTCAGTTTTTCTGATATTCCTCCTTGAATAATAGGTGAAACTATCTGATCAAAATTATACTTTGGTCCAACATTTTTAAAATGTTTCAAACAACGCTTTGCCCATGAAGTTGTAATATTTACAGCTTTTAAATGCTGTTCCTTTGTAGCATTAGCAGGTGGACATACATCTAATACCATCATAATATCTGACCCAATTGATCTTTGTATATCTATAATTTTCTCTGGAGTAAAATAATGTTTACTACCATCTAAGTGTGATTTAAACTCTACACCATTATTATCAATCTTTCTAAAATCAGATAAACTATAAATTTGGAAACCTCCAGAATCAGTTAAAATAGATCCATCCCAATTCATAAAATGATGTAATCCTTTAAATTGATCTAAAATTTTTGTACCAGGCCGTAAATATAAATGATATGTATTACTTAATACTAAATTAAATCCCAAGTCTTTAATTTCATTAGTTGATAAAGTTTTAATAGCAGCATAAGTACCAATCGGCATAAACGCCGGCGTTTCAATTATACCATGTGAAGTAGTAAAAGATCCAATACGTGCTGAGGTCTGATTGCAACATTGATTAACAGTAAACATAATTTAAAACAATGTAGCTAATCTATTTCTTCTTTGCAGGAGCTTTCTTCTTTGCAGGGGCTTTCTTCTTTGCAGAGGCTTTTTTTGCTTGTTCTTTTACTTGATTTGGAGTATCCTGTAAGTTAACATTTTGTTCTACAGAAGAATCTTTTTGAACAACTTGCTTAACTACTTTTTTCTTCATTTTTTTTAAAGATAAATCTCTTAAATTTTTAGTTCTTATCTTTGTTTTATGATGTTTCCTTTGTACAGATTTTTTCTTTTTATTCATTCATACTCCAATATTATTATCAACAGTTAAAAACAGACAGTTAATATAAAAATTTTTTAACAATTATTTACTTAAATTTATACATTCTGTAATCCAATTTTAACAAAAATGGAGCTTCCAATTAGCATAGCATCTTCATCAATATCAAAATGAGAACAATGTTGAGGGGTACTCATGGGTTCTCGATCTTTTGGAGCTGAACCTAAGAAGAAAAAACAACCAGGTACAACATTAGAAAAATAACTAAAATCTTCTCCACCCATAGATAGATATGGTGGAATCACATTTTCATTAACAATTGATTTTGCAATATTTTTCAGGTTAGAAGTAACTAATTCATTATTAACTACGGGGGGATAACCATCTTTATATTGTAAATCAATTTTTGCACCAAACATTTTTTCTGTACCTTTTATTATTTCCTTCATTCTCGTTTTAATTAAATGCCTATTTTCTTCAGTATATGATCTTGTAGTACCTTTTAAAATTACTTCATCCGCAATAATATTAAAATTATATCCTCCATTAATCTGACCAAATGTTATTACTGTGCTTTCTAAAGGGTTAGTATTTCTACTAATAATAGTTTGCATTGATTGAATTAAATATGAACTAATTACAATAGAATCAACTGTTCCTTGAGGAGCTGCCCCATGTCCTCCTATGCCTTTAATTTTAATAGTAAACATATCTGCAGCCGCCATAACAGGTCCTGATTGGATGCCAACTGTACCACTTTTTTGATAATTCCAAACATGTAAGCCATAAATTTCATCAACTTCATCAATAGCCCCATCTTTAATCATAAATTTTGCACCCCCATATCCCTCTTCTGCAGGTTGGAAAATAAATTTAATAATACCTTTAATATTATCTTTATATTTAGCTAATACCTTAGCAGCTCCCAACAATATAGCTGTATGAGCATCATGTCCACATGCATGCATAACCCCATCGTTAATTGATTTATATGGAATATTACTAGTCTCTTGAATCGGGAGTCCATCCATATCTGCTCTCAATGCAACAGTTTTACCTGGAACTTTACCTTTTAAAATACCAACGACACCTGTTTTTCCAATATTACGCTTAACTAATATGCCAAATTTTTCTAATTCATCTGCAACAAGCTGAGACGTTCTGTATTCTTGAAAAGATAATTCTGGATGTTTATGGATATCACGTCTAGTTGATATAATATAATTTTTTATTGATTTTACATCAGGAAGAATACTCATCATTCAAAATATACAAGACCAAAAATAATCATCATTTCATCAGTACTTAATAATCCAAAATTCACATATTCATCAGTATAATTATAATAAGTTGCTCTTGATATTAAACTTTGACCTTGATTTATTGTTAAAGGTGGATCTAATTCTAAAATAGGAGGATGCTCATAATCTAATGCTGTATAAATTAACTCTTCATATCCATTTTCATGTAAAATCAAAATATCAAATCTTGTCATTAATTGATGTGCATGAGAAAATAGTTGAAAAATTTTTAGTTCTGATTGATTATTTGGAGGCTCAATATTAATACCATTTAAAATCTGATTAGCTGAAAAAACCTCTTCTAACGTTGTTTCTTGATTAGGTGGAAGGTTAATATCATTATCTCCTAACTGTAAAATTCCTGCTTCATAAATAACATTTTCTGGATAAGTAGCATGTAAGTTTAAATATACTTCTCCCTGAAGAATTTCATTGGTATAATTAAAATAATGTGGATTTAAATCTAAAGCGAAATCAGTAGTTACTTTTAAGGCAACTCCTTCAGGAAATGTATAATCCCATGCAGGCCATTGTGTGCCAAAAATAAATGTATGCTCTTGTAAAGTCTGCACATTTTGTATCCATTGAGGATTAGGAGAGCCATTAATAAATTGGTCTATATATGGAAAATGAATATCTCTATACTCATATTCATTTGGCATAGGGCCAAAATAGTTATCAGAAAATTTATAAAGAATAAAATGATGGGTTCCTGGAGCCATAGACATTTGAACCCTATTAACATAATATTCACTACCCAATGAAGGAACATGATATAAAAATTCTCTTTCAGTATTAGGTAAAACATCAAATGGACCTATATGATATTGAATTCCCATTGCAGGCGGATCTAAGGGAACAAAATCAGGTGATTCATATATAGAATTATCATTGAGTATAAGAGGATCTGCAACAATACCTATATTAGGGGCACCCTGCCAAATCCAATCTTCTATAAAATCTAACTCTCCATTAGTAAGAAAAGGACCTCCTAATGGCATAATTTCTCCATAGTAAGGATGCTCACTATAATAATGTGACTCGTTATTAATATTAATTTTTTCCCATACAAAACTTAATAATAAGCCTAATAAACCCCCTTCATCGCTTAAAAGAGTTAAACCATCATTAAGAGCACCAACATTATCTGGACTCCTATTAATTAATTGACTATAAGCAACATCTTCAGTTAAAATTAAATTTGAAGTTTCCGCAAAAAAGGAGCCCTCATAATGACAATTAGCACATTTAGGAGTTAAAATATCTTGATTAATAATTGTCCAAGTATCACGATTATCATTATTTGATAAAATTAAATTAACTAAACTTACAATGTCTACAACATTTAAGATTAAATCTAAGTTTAAATCTCCGGCATCTATGTAACTATTAGAATCATCTAAGATATAATTAACTAATTGTACAATATCTATAATGTCAATTGATGAATCATTATTTAAATCTCCTAATGATAAATCTTCAACACAAAAGAAATCACACTCTTCAAAAGTATTAAAAAAAAATTCTTCATCATCACCCATATCACATCCTGATATGAATATACATTCATACCCTGTCCAAATATATCCTAAAGGAGTAGAACAGTCGCCATATGTATTCGCATTTAAAGAAGTACAATTTTGGCCAAAAGAGATATTATACATAACCAATAAAAAGAACATTGCTTTTTGTATAGATTGAAATAAAATCATAAATAAATTTATACTAAATTATGATAATATAAAATAGTTATATAAGGGAGCATAATGTGAATATTCAATGGGACATTATAAAAAAATTTAAAGATATTAAGTATGAAAAAGGTACTGAAAATGCAGAAGGTATTAATAAAATTACTATTAATAGACCTGATGTAAGGAATGCTTTTAGACCTCAGACTGTATTTGAATTAAAAGAAGCGTTTGCATTAGCACGCGAAGATCAAAGTTGCGGTGTTATTATTTTAACAGGCGAAGGAGAGCTCGCCTTTTGTTCTGGAGGTGATCAAACAATTAGGGGAGATGCAGGCTATGTTGGAGCAGATGGGGTACCACGTTTAAATATATTAGATGTACAAAAACAAATTAGATATATGCCAAAACCAGTAATAGCAATGGTTGCAGGATATGCTGTAGGTGGTGGGCATATATTACATATGCTATGTGATTTAACTATTGCTGCAGATAATGCAAAATTTGGACAGACAGGCCCAAAGGTTGGTTCTTTTGATGGAGGTTGGGGAGCATCATATATGGCGCGAATTATTGGACAAAAAAGAGCACGTGAAATTTGGTATTTATGTAAATTTTATGACGCACAAACTGCATTAGACTGGGGCTTAATAAATGCTGTTGTTCCATATAAAAATTTAGAAATTGAAACTATTAAATGGAGTCAAAAAATTCTAGAACGCTCTCCTCTTGCAATTCGTATGTTGAAAGGAGCATTAAATGCAGATTGTGATGGTCAAGCAGGATTACAACAATTAGCAGGTGATGCTACAATGTTATTTTATATGACAGATGAAGCACAAGAAGGTAGAGATGCATTTAAAGAAAAACGTAAACCAAATTTTAAAAAATTTCCTAAACTGCCATAAAATATGAAAATTTATCCTTGGATTTATGCTGCTAGACCTAAAACGCTAGTTGCCTCTATAGTTCCTGTTATAGCTGCTACTTTTATATTACCAAAAGGAATATTTAAATTAGATATTTTTATATTAACTATTACAACAGCCATTATTATTCAAATCACTACAAACTATATTAATGATTTATATGATTTCTTAAAGGGTGCTGATAAAAATCGTTTAGGTCCTGAGCGTATGTTACAATCAGGTAAATTAACTCCACAAAAAATTAAAAAGGGAATTATTTTATTAATTATACTAGGTTTACTACTTGGAATTCCATTAGTACAACAAGGAGGAATGCCAATAATGCTAATTGGTTTATCTGCATTTATATTTGCTTATCTCTATACTGGAGGACCATTTTCTTTAGCCTACCATGGATTAGGTGATATATTTGTATTTATTTATTTTGGAATTATTGCTGTTCTAGGAACTTATTATTTACAAACCGGTACTATTAATTATGCTGGATTGTATTTAGGTTGCTCTATCGGATCAAATAATACAATTTTATTAGCTATTAATAATCTTCGAGATTATAATACAGATAAAATCACTTATAAAAACACTTTAATTGTAATTCTAGGACAACAATTTGGAAAGCTTGAAATTTTAATAATGAGTTGTCTATCCTATATATCCTTTTTCTTGCTTGCTTCACAACTTGCAAATTATCAGTTATTTTATCTAATCTTACTAAGTAGTCCCCTAAGCTTATATATTATTTATGAAGTATATACCATATCTGGCAAACAACTTAATCAAACATTAGCAAAGATATCATACCTATCTATGCTACAGTGTGCTCTTTTAGCCATTGGAATTTATTGATGAAGATTCAACATATTAATCAAACAACCTGCAATCTAAAGCTCAATAAAAAATTTCAAAATTCTCATACTACATATAAAGAAAAAGGAAGTATTATCCTTGAAATTATATCCGATTCTTTTATTGGGTACGGAGAAATATGCCCTCTAAATCATTTTTCAAATGAAACTTTTCAAGAAATTAATTGGGGATTTCAGGGCTTTATCGAATCTATTGATAATACAATAGATTATTCCTTAAAAGATTTATTAACACTTGCAGAGATTCATTGCGCTGATATTCCATCATTACATTTTGGAATTGATACTGCTTTATATGATCTTCAAAGTAAAAAAAATAAAGTATCTTTATCTAAATTTTTATGTTCTAAAGCACCTGATTATATCAAGCTAAGTAGCCTATATACAAAACAAAAAATATATAATACAAATACCATAAAATATAAATTAGGAATTAAAACAATTGAAGAAGATATAAAAATATTACAACTACTTCAACGTCAAAATAAAACTATAAAATTTCGGTTGGATGCTAATAGAAAATATTCTTACTTAGAATTTCAAGAAATTTATAAAAAATTAAATGATGAAATCTATAATATTGAATATTTTGAAGAGCCTATTAAAACCCCTAATATTAAAATATTGAAAAAAATCAAATCCGAAACTAAAGCACAAATTGCAATTGATGAGAGTTTATACGATGGTAGTGATTATAAACAATGGATGGAAAATGATTTAATTCATACAGTGATTATTAAGCCTAGTATTCTGGGTGGATATAGAAAAATTTTACACTTGTGTGAAATTGCTGCAAAATATAATATTAAAGTAATTTTTTCATCAGCTCTTGAAAGTGGTATTGGAAATGCAGCAACCATACATTTAGCAGCGGCTACTCAAAATTACCAAGAGCATGGCCTGAATATATATAACTTTTATGACAGCTGTAAACAACCTTTATATCAAAAAGATGATAATACTATTAATTTAAAATCAATAGTTGGCTTAGGATATGATAGATTATCTTAATAAAAGAGTAAAAATAAACCCTGAAAAAATTTTTATTGAATATAAAAATCAATCAATTTCATTCAATCAATTTAATAATATAATAAATAATTTAAATCTTACTTCTAAAAACAGTCAGGCTAAATATATTGGATTGCAAGTTAAAAATAAGCTGAAATTAATTAGCGCAATTATTGCACTGAACAGACAAAATAAAATTCCCATAATATATCCCAACTATCCCAATGTTGAAGATTATATATCGACTACTAAAGTTAAAATTACTTTCACAGATAAAAATATTACACTAAATACACAAGATAATGTTAATAATAATTATATAAACTATAATTCACATTCCACTCAAATTGTAATATTTACATCAGGAACAACAGGACAACCAAAGGCCTGTGAGCTAACATATGATAATGTTTATAAAAGTTCTATAAAATGGAATAAAGTATTAAAATTTAATCATAATGATATTTATTTAAATCATATGCCATTGACACACGTTAGCGGGTTATGTATATTTTTTAGAGCTCTACATCATAATTTTAAAATGATTCTAGAAGATTTTGAACCTACTAATTATTTTAATTATATAATGAAAAATAATATTACTCTAATTTCTATGGTTCCCAGCATGCTACAAAAAATTATCAATTGTAACTCTAAAATTCATTATACCGATAATTTAAAAGCTATTATTTTAGGTGGTTCTAAAATGAGCACCAATATTTTCAATATAATCAAACAACATAAAATACCAGCATATATATCATATGGGATGTCTGAAACTACATCTGGAATTGCAGGCTTCTGGTATAATCAAGATAGTCCCAATCACTATAAATCTCATGAGGGTGTTAATATCACGCTATATCAATCTCAAATAATGATTAATAGTGATACAGTGATGAAAAGATATTTATATGATCAAACTCTTAATAATAAATTTATTAGCCATGATATAGGTAGAATATATTCTAACAAGACTTTTATTATTAAAAAACGTAAAAATTCAGTATCTAATTATGGAGGTGAATCTTTATCTTTAGACTATATTAATAAACATATTGAAAGCTATGATATAGTCAGCCAATGTAAACTCAAAATTGTTAAAGACAATCTATGGGGAGAAGTTCTACATGCGTATGTTAAATTAAATAAAAATATAGATAGTGAATTATTGCTTAAAAAAATTAAAAAAAACTTACCAAAACATATGATTCCAAAAAAAATTATTAAACAATGATACTGATTATAGATAATTATGATTCATTTACATATAATCTAGTTCAATATGTTGGGTCTATTAAAAAAGATTTACAAATCATTAAAAATAATGATTTAAATATTAAACAAATAAAAAAAATGGACCTA
Source organism: Fidelibacterota bacterium (assembly GCA_002717625.1). Classification (GTDB taxonomy): domain Bacteria; phylum Fidelibacterota; class Marinisomatia; order SCGC-AAA003-L08; family D37C17. The sequence goes on along the minus strand of PBEF01000003.1, from coordinate 138,612 downwards.
TCGCACATTATAATATCGCCAGGACCAGGTCATCCTAAAAATACCGGGGTTTGTATAGATGTAATTAAACAAATATCTCCAATAATACCAACACTGGGTATTTGTCTGGGGCATCAAGCTATAGCTTTTCATTATAATGCTAAAATAAGCAATAGTGATAAAGTTATTCATGGGAAAACATCGATTATTAAACATAATAATCAATCATTAATCTTTAATAAAATTCCAAATAAATTTCATGCAACTCGCTATCATTCTTTATGTGTAGATAAAAAATTTGTCAATAATGATATTAACATTACATCGTGGAGTGAAGATGGAGAAATTATGAGCTTAGAACATAAAAAATATCATATATACGGAATTCAATTTCATCCAGAATCTATACTAACAGAGCATGGAATGCAAATTATAACAAACTTTATAAATATAATTGTATAATACAAATAATGCTTAAAGGGACCATATACTTACAAGGAGATAAATCAATATCACATAGAGTGCTTATCCTGGCCTCTATATCGAAGGGAACTTCCAAAATATATAATCTTTCTAAATCTGATGATGTAAAAAGAACTATAAACATACTAAGAAGTTGCGGAATTACAATAAAAACTATTAATAATACAACATTTGTTAACTGTAAAAAAAATAAATTAGAAGCTACAAAAAAACGGTTTTATTGTGGGAATTCTGGCTCTACTGCAAGATTTATGTTAGGCTTTCTGCCATCGCAAGGCATTTCAGGCACATTATATGGAGATAAATCTTTATCTAAAAGACCAATGCAACGAATTATAAGACCATTAAAAGAAATGAATATACAAATTAATTCTAAAAACAACACTCTACCAATTACATTTACAGCATCTAAACCCAAGGCGTATAAACATAAATTAAAAATACCAAGCGCCCAAGTTAAAACAGCATTAATATTTGCTGCCTTACACAATGATTCTCCTAGCTTTATTACAGATCCATTTAAAACCAGAGATCATACCGAAAGACTTCTAAAATATATTGGATACAACAGAAAGGGATATGCACGATTTGATTTAAAAAATTTTAAATATTCAGTAGCTGGAGATATATCAAGCGCAGCATTCTTAATTACTGCCGCCATATTAATTCCAAACTCTAATATAACATTAAAAAATATACTATATAATAAAACAAGATCTGGATATATTTCTATATTAAAAAAAATGGGAGCTAATATTAGAATATCTCGTAAAAAAATACAGTGTAATGAGCCTATATGTAATATGCAAATCAAATATACAAAAAATCTAAATAGTATTAATTTATATCAAGATGATATTATTACTATGATTGATGAAATCCCAGCCTTTGCATTACTAGCTAGCTTTGCAAAAGGAACAAGTAAAATCACTGACGCCATAGAGCTAAGATATAAAGAAACGGATAGAATAAAAGCAATCGCATATAATCTAAAAAAATTTGGGATAAATATTCGAGAACATAACAGCGGATTTACAATCACCGGACCAAACAACTTGCATAATACAAATATAAAAGATTTTGGAGATCATCGTATTGCTATGATGTGTGAAATTGCAAAATTAACTATCAATTATAAAGAAATAAAATCAAAAAAACTTCAAAAAAAAATCAATGTTTCATTCCCTGAATTTTACAAAATATTAGAAAATCTTTATGTCTAATTTTTATATTATAGGAAATCCAACTAAACAAAGCAAAAGTCCCTTGCTATTTAAATATATTTTCAAGCGATTAAATTTAAATTCATATTATAAACACCAAACAATCAAGAATTTGAATGAGCTATCACAATTTATAAAAGAATTCAAAAAAAGGGATATTAAAGGAATCAATATTACAATGCCATTAAAAGAAGCCGCATATAAATATGTTGATGAATTAGAACAAAATGCAAAAATAATTAAATCTATTAATTGTATTTATTTTAATAAAAATAAAATAATAGGCTATAATAATGACTATTATGGTTTTAGTAAATTACTAGAAACAAACAATGTGCCTGTTTCTAATTCAAAAAACATTATTATTGGTTCTGGAGGAAGTGCGAGAAGTGTTATTTTATCATTAATACATAAAAACGCGAAGAATATTTGTATACTATCAAGAAACAAACAACAAGTTAAAGAAATATTATTAGACATGCAACCACACCAATGTAATACTAATTTCAAAAAATTCTCAAACAAAATAGACTTTCAAAATTATAACATTATAAATTGCACTCCAATTGGAATGCTAAAAACCAACATAGATATATTAGACAGTCTACCAAAAACACAATATAACTACATTATTGATATTAATTATATTGCAAACTATAATCATTTTAAATATAATGCGCATTATAAAATTAATGGAATAGATATGTTTATCTATCAAGCATTAAAATCACTTGATATATGGTTTGAATCAAATATTTCAAATAAATTAGACTATCAAGAATTAAGAAAAATAATATGTTAAATAAAATTAACTTTTTAACTGCGGGCGAATCACATGGGATAGGGCTTATGGGAATTATTGAAGGAATTCCTGCAGGTCTAGATATTGATAAAGATTATATTAACTTTCATTTATCAAGACGACAACTAGGCTTCGGTAGAGGAGCTCGAATGAAAATTGAAAAAGATCAAGCTCAAATTTATTCTGGAGTACGCTTAGGATATACCATTGGAGCTCCAATTGGATTACTAATTCCAAATTTAGATGCAAAAAACTGGAAGGATATCATGTCAATATCTAAGAACTCTTTAGAATCTGAAAAAATTACACTCCCTCGTCCAGGACATGCTGACTTAGCAGGGGTTATGAAGTATGATTTTGATGATATTCGTAATGTTATTGAACGCTCATCTGCACGAGAGACAACAATGCGTGTAGGATTAGGTTCTATATGCAGAAAATTATTAGAAACATGCAATATTAAAGTATCAAGCTATGTAACACAAATTCATAATATAAAAGATGCATGTAATTTAAATAAAATTAAAAATATTAATAAACAAGCAGATAAATCTACTTTACGAGTATTAGATAAAAAGGCAGAAGAAGAAATGATTAAAACAATTAAAAAGGCTCAAAAAAAGGGAGACACCGTAGGTGGAGAATTTAGAGTATTGATATCTGGAGTCCCATATGGATTAGGGTCATACATTTCATGGAATAAAAAATTAAATGCAAAATTATCTGAAGCCATATGCTCGATCAATGCAATTAAAGGTGTTTATTTTGGTTCCGAAAAAAGCAGTCACAGCTTTGGAAGTGAACTACATGATGAAATCACTTATAATAAAACTTACACTAGAATCAATAATAATGCAGGTGGAATTGAGGGTGGTATGAGTAATGCCCAAACAATTGTAATTAACGGTGTTATGAAACCTCTATCTACACTAACACAGCCACTACAATCTATTGATATTAAATCTAAAGAACAAAAATTAGCACATAAAGAAAGAACAGATTCTTGTGCTGTTCCTGCAGCTTCTATTGTAGCAGAAAGTATGGCTTGCATTGTAATTGCAGATACACTTTTAGAAAAATTTGGAGGAGATAGCATTACTCAATTAAAACAACATTTAAAATCTGCAAAATATTAAATGAAAAACATACAAAAGCATATTTTTATTATTGGTATGATGTGCTCTGGAAAATCTAGCTTAACTCCTATATTATCAAAAAAAATAAATATCCCCTTTGTTGATTTAGATAAAGATTTAATATCTATTTTAGGAATAGATATCCCAGAAATGTTTGATACATTAAGTGAAAAAAAATTTCGTCTACTAGAATCTAATTATTTTTTAGAGCATATTAAAAATTCTCAATATATCTATGCAACAGGAGGTGGATTAGTTTTAAGCCAAAAAAACCGATTAGCACTATCTAAATACGGCACTACAATATTACTAGATACTCCTATTAATACTATTTATGAAAGACTTGTAAAAGATAAAAAACGGAGTAGGCCTTTATTTAAAAAATCACCTACTAAAAATCAAGTGACAAAAATTTGGATGGAAAGAAAAAAATACTATCAGGAATGTGCAAACTTAGTCATTAAAACTGAAAATAAATCATTAGACATAATAGCTGAAGAAATAATCAATTATTTGAATCAATGAAAATCAATTATTTAAATACAGAAGCAGAACTGATACAACAAATAAAAAAATATCATAAACAATATGATAAAGTTTTTTTCATGACTCAAAATCCTATATTAAAACAAAATGCTATTATTCATCAAATAATCCAAGAGCATAATTATTATATATGCTCAAATAGCGAACAATGTAAAACTCTCAAAGAATATGAAAAAATAATAGAGTTTTTATCTAATAAGCATTGTAATAGAAATTCAGCTATCATATCAATCGGTGGGGGAACAGTAACTGATTTATGTGGATTTGTTGCCTCATCATATATGCGAGGTATAACACATATAGTTATTCCAACAACATTATTAGGAATGGTAGACGCAGCAATAGGTGGTAAAACGGCATTAAATATTGGAAAAATACGTAATCTGATAGGAACATATAAAAAGCCAGACGACTTAATCATATATAATAAATTTCTTATCACTTTAAATCAACAGGAAATAATTAATGGTTATGCTGAGATTATTAAATATGCTTTAATTATGGATAAAAAATTATTCATTAAAATAGAAAACAATATAGACCAATTATTATATGATATAAATCTAGATTTAATACAAAATATTATTAAAATATGTATAAATCACAAGTTAGAAATTGTGAAACAAGACCAATTTGATCAAGGTATACGAAATATATTAAATTTTGGGCATACTGTTGGGCATGCAATAGAAAGCTACTATAATTTTAAAATTTCTCATGGAAAAGCAGTATTTCATGGTATGCATATTGCAAGCTATTTATCATATAAAAATAATAATATTACCATTACAGAGTATAATAGAATTATGAAATTAATTGAAAAAATGAATTTAAACAAACTTCAAAAACTTGACTATAATAAAATTATGGATTTTATCACTGCAGATAAAAAAAATATAAATAATGAATTAAATTATATTCTTTTAAAAACAATAGGGTCTGCATATATTGAAAAAAATTTTAATAAAAAAAATATCAAAAATGCATTAAAAATATTATGAATATTCTAGTTATTAATGGTCCTAATTTAAATTTGTTGGGTGAGCGAGAAAGAAAAATATATGGTAATGAAACATTAGAGGAATTAATGATGTGGCTTGAAAATTCTCCTGAATGTGTTAAACACAGTTTTAAATTTTATCAAAGCAATCATGAAGGTGATATTATAGATTTTCTACATGATGAAAGACACTGGGCACAAGGCATTACAATCAATCCAGGGGCATTATCTCATTACTCTTATGCAATTATGGATGCAATTAAAGCAATAAATATTCCAACGATTGAAGTGCATATTACAAACATTAAAAAAAGAGAAGAATTTCGTAAAGAATCAGTTATCAATCAGGCCTGTATTAAACAAATTAGCGGACTTGGAAAATATAGTTATTTAGAAGCAATTAAAACATTAACGGAACAACAATTATGAAAATTATATTATTTTTATTTATTACTATGTTAATATCTGAAGAAAAATACAAAGAACCGGCATTTAAATTAATTGAACGTCAAAATAATATAGAAATTCGTCAATATGGTGAATATATTATTGCAAAAACTGTGATACCTATCCAAAAAAAAGATTCAGAAAATAATATGTTTAGAACGTTAGCATCTTATATATTTGGAAGTAATGAAAAAAATCAAAGTATTCCTATGACAGCTCCCGTTACTACGTTAGAAACTAATGATACCTATGAAATGTTATTTTATATGCTAGAATCAGATCGTATTGAGGATTTACCCAATCCCTCTAATCAAAATATTACATTCGAAAAATTTAATCTTGGGAAATGTGCTGTTATTAGCTTTAGTTGGTTTGTTAATGATAAAAAAATTAAAAAGTATCAAAATGAGCTAAACAAATTTTTAAAATCTAATGGATATAAACCCACGTCTCCATTTATGGTTAATCGATATGATCCTCCTTGGAAACTCCCATTTATGAGAAGAAATGAAATTCTTGTAAAAATTGATTAAAATCAACATGTTGCAAGAACTTACCATAAGTAATAAATATTATTATCATAATTGTATTTCTTTTATAATGCTAGGAGCTTGGATTTATATTGGCATTAAAGGCTACACATTAAAAAATAAATCTATTAAAAACAAACTATCAACCTTAATTATTACAATTTGCTTAATACAAGAATGCATTGATTTTATAAATCGTATTTTTTTAGATTCACATTATATATTTTCAATTCAAAGAGATCTCCCTTTATTACAATTTTGTCAAATTAGTTTTTATTTTTCACTTTTATGTATCTTTTTAAATAAAAAAAATATTGATTCTAATACAAAATATTCATTGAATCAATTTTTATTTGACTGTTCATTTTTACTAGGGTTTTCTGGAGCATTTCAAGGCATTCTAACGCCTGATTTTTTAAATATTAATAATATGGTAGGTGTTATATGTATTCAATTACAACACTCCTTAATTATATTAAATCTCGTTTGGCTCATGTCTGCATATGGCTATACATTAAAATTTAAAGGTGTATGTTTAACATACTTATTTATTAATATAATCGCTCCCTTTGCGTTATGGTTTAATAAATTATTAGGCGAAAATGTGGTAGGCGATTCTGCAAACTATTTCTATGTTAATGAATTACCTAAAGTTGATAATTTCTTTCTAAACTTTGTATCGCAGTACCCTTCTCCAGATTATATATTGTATATACAGCCTATATTTATTATTTATTTTTTAGGATTATATTTTTCTTTTATGCTATTTAATAAACTCAAAAAATAATTCGTACTTATGGCATATTACATTTACGTTATTGAATTAGATAAAAAAGTAGGTACATTAGCAAAATTTAGACAACAAAGTCCTAAGTTTATTTTAGGGAATCGTTGTTTTTATGTTGGGCAATCTGCAAAGGCTCCTATGTTGAGATTCAAACAACATAAAGAAGGTTATAAATCAAATACTTTTGTTAGACGATTTGGTATAAAACTAATTCCTGATTTTTATGAAAAATATAATCCAATACCAACAAGAAAAGATGCCGAAGAATTAGAAGAATATGTAGCTCAAAAACTAAGGAAACAACGGTATGGAGTATGATTCAATTAGCATTATATAAGTCTAAGATTGAGAATCAATAATAAGTTCTTTAATTCTAGGAACAATTTGATCAATTGATAGCCTTTCTTGATTCATTGTATCCCTATCTCTAAGTGTCACAGTATTATCCTCTAAAGTATCATGATCAATTGTGATACCAAATGGAGTTCCAGCTTCATCTTGTCTACGGTATCTCTTACCAATGGAACCTCCAGCATCATAAAACGATGCAATATCATTATTCCTAAAATCTTCAACTAATTTTTCTGCTAGTTCAGGCATATCCAATTTATTCATTAAAGGAAATACAGCAACTTTAATAGGTGCAATTTTTGGTGATAATTTCATTACTGTACGATTATCACCATTAACTTCTTCTTGATTATATGCATCTGCAAGTACAGTTAACATTGCTCTATCAACACCCGCAGAAGCCTCCACTACAGCTGGGACAAAATGCTTATTATTTTGTTGGTCAAAATAAGTTAATTTTTTATTACTATGAGCCATGTGCTGATCTAAATCATAAGTACCGCGATCTGCAATCCCTTCTAATTCTGACCATCCAAAATCAAATTTATATTCAACATCATAACATGCTGATGAATAATGTGCTAACTCATCAGAGCCATGCGCACGCAATCTCAACTTATCTTCATTAATACCAAGTGATTTAAACCAATTTAAGCGATCTTCTTTCCAATAGTCTAGCCATTTTCCAGTAGCATCAGGATTACAAAAAAATTCCATTTCCATTTGTTCAAATTCACGAGTTCTAAAAATAAAATTTCCAGTTGTAATTTCATTTCTAAATGCTTTTCCTATTTGAGCAATACCAAATGGTAATTTTTGTCTCGAAGTAGATTGAGCATTTAAATAATTTACAAAAATTCCCTGAGCTGTTTCTGGTCGTAAATAAGCAATTGATGAGGAATCATCTACAGGACCAATATGTGTCTTAAACATTAAATTAAATTGACGAGCATTAGTCCAATCTCCAACTTCTTTAGTATGATTATCAATAACACCACACTCGACAAGCATAGATCCACTTACAGACTCTTGGCTTAATAAAGAAGAAACTATCGACTGTATTGTTGCTTCTAAATCAGAACCTTCTTTCAAACCTAATTTTTTTAATAAAGTTGCAATAATTTCTGCATCTTGATCTTCTAAAAGATGGTCTAGTCTATAACGTTTTTTTGAAATTTTATTATCAACTAAAGGGTCATGAAAATTTTCAACATGACCACTAGCTTCCCAAACTTTTGGATGCATCAAAATTGCAGCATCCATCCCAATAACATTATTTCTTGAAGTAATCATATCTTTCCACCATAAATTCTTAATATTACGTTTAAGCTCAACCCCTAAAGGACCATAATCCCACGTTGAACCTAGACCACCATAAATTTCACTACTTTGAAAAACAAAACCTCGTTGCTTAGATAAAGAAGTTAAAATTTCTAATATTTTTGCATCCTGTTTCATATTATTATTTTTTAGTAAACCTTTTTTTGGGTTTCTTTTTACTGATTAAATCTAATGCCATATTTAAATCTACAGTATTATAATCTAAATCTTTTGGCAGAGTTACATTAACCTTTCCATTAGTAACATAAATACCATATCTTCCATCTTTAATTACAATCTTTAAATCATTGTCCTCACCCAATTCTTTTAAAACATTTGCTTGCTTTGTATCTGTTGCAAATAATTCTACTGCTCTATCTAAAGTAATTGTTAATACATCATCAGGAGCAGAAATTTTTCTATTATTCTTTCCTGATCGTAAATAAGGTCCATATCTTCCAATATCTTTTGTAATAGGTAAATTCGTATTTTTATCAATACCTAATTCTGTAGGCATTGCAATCGTTTCTAAGGCAATCTCAGGAGTTAAGGTTTCTTCTGTAATACCAGGAGGTAATGATTTCATTTTTTTACCAGATTTCAAGTAAGGTCCAAACCTACCTTTCTTAAGAACCACTTCTTCTCCACTAGATGCATCAACAGCTAATACTTCAGGAGCAGCATTTTTATTAGAAAGCATTGTTGCAATCTCATCTATTGTTACTTCACTGGGAATAGTACTATCATCTAAAGTAACGCGTTCGTCTCCTAATTCTGCATATATTCCATATCTTCCAATTTTAATTTCTGTATTTTTATTATCTGAACTAATAGTACTAATTAATCGCTCTTTAGATTTATCATATTCCTGCTCTAATTTATCACTTAATCCAATATTATCATTTTTAGTATAATAAAAATTAGTCAGATAATCTTCCTTAGTCATTTTTCCAATAGCTATACTATCGAGTTCATCTTCCATCTTAGATGTATATTGTAAATTTACTAAATCTTCAAAATTTCTTTCTAAAAATTGTACAATTGCATATCCTGTAAATGTGGGGATTAATGCCCCTTTGACATTATTAACATATGCCTTATCTTGAATTTTTTTCATAATAGCAGCATATGTTGATGGCCTCCCAATTCCTAAAGCTTCTAATTCTTTTACTAATGAAGCTTCTGTAAATCGACTAATTGGTTTAGTAAAGTGTTGTTTGGGAATAATGTCATCCCAAAATACAGAATCTCCAATATTTACTTTTGGCAAAGTTTTTTCCATATCATCTAATGTTGCATCAGGATCATCTGAGCCTTCTACATACGCTCGTAGAAATCCTGGAAAAACAATTGTTTTACCATTTGCTGAGAAAACATGCTCTCCATCTGATATCTGTAATTTTGTTTGTTCTATTTGTGCTGAATTCATTTGAGATGCAACAGTACGTTTCCAAATTAAATCATATACCTTATATTCTGCATCAGTTAAAATCTTTTTTAAATCTTGAGGATCCTTAAAGGATGACCCTGAGGGTCTAATTGCCTCATGTGCTTCTTGTGCATTTTTAGATTTACTTTTATATGCCCTAGCATTTTTAGGTAAATATTCTTTACCATACTTTTGCTCTATTACTTTACGTGAAGCATTTAAGGCTTCAACAGATAAATGTATAGAATCTGTTCTCATATAAGTAATATATCCATTTTCATATAACCCTTGAGCTACACGCATAATTTGAGTAGAATTCATCCGTAATTTCCGAATACCTTCTTGTTGTAATGTAGATGTGATAAATGGAGGATATGGATTTTGCTTCTGTGGTTTAGTTTCTAAATCTGTCACTTTCCAATTATTAGAAGATAAAGAATGAACTAAACTTTCAGCCTTTTCTTGATCTAAAATAATTGTATTTTTTGCACTTAATTCACCCGTTTCTTTATTAAATGAATTCCCAATTGCAAGTTTTTCCCCTTTAATCGAAACTAATCTAGAAAAAATCTGACCTTTTTCTGATTTAAAATTACCCTGCAAACTCCAATATTCATTTTTAATAAATTTAGATCTTTGTTTTTCTCTATCAACTAAAATTTTAACAGCAGGACTTTGTACTCTGCCGGCTGATAAGCCTCCTTTGACATTATACCACAACTCTTTTGATACTAAAAATCCAAATAAACGATCTAAAAATCGTCTGCATTCTTGAGCATTCACTAAATTCAAATCTATCTCTCGAATATTTTGTAATGAATCTAATATCGCACTCTTCGTGATTTCATTAAATACCATCCTTTTAACTGGAATTTTTGGTTTTAATTCATCAATTAAATGCCAGGCGATAGCCTCACCTTCACGGTCTGGATCCGTAGCAATATAAATTGTATCTACCTTCTTTAAAACACTCTTAAGATTTTTAACTACCTGTTTGCTTCGATCTGAAACTTCGTATTTAGGGGTGAAGTTATTATCAAGATCAATTCCTAAATTTTTTTTAGGAAGATCTCTAATATGACCTACTGAAGCCTCAATTTGATACTCATTACCCAAGAACTTTTTTAAGGTTTTAATTTTTGAGGGTGACTCAACAATAATTAAATTTTTATTACTCATACTTTAAAAATACTTTCCTTAAAATAATGCAAATTACTACTTTTTAAACTTACACATATTATTATCCTATTATACAAGNTATATTATTATTTAATATATTACTATATTAAATAATGTCTAAATATACAGGCCAAATATCAAAATTAATTAACAATTTAGACTCACCTATTTCATATACTTTACCAATCGGTGAGAATAAAGTTCCATTAAATAATCTCATTGGAAAAACTGTCACATTTGAATTTGAAGGAGAAATTAGATGTGTGGAATGTGATGCTAAAATTAAAAAAACATTTATGCAAGGGTACTGTTATCCATGTTTTATTTCAAGCCCAAAAACATCTGAATGTATTCTAAAACCAGAGCTATGTAGAGCTCATGAGGGTGAAGCGCGTGATATGAAATGGGCAGAAAAACATTGCCTGCAAGATCAATATATTTATCTTTCATTAACTAGTAATTTAAAAGTAGGNGTAACACGACACACACAAATACCAACACGTTGGATTGATCAAGGTGCCCATTATGCGCTGATACTTGCAAAAACACCTAATCGTTATTTAGCAGGCATGATAGAAAAAGAAATAAGTCAACATATTTCAGATCGTACATACTGGAGACGTATGCTACTTGGAGAATATCCTAATTTAAATTTATTAGAAGAAAAAGAGAGCCTAATAAAAAATCTAAGTTCTGAATATCATAAATTTATAACAACAAATGAAGATGTTATCAATTTAAATTATCCTATTTTAACTAAACCTGAAAAAATCAAATCACTAAATTTTGATAAAATCCCTCAAATTACAGGTCAGTTAAATGGTATCAAGGGACAATATTTATTTTTAAATAATGATTCAGTATTAAATATNAGAAAATTTACTGGATATATAATAAACTTTACAGTATGAAAAAATATCTTATTATTTTTATGTTGCAGTTGATTTATGCCCAGCCTTATCAAACAACTGAATATCCATGGATAGGATTTCCTGAAGCTAATCTAGACCATAAAGACAATAATCCCTGGAATCATAATAAATATTATCTTAAATATTTAACAATCTAAGNGAAAAAGANCTTAGTNATNTTAACAAACAGTCTATCTAAAACTGTAGATTTTTTAACACGTAAATTTAAATCTTTCCGAATAGANTAACGATATCTCTCTTCAATTGCTAATATATTCTTAGTTAAATANGGATTAAATTGACTAAAATTTTCTCGTAATAATACATCCATAGAACGCTTACCATTATAGGGAGTCAATATACCCTTTAAAATTTGCGCACTCGAAGCTTTCATTAAATAACAAAACGTGCCACTNTTTGTACCACGTTTAGTGCTTAAGCTTGGTTTTATAATATGGTCTGAAACCTGCTTCCCATCAGGTTTGTGATATGATAATTTAATAATATCCCAGTCATCTGGAACCTCAGACCATGGAATAGCAGCTAAATTTTTTAAAAAATTATCCTTTAATAAAATATCATCCTCACAAATCAATGCAATCTCACAATCAGGATCTTTTTCTAAAGTTTCCCATAGTGTAATATGACTCAGCATACAACCTAAACTGCCAGGAAGTTGTAACTCAAAATCTGATGCCAAATAACCCTTGTTTTGATAATCTTGAATATCTACATCAGGACCATAAATTCCAGACCACAACTTAGCATCCACACCTTCTCTTTCACAACGCTTAAAACAACGTTCAAGGCGCTTATTGGTATGACTGGGTAATCCTATAATAAAAGCTTTATCAAAATGCATAGTATTAAGATACTGTAAAATCTAATAAGACTTTACCAAAATTTTTCCTTTTTTGAATATATTCATGTGCTTGTGAGNCCTGNTCAAATGGAAAGACTTTTCCAANNACNGGATTCACATCCCCTTGTTCAATCATCTTATAAATCCCTAANATAGCACGTTTTATTTTATGTTCAGCACCCTTTAATCTACCTAAATGGTAACCCATAATTGCCTTATTTTGACCAATCATTTCAAAAGGTTTAATTTTAGGCATACTAAAAAATTCCTTAGCTAAGGCTAATGTAGATCGAGTTTTTCCTTGTACTAAATTTTGATTTCCATATACAATTAATTTACCCATAGGAGCTAACATGCTATAACTCTCAGACCACTGTTTTCCTCCTACTGGATCAATAATTAAATCAACGCCATATCCATTAGTATAATCCATAATTTTTTCTTTTACATTCTCCGTATTATAATCAATGCATAAATCAACACCCATATTTTTTAAACGTTCATGTTTCCAACCTGAACTTGTACCAATAATCTTGGCTCCCACAGATTTAGCCAATTGAATTGCTGCAGTACCAACACCTCCACCTGCACCTTGAATAAAAAATATTTCATCTTTTTTTAAATTACCTAGATCAAACATCATCATATATGCCGTCATATAAATAACCGGAAATGCTGCCCCTTGATCTAATGAAAAGCTTTCAGGTAATTTCATTAACATTTGTTCATTAATATTAATATGAGATGAATAACTTCTAAAAGGAGCAAATACCATCACTTTATCACCTACTGCATAATCTTGAATATTTTTTCCTGTTTTAGTAATAACACCACTAGCTTCACCTCCTATTGAACTAGGGGGCTTAGGAGCTCCAGGATATAAGCCCATTCTTGTCATGATTTCTGCAAAATTAATACCTGCAAAATGTGTCTGAATTTGGACCTCATCATCTAAAGGGTCATTTAAATTAAAATCCCTGACTTGCAATACATCAGGTCCACCAAATTTGATATATTCTATTCTTTTCATTTTTTATTCTCTCTTATAATTGATTATAAATTATTTTTCCATTTACAATAGTGGCTAAAATTTTTGTTTCTAAAATTTGCTCTGTCTGTATATCCAATAAATCATTTGATAATATAGTTAAATCTGCATCATATGCAACTTTAATTTTTCCACGTGTTGCTTCATCAAAACCACCATATGCAGCCCATGAAGTAAACATTTTTAAAGCATTTAAATGATTTACTTTTTCTTGAGATTGCCANCCTCCAACTGGNAACCCTTGATGNTCTTGGCGTGTTACNGCAGCATAAAATTCAAATAAAGGATTTCCTGTTTCAATAGGACAATCTGAACCGCCTGGAATTTTTAGCCCTAAATCAATAAATGTTTGCCATCTAGAAATTAAAGAAAGCCTTTCTGGTCCTATGCGATCATTCAACCACGGCATATCACTTGTACAATGACTAGGTTGCATAGAGGGTAAAATACTAAAATCTTTAAAACGGCTTAAATCACAATCTGCAACCATTTGTGCATGTTCAATACGCCAACGTCTATTATTATCAGGTTTTAAAAATTTACTATAATGATCTAAAACATAGCTATTACCTCTATCACCAATTGCATGTGTATTAAGTTGAAAATTATAATGATAACACTCTCTAGCTAATTCTTGGAAATCATCCTGAGAGATTAAAATTAATCCACAATTATGCCTATCATCACAATAAGGTTCATGTAATGCTGCCCCTCGGCTACCTAATGCTCCATCAACAAATGCCTTAACTGAACGTATTTTTAAATAATCACTTTCGTAATGTCCTTGATTAAAAAACTGATTTAATAAATTTTTATCGTTTCCTCCTAACATACCATAACAACGAATGGGAAAATTTCCCTCTTCAATTAACTCTTGAACTGCTAATACAATAGTAGAGTCTTGCCACGCATCATGGACTCCCGTAATACCCATCTGCATTGTCTTATTTATAGCTGTTTTAATCCATTTTTTAACCTGATCTTTTGTTTCTTTAGGTAAATATTGCTTAAAACAATTCATTGCATTATCAATCATAATACATCCATTAACAACATCTGCACCTGCTTGATTTTTAATTTCATCAATAGAATATTGGGTAATATTAATTGCACAATCATTTACCCATGCAGAATGTCCATCAATTCTTGTAAGGTATACCGGATTATCTGGAGAAATTTTATTTAAAAACCTAGAAGAGGGATAGTCTTTAGACACCCATAAATTCTGATCCCAACCAAAACCAATCAACCATTCATTGGAATTTAAGTCTCTTAATTTTAATTTAATTATTTGTTCTATCTGCTCTAAAGACTGTAGACCCTTTAAATTGAGCATCTCTAGACGTTTCCCAAAATTTTTCAGATGAAAATGAGCATCTATAAAACCAGGAATAACAGTATATCCATTTACATCAAGTGTTTTATAAGAGCTATTAATTTGATTAATAGATTCAATCTTACCATTAGAAACTGTTAATGAATTAGCACCCTTTAATGATGAATCTAAAGTAATAATATTTGCATTGATAAGATTATATGATTCCATATATAAAAAGTAATGTATTATGGAAAGAAATTACCTAATTTATTATATTAAATAATAACTCTATTATTATATGATTGATTTAAGAAGTGATACAGTAACTCTACCATCAAAAGCCATGAAAGATTTTATGTTCCAGGCTCCNCTTGGAGATGATGTTTATGGTGAAGATCCATCAATTAATTTATTAGAAGAAAAAGCTGCCAAAATATTTGGTAAAGAAAAGGCTTTATTTGTTCCATCTGGAACCATGGCAAATTTAATTTCTGTATTATCACATTGCAATAGAGGAGAAGAACTTATTTTAGGTAATAAATCTCACATATTTAAATATGAAGCAGGGGGGACATCAGTATTCGGGGGAATTCATTCTCACCAAGTTCCTAACAATGATGATGGAACTATTGATATAAATCAAATTGTAAATGCAATTTATCAAAATGATGATTCTCATCATGCTGTTACCCGATTATTGTGCTTAGAAAATACTCATAATTTATGCTATGGGAGTCCAATCAAATCAGACTATTTTAATGATGTTGCAGATGCAATTAAACCATTCCAAATTAAAATGCACATTGATGGTGCAAGAATTTTTAATGCATCAATTGCATTAAATGAATCTGTTGAAAAATTAGCACAAAGAGCTGATAGTATTACGTGTTGCCTATCAAAAGGATTAGCCTGTCCTTCTGGATCACTCATTATGGGAAATATCAATTTTATAAAACAAGCTAGGAGATTACGTAAGTCATTAGGTGGGGGAATGAGGCAAGCAGGAATACTGGCTGCAGCAGGAATTTATGCTCTTGAACACATGATTGATAGACTCCAAGAAGACCATGACAACGCAACAATATTAGCACAAGAATTAAAATCAATTAAAGGTATTACAATTGATTTAAATCATATATCGACTAATTTAGTATTTTTTGATTTAGACACTAAAATAGTATCTGAAAAATTGTTCCTTAAAGAACTATTAAAACAAAATATTAAAATTGATTCTAAGGGAAATGGACGTTTCAGAATAGCAACACATTTTGGGTTTTTAAATAATGATATTGAAAAAGTAATTAAAGCTATTAAATTAATTTTAGAAAAATAAGAGGTTAAAATGTCAAAAGGCGTAACTCCAAAGAGTGAAAATTACTCTAAATGGTATACAGATGTAATTACAAAAGCAGAATTAGCTGATTATGGTCCTGTTAAAGGGACAATGGTTATCCGTCCTTATGGCTATCAATTATGGGAAAAATTAAAAGATACCTTAGATAAAGAATTTAAAAAGACAGGACATATTAATGCCTATTTCCCATTATTTATTCCTAAATCATTCCTGGCTAAAGAATCAGAACATGTTGAAGGCTTTGCTAAAGAATGTGCTATTGTTACTCATTCAAGATTAACTCATAATGAAGATAAAACAGATTTAATTCCAGATCCAGAATCTAAATTAGAAGAAGAAATTATTGTAAGACCAACTAGTGAAACTGTCATCTGGTCTATGTATAGAAAATGGATTAATTCATATCGTGATTTACCTATTTTAATTAATCAATGGGCCAATGTTGTGCGATGGGAAATGCGTACTCGTTTATTTTTAAGAACAAGTGAATTTTTATGGCAAGAAGGGCACACGGCTCATCAAACTGCAAAAGAAGCAGAAGAGGAAACATTAAAAATTTTAAATATTTATGAATCTGTAGTACAAAATACTTTAGGAATTCCTGTAATTTGTGGTAAAAAAACAGAAGCTGAAAAGTTTGCAGGTGCAGATGATACATATTGCATAGAAGCAATGATGGGAGATAAACGTGCATTACAAGCAGGCACATCACATTATTTAGGGCAAAATTTTGCCAAAGCGTTTGATGTAAAGTTTCAAGATATTGATAATACTGAAAAATATGTTTACGCAACAAGCTGGGGAGTTAGTACAAGATTACTTGGTGCTCTAATTATGGTGCATGGTGATGATAAAGGCCTCCGACTACCTCCAAACATTGCTCCAATTCAAATAGTTTTTGTTCCTATTTTTAAAACAGAGGAAGATCTTTTAAAAATTCAAAATTATTTAAATCAAACCATGAATTATTGTAAAGATAATAATATCACATATTATTTTGACAATCGACAAAAATTATCTCCTGGATATAAATTTAATGAATGGGAAATGAAAGGGGTACCCATTAGAATTGAAGTAGGTGTACGTGATATGGAAAAACAAAATATCACTTTAGTAAGACGCGATAATTCTATAAAAATGATAGATAATATTACATTATTGACATCAAAAATCAATGACACCCTACAAGATATTCAAAATAATTTATTTAATAACGCATTAGATTTTCAAAAACAAAATACTTTTCAAACTCATTCTTATGATGAATTTAAACAACTAATTAATAAAGGAGCTTTCATTGAATGTGGTTGGGATGGTGATGCTCAAACAGAAGAAAATATTAAAAATGAAACCAATGCTACAATTAGATGTATTCCATTTACACAGAGCACACAAGAATTACAATGTATCTACACATCTAAACCTGCAAAGTTTAATGTAATCTTTGCAAAAGCATATTAATGATTTATAATTCTGAAGCCTTAATTCTAAGTACACGCCACTATGGTGATACCAGTTTAATTTGCAATTTATTTACAAAAGAATATGGAAAATTAAGTATTATTTCAAAAGGCGCTCGCACATTAAAAAATCCGAATAGAGCTATTTTACAACCAGCGCAGTTTGTTGATTTACATTATTATTATAAACCAGGGCGTAACATACAAATTTTAAAAGAAGCATCTATCAATCAGCATTTTTTTAAAATCCATCAAGATTACAAAAAAATTATCTTATCATATAATATTATTGATATAGCTAATCAAATTTGTACTACAGATAATCCAAATAAAATAATTTTTAGACTGATAAAAAAGGTATTAAATAAAATTGATTTATCTAATCATCAAGATATACATATATACTATGTTTTTTTTCAAATTCAACTATTAAAATATTTAGGATATCAACCCATTACTGAACACTGCGCATCATGCAATACAAACCTAAAACAAGCAAATTATAATTTTACTCTTGGACAATTAACCTGTTCAAAATGTACACAGCCGCATAATTACTATAAGCCTTTAATATTAACGACACAATTATTACAGCTCATTAAAAAAATATCAAATACTCATATTAATGTATTAAATGATAATATACATTATACAATTGATGAACTAAATACTCTTAAGCAATATTTGCTATATTATTTATCCTTTCATATTATTAATATTAAACATCTAAAATCAATGTCCTTAATTAAAGAATGAATCGCTTTGATCCTAATAATTATGAATTTAACCCCGATAGTAAAATTGGTATATATTTAATTCATGGTTTTTCAAGCACAACATACGAATTAAAGGTATTAGCTGATTTATTGAATCAAAAAGGTTATCATGTAGTCCTAAAGAATTTACCTGGTCATGGAACCAATGTAGATGATTGTAATAAATATTCATATAATGATTGGTTAGATTGTTCAAAAATTGAATTAGCTAAATTGTTTTCAACTTCAGATCAAGTTTTTATTATAGGCTGTAGTATGGGAGCGGTAATCAGCTTATATTTAGCTTCAATATTCCCTGTATCTGGCATAATTATAGGTGGGACAGTATTAAAATTTAAATTAACGTTTAGCACTAATTATCTTAATACGGTTTTATGCCATTTTTTGAGAAAAAGAGCAAAAAAATTAGCTTTCCCTAAAGAAATAAGAGATACTATTAACTTTTACGGATATAAAGAATATCCTCTAATTGCGTTAAATCAATTTAGAAAAATGAATAATGTAGTATTAAAGAAATTAAAAGATGTTAAATCGCCTATACTAATAATACATTCAGAAAATGATCGAGTGTCAATTAAAGAAAATGTTAAAATCGTGCATTCGATGGTATCATCAACAAACAAAAAAATTTTAGAAGTAAAACATGCACATCATAATATATTTGATACCAATCAAGATACTCCAATAATTAATAAAAAAATTCTTAATTTCATTAAACAATGTAAGGAATTATTATGAAAAGATTATATCGCAGTAAAAAAAATAAAAAAATTGCTGGAATATGCATAGGAATTGGAGATTACTTTGATATAGATCCAATTATTATTAGACTATTATTTTTAGTTGCTTTATTTCTAGGTGGAGGATTAATAGTTTATCTTATAGCATGGATAATTATTCCATATAAAGAATAAGTTCACTAAACATTAAATTTAAAAAAGATTATATCGCCATCTTTTATTATATAATCTTTACCTTCTTGTCTAATTTTACCCTTTTCACGTAAAATAGATTCTGAATGAAATTCTATTAAATCACTTATATGATAAACTTCAGCCTTAATAAAACCTTTTTCAAAATCTGTATGAATAGTTCCAGCTGCCTGAGGTGCATAAAATTTATTTGGAATAGTCCATGCTCTGATTTCTTGTTCTCCTGCTGTAAAAAATGTAATTAAACCTAATTGCTTATATGCTAATGAAATCAACTTATCTAATCCTGAAGCAGATAAATTATACATATCTAAAAAATCTTTTTTATCATTATTATCTATAATTTTAGAAATTTCCATTTCTAAATGTCCACAAATCATTAAACAATGGTTTTTGTTAGCTTCAGCATATTCTTGAACTTTTTGATAAGCATTTAAATCAGCTTCAGACTGTATTGTTTTTTCATCTACATTACATAAATATATAATTGGTTTATCAGTTAATAAAAACCATGATTTAATAATTTTTCGTTCTGCATCAGAACAATCAAAATGATTTAACATATTACCATTATTTAATTCTACAATAGCCTGATCTAATAATTTTGTTTCTTGGATAGCCAATTTATCGCCTGACTTACTAATTTTTTTAATTTTCTCTAAACGATTATTTAATTTTTCAATATCTTTAAGAAGTAATTCTGTCTCAATAATTTCAATGTCTCTAAGAGGGTTCAAATCACCTTCAACATGCGTAATATCACTATTTTCAAAAGCACGAACAACATGAACAATAGCATCTACATTGCGAATATGAGATAAAAATTTATTTCCTAAACCTTCTCCTTTACTAGCACCTTTAACCAAACCTGCTATATCTACAAATTCTATTACTGTAGATAAAATCTTATTTGTTTCAATAAATTGATTAATTTGATCTAATCTAGAATCTGGAACAGGAACAATACCTACATTTGGTTCGATAGTACAAAAAGGATAATTATTAGCAGGTATATCCGATGCTGTTAATGCATTGAATATAGTAGATTTTCCTACATTTGGTAAGCCTATAATGCCAACTTTCATAATATTAAAATTTATTTATATACTAATATTCGAATAATTACTATTTTATAATAAGAATTATATATGTAATTATAAAAGAATATATGAATAATTGGGCTATTATATTAGGTGCATCTAGTGGTATTGGTGCTGCATGTGCACAATCTCTTGCTAAAAAAGGCATAAATATTTATGGTGTTTATTTAAGAAAAAAACAGCACGAAATCGATACACTAAAGCACACATTAGAGGAACATGGTGTCCAAGTTATCTTCCACAAAGGAAATGCTGCCAATGAAGATATAATTAAACTTGCTATTAATGAATTATCTTCTAAATCAAATATAAATATAAAAATGTTAATTCATTCTATTGCATTTGGAACACTAAAACCAATGATTAGTGAAGATGATAATCATTTATATAAAAAAAACTTAGATATGACTTTGGATGTTATGTCTAACAATCTTTTATATTGGACACAAGCTGTATTTAAAAACAATTTATTCTCTGAAGGTAGTCAAATTATAGCAATGACTAGTGCTGGAGGTAGAAAGAATTGGCAAAGCTATGGCGCTGTTAGTCTAGCTAAAGCAGGCCTAGAATCAATTTGTAGACAATTAAGCTTAGAATTTGCTCCTTACAAAATTGGTGTTAATGCAATACAGGCGGGCGTTACTGATACTGCTGCATTAAGAAAAATTCCAGGGTCAGATAAAATGATTCAACAAGCAATTAGTAACAACCCGCATCAACGCTTAACTACACCTAATGATATTGGTGAAATCATCGCACTATTAGCAGATTATCAATCTAGTTGGATGACAGGAAATGTAATCCGAGTGGATGGTGGAGAAGATATTACTGGATAATTAAGACTGAGTATTATCAGATGCCGGTTGCATTTTTGAACGCACCATATTTAATACATCGCGATATTCTTTACTAGGAATTAATTCAATGGCAGTTAATAACTCTTGCTCTGCCTGAGAATACAAATGCATTTTAGCATAAGTAATACCTAAATTAAAATGGGCCTGAGCTAATAATTCAACAGAGGCCAATGATTCATCTTTCGTATAATTAAGTAAATATTTTACTTTATTAAACTCTATAATAGCCTGATCTAGCTTATTCCAATCATACAGAGCAATACCTCTTTCCATAGCTAATTCAGCATCACTCTTACATGATAATAATAATATAGGAAATAAGATATAAAATATTTTATACATAGCTAAAAATAAAACAAATTAATTACTATAGTTTAATAAATTTTAACAAACTATTATATATCTTTTATTACCTGTCTAATTGCAGTTAATAAAGTATTAACTTGAGATTCATTGATAGTTAAGGCTGGAGCTAAACGAACCGTACTATGATGTGTTTCTTTAGCATAAATACCTTGAGATAACAAATTAACAGATACCTTATGACCATCTAAATGAGTTGCATTATGCATTTCAAATGCTGTTAATAATCCTTTACCTCGAACCTCTTTAATTTTATCTGGAAAATCATTTTTAATCTGATTTAATCCACTTATTAATTGTTGTCCTCTAATATTTGCATTTTGAGTTAATTGTTCATCAATTAAAGATTTAATAGCATAAATTCCTACAACTGATGCTAAAGGATATCCTCCAAACGTTGAGCCCTCTGATCCTGGTGTTAAAACTCCTACAACATCATCTCTTCCTGCTACAAATGATACAGGTAATATGCCTCCT
This sequence comes from Fidelibacterota bacterium, assembly GCA_002717625.1. Taxonomy (GTDB): domain Bacteria; phylum Fidelibacterota; class Marinisomatia; order SCGC-AAA003-L08; family D37C17. The sequence goes on along the minus strand of PBEF01000003.1, from coordinate 115,942 downwards.
CCTGCAGCTTTACCACAACCCATAATATCTGGCTTCACATTATATAGTTGATGAGCAAAATTTTTACCCGTCCTTCCAAATCCTGTTTGTACTTCATCAAAAGCTAGTAATATATTATGTTTTTTACAAAGTTTGGCTACTTTTGGCCAATAATCTTCATCTGGAATAATTACTCCGGCCTCACCTTGAATAGGCTCTACAGAAAAAGCAGCAATATATTCTCCTTTTTCTTCAAACAATTTTTTTAATGCATCAAAATCATTAAAAGGAACAAGCTCTATCCCTGGTAAAAATGGGCCAAAATTATTTTGCGTATCAGGGTCATCAGACATAGAAGTAGCAGCCATTGACCTCCCATGAAAATTTCCTGTAGCACCAACAATAATACATTTATTTGCAGGAATGTTTTTAACCTCATAACCCCAACGTCTACATAATTTAAAAGTCAATTCCCAAGATTCTACACCAGCAACTTTTGGTACTACTCGATCCATTTCTGTAAAAGCTGTGCTAGCTAATAAAAAACCACTCATATATTTATGTCTAATAGATCGTGGAACAGTTGGAATTTTTTCATTATTTAAATGATGAATTACTGCATCTACAATCGTTTGATTTAATTGACCTTGATTAACTGCAGAATAACAACATAAACCATCTAATAACTCCTCTTCAACATATTTATCAATTTCATTCTTAGCAGGTTTTCTACAAATTAATGTAGATGAATCTTTAACATGAGAGACTACAACATTTTCTAAAGGACTATAATTTTGACCTCCCTTATCCAATTCAATCGTTTCATGATCTTTAGGAGATAAATCTCCTAATCTAATACCATTAATATTTAAGTCATCACCATAACCTGTAATTAATAAATTATTCACTATTATTTCTCCTTTTTTGCAATAACTCTGCAGTTAAAAATGCCATCTCTAAACTTTGTTCATTATTTAATCTAGGATCACATGCCGTTTGATAATATTCATCTAAGTCCTGATGTTGAATGTTTTTAATGCCACCTATGCACTCTGTTACACTATCACCTGTTAATTCGAAATGTAATCCTCCTGGGATAGTACCATATTGATTATGAATTTGAAAAAACAACTCTATTTCTTTTTTAATTGTATCAAAATTTCTGGTTTTAATACCCTTATCTGTAAGAATTGTATTTCCATGCATAGGATCACAAAGCCATAATACATTCAAGGAATGCTTTTCTACTTCATCAATTAATTTAGGCAATAAATCCTGCATATAATTTATACCTAAACGTATTATAAAAGAAATTTTTCCATGTTGATTTTGAGGATTAATTTTTTGGCATAATAATAAAATATCATCAATGCTAATTTTTGGTCCAATTTTAATACCTATAGGATTTTCAATTTGAGAGACAAATTCAATATGAGCAGAACCAATAAAACGCGTTCTATCACCAACCCATAACATATGCCCAGAACAATCATAATATTTTTTGTTTTCTTCTGCAATAAAAGCATTTTCATAATCTAAAACTAATGCCTCGTGCGATGTAAAAACTGTATTATATAATAAATTTGGGAAAAGACTATTATTGCCATGATGCGTAAAGGTTAAAATATCTTGAATTTGTTTAGCAATCATATTATATTTTTTAACATATTCAGTATTTTCTAAGGGAGAAAAATTCCATGATTTAATATTATTAATATGAGCATATCCTGTCATAGTTAAATTTCTAATTAAATTCATTGTTGCTGCAGATTGATGATATGATTGCAATAATCTTTTAGGATTATGCTTTCTTGCTTCTTTAGAAAACTCAAGACTATTAATTCCATCTCCACGATAAGAGGGTAATTTTAAATTATTTCTAATTTCAAATTCATTGGTTCGTGGTTTAAAAAACTGACCTGCAATTCTACCAATCCTAATAATATTAGTTTTAGTTATATATTGAATAATAGCAGACATTTGTAATAAAATTTTTAATTTATTTTCAATCATGGTCGCATTAAAATCAATAAATGTTTCTGCACAATCGCCACCTTGAATAATAAAGCCTTCTCCTTGAGAAGCATTAACAAGATGTTGTTTTAAACTCTTAATTTCTTTAATTGAAACTAAATTGGGATAAGATTGAATTTGTTCTAAAATAGGAACTAAATCATCAGAAGGCCAGTTTGGCTGTTGTAGCATTTTTTTTTGTTTCCAATTTTTGTTCATGATTATAACATGGGTTTTAAATATTTTGCTGTATGAGAATTTTTAGTTTTAACCAAATCTTCAGGAGTGCCTTCACCAATAATTTTTCCACCATTATCACCACCATTAGGACCAATATCAATAATCCAATCTGCAGTTTTAATAACATCTAAATTATGTTCAATAACAATAATAGTATTCCCATTATCTGTTAAATCATGCAAAACATCTAATAATAATTGAATATCTTGAAAATGCAATCCTGTTGTAGGTTCATCTAAAATATATAATGTTCTACCTGTATATATCTTAGACAGCTCTTTAGCCAATTTAATTCTTTGAGATTCTCCTCCTGATAGAGTATTGGCTCTCTGTCCCAATTTAATATAACCTAAACCAACTTTTAATAAAGTATCTAATTTTCTTTGAATGCTTTTATGATTAATAAAAAAATCATAAGCTTCTTCTATTGACATTTCTAGTATAGAATGAATATTTTTTTTATTATAATAAATTTCTAATGTTTCTCTATTAAATCTTTTTCCATCGCATTCATCACACGTAATAAACATATCTGCCAAAAAATGCATTTCTACCTTTACCACACCCATCCCTTGACATGTCTCACATCTACCACCTTTAACATTAAACGAAAAACGACCAGGTTTATAACCACGTATTTTTGCTTCTTCTACCTTAGTAAATAATTCTCTAATATCAGAAAATAATCCAGTATAAGTAGCAGGATTAGATCTTGGTGTTTTTCCAATAGGGGATTGATTAATTTCAATAACCTTATCTAAATAAAGCATACCATCTAAACCATCATTTTTTAATGGTTTCACAGAACTACCATAATATTGCTGAGCCAAACAAGGATATAATGTTTGATTAATTAATGTAGATTTTCCAGAACCAGAAACACCTGTGATACAAACAAATTTATTTAATGGAATTGTTAAATTAACATTTTTCAAATTATTGCCACATGCTCCTTTTAATGTAATAAATTTTTTATTACCCAAGCGTCTTGAAGAAGAATATTGAATTTTCTTTTTACAGGATAAATACTGCCCCGTAATTGATTTACTATCTTTAGAAATTTGTTTGGGTGTACCTTGAGCGATTACATTACCTCCATGTATTCCTGCTCCTGGACCAATATCAATAATCCAATCTGCTGCTCGCATTGTTTCCTCATCATGCTCTATAACAATAATCGTGTTACCAAGATTTCTTAAACTTTGTAAAGTTGAAATCAAACGTTGATTGTCACGTTGATGCAAACCAATAGATGGCTCATCTAAAATATACATCACGCCTACTAAATTCAATCCAATTTGTGCTGCAAGCTTAATCCGTTGAGATTCTCCTCCTGATAAAGTGGTGGCTGTACGATTTAAATTCAGGTAATCTAAACCAACATTTTCTAAAAATAATAATCTATTAATAATTTCTTTAATAATACCATCAGCAATAGTATGTTGAGCTTTATTTAATTTTAAATTATTAAAAAAAACTAAAGTATCAGTAATAGATAATTGACCTAATTCATATATATTGATATTATTAATATATACAGATGTATGCGTTTTTTTTAAGCGGCTTCCTTTACATTGATTACATGGTTGAATAGCCATGAATTTTTCGATCCATTCTCTAATATAAGAAGATTGTGTTTGTGTGTATCGTCTTTCAAGATGCTTAATAATACCTTCAAAATTTTTTAATGAATAAAATGAATTCTTTAATTTTTGACCATATAATAAAATTAATCTAATTTCTTTAGGAATCTTATACCATGGTACAGAATAAGGAAGGTTATATTTATCTAACAATTCTTTAATAATATTCCCTAAAGTTTTACCGCTTGTTGCAACATCTCTATATGGAGCTAAACAGCCTTCTAATAAACTTTTCCTTTTATCAGGTACAATTAAATCTGGGTCAACTTTCATTTCAGAGCCTAATCCCAAACATGCAGAACAAGCTCCTTGAGGTGAATTGAATGAAAAACATCGCGGTTCTAATTCTTCATAAGAAATGCTACACTTAGAACAATATAAATGTTTATTATACATATATTCCTTATTATCATCTACCAATACATAGAGCATTCCTTGTCCTAATTGTACTGCAGTGTTAATAGAATCTGTAACCCTATCTTTAATAGACTTAGATATAATTATACGATCTATAATAATATCAATAGAATGTTTTTTAGTTTTTACTAATTTTATTGCTGGAGTTAATTTGATAATTTTTCCATCTATTCTTGCACGTATAAAGCCTTGCGACAATAAGCTCTGAATTAAATTTTTATGTTCTCCTTTTTGTTCTTTAATGATAGGGGACATAATATATAATTTGGAGCTTTCAGGAAATTGTAACACACTATCTACAATTTGCTGTAAACTTTGTTTAGAAATTAATTGATTACATTTATAACATTGCTGTATGCCAACTCTAGCATATAATAATCTTAAATAATCATAAATCTCTGTAATGGTTCCTACAGTTGATCTAGGATTTTTACTTTTAGTTTTTTGCTCAATAGAAATAGCTGGAGATAAACCTTCAATATTATCAATAGCCGGCTTTGACATCATCCCTAAAAATTGTCTAGCATAAGTTGATAATGATTCAACATAACGACGCTGACCTTCAGCATATAGAGTATCAAAAGCTAAGGAAGATTTTCCTGAGCCAGACAAACCTGTAATTACAACCAGTTTATTACGCGGAATATGTACAGTGATATTTTTTAAATTGTGCTCTCTTGCACCAAAAACAGAAATTGTATTGTTTTTTGATTGGCTCATATTAAAATAAAAATTGCGTAATTAATCAACCATAAAAATACATAAATATTAGTATATAAAATAAGATTTGTATTAATATAGACACTAATATCTTAATAGGTTTATGAAAAAAACAGTACTGTCTATAATATTTATTTTATTTTTCAGCTTTATTTTAGTTTCTGCAGGAAATGGAAATTCTGCAAAAGATTTTTTTAATAAAATTAAATCTCTATCTCAAGTAGTAAAACTCGTAGAAAATTACTACGTAGAAGAAGCGAACATGGATGAATTAATTGATGGAGCTATTAGGGGTTTATTAGAAACACTAGATCCTCATTCTTCGTATATACCGAGTAAAGAACTCAAAAAAGTTAGAGAAAATATGCAGGGTGATTTTGAAGGTATTGGAATTGAATTTTCAATGTTAGATGGGTATATCACTGTTATTGCTCCTATTCCAGGAACCCCTTCAGATAGAGCAGGACTAGTAAGCGGTGATAAAATTGTTAAAATTAATGGAGAATCTGCTTATAAAATAACAACAGATGAAATTGTCAAAAAATTACGTGGACCCAAAGGAACATCAGTAGATGTTACCATCAAACGTGTAGGAGTAGAAAATTTTGATATTACACTAATCCGTGATAAAATTCCAATTCATAGCGTATTAGCTGCCTTACTATATAATAATAATACTGGGTATATTTTAATTAATCGATTTGGAAATAAAACTTTCTTAGAAGTGGATGCAGCAATTGATTCACTTCAAGAACTAGGAATGGAGCAACTTGTTTTAGATTTACGCGGTAATCCTGGGGGTGCAATGCAGCCAGCGCTAGAATTATTAGACACATTTATTAATTCTAATGATACCTTATTATATACAACTGGTAGAATTCGTAATGCAAACACGGTATATTATGCAAACAAAAATCAATCTGATAGAACACTACCAATTATTGCTTTAATTAATCGATCTTCAGCTAGTGCTAGTGAAATTATAGCTGGAGGACTACAAGATTTAGACCGCGGACTAGTCATTGGTGAAACAAGTTTTGGAAAAGGATTAGTACAAAGGGAATATAATCTGAAAGATAGTTCTGCAGTTCGTATTACAATTGCCCGATATTACACGCCTTCTGGACGATTGATACAACGTGATTTTAATGCCTTAGATGACTATTATTTAGACTTAAACAAAGAGAATCGTGAACAACAAGATTCTCTTAAAATAGATAGTTTAGCATATAAAACAAAAAAAGGAAGAATTGTATATGGTGGTGGTGGTATTACTCCTGATATTCATATTACAGATAATAATTATATTACAAAAAGTACTCAAAAAATATTATATAGTCCACAACGATTACTGTTCAAATATGCAGATGATATAAAAGTAAAATATAAAAAATATAATTCTTTTAAAGATTTTAATCAGGGCACAAGCAACGTACTCGATTCATTTGAATTTTTAAACTGGCTCAAAAACAAAGTAAATGAAGCTAATGATAATATGATTGAATATACAGAAGATAGCTTACTAATAGATTGGAATTTAATTAATAATCGTATTCAAGCAGAAATAGCAGCTAATTTATGGGGTAAGGATTATAGATATTATATTAGATTAAAAACAGATAAACAGTTTCAAACAGCATTAGAGAACTTTCATCTTGCTAAATCATTTGTAGAATAAAAATTGTTTTTCAATAACAACAAATAACTCTTAAATTGTGTGCAAATTTATTATAATAATAAGGAGATAGTTTAAATGGTACAGTTATTTATTGATGGCGGAAGTTTTATGTGGCCAATATTATTTATTTTTATTATTGGTTTTGTATTCGTTGGTGAAAGATTATACCATCTATTAAAAGGATTATCTGCAAAAGAAGATTTTGCAGAAATGATTTGTGAAACCGTTAAAACTTCTGGTTTTGAAGAAGCTAAAACAAAGTGTGAAGGAACAATTGGGCCTGTTGTAAATTTATGCTATAATGCTTTAGAACGTGCTCATTTAGGTGCAGCAGAAGCTGAAAAAAGCCTTGAACAATCAGGTGCTATAGAAATGGCTGCCTTAGAAAAAAATATGACTTGGATCTCATTATGTATTGCAACAGCACCAATGTTAGGTTTCTTGGGAACTGTATGGGGTATGATTCAAGCATTTAATGATATTAAAATGGCAAATGATATTTCTCCTGCTGTAGTTGCTGGTGGAATTTCAGTAGCATTATTAACAACAGCATTTGGTTTAGTTGTAGCAGTTATACTTCAATTACTACAAAATGCTGTAATGTATATTATTGATAATCAAATTGTTACTATGCAAAAAAGTTCTACTATGTTAATACATGGTATTTCAGATAAAGCAAGAAACCAACATGATAACCAAGCCTAGACGAGGAGCAATGCAGGAAGTTAATTCTTCCTCAATGTCAGATATTGCTTTTTTGTTATTAGTGTTTTTCTTAGTAACAACAACAATATCTTTAGATAAAGGTATTAGCCTAATTCTACCTGCAGAAGGCAATGAAATGGAAGTTAATAAAAATAATATTGTTAACGTTCTAATTAATGATCAAGGAGGAGTACTATTTGATGACAAACCTACTCCTATTAAAGATATTAAAAGAAAATCAATTGATAAAATTAATAAAAATGAAAAAATTATTTTTTCAGTTTTAACAACTAAAAGAACAAAATATAAGTATTATATAGAAGTATTGGATCAGCTAAAACAAGCTGGTGCAACCAAAATATCAATTGCTAATCCCAATAATTAATTATGAAATTAGAAAGAAAAAATAAAAATAAAAGCGAAATATCAACTTCATCTCTTCCTGATATTATTTTTATGTTATTAATTTTTTTCATGGTAACTACTGTCATGCGAGAATTTGAAGGTTTGGATGTTGTATTACCTAGAGCAAAAACAATCGAAAAATTAGAAAGTAAACGGCATACTTCATATATTTGGTCTACAAAAGATGGTCTGGTATCTGTAGATGATAAATTGGTAAATATAAATGATTTAGGAGAAGCAATGTATATAAAAATTACTAAAGATCCTAAATTAACCGTATCATTAAAAGCAGATGAAAATAGTGTAATGGAAACTCTAACAGATATTCATACACAACTAAAAAAAGCTCAGGCTTTAAAATTAAACTATTCAGCAATGTCACAAATAGCTAATTAATTATGAGAGTTGATCCTTTATTAGACCATTATCCTGTAAGAATTCGAGAAGTAACACTAGGGGTAACTTTAGGAATAGCAATTTTATTTTATATTTTTCCTCGTTTTTTAGGTGAAGCAAAAAAATTTGAAAAAACAATTCAAGAAGAAATCGAAACTTTTGATATTCCACAAACAGAACAAATTAAATTACCGGAACCTCCTCCAAGACCATCTATTCCTGTAGCATCTGAAGATGAATTTTTTGATGAAGACATTACCATTGAAGATACAGATTTAGAAGATTTTGATGATTGGGAAGCCCCTGCAGCTAATACTGATAATATGAAATTTGAATATATTGCGCGTGAAGTAGAGCCCCAGCCTTATCCTGGATTTAGGGTAGAAGATTTTGTTGAATATCCTGAATTAGCCAAAGAAGCAGGAATTGAAGGTAGAGTAATTATTGCTGCATTTATTAATAAAAAGGGGCAAGCTAAAAAATGTTATATAGTAAAGGGGGTTTTTGAATCATTAGATAAAGAAGCTTTAAAAGCGGTACAACAATCACGATGGATTCCTGCAAAACAACAAGGAAAACGAATTGGTGTGTGGGTTAATATTCCGGTATCCTTTAAACTTAAGTAATTCTATTTACCCAAGCTATGCTTTAAGTATTCTTTGTTTAATTTAATAATATTTTCAACTGATATTTCTTTTGGACATTCGGCTTCACAAGCTCCAGTATTAGTACAACTTCCAAAACCCTCTTCATCCATTTGTGTAACCATATTACGTACTCTTGATGGATGCTCTACTTGCCCTTGTGGTAATTGTGCATATTGATTAATTTTTGCTCCAACAAACAACATCGCAGATGAATTTTTGCATGCAGCAACACAGGCACCACATCCAATACAAGTAGCAGAATCAAATGCCTGATCGGCATCTTCTTTAAAAATAGGGATCGCATTTGCATCAGGAGCTCCCCCTGTTTTTACAGATACATAACCACCAGATTCCATAATTCTATCAAACGCAGTTCTATCTACAACCAAATCTTTAATTATAGAAAAACTAGGTGCTCTCCAGGGCTCAACAACTAACGTATCTCCATCTTCAAATGAACGCATATGAAGCTGACAAGTCGTTACTCCTTTTAATGGCCCATGTGCTTTACCATTAATAACCACACCACAAGTACCACAAATTCCTTCTCTACAATCATGATCAAAAGCTATAGGCTCGTGATTTTGTTCAATTAAAGTATTATTCAACATATCCAACATTTCAAAAAAAGACATGTCTTCAGAAACATTTTCAATATAATGTTCTTCAAATTGTCCTTTTAAATTATTAGATTGACGCCAAACTTTTAAATTAATTTTCACTACTTATAGCTCCTCGTTGCTAATTTAACATTTTCAAATTTTAATTTCTCTTTATGTAGGACATGTTGTGACTTAGTATATTCCCATGCGGCAACATATGCATAATTATCATCATCTCTTTTTGCTTCATTTTCCTCAGTTTGATGTTCTTCTCTAAAATGTCCACCACAAGACTCCTCACGATTTAAAGCATCTAATGCCATTAATTCACCCAATTCAATAAAATCAATTAATCGTCCTGCTTTTTCTAGTTCTGGGTTAAATTCATTATTTAACCCTGGAATTTTAATATTATTCCAAAAATTTGATTTTAATTTTGGAATTAATTCTAAAGCTGTTTCTAAACTTTTCTTGCTTCTTGACATACCTACATTATCCCACATGATTTTACCTAACTCTTTATGTAAATCATCTACAGTTCTAGTACCTGAAATATTTAATAAAGTTTTAATAGAGTCTCTGTTTTCTTGAACACATTCTGCATAATTAGGATGTTCAATATCTAAATCGCTTGATTGGTTAGCTAAATAATTGCCTATGGTATACGGAATCACAAAATAACCATCAGCTAGCCCTTGCATTAAAGCACTCGCTCCTAATCTATTCGCGCCATGATCTGAAAAATTAGCTTCTCCAATAACATGTAGTCCTGGCATATTACTCATCAAATTATAATCAACCCATAAACCTCCCATAGTATAATGTACTGCTGGATAAATCATCATTGGATTTTCATAAGGATTTTGTCCTGTAATTTGTTTATACATATCAAACAAATTACCATATTTTTCTGAAACCCACTGTGAACCATTCCGTTCAATCACATCTTTAAAATCTAAATAAACAGCTAATTTAGTTTCTCCAACACCATATCCCTGATCACACATTTCTTTAGCTCTCCGTGAAGCAACATCCCTTGGCACTAAATTACCAAATGAAGGATATAGTCTCTCTAAATAATAATCTCGCTCATTTTCTGAAATTTGACTAGGCAGGCGTGTATCATTTTTTTTCTTAGGAACCCAAACTCTACCATCATTACGTAAACTTTCACTCATTAAGGTTAATTTTGATTGATGATCGCTACTTACAGGAATACAGGTTGGATGTATTTGTGTATAACATGGATTAGCAAAAAATGCTCCTTTTTTATGCGCCCTCCAAGAAGCTGTCACATTACTAGCCATGGCATTGGTTGATAAATAAAATACATTACCATAGCCTCCAGTAGCTAAAATGACTGCATGTGCTGGAAATGATTTAATTTCACCCGTTAATAAGTTTCTTGTAATAATTCCTTTAGCTGCCCCATCTATAGTAACCAAATCAATCATATCATGCCTAGGAAAAAATTGTACATTTTTTAAATTCATTTGTCTTATCAATGCAGAATAAGCACCTAATAATAATTGTTGCCCAGTTTGTCCTCTAGCATAAAAGGTTCTAGAAACTTGAGCTCCGCCAAAAGAACGATTGTCTAAATGTCCACCATATTCACGCGCAAAAGGCACTCCTTGTGCCACACATTGATCAATAATATTACCGCTAAGTTCTGCCAATCTATACACATTAGCTTCTCTAGCACGATAATCGCCACCTTTAATTGTATCATAAAACAAACGATATGTGCTATCACCATCATTTTGATAATTTTTAGCTGCATTAATGCCTCCTTGAGCAGCAATACTATGGGCTCTTCTTGGAGATTCATGATAAGAAAAAGCTAACACATTATAACCTAGTTCCGCCATAGAGGCAGCAGCAGATGCTCCCGCTAAGCCAGTACCCACAACAATTACAGTATATTTACGTTTATTAGCAGGATTTACAAGCTTCATATTAAATTTATGTTCTGACCACTTCTTATCCAGTGGCACATCTGGAACCTTGTCTTCTAATATAGTCTTTTTATTAGATTTTTTATATTTATTTTTTAACGTTAATAAGGCAAGCTCAAAACTAGACAATGAGTTCTTTTTACCTATATACGCCTTACATAAATAAACCACTCGATTAGGTACATTAACACTTAAGGCATAATACCAATAATAAAGGGAGCCTCTACTTTTTAGTTGTAACGTACCCTTTGGGATAACAGGATGCTGTTCAATAAATTGATTAAATTCAATATTATTATAACCGTAATCTATTTTCAATTGATCTTTTTGCATACCAATAACTTAATACAGACAATATTAAAAAAAAAGAATAATGTAGGCAAAAATTAAAAATAAAAAACGAGACAAATAACGAGCCAAAGGAATAGTGTGGGCAAAAAATTAAAAAATAAATATAAGACAGGGATTTCTATCAATATGACATGTAGACAAGAATATTTTTAAGCTAAAAATGTGTTAGTGTGTAGTCAGGAAATGTGGGCAAAATTATATAATGTTAAATTGGATGCATAGTATTATTATAATAAATCCTAAGGGTATAATCAGCCAAAATAAAATTGATAGATTATAAATAAAACCAAGCTTTGATTTTTTTAAAATACCAAAGGTTTTCAATGCAGATTCAAAACCATGTTTTAAATGACTCCCAATCAATGCAATAGAAACAATATAAAGTATAGCAGTAAGTCGATGTCCCAAAAAACCAAATTTATTTTGTGTTAATATGGAATAATACGTATCCCCATGATCTGAGTGCTCATGAATCTGATAACTATACCAAATATAACTCAAATGAAAAATTAAAAATGCCAAAATAGCCGTACCTGTTAATACCATTGTACGAGAATTGACAGAGCTGGCATCATTTAAAAGTCCTCCTTGATATTTAGATAGCATTTTTTCTTTATTCTGCCTCGTAAGATATATAGCATTTGATATATGTAATAGTAGAATCGCCAATAACGAAAACTCCATTACTCTAATAATAGGCTTAATACTTTCTAAAACCGCAACCATTTGGTTAAATGTATCACTACCAAAAAATAAGGCAACATTATTTCCTAAATGGAATAATAAAAATATACACAAAAAAATTCCAGATATAGCAATTTGAATTTTTTTACCAATAGAGGAAAATAAAAAACGCATATTTAAAAAGGAATATCATCATCAGAAAAAGCTGGAGTCTCTGCTTTTTCTGAACTGCTAGAAACTTGTTTGTCTTCTTTCATATTATTACCAACAGAAGCAGTGTCTGCAACAGGAGCCTCTACACTTTGAGTAGATGGATTTTGATATTCAGACATTGCTAATGAATTTAATTGTTCTCGTAATTCTTTAGAATCAATCCAAACAGTATCATAATATTCATCATCACTGCCTTTTTGACTAGGAACACTTACAAATAAACCATTGATGCCTTCAATTAATTTAAAGCCTTTAATTGTAAAGCCGTCTTGGGTTGTTAAATCAAAAAATGCTCTAACCTTACCCCAATTACCTTTATTCATTCTACTTATTTTCATAATTTTTTTAACCTAATTAATATTATTATTTTCACAATAATAAATTAATGCTATTAATGACGAATTACAATTAAATCCTGCGATATAATTTGATATAAAATAATATTCGATAATAATTGTCAAATATAAACGACTATTGTAATTTATAAAACTCAATACAGCAAAATGTGTCTATCATACTATCAGGTTAAAATGAAATAATGAAAAAATACGTTTATTCTTTTATAAATGGAAAAGCTGAAGGTTCTGCTACAATGAATAAATTGCTTGGTGGAAAAGGGGCTAATTTAGCTGAAATGACTAATCTATCAATTCCTGTTCCTCCTGGGTTTACCATTAGTACTGATGTGTGCACTTATTACATGAAGCATAATAGATTTCCAAAAGGATTAAAAGCACAGGTTTCAGAAGCTATTAATAAATTAGAATCATATATGAAAAAACAATTTGGAGGAATTAATAACCCTTTATTGTTTTCTGTTAGATCAGGAGCTAGGCAATCTATGCCTGGAATGATGGAAACCGTGCTTAACATTGGTTTAACTACTAAAACAACTTCTGCCCTAATTAAAAAAACTAACAATCCACAATTTGTTTATGATTCGTTAAGAAGGCTAATGATGATGTATGCTGATGTTGTGATAGAAAAATCTAACTATACACAAATTAAACATCCTGGTATTAGAGTAGAGCTAGAAAAAATTTTAGAAGAAACAAAAAGAAAATACAGTTTTAACAATGATAGCGATTTAACAGAACAAGCTTTAATAGAAGTTTGCGATTTATTTAATCAAACTATTAAACAAAGATTTAAAATAGAATTCCCAAATAATGCATCAACTCAATTGTGGGGAGCAATTGAGGCTGTATTTAAATCATGGAATGGTAAGCGTGCCTTTGAATATCGTAATATTGAAAATATACCACATACATGGGGAACTGCTGTAAATGTACAGTGTATGGTCTTTGGAAATATGGGAAAAAAATCAGCAACAGGAGTTGCTTTTACACGGAACCCGTCTACTGGAGAAAATGAATTTTTTGGAGAATGGTTGCCCAATGCACAAGGCGAAGATGTAGTTGCTGGAATTAGAACCCCTCAACCAATTCTTAATAATTCTAAAAAAGATTTGAAATATCAAATGCCTGCAGTCTATCAAGAACTGTATGAAGTACAAAGCAAATTAGAAAAGCATTATAAAGAAATGCAAGATTTAGAATTTACAATTGAAAATCAAAAATTGTGGATTTTACAAACAAGAACTGGAAAAAGAAATGGAATAGCAACAATTAAAATTGCATTAGATATGTATAAAGAAAAATTACAATCGCAATCTGAAATCATTGCAAAAATTGAACCTGACCATATCAATGAAATCTTATTACCTACTATTAATGAGTCTACAGTAAAAAACCTTAACCCCGTTGGTGCAGGATTACCTGCTGGTCCAGGTTGTGCAACAGGTCAAGTAGTTTTTAATCCTCAAGATGCTGAAGAACAATACAATAAAGGAAATAAAGTAATTTTAATTAGAGAAGAAACATCACCAGAAGATGTACAGGGCATGTTTGTATCAAATGCTATTTTGACTTCTCGAGGAGGAATGACTTCTCATGCTGCACTAGTAGCACGAGGATGGGGAAAATGCTGCATCGTAGGATGTAATGAACTGATTATTGATTATGATAATAATCAAGCATTTCTTAATCAGCAAATTATTAAAAGGGGAGACTGGATTACATTAGATGGATCAAAAGGTTTAATTTATAAAAAACAATTACCTTTAATTAAACCAGCTCTTAAAAAAAATATAATATTTAATAGTTTACTCAATATGTTAAACAAAAAAAGAGCTTTACTGGTACGCACGAATGCCGATCAACCTAAAGATGCTCAGGCTGCATTAGATATGGGTGCATCTGGAATAGGCTTATGTAGAACTGAACATATGTTTTTTGATAAAGAAAGAATTAAAATTATGCGACAAATAATTTTAGCGCCTAATAAAAAAAAGCGTCGTGAATCAATTATGCAACTATTACCCTATCAAAAAACAGATTTTTATCAGATCTTAAAAACTATGGATTCTAAACCTGTTACTATTAGGCTTCTAGATCCTCCTCTACATGAGTTTTTACCAACTCAAAAAAAACAAATTAAAGATTTAGCAATAGAATTAAAAATTAGCGTGAAAAAATTAGAAGCTATTATAGATAATTTACATGAATTAAATCCTATGCTTGGTCATCGTGGATGTAGATTGGGAATTACATTTCCTGAAATCACAGAAATGCAAACCCGTGCTATTTGTGAAGCAACAATTCAATTATTAAAAAAAGGGCTTAAACCTAAACCAGAAATTATGATTCCTTTAGTAGGCAATATTGAAGAGTTTATTAATCAAAAAAAGATTGTAATTAAAACTATAAAAACAATTAAAACTAAACATAAAATAAAATATTTAAATATTAAAATTGGCACGATGATTGAACTGCCGCGTGCCTGTTTTATTGCTAATAAAATTGCTCAACATGCAGATTTCATATCTTTTGGAACCAACGATTTAACGCAAACTACCTTTGGATTTTCACGCGATGATATAGGCTCTTTTTTACCGCAATATCTAGAACAAAATATCCTGTCAAATGACCCTTTCCAACATTTAGACGAAACAGGTGTAGGAGAACTAATTAAGATAGCTATCAAGCGTGCAAAATCTACCAATTCAAAAATTAAAATTGGTGTTTGTGGAGAACATGGAGGTGATCCAAAGTCAATTAATTTTTTATCTAAAATGGGCATTGATTATGTAAGCTGTTCTCCATATCGTGTGCCTATTGCATCTCTAACCTTATCAAAAATTAGTCGATAAAACCTGTAACAAAATATTCTTTCTATTATTATAGTATATTATAGTATATTCTCCCCTAGAAATAATAAATAAGGTATTCATTATGAACAAAATTATAATTATTATATTTACACTAACTACATTACTGTTTAGTGATAATAATCAGGATAGATTATTAAAAGAAGCTTTAGGTTTAATTTGGCAAGAAGCCATGATTGCAAAAAATCAAGCCTCTGATGCTATGCCACAAATAAGAGAAGAATTATTAGAGAACTTATGTTCATCAGCACCATCAGTAGACTTTGTAACACATGCTGATTTATCAGAGGAGCTGGCTCAGGCTGAAAATACATCTGCTAGTGTTTTTGTTTCAACTGATAATCAAAATACGTGGGTCCAAAACAATACGGTGCTTCCGCTAGATCAAGAAGGATATGAAACAACATGGGGAGCCACCACTATAACAGATGGTGGAAATAATATACATTGGTACTTACAGGGCTCTGTTGATTCAGAATCTTTGGGGTTAGATTTTGGACAAATCACAGTCTCACAATCTCCTTATAATCAAGCTAATACATTCCCTCCAAGTAGTAATTTATATGCTACTGTAGCTACTGATGCTACAGGTGAAACAGGTAGCGGACAAGATATAGTAAGCTTACAAGCTACTTATAGCGATGATAAATTGTTTGCTGCTATGAATTTAAATGGAAGCTGTTGTAATGAAGGAAGTTTTTTTGGTCCGTGGAATTTATATTCAATTGCTATTGTTAATCCTGATGCAGAAAATCCTGTTGCCTATGCTTATGCATATGGTAATGGTGGGTTTGGACAATTATATCCTGCTGTTTATAAAATTGATGGAGATTTAACCACTGGAGAAGTTGGAGGTTTTGAAGTATTAAGTGAAAATTTTGATTATTCAACATCTGGCAATACCTTTTCTGCATCTTCATTATTAAGTATAATTACTAATGATTCAGATTGGGGTGAATGGCCTAATTCATTTAATGGTGTCGCAATAGTTGGCGCTAATGTATCTGCAGGATTAAGCGGTTTAGATATTTCTACAGAAATATTAGATACATCAGATCTTGGAGTGTTAGTTCTATCAACTCAAACTCAGAATGGTAATACACCTCCTGTATTAAGCAATCCTTCCTTTGATGCTGAAACAGGGATATTATCAGTCGCCTATACTGATGCTGAAAATAATCTTGCTACCGTACATGATGCTTTCATTGACGATATGGGCTTTATAATGATTCCTGATAGTCATACTTATTCTGAGGGAGTTATATTTAGTGCGCAGGTTGGTGGTGGTGGTATGGCACAACTTTACTTTAGTGATGGCGGAAATGACACCGTAACTCTAGAGGTTGATTTAGGAGGTGGTTCTGGTGGCGGCTGTCAGGCTATAGGAGATGCTAATGCTGATGGTGAAATTAATGTTTTAGATGTTGTATTAACAGTAAATCTGATTTTATGTGCTGACTGTCCTGATAATTATAGTGAATGTTCAGACATTAACAGTGATGGTGAAATTAATGTTTTAGATGTAGTTAGTTTGGTTAACTTAATTTTAGGACGACAATAATAAAAAACATTCTAGAAAAAAAGCCTCTTATGATTAATTCGTAAGAGGCTTTTTTTTATAACAAAATTATATTAACAGTTTTAATCTATCATCTCACTATTAGCTAAAACATCATCTAAATTTAATTCTCCTGCTTTACCTAAATCCTTAGCAAGCTGAACTATAGCCTGCTGTGCCTGTTCTGCATCCTTTTTAGATAAAGGCGTAGTAATAGGTGTATACATCTTTTGTTTTCTTGTTGGCAAAAAAGATATAATATGATCTACTACTGCTTGTTCATATCCTTTTAACGCCTTCGCTAACATATCAATATCTAATTCTGGATTTTTCCAAAATGTTCTCATAATATGATCTTGCATTTCTAACAAATCATCAAAAGATAAAAAGTATTTTTTAACCTCATTATACAAATCAGGATCATCCTGAGAAATTTGATGTAAATATTGTTCAGATTCTTCAATGGACATTTGATTTAATAATGAAGCAATGCTCTTAGCTCCTCCCCTGCTAAATTCTTTAGGACCAGGAATAAAAGAAATTTTCTTTTTTAATTCATTTGCAATATTAACAACCCCTTCTAATGGAATTTCGCTTAATTCTGCAAACTCTATAATGATATTATGCTTTACTTGATTGGAAAAACGATTTAAAATACTAAATTTTCTCTCTTCAGAAAACTGATCAAGAGCCAAAGCAATCACTTTTGGAGACTCTGTATTAATTAAATAATATACTTGTTCATCATTTAATTCATCAAGAAAAGCAAACAATCTTTTTGACTTACTAGACTCACGATACTTTTGAGTCATCATTTTAAAATAAAACTCTTCTAAAATCGCCTGTTTTAAATCTGATGAAACATTTTTTAATTCTTTACTACGTACACGAATTTTTAAAATATTACTTTCAGATAAATTTTGAAACATTGTCAAAGCCAAAGATTCTCCTAATATCTGAAACAATATAGCTGCCTTATCTAAACCTGGCAATGCATCTAATGTATTATTATCTATACTCATAACTATATTACCTATTAATTCTGTTTAACTGTCCTTATCATTATTTTGTTCATCAGCAGATGCCGTATCATTCCCATCTACTTCTAACCAATCTTGTACAATCTGATTAGCTCCATCTTTTTGGCTAACGCTCATGGCAACAGCTGATTGACGTAAAGATTTCAGTTCCGATCTAACAACATCACTATTTTCATTAGCTTGTGTTTTATCAAAATCAATCGTTTCACTTAACATATCATTTGTTGCTACAACACTCGAAGCCGTTTCTGTGTTTTCAGAATTAGAGCTTGGGGTTGCTGCAGCCACTGCGGCAGGTGCAGATGCAGAAGATTTAGGTTTTAAATATACTGGTTTCCTGTTTTTCAATACAAATGCCAACACTGTTCCTAATAATACAATAATAACACCTAAAGCTCCCCATAATAAACCAGAACCACCGGTTTTTCCACGATCAATATCAGAACCTCCTCCTAATAAATCTTTATCAACATTCGTATCCATGCCTGTTTTAATAATATCAATCAACTTATCTGTTAGTTCTGTAGAAGATTCAATACGACCTCTTACTGCCTCATCTAGCTTAATTGAAGTAATTAAATATAAAGAATCTTGTTTTTTACGATATTCTTTTTCAATTTTTTCTAAACTTACCATACGCAAAGAATCTGAAATCTGACGAGATCTTTCTCGTTGTCTAGCCTGTGTTTCCCATTCACTACGAGCATCTTCTGATAAGGCAAGCTGTTTCTCTAATTCATCAAATTTCCAATTTAAAATTTGTGTTTCTGCATCTCTTTTATCTGCTTCTAACTTTTCAATTTTTGATAATAAATCTTGATAATTAGAGCCTGTTCGCGTGCCCATGTTCATAGTTTCAAACCGAATACAATCATCACAATCTACAATTTCAGGAATTGATTCATTAACCAATCTAACAATATTTTGCTTTAAAGAGCCTGAAGCCACTGATTCCTCTAAATAAATCGCTATATCTAATCCATATAATAAATATTTTTCAGTTGAATAATTATATGTATTACTCATTGGTTTTTTAATATCTTGAGGTACAGTAGGTAATAATCCAGGGATAGGACTATAATAACTTTTATCATTATTTACAGCATTAGATGTATTTTTCTCCTCTAACATAGAAAAACCCTTAACATCCATTCTAGCATTTACGATAATAACATACTGTGATTGATCTAATAGCTTATTAATTGTAACATTAACTTTATCACGTATTGCATTTTCAACATTAATTTTTTGTGTAATTAATTCTACATTTTGAGATAATAAAGTTCCCATCAAAACAACAAAGCAAAACATTTTTTTAAAATAATTCATACATTCTTCTCCCAATAGATTCAATTTTTACTGAATACTATTTTAATTCTTCTATTTAATTTTTTTTGTGTTTCTGTTTTATTATTTTCCATAATCACAGAATCATTCACCTTTCCACTTCTCACATCATACCATGATAAATTGGCAGGCCACCTATCTGCATAACCCGATGCCTGTAATTTACCGGAATTTACACCAATATCAATCAAATAATTTACAACTTTTGATGCTCTTGCTGAAGATAATTCCCAATTTGTAGGGAAAATATTTATTAGAGCTTTGGGAATTGGATCAGAATCAGTATGGCCTTCTACTGTAATCAGTCTAGGATCACCCGAATCAGCTAATACTTTTTGTGCTGCTAAATCTAAAACCTGAACTAATTTTTCATGCAATGTTGTGCTTCCTGACTGGAAACAAATATCCCCATCAATTTCTAAAGTTACTCCCCGAGGATCACGTGAAACCTTTGCCTGATCTTCTATATTAAGTTCTTCTAGAATATCTTCAAATTCTTCTGTAATAGCATTAAAAGATTTTAATTCTGGTTGATCACCCATTCCATCTTGTAATTGAGAAATTTTTACAGGATCAATAGTGGACATTGAAAACAATAATACAAAAAAAGCAAACAACAATGTCATCATATCTGCATATGTCAGCAACCACGACTGCTCTTCTTTAACGCCGCCTAATGCTTCATCTATTTGCTGTTCAATATTATCTTTACTCATCACTAAAATGTTTTAACCTTAATTCGGTTGGAATATAGGCCGTCAATTTATCTTTAACATCTAGAGGATGTTTTTTTTGATGCAATAAACAAATTCCCTCTATCATCAATTGAAATGCCTGAACATTTTCTTTGTTTCTAGATTTTATTTTTTCAGCGAATGGATTAAAAATTAAATTAGCTAAAATTGTTCCATAAAAAGTTGTAATTAACGCAACGCCCATAGAGGGACCAATGTTTCCAATTCCATCCTCTGAACTACCCATACCAAACAACATAAAAACTAAACCAATTAAAGTTCCAACCATACCAAATGCAGGAGAAAACATGCCCATGGTTTTCATTAGCTCTGATTCATGTAGCTCACGCCTATATCTAAAAGCCTCTCTTTGTTCTAAAATTTCTCTTAAATCATCCAGCTTCATACCCTGTGTTACAAAAGTCACTCCATCTTGTAAAAAGGGCTGTTTAATGTTTGGAATTTCTTTTTCTAAATCAGATGGCCCTTTTCTATTTACCTCTGCTAAATCAATTAGTGTTTGCACCAATTCTTCTAATTTAAATTTTGGTTTTGTAAATGCAAACTTAATAATCATAAACACTCGCTTTACTTCATCCAATCGAAAAGCAACAGCTGTAGCTGCTAACGTTCCGCCTAATACAATCATTATACTTGAGGCGCTCCAAAACTTTAACATTGAAATGCCACCACTGGAAGCCTCTAAAAACATAGAAACAAGTATTAAAGATGTTCCTATAATTAAACCTAATATTGTGGCTAAATCCATTTTAACTCCTTTTTATAATTATTTATTCTGGCAATTTATTAAATTGAACGTCTTCATTATCTTTAACATCTAATAATACTGATCTTACTTCATCATATTCTGGGTCTAATTTTAAAGCTATATTCCAATTTATCGTTGCTCTTTTATAGTCTCCCATACGATAATAAATTGAACCTTTTCTTGCATAAGCAATCGCTAGTTCAGGAAAAACTTTAATTGCCTTTTCTGTTTCTTTTAAAGCTGTTTCATATTCTTCGCTATAATAAGCCTCTAAAGATTTTGATAAAAACTTCATTGCATCATTTAAATTGTCCTGTTTTAACCTATCATCTAAAATTACTACGCTTAATGAATCTTCTAAAAAATGAATATATCTATGAAGGCCCTCATTAGTGCTTAAGGCTGTATTATATGCTTGTTGTTGTAAAGCAATAGAATCTTCTAAACTATGAATAAGAAAGTTGGCTTGATTCATTAAAGAGTCTACTGATGCATCATAGGGAATTTGATTATATATATTAGAAAGCTCTGGAATGTTAGTGATAGGCTTTTTATATGCTCGTCTTGGAATATTAATTTGCACCCCTATAGCTAAAGCTGGAGCATCAGAAGACAAGAGATTCCCTTCTCCCCATTCATTAAACTTTCCTAAATTTTCAAAATGTGTGATCCCTGCATTTAAAGTAAAGGCGGGACCAAAAGGTATTGAGGTTCCTAAGTTTATTCCACCATCAAACTCCATTAAAAATTGCACTCCTCCCATTGATTTGATCAAAGGTGTGTGCAACCTAAAACCAATAAAAAATTCTTGCCCAGAATCAGATGGATAATTACTATCTATATATTTATGTGAATCTGATGCGATATAGCCTGTTCCAAGACCAAACGAACAATCCATTTTATAATTATGATTAAATTGATGTGCGTACGAAGCTAACGAAAATAATGAAACCCTGTGTGGAGATTTAGCAGTATATAACATATCATGGATTCCAAAATCAATGGTAACATTATTTCCTCTAAAAACAGTTTTATGAACATGAAAACTAATATATGAATCAGAAGAAGTTGATTCTCCTAATTTTAGAAATTTTGGATTTGTATTATAGGACAAACCGACATGATAGCCATTAACTAAGATTCCCTGTAAATAGGCTGCAGAAGAATAGTTTAAGTCTGAAGAATGCGTTGCTTCACCACTAAATCCTACAATATATTGATTATAGTTTGACGCTATAGATGCGCTAGGCAATCTTAACATAGAGCCTGGCCTTGAAAAGGCAACCCTTGCATTAGAAAACACACTTGATAAAAGAATAATTGAGACTATTAGATAGTTTAAACAAATACGCTTACTCATATAGCTCCCAATCAATACGATATGAATAACTAATAAAAGGACCAAAATCACTAGGAATCATAACTGAAAAATCAGCTGTTTCATTAGGATATAAAGAGGAAGAAGATACAGAGCCATGTTCAAAGGCTACTGTTGATCCGTCTACAAAAACCGTATAATCTTTAGTGGTCGTGTTATAGTTTTGGTTTTTATACACTGTAAGGGTGATTTTTACAAAATCAGCTCTTTTCGTACCCTTGTTTTGCACTTCCCCAGAAATCATTGTATTATATGCGCTGTCTCTTGTTTCAAATAATTCACTTGAAAGAACAACCTCCGCATCATCTTGGGAGCGCTTTTTCTGATTCATTGAATTATCTACAGGAATTTCCAAAAAAGTATCGTTTAATTCTATAGCAGGTGTTGCTGGCACAGCATCAACAATACGCACAATGCTATTAGAAGCTATAGATAAAATGCCTATTTTAGTTTCTACTTGAGCCCAATACTCATCCTTCGTAACAATATTTCCCAAAAGAGTTGTTCCATTATCTAAAACAATTTTTTTACTATAACGCAATTGTGAATCTGATGAAAATGCTTCATTTTCATAAGCATTTAACTTGTCTTCTAAATATGCTACTTTAGAGCGCAGGTCAGCAATTTCAAGAGAATGAGCTGCCAAAACACTTAAATCTGGGTTGATGTTTTCGGCAGGGAAGTTAGACTGACTATTTATAGAGGAAACATCAATTTTTTGGGTGTTGTTTTTTTCTTTTTTACACGCTTTTTTCTTACAACTCTTTTTACATTTCTTTTTACATTTTTTAGTATTACACTCTTCTGTTTTACAGGCCTGTTGACATTTTTTTTGTTTTATTGGTCCTGTATTAGATGCACAGTTTTGACCAAAAAACATAATTAATAGAATAAAAACTAGCTGTTTTGTTATGAATTTCAAATCCATTTCCTCTGTTTAGATTGAATTTTATAAAATGCGCACTCTTGAAGGTATTAATAATAGTGTTGAAATTACAAGAAATATCTACGTATTTTTATTATTAAATTATGCTAAATTTCTGCAGGATATTTTTATGAAAATTAATTTATTAAAATCTAAAATTCACAGAGCAACAGTTACAACTGCAAATTTAGATTATATTGGTTCTATTAGCATTGATAAAGATTTAATGAATGCTGCCAATATATATGACTTTGAAGAAGTACATGTGCTGAATATTACGAACGGACAAAGGCTTGTAACATATGCAATTCCTGCTCCAAAACAGTCAGGAGAAATTTGTATTAATGGGGCCGCAGCACATCTTGTATCGCAAGGGGATTTAGTTATTATTGCTTCTTATGCTAGCTTTAATCAAGAAGAAGTTAATGACCACTCTCCTGCTATTGTACATGTGAATGAAAAAAATAAAATTGTTGAATGAAAAAAATAACCATTCAAAAAATTCAGGAATTTAAATATTCTCAAGATACCTTTGCGACTTTAACAGCATATGATTTTAACACTGGCCAAATTTTAGATGATGCTGGTATTCCCTTAATTTTAGTTGGGGATAGCGCATCAATGACCGTATATGGCTATGATACAACCGTACCAATATCAATGTCAGAAATGTTACTTGTAGTGAAGTCTGTTTGTCGAGGGGTGTCTAATGCTTTAGTAGTTGCAGATATGCCTTTTTTATCATACCAACCCTCTATTGAAGAAACTATTAAAAATGCAGGTTTGTTAATTAAAGAAGGGGGTGCAGGAGCGGTTAAATTAGAGGGTGGTGTACATATACAAAAAAACATTAAAGCGCTAGTAGATTCAGGAATTCCTGTTTTGGGGCATATAGGGCTTATGCCCCAGTCTGTGAACCAAACATCAGGATATAAAATACAGGGTAAAACCGATGAAAGTGCAGACAAAATCATTGAAGATGCACGTGCGGTAGAAAAGTCTGGAGCATTTGGTGTTGTTTTAGAATGTATTCCTGAAGATTTGGCAACTAAAATAACCAACATACTGTCTATACCTACAATAGGAATTGGGTCTGGAACAACTTGTGATGGGCAAATACAAGTCTTTCATGATGTTCTTGGGCTCACCAAAAACAAGGCTCCTAAACATGCGCATATATATGACAATCTATATTCCAAAATTTTAAACATTGTCAAGCAGTATAAAACAGATATTGAAAATAATTAATGTTTGTTGTAAAAACTGTACGCGAATTTAATACATGGAGAATTGCTAAAAATAATTCTATAGGCTTTATTCCAACTCTTGGCGCCTTACATGATGGACATTTTTCATTAATAAAGGCATCAAAGTCAATTTGTGATATTACTGTGGTATCAATTTTTTTAAATCCAACACAATTTGCTCCACATGAAGATCTAGATGCTTATCCGAATACTCTAGATGGTGATAAAAAAAACTTAAAACAACTCGGGGTCGATGTTTTATTTCTGCCTAGCAAGAACGAAATGTATAAAACTGTTCCTGATGTTAGGGTCCCTGCGTCTGTTTTATTTAATAAACTAGAAGGTAAATCCAGGCCTCATTTTTTTTATGGAGTTACAACAATTGTTTCTAAGCTATTTAATGTTATCCAGCCTACACATACTTTTTTTGGTGAAAAAGATGCTCAGCAACTAAGAATTATTCAAGAAATGATTCATAAAATGAATTATTCTATTACATTAATTCCTTGTCCAACAATGCGTGATCAAAATGGACTCGCACTAAGTAGTCGCAATCAATATTTAACATCTAAAGAACAAAAAACAGCCACAATTATTTATCAAAGCTTAATAAAAATTAAAGAAGGGTTGAATAATGCACAGAGTATAAATCACCTAAAACAACAATTTAAATCGGCCATTTCAACAATTCCAACTATGAGCGTTGATTATATTTCTATTGCTGACTCCAACAGTTTAGATGAGGTAACTAAATTAGAAAATAAACAATTATTAATTAGTACTGCTGTATTTTTAAATCATGTGAGGTTAATTGATAATATTACATATTATCCTTCTACATAGTGCGTTCCACAACTTTCACGAGCTTCTGTTGCAGACGCAATAAGAGCCAAGGCTGTTTGTGCTCCATTTCTAAGCGCTATAATGTTAGGGTCTAATTGGCTTTTTTGATATAGTTGTTCAACGTCTGATTGTAAGTTTCTCAATATATGCATTGCAGAATGAAGTTTATCTTGAGATCGCATTAAACCTGCTAAATTCCACATTGTATTTTTAATACTTAGCCATTCTTGTGCTAAACGAGCTTTGTCAATTGTGTCTGTGCCCTGTTTCCAATTATGCATAGGGGGGAAATAATCGGCATCATCCTTATCTTCAATAGAGTCTTGACCTGCAAAATAACCCCAAACAACACATTCTAATAACGATGTGCTGGCTAATCGATTAGCGCCGTGCAAACCGCTGCATGCAATTTCACCAATCGCATATAATCGCTTCAAGGATGTTTTTCCAACTAAATTAACACCAATTCCACCACAACTATAATGTGCAGCAGGTACTACGGGGATAGCTTCTTTTGTAATGTCAATACCTTTATTTAAACAATAATTATAAATTGTAGGGAACCTATTGTTAATCCAATCTGACGCTTTATGTGATAAGTCTAAAAACATACAATCTGCATCATCTTTAATCATTTCCATATGAATTGCTCTTGAAACAACGTCTCGCGGTGCAAGTGCCCCCATATCATGGTAACTATGCATAAATTCATTGCCTGAAGCATTTACCAATTTGGCGCCCTCACCACGTAATGCTTCAGAAATTAAAAAACGTCCTGAGGGATGATATAATGCTGTGGGATGAAACTGCACATAATGTAAATTAAAACATCGTGCCCCTGCTCTCCATGCCATAGCTATACCATCTCCTGTGGCTTCTTTGGGATTAGTCGTATGTAAAAAGATTTGCCCTAAACCACCGGTTGCTAAAATTGTTTTTGATGCCAACATTGGAAACACTTGATTGGTCTGATTGTTTAAAACCATCACCCCAAAACATGCTGGCTTCTTATATATATCTGTTGATTCTGTAGAATGATGAGAAAAAGTTAATAAATCAATAGCAGTATGGTTGGTTACAATTGTAACATTTTCTAGTGTTTGTAAATAATTTAATGCGGCTTCGTGAATACTAGATCCAGTTTTATCTTGATTATAAATTACACGCGCATCACTATGTGCCCCCTCTGATACTCGTTTTAACGTTACGTCATCCTTTTCTTTGTCAAATTTAACACCCAAAGTATCAATTAAAATATCTTGTACTAACTGTGCTCCATTTTTACAGAGGTGATTAACGGCCTCCTCCCAACAATGTCCAGCTCCAGCATGCATAATATCTTTCTTTAATTTTTCAGGAGAATCTTGTAGGCCTTTAAAAACAATTCCTCCTTGTGCCCAAGGGGTATTACCAGACACAAGTGATTTTGTTTTAGTGATTATAGTAATATTTTTGCCACTTTTAGCCGCTGTAATAGCGGCAACAATACCAGCTAAACCAACACCAACAATTAAAATATCCGTATGTTTTTTATTCATTATATATCTAAGCCAATATCTTTGCTTTGAATGTTGTGAGTTAAGGCCCCCATTGAAATACCATCAATCCCAGCAATACAAAATTGCGCTAAAGTTTCAGCTGTAATTCCTCCTGAGATTTCAATATATTTTGTTTTTCCGGTATTATGACCACGAATATATTTAACAACTTCTATTAAATGTTTTGGATTAAAATTATCAAGCAAAATAGAGTTTGCCTCTGATTGCAGTGCTATGTCGAGTTGTTCTTTAGTATCTACCTCAACCTGAATATCTTTGTTGGGATTGCTTGCTTTGGCTTTGGAAACAATCTCAATAATATCAGGGTTTCCCTTTAAATGATTATCCTTAATCATAACTGCATCTTGTAAGCTAAATCTATGGTTTGTTCCTCCGCCAATTGCTACGGCAAATTTTTCAAACATGCGTAGACCCGGGGTTGTTTTACGCGTATCTAACAATTCAATATTATGTTTTTTAGTAATGCTTGATAGTTTTTTAGTAATGCTAGCAATTCCACAAAGGCGCTGTATAAGGTTTAAAACAACGCGTTCTTTTTTTAAAATATCATTAATAGGACCTTCAATACTAGCAATTAGATCACCGGGTTGCAATGGGTCTCCATCTTTTATGTTGCATGAAACGGTACAATTAATAAAGCCTTGTTGAATAATTTGCACTCCTGCAAACACTAATTCTTCGCGTGCAATAAGTTGTGCTACAACTGTTTTTTCATTTTGTGTTGTGTTGGTGGTAATATCATTATCAATATGATCCTCTTGAAAAAAATCTTGTAGTTTTTGAGCTACAAAATCAGCATCTAAAATATTATATTGTTTAAACCGTGTCATACAATTTCAAGCATTCTATTAAGCGGTTTTAATGCTTTAACTCTCACCTCTTCATCTAGAGTAATTTCATGTTCTAAGTTTTCAAGCGATTGTACAATTTTTTCCATTGTATTTAGTCGCATATGAGGACATTCATTACAAGCACATCCCGTATTGCTTGGCAAAGGAATAAATTTTTTATCTAAATTATTTTTTTGCATTTGATGTATAACGCCTGGTTCTGTACCTATAATATATTGTTGATTAGAAGAGCTATTTACATGCTTAATGAGCGCACTGGTTGAACCAATAAAATCTGCATGAATTAAAATATTTTCATCACATTCAGGATGTGCTACAACCTGTGCTTGTGGATGCTTTACTTTTAATTCTATTAATGCTTTTTCAGAAAAAATTTCATGCACTTGACAGGAACCATTCCAAAGGACCATATCACGACCTGTTTCTTTCATCACATA
This sequence comes from Fidelibacterota bacterium, assembly GCA_002717625.1. Classification (GTDB taxonomy): domain Bacteria; phylum Fidelibacterota; class Marinisomatia; order SCGC-AAA003-L08; family D37C17. The sequence continues at coordinate 87,374 of PBEF01000003.1, read as the reverse complement.
CTTCCCTAGAAAGCGATCTGGTGCAAAAAGAATTTTTTTGTGTTTTGGAATTGACTCAACCACTTTTTTTGCATTTGCAGATGTACAAATAATATCAGACAAAGCCTTCACATCTGCTGAACAGTTAATATAAGATATAACAATATGGTCGGGATGTTGTTCAATCCACTCTTTAAAAGAATCTGCGGGTGCACTATCAGCCAATGAACAACCTGCATCCATATCTGGAATTATTACTTTCTTATTTGGATTAACAATTTTTGCAGTTTCTGCCATAAAATGAACACCACAAAACAAAATGACATCAGCATCTGTAGCGGCAGCTTTTCGTGATAATTCTAAGCTGTCACCAACAAAGTCTGCCATATCTTGAATTTCAGGCTCCTGATAATAGTGCGCTAAAATCACGGCATTGTGTTTTTCTTTTAATTGCTGAATAGTATCAAACATTATTCTCTATTTAAAATTGTGCTAACAAGCATTACAATATCAACAACATTTAACAATCCATCTAAATTAGCATCTCCGCTTTGTGCCCCTGCCATAAACGAAATATCATCAAACCCATCTCCATTATCATCAGATAGAGCTATATCTAAAACGACCACTGTACGAATTAAAGTTTGCGCTGCATTAGTGTCCGCATCTGAACAATTAAAATAAATTTGGTAAACAGCAGGAACAGCTAAATTAACAATATCCCCGCTTACTTCTACTAAAGCAGAAAGATCACCCTCTTCAATATCACTACAGCCTGCCCCCATGTCTGTATATTCTTCTCCAGGCGCTACATTTAATAACAATACAGTCTCTCCATTTAATGTCAGCGTTGGAAAGCGGTCGCACCAACCATCATTATTACTATCTACACAGGTCGTCTCTTGTTGTAATACTGTTAATAAAAAAGATGTAGAGTGTGTTGTATTACCGTCGCTTACTGTAATAGTAATTTCTAGCGTAATATTTGACTCTTGAGGTATAACCGTTAAAATGTTTTCGTCAATATTGACAATAGCATTACCATCTGAAGTTGTTGCTGTATAAATAAGATTATCACCATCTGCGTCTTCTGCCTGTAAATTATAACTAAAAACCTCTCCATAACCTATACTAGTATTGTCAATTGCATATAAATATGGAGCATCGTTTACCCCGCTAACAAACAAGTTAATTGTTGCAAGATTAGAGGATGTTTGGCCATCGTTAACATAAAAAACAAAGCTGTCTTCTCCAAAATAATTAATATTAGGAACATAGGTTGCTGTAATACCAGATAACATTAAACTTCCATGGCTTGGCTCACTATCAATTAAATAGCTTAATATATCTCCATCAATGTCTGATGCAGATAAATCAAAACTAATCGTCGTGTCTTCGCTTAAAGTATATGTTGCGCTTTCTGCTACGGGAGAGGTGTTCTCATTAGAAGTATTTATGGTTTGTAGCGTAACTGGATCCATAAGATCTCCTAAAATACCGTCTGGTGTAAAAGACAGCACTTCGTTAATATCATATATAATATTTTCTGCAACAGAATAAAACTGAAAACTTATCATGTGTTCTGACAACATATTTGAAAAGGCTTGTATTAAAAAGGCATGGCCCCCTCCTAAAAAAGGTGGGACTTCAGCAGCTTCGGCTACCCCAACACACTCTCCATTATAAAAAGCCCCCAACAAATCAGATTCTGTGCCTATGTCATATAAACCACTAAATACTCTAGCGGTTATAGACATCACGTGTTCAAAGTTTCCAGGGTTTACAAACCAATCGGGAGCAGAAACAGCACAAGAGCCAACAACGGGTTCTCCTGTATATCCAGACGTAGGAAAGCCATAAGTATTTTCAATACATGTATTAGAAAAATTAGTATCAAAAAATGTTGCTCCGTATAAATTTGCACCAGATAAATTAGCGCTAGTAAAATCAGCAGCACCTAACCCTGCCCCAGACAAATTAGCGTTTATCAATGTGGCTTGAAAAAAAGTTGTCCATGTTAAATCTGCATCCATTAATATGGCATTGTTTAAATTGGCATATGAAAAAACCGATCCGGTTAAATTTGCTCCTGTAAGGTTAGCCCAAGATAAATTAAAACCTGACAAATCAGTCCATGCAATATTCACATCTTCTAAATCACAATATTCTAAATTAGGACTATATTGTTGCCAATTAGTTTGATCACACTGTGTATAAACAAAACTTAGAATGCAACTTATTAAAAACAGGCGTTTCATTATTCTTCGCTTAATATCATTTGAATGGACATCACAATATCTGTAATGTTTAAAGCTCCATCTCCATTCACATCTCCTGTTGCTGCTCCATCTATAAGCCCTTGTTCATATTCTGCTGCGCACGGCGGAGGATTCACTGTCAGCATAAGTGTTGCGTCTACTTGCATCACCCCATCATTAACGCTTATTGTAATTATTATTTGACCTGCCTCATCAGCCTGTACCGTTAATACGTTGTCTGCTAATGTGGCCATTCCTGATCCTGAAACATTAACTAATTCATAATACAAAACATCATCATCTACATCTACCGCTTCTAAAGTATAAACAAAAGATTCTCCAAGTGTTGTTTGTGTGTCCTCTGGTAGAGATATCCAAAAAGGAGCGTCATTCACCGCATTAACTGTCAATGTAACAGTTGCAACATTGGAATTTTGTATTGTATCACTAGCAACAAATGTAAAGCCATCAGTACCATTAAAATTAATATCAGGAGTATATGTGGCTGTTCCATCATTATTATTAATAACGACTCCATTTTGAGTATCAGTAATCAACGTATATGTAAGGGCGTCTCCATCAGCATCTGATGCAGACAACACAATGTCAATTGCCGTATCTTCATCTAAAGTATAATTAGCATCATATGCTTCGGGGGCAAAACACCAATTACCGTCACCTCCACAAATCCCACATTCATCAATCGTATTACCAAAGCAATCACATGCCCCATCAGCAATGCCATCACCACCACATTCACCGCACTCATCCATGACATTGCCATCACAATCACACTCGCCGTCTTCAACGCCACCTCCCAAACAGTCTCCGCATTCATCAAAGACATCATAACAACCAAAACAATTAATACCTTGATTAATTAAATCATAGCACGTCATATCATTATCCATAGACTCACATATATCACAATTTGTTATGAAATAGCCTCCTCCTCCCCCATCGTCATAGCAGTCCATTCCATCCGCTGCATAACAGTCTAACATTGGGTCGCATTGTCCATCACTAAGCCAACCAGCAGGATAACAGAAATCATTATCATAACAACTCGCAATAAAGCCCGGAGAGCACCCATCTCTACTGCCCGTTTGCATGCTTTCACCTTGACGCTCTGCTGCAAACAACAAACCAATAATAGCCATTATAAAGCTTAATTTTTTATGTGTTTTCATATCAAATTCTCCTTCTTATATAAATCTAGGAATAATATACATTATTTTAGATATTCAATGTTATCAGTAAATACTCCATCAATTTTCGATTTAAACTTATTATATACCTCCTTGTCATTAATAGTATAACTGTTAATACGCATTCCCTTTTTACGCGCCCAGTTGATAATCCAATGATCAAGCATAGAGTAATGTATGTGCAAATTCTCTGGCTGTACTCGCAACATCCATATCATGTTATCCCAGGCATGAAAAAGCCGTTTGCGGTTATACAAAAAACCAATAACAGTTTCAGGTCGCTGCAATCTTAAACGCATGAGAATAAGGGGATTAAAGCTTGAGACAATACATTTATCATCAATTTGGTACTTATTTAAAAATGCAACCAAGGGTTTTAATATGGCGTGTCCTTGAAGCAAACCATCAGATTTAATTTCAATGTTAATAACTTTAATTTTTTCTAATAAAGGAACCACATCGTTTAAAGATGGAATATAAACCTCTTCTTGCTGCTGATCTTGCTTATATAGCTCTACTGTTTGAAGCTCTGCAAGCGATAAACCAGAAACGCCATCTTTGCGATCACTCAATCTAGCTAACGATAAATCATGAAACACAACCATTTGATTATCTTTAGATAGCCTTATATCAAGCTCTATTCCATCGGCTCCCATATCTACAGCTTTCTTAAATGATGCGACCGTGTTTTCCGTAATAAACGTTGGCGCTCCCCTGTGCCCTATAACAAGCGTTTTCTCATTATTATAAAAGGGTTGACAATTCTTTTTCCATTGCCAAAAAAACAAACAATAGACAATATATAAACATAACACTACAAAACTAAAAATAATAAAAACAAGCATATTAAATTTTTTGATTTAAAAAGTTTGATACAAAAGACAATGCAACAGCAACCAGAACATCATAAATGGGCTGTGCTCCTGGAACTGCAAAGTTCCAAATAATCACCAAAAGAAGCCACAACATAAATATTTTTTGTTTTTTTTGCATAAATAATTGATATAAATAATATTAAAAGTTATTTTAAATTACACGGCTAAACAATAATGTTTATAATTTGTGAATAACTAATAACAATGGATTATATAAAAAACTGGGATAAAACATTAGCAATTCTTAAAAATGATTTGTCAACACAGGCGTATCAAACCTGGTTTTTATCTATACGTGCGCTTAGCTTTGAAAATAATGAAATTACAATTGAGGTTCCCAATCGATTTCACTATGAGTGGCTAGACTCTAAATATAAGGATGTAATTAAAGCCGCATTAAAAAAAACGTTTAAAAATAATGTTAAAATTAAATATAGTGTCATTATTAATACCGCGCCAGACAATGCCCTGCAAGAAAACGGTGAGGCAAAAAAATTAGATCAACTAATTCCTCAAGAATATCATGCAGCATCACAGCTTAATAGACGGTATACTTTCCAAAGCTTTGTTGAAGGACGCGGAAACCAGTTTGCCAAAGCAGCTGCTAGTTCGGTAGCTGATTCTCCCGGACAAACGCCTTTTAATCCATTATTAATATATAGTACTCCGGGACTTGGAAAAACTCATCTATTACAAGCAATTGGAAATCATATTTTAAAACATACAAAAGATACAAGAGTTGTATATGTAACCAGTGAAAAATTTATGTTAGACTTTATTTCATCAATTCAAAACAACAAATCAACAGAATTTGCGCGATCTTATAGAAATCATGATGTATTATTATTAGATGATGTCCAATTTTTTCAAACAAAAGAACAAACACAAGAGCAATTTTTCCATTTATTTAATGATTTATTTCAACAAGGAAAACAAATTGTTTTAACAACCGACAGACATCCAAACGAACTAACACAGCTTAAACAGCGCCTGGTTTCGCGCTTTCAGTCTGGACTAATTGTAGATATTCAGCCTCCTGACTTAGAAACAAGAATTGCAATTTTAATGAATAAAGCAAAAAATGAAGGTCTTGATATTCCATATGATGTAACAGAATTTATTGCTTCATCAATTAAAGAAGATATTAGATCAATGGAAGGTGCTCTAGTCAAGCTCTTAGCTCTTGCCTCTCTTAAAAAAGAAGATATTACGGTAGACCTGTCTAAACAAGTTATAGAAGACCTCATTGGAGCAGAAGCGCTGTCTCAGCTATCTCTAAATCAAATTAGCGCTATGGTAGCTAAAACATATAAATTAACAGAAAAACAATTAGTTGGGAAAGCTAGAACGATGGAGTTGGTAAACGCTCGCCATATTGCAATGTTTCTTTGTCGAGAATTAACCTCCTCTTCCTTAATTAGTATTGGTACTTTTTTTGGAAAAAGAGACCACTCAACTGTTATCCATGCCTGTAAGACAGTTGAAGAAAAAATTACCAATGACGCTGGTTTTGCTAAAAACGTACAAAACATTAAAAATCAATTAACTTAGGAGATTTAAAATGACAAACAACATTTTTATTATAGATGATGATCGTGAATTAACAGATTTATTAAAGGAATTTTTAGAAACACACGGTTTTCATGTTACAGCCTTCAACGATCCTAAAAAAGGTGCAGAAGGGGTATTAAGCTCCAAACAACTGGTTTGCGATCTAGTTATTTTAGATATTATGATGCCTGAAGTTGATGGTTTTCAAATTTTACGTCAAATTCGAGAATCTTCAAATATTCCTATAATTATGCTTTCTGCTAAAGGAGAGGTTTCTGATAGGGTGGTCGGTTTAGAGCTAGGAGCAGATGACTATCTTTCTAAACCGTTTGAACCACAAGAGCTTCTCGCTCGAATACAGTCTGTTTTAAGAAGGGTGATGGCAACAAACACGATGGTTGATGTTATTAATTTTGAAGGGTTAACTGTTAACAAAATTAAACAAGAAGTCTTGTTAGATGGCCAACCTATTAATTTATCAACTGCAGAAATGGAAGCTTTGATGTTGTTCGTAGACAATGCAAATGCCCCCTTAAGCCGTGATTTTTTAGTGGAAAATTTGCGTGGTATCGAGTGGCAGACATGTGATCGGTCAGTAGATGTTTTGGTGAGCCGCTTACGAAACAAACTAGGAGAAACCCCTTCTAGGTCTCGCTTTATTAAAACAGTACACGGCGTTGGATATCGTTTTGTTGGAGTAAAAAAATAATTGTTTAAACAGGCTATCATTTCGTTTGTCGTTTGGTTTAGATCAACAGCACATTGGTGGTTTAGAACCCTTTTTGGACGATTGGGCATTTTATTTGCATGTGCCGCTTTCGTTTTAGTGTTTTTAACATATTATGTTTTTAATAGCGGGGTAGCTGATAAAGATAATATTTTAGATATGTATGATGCATATTATCATTATAAGTTTGTTGAAACGTGGGGAGATTTTTCAGATACCACCTCAATTCGTAAAGAATTAAACAATTTGCGCATTGATGGCAAAATTTATTCTATAGAGCAAAGACAGAAAATGTTGAAAAAGTATAATCTAAGGACAACATCAGATTTATGTTCCCTAAGTTTAGAAAAAAAAATAGAGCAATCTCTTTTATATTGGACCAATTCTACGCAACCCTTTTCTATCTGTGACTACACAAGCTATCAATGGTCTGATGTCTTATCAGAACAACACAGCATATCTTTTGATGGATATGTTTCGTTTGGAGATATTCAAATTGACAACAGGTTTTATCCTGCAACTGTTATTGAAAAAGATGGTTATCAAATATTATTAATCACTACAGACTATCAATATTCAAGCGATTGGGTTTCACTTGCCCCTGTTATCAGCTTAATACTTCTTTTTATGACAATTTTATATTTTTTAATTCGTCGATTTTTAAAGCCCATTACTTTAATGCAAAAAAGAATTTATGCATTAGAAAAAGGGGATTTAAATTCAAAAATTCAAATTATTGGAAAAGATGAATTGGCTCTTTTATCACAAAACTTTAATAAGCTAATTGATGAAATAAAAAAACTTTTAAAACAAAAAGAGCGCCTTCTGGCAGATGTAAGCCATGAAATTAGAACCCCTTTAGCTAAAATGCGTCTTCTCACAGAAATTAAAAAACAGCCGGCTGAACAATTAACGCACATTAACAAGCAAATTGATGTGCTAGACTCTATTGTAACTAATATTTTAATTTCTGATAAGCTTGCAGCTCCATATTCTAATTTAAAAATTGAAAAAATTTCTATACAAAACCTATTAAACCAGGGTCTAGAACTCTCTAAAAACAAAAGGGTGGTCGTTGAATCAAAAGAAAAATTTTTTGTTTTTTGTGATGTGGTAAAAATTGCAATTGTACTAAAAAACCTCTTAGATAATGCTGAAAAATATGCCCCTTCTAGCAGGCCAGTTTCTATAACATACACCCAAAAAAAGGGCCTTGTATCAATTAGTTGTCGTGATTTTGGACCAGGTATTCCTGAAGACTTAATTGAAAAAATCATGAAACCCTATGTGAGAGGCGCTAATTTAAACAAATCCGGCTTTGGTTTAGGCCTTTCAATTTGTAAACGTATTCTTGGAGCACATAAAGGTAATATTTCTATATTAAACAACAAGGAAGAAGGATCAACTTTTACAATTAGCTGGAACAGTGCCCAATTAAAGGAGAAAACATAAAATGCAAAAAAAGAGTTTAAATAGAGTTATTTTAATTGGACACTTAGGGGCTAATCCCGAAGGTCGCTATACACAACAAGGACAGGCCACAACCTCTTTTACCCTGGCTACCAATGAATCTTGGAACAACAAAGAGGGCTCTTCAATAGAGCATGTAGAATGGCATAGGCTAATTGCATGGGGAAAATTAGCAGAATTTAGTATGGAATATCTATACAGGGGGCAGCTGGTTTCTGTAGAAGGCAGCCTTAGAACAAGAAAATGGGAAGACAAAGATGGAAAAAGTCATAAAATAACTGAAATTTTATGTTCCTCTATCATCCCTTTAGATTGGAAAAAAGAACAGTCCTCAACACAAAAGTAGGCCTGTTACATTTTGTAATATTTTTTTCTTTTATTATATATTCTTCTGTTGTTATATTCATTTAAGGAAGGAGTTTGGTATAAAATGAAAACAATATATAAAATATTATTAATAGGTCTTTTGGGTCTTTCTTTATCATTGGCTAGAACATCAACAAAGTTTGCCACTCCAAATGATTTTTTAAATTCAAAAAATTCTCCTTCTTATAAAAAGCTCTTAGTTGAAAACACAGATGAAACAAGCGAGCAAACGATTAAATGGAAAAGACGACATAAGCGTAGAAAAAAATCTAAAAACAGAAGACCTCAGCGCGGAAGATAGTATATATACATAATAAAATTAAGCAGACTTAGGGGGTGTTTTTTACACCCCTTTTTTTATATATAAATGGACCAACTACCAACATATAAAGACTTAGATATCGTAGAAAACGAATATCAAGATCGTCACTATAATATTGATATTTCTATTCCTGAGTTTAATGCTGTATGTCCTAAAACGGGACTTCCAGACTTTGGAACTATTTATATTAATTATAAACCAAAAAAGTATATTGTTGAATTAAAATCTCTAAAACTATATATTGTAAAATTTAGAAACTGTGGGATTTTCCATGAACACGTTACAAATAAAATTTTAGATGACTTTAAAAAAGCTTGTGATCCTTATGATATTTCTGTTAAAGGGGATTTTCATCCTAGGGGGGGAATTAAAACTGTGGTTTCTGCTCATAAATAATTACTGGTTTTAAATAATTAAGTGTTAAATTAAGCGGCTTGTAAAAATAGGATAGTTATGAAAACAACAAAACATATTAGTAATAGAAAAAGAAAAAACAAACATGGGTTTAAAAGCCGCATGAGTACGAAGTCAGGACAAAAGGTTTTGACTGCTCGAAGAAAAAAGGGCAGAAAGCGTATTTCTGTTAGTTCTTGAATAAATATAAGACATCTAACCTCTTTAGCCGACGCCTGGGTTCTTCTCAGCCTTTTTTATATAATAATCTTCTTTCTTTTCAGTATTCACTTTGTGAGGGGGATCAATATTTATATTTAATGGTAGGAAAAAAATATGGTAATGCTGTGTCACGCAACAAACTTAAAAGAAGATTGCGCTCTATGTATAGCATTCTTCTAAAAAACCAACACAGCCTCGGCTTAATGGTAAGGCCTTTACAAAAAAACATTCTTTTTAAAGATATTCAACAAGCCTTTGAACAGTTGGCGCTTAAAATACAAGGAAGGTCAAATTGAATGATTTAAAAAAAACTTTTCTAGCTGGTTTTTTAGTTTTATTAATTTTACTATTAACACCGTACTATTTAAGCCTTATAGGATATGAAACACAGCAGGAAGAACAGGTCTCTATACAAAACACCTCCAAGGAAGAGGTCTTGGCTGTTGTAAAAGAAACTGAACTTCTCAGAGCTGAAAAACAAACAAAAAATACCTCTTCGAACAACGCTTCTTCACAAAAACAAACCATACAGATTGAATCTAGCCTATATAACGCTGTTTGGTCTAATATTGGAGGAGGCTCTTTTGTTGATTATAGCTTAATATCAGATGGTACTAATAAATATTTAGGTGGCTATTCTTCTGATGGAATATATCAAGACAGCGCTAACGTTTCACTTCTTTTAAATCAAAACAGCTTGTGTGCGCCTTGTGTGGGAGTCGTTTATTCTGGTGCTGCTATAGTTCTTAGCCAGCCCTTTATATTAAAAAACAACCCTTATATTAAAAACAATCAAAAAACGGTTCTTGGGCTAGAAGATTCTTTAATTATTGAAACAGAGCTTATAGATCCACGCTTTATAATTAATAAAAAAACTGTTTTTTTTGGTAATGATTTTACCAGTAAGCACCATGTGTTTGTTGAAGATACTCAAGGTGGTCTAGAGCAGGTCTATTTAATTTGGGACAAAGGTCTCCGTAATACCGAGAAAAACCTATATGACGATGTTCAAACATATAGCGCGGCATACATTTCACACAATAAAGAAATTACAGATCTTTGGTTTGCCCCCACCAATATAACAGACACAATAGAAGATATCATCATCTCAGATACAATTGATTGGGCTGCTGTTAGAAATAAATATTTTATTGCCGCCCTAATACCTTATAATGCAGAATCTGCTTCTATTGAGTCTGTCCCATATACCTTTAATCAAGAAGCCATTGTTCCTTCTTATAGCGCCTCTGTGTTTAGCAAAGAAAGCTCACTGTCAGCCTCTATGTATCTTGGCCCCTTAGATATTGATTATATTAATAGCCTTGATACTTCTTTAGATAGAATTATGAATTTTGGTTGGTTTATTATCCAGCCTTTTAGCAGGGGAGTATTATGGCTATTAAAAACCATGCACTCTATTGGTCTCAACTATGGTATTATTTTAATTTTATTTGCCTTTTTAATTCGAATTATTACAGGGCCTTTAATGAAAAAAAGCTTTGAGTCTTCTCAAAACATGCAAAAGGTTCAGCCAAAATTAAAAAAATTACAGGAAAAATATAAAAACGACTCTCAGAGACTAAACCAAGAAATGGTTAAGCTTTATAAAGAAGAGGGCGTTAACCCTTTAGGGGGCTGTCTTCCTATGTTGCTGCAAATGCCTTTACTCTTTTCTCTTTTTTTAGTGTTTCGTTCTACTATTGAATTTAGAGGAGCTCCTTTTTTTGGGTGGATTTCAAATTTAGCTCAACCTGATACAATTTTTTATTTACCTTTTAATATTCCTATCTATGGTGACCAGGTTGCCGTTTTGCCAATTTTATTAGGAGTTTCAATGTTTTTAACACAAAAAATGTCTATGGCTGCCATGGATAGCCAGCAAAAGCCCATGATGTATATTATGTCTGGCTTTTTCTTTTTATTGTTTAACAGCTTCCCTTCAGGTTTAAATTTGTATTATTTAGTATATAATATTTTAAATTATTTACAACAAAGATCGTTGAAACAAGGATAATGGGGCTGTGTATGATCGTTTAGATAATATTGTTGCCTTAGCCACAATACCTGGAAAGTCTGCTTTAAATGTTATTCGTTTGTCTGGAGAAAAGAGCAAATATATATTTGCTTCATTAACAAAAACCCAAACCAGCCCTCAGCCCAACCATGTGTATTTAAAATATATTTATGCTCTTCAAGAAAAAGATCCTTTTGATTTTGCTTCTCTTGTATATTATCAGGCCCCTAAAAGCTTTACCGGAGAAGACAGTTTAGAAATTTCTGTACACGGAGGTATTATTATTGCAAACAAATTAATTGAAACCATAGTAGACCTGGGAGCAAGACAGGCCTTGCCGGGAGAGTTTAGCTATAGAGCTTTTTGTAATAATAAAATTGATTTATTGCAGGCAGAGGCAATTTCATCCATTGTAGAGGCCAATAATAGCGTTGATAGTTATTACTTATTAAACACAATTAAAGGGGGCCTTTCTAAAAAACTTCAAGAAAGCAAAGATAGCATCGAAAACATTCTTATTGAAGGGGAACATGAGATAGATTTTACAGAAGAAGAAATAAGTGCAAAAACAGTGCAAAAATTTCACCATAGTCTCCAAAAAAGCCAACAACAAATTATAGATATTTTGCTAAAAAGCTATACTGTTGAAAAAAAGGCCTCTGAAATGCGCGTGGCTATTATAGGGCTTCCAAATGTAGGAAAATCATCTCTCTTTAATCTTCTGTTAGGAAAAAGCAGATCAATTGTTACTAGCGAACAAGGAACAACAAGGGATACCGTAGAGGCAGATATATATATAGATACGGCTTTCATTACATTAATAGATACGGCGGGACTAAGAAAAACAAACAACAAGGCAGAATTATTGGGAATAGAAAAAAGCTACCAAGAAATCAAAAGGGCTCATATTTTAATTGTTGTAGACGATAAAAACCCCTTAAAAATATTAAAACAACTAAATAAATATATTAAAAAGAAAACAACTGTTTTGGTATTAAATAAAATAGATTTAAAAACAACCAATAAAAAAGAAGAAAACATCTTTTATGTTTCTTGTAAAAAAAACCAGGGCATAAACCCTTTATTAACACACTTATTAACATGTTATAAAAAAGAAAGGAGTGAATTTCAATCTCAATATTTTTATTTAGTTAATAAAAGACAACAGACCCTTTTAAAAAGAATAAAACAAGACCTTGGTCTTGCTGTTCAAAAATATAAAAACACCAAGGATTTGTCTGCTTGTTTGTCTGATTTATATTTAATAAGAGACCAGTTTAACTCTCTTATCCGGCCTTCTGAAAAAGAAGAAATTTTACATTCAATATTTAAGGGGTTTTGTGTTGGAAAATAACAAGCCCATTGTTGTTGCAGGGGGCGGCCATGCCGGGATTGAGGCTGCACTCGCAATATCAAGAATGGGGGGTAGCTGCATATTAATAACAATGGATAAAAAAGCAATTGGGAGGCTTTCTTGTAACCCTGCAATAGGGGGCCTTGGAAAATCACATCTTGTTAAAGAGATTGATGCTCTTGGTGGAACAATGGGTTTTTGTTCAGATTTTTCTGGAATACAATTTAAAACCTTAAACAAAACAAAAGGGAGGGCTGTTTGGGCTCTTCGTGCACAGGTAGATAAAAAAACATACCCAAAGTATGTTTCAAAAATATTAAAAACAAACTCGAGAATAAAGATTGTTGAAGATGAGGTTGTTGCTTTTAGCATTAAAAAAGAAAGGATTGTTTCTGTAAAACTAAAAAAAGAAGGGTTTTTAGAATGTTCTGCCGCGATTATAACCTGTGGAACTTTTTTAAACGGATTAATACATATAGGAAAAAATTCTTTTTCTGCAGGAAGGATGGGAGAGCCTCCAGCCCAAGGACTAACAGAATGTTTGCGTGAACATGGTATTAAAACGGGAAGGCTTAAAACCGGAACTCCTCCCCGTTTAAGTAAAAACAGTATTGACTGGAAACAGACAGAAGAAGCTCAGGGAGACTCTACAATAGAGCCTTTTTCTCTGTTTACAAAAAGACCTTTCAAAAAAAAACAAGAGCCCTGTTATACTGTCAGAACGAACGCCTCTGTTCACAAAATTATCCACAAAAACATTCAGTCCTCTGCGATGTTTTCTGGAAAAATAAAGGGCGTTGGTCCAAGATATTGTCCAAGCATAGAAGATAAAATTTTTAGATTTAAAGAAAATCCTTCTCACTTATTATTTTTAGAGCCCGAATGGTCTAACTCTAACCAAATATATTTAAACGGTTTTTCCACCTCTTTATCAGAGGCTGTGCAAAAGCAAGCCTTGCGAGCTATTCCGGGATTAGAAAAGGTTGAATTTATCAGACCAGGGTATGCTATTGAATATGATTATGCTCCTCCATATCAATTAAATGCGGGGCTAATGTCTAAAACAATAAAAGGGCTCTTTTTTGCAGGACAAATTAATGGAACTTCTGGGTATGAAGAGGCTGCGGCACAAGGCCTTGTTTCTGGAGCAAACGCTCTTCTTTATACACAAAAAAAAGATCCTTTTATTTTATCAAGAGACTCTTCTTATATAGGGGTTATGATAGATGACCTTATCACCACACACCTCGATGAACCATATAGAATGTTTACCTCTAGGTCTGAGCACCGCCTGTCTTTGCGCCCAGATAACTGCTATGAAAGGTTGGCTGATATTGCACAAAATCAAGGGCTTTTAAACTTAAACCAAAAAAAACACACCTCTTTGTTTTTTAAAGAAAAAAACAAAGTATTGAATTGGGTAAACCAACATAAAATAACACTAAAAAACAAAACCGTGTTGGCAGCAAAACATATTAAAAGGCCTGAAATTTCTCTGCTTAGCATTATTCCAAAAGAATATAAAAAGCTTTATTTTTTTAAAGAAGCCGTCTTTTCCGTTGAAACAAACATTAAATACGAAGGATATATTGTTAACGAACAACAAAGAATGGCCTCTATACAAAAACTAGAAAAAGCTCGCATCCCAAAGAATTTTAACTACAACCAACTACAAGGCTTATCCAACGAATCTAGATCTAGGCTTAACAAAATCCAACCAGAAACACTTGGTCAGGCCTCTAGAATCTCTGGAATAAGGCCCACAGACATTACTTTAATTGGAATAAATATTAAAAAAGTTTCACGTGAAACATAAAGACTCTCTTTTTAAGAAAACCTGCTTGGCTTTAGAAAAAGGGACAATTTCTTCTATATCGGGAGTTTCTTTTGAGGCTGTTCTTTTTTTTGCACAAAATCTAAAAAACAAATCTTGTTTTTTGTCTAACGGTCTGTTTATAGATCGTGTTGCTGTGGTCCTGCAAGAAGAAATAGGGGAAAGCATAGCCTGTATCAACAAACAACAACAGGGTTCTTTGTCTGTTTTAAATAAATATTTTTCTAGCAGCTCTATCTCTATACAAAAAATAGCCAGAAACAAAAAAGGGCTTTCTCTGTGTTTTATAGAAAACTCTCTTTTTTCTATTCCTCTGATTCCTCAACAAAAAGATTATCCTTTTTCTATTGATGAAAAAACTTTGTTTGATGATTTAATTAGAGAACTAAAGGCTCTGGGCTTTACAAAGGGAGAGGCTCTTTTGCCTGGAAATTTTTTAATTAGGGGAGGCGTTGTAGATTTGGTGCCTTTTGACTCCAATAAAACATATAGAGTTAGTTTTTTGGGCTCCTTGTGTAAAATTTATCTTATTAACGCTCAAAACAACATGATTATTAAAGAAATAAAAAAGGTTTTTATTGGAGAAAAACTTTCACAAAAAAAACTTTCCTGTCAAAAGCTTTTAGAAAAAGATTTTATTATATATAAATATGAAAAACAAACCATAAGCAGAGAAACAAAAAACAAAAAAAACATTTCTTTACAAATAAAAAGTATTAATTATCAAGACTTTATAAACAAAAAAGATGTTAATTTTCTGTTGGTTGATGTTCCTGTTGATAGGGGTTTTTCTGTTCAAGGAGAGTTTTTTATTCCCTTTTGGTTTTTAAACAACAAAAATAAGAAAACGTCTAAAGCCCCTGATTTTGATGTCTTTGGTGTCCTAGAGGTTGGAGGAACCTATATACATGACGATTTTGGTTTTTGTCGTTTTTTGGGCTTTGAAACATCTGTAAAAAAAGAAAAAGCTTGTTTAAAATTTTCTGATGGGATGATAAAGCTAGACATCAACTACATGTCTAAGCTGTCTTTTGTTTCGCTAAACAGCCACCAACCATTAAGTTTTTTAAACAAACCTGGTAGTTGGTCAAGAAAAAAGGGGTTGGTGCAACGACAACTAGAAGAGTTTGCAGCTTCTTTGTTAACAAGATACTCCCAAAGAGAGGCTGTTTTTTCAAGCTCTTTTAATGTTGACAACGAGAATCTTGAGGCTTTTGTAAAAGCCTTCCCACACACAGAAACACAAGATCAAAAACTGTGTTGGGAGAGGGTTTTAGAAGACCTTAAAAACCCTCGCCCTATGAATAGGCTTGTTTGTGGAGATGTTGGTTTTGGAAAAACAGAAATAGCAATCCGAACATCATTTGCTGCTGTCTTAAACAATCAGCAGGTTGTTGTTTTGGCACCAACAACCCTTTTAACCAACCAGCTTTTTCATTGTTTTTCAAAAAGACTTTCTCCTTTTGGTGTTTTTGTTGGCACCCTTTCTCGAATAACCAAAAAACCAAAAAAAGAAATCGACCTTTTTTTAAATAAAAAAACAGACGTTTTAATTGGCACTAGCGCCCTTCTTTTTAATTCAAAAATTTTATCTCAATGTGGCCTTTTTATTGTTGATGAAGAACACCGGTTTGGTGTAGAAAACAAAGAAAAGGTTTTTTCTTTTTCGCCGGGAGTGAATTTTTTAGCTTTATCTGCAACCCCTATTCCTCGCTCCCTACAACTGTCTTTAAACAAAGCAAGAAACCTTTCTTTAATACAAACCCCCCCTATAGATAGAAAACCTATAATTAGTTCATTAAATCTCTTTTCAACCTCCCTTATAAAAAACATTTTTATTAAAGAAGTTTCTAGAGAAGGGCAGGTTTTTTTTGTGGACAACTCTGTTGGTAATTTAAAAAAAATATTTTCTATTATGTCTAAAGAACTGCCTTTTTTGTCTTTTGATATAATTTATGGTTCTTTAAGTAGCGATGTATTAATAAATAAAATGCAGCGCTTTATCAAACAAAAAACACAGATTTTGTTTAGCACAACAATTATTGAAAGCGGAATAGACATAGGAACAGCCAACACAATAATTATAAACAACGCTCATCTTTTTGGGCTTTCTCAGCTATACCAACTAAGAGGACGGGTTGGAAGGTCTTCTGTTCAGGCCTTTTCTTGGTTTTTGGTTCCTGAAAAAAAAGATTTGACTAAAGAGGGTGTTTCAAGGCTTAAAGCTATTATTAGATATAGTTCTTTAGGATCGGGCTATAATATTGCCCTTTCAGACCTTGAAATAAGAGGAGGGGGGTCTCTTTTTGGGTATAAACAAAGCGGCTGCGGGGGTGTTGGTTTTGAATATTATACAAAAGCCCTTTCTTTGGTTTTAAACAACCAAACAAAAGAACCTTCTTGCTTTGTAGACTTATTTAATAAACCCATCCCCTCTTCTTTTTTATCTAATGAAAAAGAAAGGGCTTTTTATTATAAACAAATTTTTTCTGCAACCAACTTTAATGAATTACAGAAAATTAAAAAAAACATTATTGATGTTTTTGGTGTTTGTGTTTCTGAAATAGAAGGTTTAATAAAAAATCAACACCTCTCTTTATTAGCAAAAAATAAAAAAATATCAAGAATTTCTAAAAAGGAAAACCTAGTGTCTGTTTCTTTCTCTGTAAAAAAAACAAGCTCTAAAATAGATAAAATTATTCCTTTTGTTCTCTCTTTTTTTAAAGAACAACAAAAAGAGTGTTGGTTTTTAAATTCTCACAAAAATCTTATTTTTCAATATAAAAATACAACAAAAGATGATTATATTTTGTTGTCGTCTTTTATTAACAAAATAACCTTTTTTTAATTTGTTTATTTTTCTTTTTTTAATTTGTTTTTCTATTGGAAGGGCTTCTTTTGTTGCTGATCCTTTGTTAACTATCAATACAACAACATGGTTGAACTCTGACTTTTATGAAGATGTTTTTAAAGAAGACTGGGACGGTTTGTCTTTAGAAAAAAAGGTTGAAGCTTTAGAGGATTTTATTTCTAGAGAGCTTGTTATAAAAAAAGCTGAAAAAATAGGCCTCCATAACGACCCTAAAATAAAAAAGGATTTATTAATCAGAAAAAAGGCTTTGTTAATAAACAACACATATGAACATTTAATTGCTCGTCCTTTAATTTTACAAGAAGACTTTGAAACAAATATAAAAAACCTAAAATATAAAGCTGAAATATACCATCTTGTGGTTGGCTTTTCAGAATCTCAAGAAGACACGGGCTCTTTAATCTCTCAAAAAGAAGCTTTTAGTTTAACAGATAGTTTATATAGAGAAATAAACAAAGAAATCGCCTTAAACCAAGAAAAAGCCTCTAGTGTTTTTTCTCGCTTTGCCACAGATTTTTCTGATGATCCTAGCGCTAAAAAAAACGGTGGTTTTTTAGGTTGGGTGCCCTGGGGACAAACCGTAATGTCTTTTCAAAAACCTGTTTTTGAATTAAAAAACAATGTTGTTTCTAAACCTATCCTTACCCCTTATGGATATCATTTAGCCTTAAAAACAAAACAAGATGTTTCTAATTATTTTTATTACACCCCTAAGCATTACACCGACCTTTCATATAAGGTTTCTCAAGCTTTTTTAGATTTTGATTCTCTAAAAACCATTTCTGCTGATTTTGATTCTCTTTTAATTAAACAAGGAGCCCTCTCTTTTAATGCTACTTTTATAGATTCTCTGGTTTTGTTTGTAGATAAAAAACGTGAGGTTCAAAAAATGCTTGGAAACAAAAACACCTTAATTGCTTGGTTAAAAGAGTTTACAAAACAAGATGTTTTCTTTTTGTTTAAAAACAAAGGTTTTGGTTTGTCTTGGTTAATAGAACAACTTCAAAACATCCCAAGCTCTCGTGTTCCGCCCTTAAAAAGCAAACAAGAAATTAAAAACCTTGTTGTTTCTTTTTTATTACAAGAAGAGGTTTTTCTTTTATCCCAAACAAACAACATAGATGCTACGGTTTCCTTTAAAAGGGATTGGCTAAACAACTATAAAAATATTTTGTATTCTGAATATATTACGTTTTTAAACTCTTCTTTTAAAAAAACAGATTCTTCTTTAGTAGCAAAAAAATATGAAGAGGGAATATATAAAAATAAATATATTAAACCTAAAAGGGCGGTTTTTACAGAGGTTCGAGTCTTTAATGATAGTTTGGGTTTTGTTTTAAAAGAAAAACAACAAAAAGGGGTTTTGTTTGATTCTTTGGTTGTTGAATATGGGGGAGCCATTAGAGAACCTGTTAGCAGCGGGGCACAAAGCCCTCTTGGTAAAGCTTTGTTTACAATGTCTCCAGGGGAAACTTCTCCTATTATTAAAAACAGTGATGGTTCTTTTTCTATTGCTAGGCTTGAATCTTTTTTACCCGCTGAACCTTTTTCTTTGGATCGTGTTTTTTCCCAAATAGCTTTAGAAATAAAAAAAGAAAAACAAGATTCTGTACGAATTAATTTATTTAGAGATTTAAAAAAAGAGTTTTTGCCAATTATTAACTATAAAAGTGTAGGTTTAAATTGATTTTAATTTTATTATTATTTTTAAATTTTTCTTTTTCTCAACAACAAACAAACAGCCATGTTGATGGTGTTGTGGCTGTTGTTGGTGATTTTGCAATATTAAAATCTGATGTTTTTGAACAAACCTTATTGTTGGCAAAACAAAAAAATATTGTTCCTCAAAAAAGTCCTTTAATGTTTGAATCTTTATTTAAAAAAGTTTTAAATGAAAAAATAGATAGGCTTGTTGTTTTAAACTCTGCTCAAAAAGATACTAGTATAGAGGTCTCTTTTGATGAAATAAATACAAACCTAGAAGATAGAATTTCTTCTTTTTCTAATGTTTTTGGTTCTGAAAAAGCACTAGAAGACACGATGAAAATGTCCCTTTCTGAAATAAAGGCAGAATATTGGGATATTGTAAAAGAAGAAATATATGTAGAAAAATTTAGGGTTTCACGTTTTGGGAGCGTTTCAATAAACAGACAAGAGGTGGAAGGTTTTTTTATTACAAACCCTGACTCTTTTCCTTCTCCAGAGCCTTTAGCAGAGTTTTCAATATTACAGGCACCTATTGAAATAAGCCAAACAACAAAAGACTCTATTTTTTCATTTGCTTTAAAGCTAAAAGATAGCCTAGAAACAAAAAAACTTTCTTTTGAAGAGGCTGCAAAAAAATATTCTCAAGACCCTGGCTCTGCTTCAAAGGGGGGTGATTTAAACTATACAAAAAGAGGTTCTTTGGTTCCCGAGTATGAAAAAACAGCTTTTTCTTTACAAATAGGAGAAGTTTCTAAACCAATACAAAGCCCTTTTGGTTTACATTTAATAAAACTGTTAGATAGAATAGGGGAAAAAATACACACTCAACATATTTTATTTAGTTTTTCTCCTGGCCCAAAAGATGTTGTTGTTTTAAAAGAACAATTTAACGCTTATTTAGAAAACAACTTTAATGATCCCGGGGCCTTTGACTCTCTTTGTATAAATTATAATAATAAATTTGATAATTTTTCTGGATATTATATTGATTTTAATATAAATAAGCTTCCTTTGTTTTTACAAAAAAACATTTTTTCATTAGAAAATTTTTCTTTTTCTAATATTTTTATAGAAAATTCTTCTATTTTCTTACTCTATAAACATAAACAGAAAAAAACAAAACCTCTCTCTTTAAAAGACAACTGGTCTCTTATTGAAAGTGTTGCTTTATCATATAAAAGGTTTAACCTTTTACAAGAGTGGATAAATCAAGAAAAAGAGAAAACCTATATAGAAATATTTAATAATTAGAAATTATCAACATTTCTTTTTTTTTATTAACATTAAAGTAATTCTTAAACTTTTTCTTTTAATTTTTATAGTTGTTTTTTTATTATGTTTTTAAATTTTATAATTATAAACATTTCCACAACTATAATAATAAAAATAAATTTAATTTTAATATTAATTTTATATTTATAATGCTTGTTAAGTTGTTTAAAACCCGGTAAAATTTAAGGTGTTTACAAGCACTATTTTATAATGGTAATCAAGTGAAATTTACAACAACAAAAAACAACCTCTTTAAAGCTTTAAATGAAATAAACAAAGTTATTCCCCTAAGAACAACTTTACCTATTTTAAATTGTGTTTTAATAAAAAACCAAAAACAAAAAATAACCTTAATAGCTACAGATCTAGAACAAACTATAATTTCAGAATTAGATGGAAAGATTTTAAAAGATGGAGAAACAGCTCTTCCTTGCGGAAGGTTTTTAGAAATAGTTTCTGCTTTACCAAATGAAGAATTAGAAATTGAAACACAAGAAGATAATGAAACAAAAATAAATTCTTCTAAAGGTGTTTATAAAATAACAGGAAAAGAACCTTCTGAATATCCCGCTGTTCCAGAGAGAGAAAAAAAACAAGAAATAACATTAGAAGGACATGAACTTTTAGAAATTATAAATGCAACATTATATGCTACAAGCAAAGACGACCTTAAACCCGCTTTATGTGGAATTTATTTAAACATTAAAGAAAAAGATATAACCGCCGTTGCAACAGATGGACATAGACTTGTAAAGTATAATAAAAAAATAGAAAACAACAACCCTGAAGGATCTATTATTATACCTGGAAAATTCTT
Source organism: Fidelibacterota bacterium (assembly GCA_002717625.1). Taxonomy (GTDB): domain Bacteria; phylum Fidelibacterota; class Marinisomatia; order SCGC-AAA003-L08; family D37C17. Next base: position 66,133 of record PBEF01000003.1, on the reverse strand, counting down.
TAATATTTTAAAAAATGGAATAAATATAAAAGAAAAAATAATAATAAATATTAGCGAAAACCATCTTGATATAAAACAAAAACAAAACTGTTTAATAACAAGAATTATAAAAGAAAGTTTTCCAGATTTCAACAGTGTTATTCCAGAAGAATTAAATATTAAAGCTACAATAAAAGCAGAAGATGTTATCAAAGGATTAAAAAGAGTTTCTATTTTTTCAAATAAAAGCACAAAACAAATTTTAATTGATTTTAATCAAAACGAACTAACTATTTCTACAGAAGATAAAGAAACAAGGTCTTCTGCAAAAGAACATTTAGAATGCGAATATAATAATGAAAATATAACAATAGCGTATAATGCACAATTTTTAAAAGAAGTACTGGAACACATAAATTCTCCTGAAATTGAAATCTTTTTAAGCGGGCCCCTTACAGCAGCTGTATTTAAACCAAAAAAAGAAATAGCAACAGCCCAACACACTGCTCTTTTAATGCCACTAAGAAGACAAAAATAAAATGTTTAAAAAAATTAAAACTACATTACAACAATTTATTGAAAAAGAAGACAGTATAGATTATTTAGAATTTAAAAAAATAGAAAAAAAATGGAAAGAAAAAATAAGTAAACAAATACAAAGCAACGCAAAGGTTGTTGATTTTATAAATGGAGACCTTTTTATAAAAGTAAAAAAAACAACATGGAAAAATGAACTTGTTTTTATGCAAACAGAATTAAAAAAAAACTTTCAAACAAACAAAACCCAATTAAAAAAATTATAATAAAATAAATGTCAGAAAACAATTATAGTTCAGAAAAAATAACAGTATTAAAAGGACTAGAAGCTGTTAGAAAAAGACCCGCAATGTATATTGGAGATGTTGGAAAAAAAGGACTGCATCATCTTGTTTGGGAGGTTGTTGATAATTCTATAGATGAAGCAATGGCAGGACATTGCGACACAATAGAAATTATTATAGAAAAGAACAAAAGTATAACGGTAGAAGATAATGGAAGAGGAATTCCTGTTGATTTACATAAAAAAGAAGGAAAGTCGGGTTTAGAACTTGTTATGACCGTCTTACATGCAGGAGGAAAGTTTGATAAAGATACATATAAAGTTTCCGGAGGTCTTCATGGTGTTGGGGTTTCTGTTGTTAATGCTTTATCTACACATTGTAAAGCAACCGTTTCTAGAGATAGGGGTGTTTTTGAGCAAGAATATAAATATGGAATTGCTCAACAAAAGATAAAACAAACAGGAAAAACAGATAAAACAGGAACAAAAATAAACTTCACACCAGATTATGATATTTTTATAGGACAAACATATGAGTATTCTATTATAAGTGAAAGACTAAGAGAACTTGCTTATTTAAACAGCGGTATTAAAATCATTTTAATAGATAAAAACACAAACCAAAAAGAAGAGCACTTTTACAAAGGGGGGTTAGCAGAATTTGTTAAATATTTAAATAGAAAAAACACACCGCTGTTTGAAAACCCTATTCATATAAAAGGGGAAAAAGAAAACGTTCCTGTTGATTTGTCTTTAAGTTATAATGAAACATATTCTTCAAACGTATTAACTTTTGTTAATAACATAAATACAATAGAAGGGGGAACCCACTTAGCTGGTTTTAAAACAGCCTTAACAAGATCTTTAAATCAATATACCAACAAAAACAATCTTATTAAAACCAAAAAAGGAGAAAATATTTCTTTAAGCGGAGACGATGTAAGGGAAGGAATAACCGCTGTTTTATCTATCAAGGTTCAAGAGCCTCAGTTTGAAGGACAAACAAAAACAAAGCTTGGAAACGGAGAAATAAAAGGGGTTTGTGATTCTATTATAATGGAAGGTCTTTTAGATTTTTTAGAAAGAAACCCCGATATAGCTAAAACAATTATCTTAAAAGCTGAAAATGCTGCAAAAGCAAGAGAAGCAGCAAAAAGAGCTAGAGAGCTCGTTAGAAGAAAAAGCGTTTTAGATATTTCTGCACTACCTGGAAAACTAGCTGATTGTTCAGAAAAAGACCCTAGTTTAAGTGAACTTTATATTGTCGAAGGAGATTCTGCGGGAGGGTCTGCAAAACAAGGAAGAAATAGAAGGTATCAAGCTATTTTACCTTTAAGGGGAAAGGTTATTAATTCAGAAAAAGCAAGAATAGACAAACTTTTAAATAATAACGAAATACAAACAATGATTACAGCTTTTGGTGCCGGCTTTGGAGGAGATGGAGAAGCAGAAGAAACCTCTGCGGGAGATTTTAATGTAGAAAATTTAAGATATCATAAAATAATTATAATGACAGATGCAGATGTTGACGGATCTCATATTAGAACCCTCTTGTTAACCTTTTTATATAGAAAAATGCCAGAGCTTATTTTAGGAGGATATGTATATATAGCCCTACCCCCTTTATATAAAATAATTAAAGGGAAAACAGAAAAATGGGTATATACAGACCAAGAAAAGGACCTGGTTGTTGAAGATTATAAAAACAATAATGTTAAGTTTGATATACAGCGCTATAAAGGTTTAGGTGAAATGAATGCAGAACAATTATGGGAAACAACAATGAACCCTGAAAACAGAACACTTTATCAGGTAACTTTAGAACAACTAAAAGACCCAAACAAGGTTTTTGCGGACCTAATGGGAGATGATGTTGAACCAAGAAGAGAATTTATTTTAAAGAACGCTAAATATGCAACAAATGTGGATGTGTAGTTTTTTTTATGGAAGAAGAATTTAAAAATCAAAGTATTTTAGGAAGAGACTTAGTTGACGAAATGGAAGAATCATATCTTTCATATGCAATGTCTGTTATTATAAGCAGAGCCCTTCCAGATGTTAGAGATGGCTTAAAACCAGTACATAGAAGAGTTTTGTATGGAGCTGCAGGCATTGGGGCTCAATGGAACAGAAAACATAAAAAAAGTGCAAGAATTGTAGGAGAGGTTATTGGTAAATATCATCCACACGGAGATCAGTCTATATATGACTCTTTAGTAAGAATGGCACAACCCTGGTCTTTAAGATATTTATTAATAGATGGACAAGGAAACTTTGGTTCAGTTGATGGGGACGGTGCTGCTGCTATGCGTTATACAGAGGCAAAAATGTCTAAAATTGCATCAGAAATGTTAAAAGATATAGAAAAAGAAACGGTTTCTTTACAACCAAATTTTGATGATAGTTTAGAAGAGCCCTCTGTTTTACCAACACAAATTCCCAACCTTTTAATGAATGGTTCAGAGGGAATTGCTGTTGGAATGGCAACAAAAATTCCTCCCCATAATCTTAAAGAACTTGTTTCTGGGCTTGTTGCGCTATTAGAAAATCCAAACATAACAAGCGAAGAATTATTTGAACAACATATAAAGGGCCCTGATTTTCCAACAGCGGGTTTTATTATGGGGATAGATGGAATAAAAGAGGCTTATACAACAGGGCGGGGCCGAGTTGTTATGCGAGGCAGGGCCACTATTGAAGAAAAAGAAAATGGCAAAGAAGTTATTATTATCAATGAAATTCCGTATCAAGTTAACAAGGCAAGTTTAATAGAAAGGGTTGCAGACCTCGTTAGAGAAAAAAAATTAGAAGGAATTTCAGATTTAAGAGATGAGTCTGATAAAGATGGTATGAGAATAGTAATAGAGTGTAAAAGAGATGCTATTGCTGAAATTATTTTAAACAACCTATATAAACAAACACAACTTCAAGACACTTTTGGAATTATTATGTTGGCGATTGTTGAAGGTGTTCCTAAGGTTATGTCTATTCAAGAGGTATTAAATCAATTTTTGCTTTTTAGAAGAGAAATTATAATAAAAAGAACAAAATTTGATTTAAAAGAAGCGGAAACAAGAGCACACATTTTAGAAGGATTAAAAAAAGCCTTAGAAAATATAGACAAAGTTATAGAATTAATAAAAAAATCTAAAAACCCAGATGAGGCAAAAACAAAATTAATAAAAATGTTTAATTTTACAGATGTTCAAACAAAAGCAATTTTAGATATGAGATTGCAAAAACTAACATCGCTAGAAACAGATAAGTTGTTAGAGGAATTAATGGATCTCCAAAACAAAATAAAGCACTATCAAGATATTTTAAACAACTATCAATTACAAAGCTCTATTATTAAAGAAGAATTGTTGGAAATAAACAATAAATATGGAGATGAAAGAAAAACAGAAATAATACCAATTAGCGGAGATTTAACAATTGAGGATATGATAGCCGATGAAGATATGGTGGTAACTATTAGCCACAACGGGTATATTAAGCGCCTTCCTGTTTCTACATGGAAAACACAAAACAGAGGAGGAAAGGGAATGAGGGGAGCAAACACAAAACAAGATGATTTTGTAGAACATCTTTTTATTGCATCAACCCATAATACAATGTTGTTTTTTACAGACACAGGAAAGTGTTATTGGTTAAAGGTGCATCAAATTCCTCAAGCCTCTCGAACATCTCAAGGCAGGGCAATCATTAATTTAATAGGGTGTGGTTCTAAAGATAAAGTTAAGGCCTTTGTTTCGGTTAAAGAGTTTACAGAAGAACAACAATTAATAATGTGTACTAAAAAAGGGTTAATTAAAAGAAGCCGTTTAATGTTGTATAGCAGGCCCCGAAAAGGAGGAATATATGCTGTTGATGTTAATGATGGAGATGAATTAATTCAAGCAAAAATAAGCACAGGAGACCAAGATGTTTTATTAGCAACAAACAATGGAAAAGCAATCAGGTTTAATGAAAACCAAATTCGCTCAACAGGAAGAAAAACCAAAGGGGTTACAGGCATTAGAATGTCTTTTAAAGATGATTTTGTTATAGGAATGTTGGTGGTTAAAAGAGAGGGACAGGTTTTAGTTGTGTCCAGTAAGGGTTTTGGAAAAAGAAGCTTGCTTGAAGAATATAGGGAACAAAAAAGAGGCGGAAAAGGGGTTTTTACTTTAAAGGCCAACAACAAAACAGGAAAATTAATTTCTATTATGGAGGTTGTTGATGAAGATGATTTAATGATTATAACAGATAAAGGAATTATGATTAGACAAACAGTTACAAACCTAAGTATTATAGGAAGAAACACGCAAGGCGTTAAACTTTTAAAATTAGATGAAAAAGCTCAAATTGCATCGGTAACAAAAGTTATAAAGGAAGACGAGTTTAATGAAGAGGAAGAACAGATAAAAAGCGAATAAAAAAAACAATGAGTGCTGTATATAAATTAAAAAAAACAACCCTCAACCTATCCCACCTACAAACAGTAACAAACAACATTTTAAAATATTCCCCTTTCCCCAAAAAGGTCAAAATTATTGTTGTTACAAAAACATTTTCTTTTCAAGCAATTAAAAGCGCAGAAGAACAAAATCTTTTTCAAATAGGAGAAAGCAAAGTTCAAGAAACACAATACAAACTAAAAAATAACAAACTTAATCCTAAAACAAAAATACACCTAATAGGGCGCCTTCAAAGAAACAAAACAAATAAAGCTGTTCAAACATATGATGTTATACAGTCTGTAGATAGTTTAAAGCTTCTTGTAAAAATTAATGCTGTGGCAAAAAAAAACAACAAAAAACAAAAAATTTTTTTACAAACCAATTTAAAGGGAAAACCAACACAAGCAGGAGCTTCTAACGAAGAAACTCTTTTCCTTGCTAAAAAAACAAAAAAACTACAAAACATAAAACTTTGTGGTATAATGTCTATAGGCCCAAACACTCAAAACACAAAAAAAATTAAAGAATATTTTCAAAAAATAAAAAAAATACAGAAAACAATAGAAAAAACAATAAATCCAACCTGCTCTTCTTTGTCTTTGGGAATGAGCGGAGACTATAAGCAGGCCCTACAAATAGGAGCAACACACATCAGGCTTGGAACTCTTTTGTTTGATAAGAGTAGATATGAATAAGCGTATTTTTATTACAAGCGAAGCGTATAACAGTTATAAAAAAAATCACAAAGAAGAAGTACGTAAACTTCCTCAAAATTCAATTGATTTTTTTAAAGAAGAACAAGGAAAAAAAGAGCCCATTTTTATATATGATCGAGGTTTTAATAAAGGCCTTAGCATAATACCTATTTCTAACCATATCAACAAAACGGGAAAAAATCCACTTATAGGAAAACAAAACAATGAAATAAAATTTTTTGATATAACCGAAATATATGGTTTTTCTAAACAATCTAAAATAGCGGTATGTTTTGGACAACACAAACCCGTAAGAATTAAAAAAAATATGATTGCAACACGTTTTTTATGTAACCATGTAATTGCTGCATATTGTGCTGGATTTAAGAATATTTTTGCATATGTTATTGATTAGAAAAAATAAAATCAGAGAGCTCTTTAACGGAAGCAACAACTGTTTTGTTTGTTTTAGAAAGCCTGTTATGGTTAATATGTCCATAGGAAACCAAAACAACAGGACACCCTAAAGCGTCTGCTACGCGCGCATCATACTCAGTATCTCCTATTAATAAAGTTTTTTTATTGTTTAGAAAATGTTTTTTAAATAATTTTTTTCCTAAAAGCTCTTTTCCTTTAGCGTTTAGGTTTTTTACTCCAAAACAATCTACAAACAAAGAGGTTAGTTTATAGTGTTTGATAGATTGCTGCAATAAAGAATTTTCAGATGCAGACAAAACAAACTGTCTAATTTTTTCTGCATTTAAAAGCCCTATTAATTTTTTTATACCAGGGTGCAGCAAGGGAACAAACATGTTCTTTTGATATTGTTTAATAAACAACGAGTTTTTTTTATTAAATTCTTTTGTGTTTAAAGAAAAACCAAGGTGTTTCCAATATTGTTCAACAGGAAAAACAAAGTTTTGTCTGTAGTCTTGTAGATGAGTAAGTGGAAGACTTTCTGAAGCTAAAAGAAAGTTCATTGTGTCAACAAAGACCTGAGCGTCGTTAACGATAGTCCCGTTCCAATCCCAAACAATATTTTGTATAGACATATAGTTATTGAGTTTTTTGTTTTTTTAAAAAATCAAATGTATAAATTCCATCTTTATGTCCATCTGAAAAGAAAAACTGTAGCCCGTAATAACCTATTTGTTTAAAACGCACAACAAAAACATCTTCACTTTCCGGTATGGTTTGTCCTCCATATTTTTTACCCAGCGCATCGGTTTCTCCGCTACAAAAAGCACACGGACAAAGTTGTCTAAGAAGGCTATAAGAAATAATGGTTTCCTGATTATCTTCCCATAAAATGGCCAACTCTTTTTTAAATAAGTTAATAGATTTCATTTTTAAATAACCTTATTATTTTTATAAAACAATTTCTTAATTTTGAAAAAGTAAATAATACCCCTAAATTTATTAACAATTATTATGTATAAAATGCCTTTTGTTCAAAAAAACTTTTTATATGTCCTTCCCCTTTTTGTCTTATTAATAGATATAGGGCAGACAAGCGCGCCCATAGAACCATATCTTTTATTACAAAACGATCAAGGGTATCAGTTTTATTCTTTTGAAAACAAGGCCCTTTCTCTCCATAATATTAATAATAAATCAGAGACAACAAAGATATGGGAATATAAGTTTTTACAAACAAAAGAGGCGCGACTTGTTTCTTTATTACACGGAGATATTAAAGGAGATTCTAAAAAGGAAATTATTGCAGTATTACACTCTTTTGGTCAACAAGGAGAGGTTTATATTTTTTCAATGAAGGATAACATCCCTTTTGGCCCCCCTGAAATTTTAAAAATACCAACAGAAAAAACAGGAACAACGCCTGCACAGGCCAAGCTTATTAATTGGGATAGACAAAAAAAACAAGAAATTTTATTAGCATGTAGTAGTCCAGAGCGCGAGCTGTTGGTTTTAGATTATTATAATAATAACTTAAAAATCATAAAAACTCTTGCTTCAGACTTTATGTCGTCTACTTATGGGCCAATTAAATTTTTTACAACAGATGTTGATCAAGATAAGGCTGATGATGTGATAATATATAGCACTAAAGAAACACTTGAAGAACATATTGTTTTTTCTTCTTCTCCTGCGGTTTCTAATATAATAAGAGAAAATATCAATTTTTCAACTTTAACAGGAGTTCAAAACAAACAAAACTTTTTCATTTTAGGAAACAAACAAAACCTAGATAATACAGCCTATTCTTTATTGGAAAAAGAAGATATAAAAATTCCTTTAGGTGTTTCGGGCCCGGTTTCTTTGGTTGCTCTTGCAGACAGCGGGTTGGTGGTTTTATCAAACAAACAAAAATTGTTTTTTATGAAAGAAAATAAAATAAAAAAAATTACAACACCCCCTTTTATATCAACGCAAACCCAATATATTATAGATAAGCAAAACACGGCGGCATTATTTTTTAGTAAGAAAGAAAATAAACAGACCCTTGTTATGTTTAATTCTCAAAAGCCAAACCCTTTAGTAAACACTGCTAAAGAAAAAAAAACGCAAACGAAAGAATATAAAACAACTATACACGACACCTTATTTATTAATGTAGAACAAAAATTAATAGTGCCCATTCTTAAGCCAGACGCTTTAAATATTGAAAGCATAGAAACTCAAAAAAAACCAGAAGGCATGTCTTTAAACTCTAAGTCTCTCGAGTTCGTTTGGAGCCCAACAAGGGCTGATACCGGCATATATTCATTTCAATATTTAGCTAACTATGTTTCTGATGCCACCCTAGAAGAAGACACAAGCAACAACGCGCAACTTAAACTAAAAAAAACTTTTAAAACAACCACAGAAATGCACGAATATTTTATATATGTTAATGATTTCCCACAACTAATTATTAATAATCCTTTAGACACAATTCACACAACAGGCTTTTTTCAATCCTCATATAATGTTGTAGATTATTTATATCAAAAAAAACCTACTTTACAAGTTGTTAATCCTAAAAACAATAATCTTTTAATTAATGATAATGAAATTTATTGGGAACCAAGCAGGCTGGATTTTGGAATGAAAAACTTTCTTGTTTTTGTTGACGATGGTATGGCCCAAGATACAGCCAATATTAGTGTTTTTATTGATACAACGATTATTAAAACACAAGAAAACATGGATTTTATTATAACCGTCAACGAACCGTTTACATATCAAATTCCACATCAAAAAGGTGTTATATATAAAAAAATAAAAACCCCTCAAAACCTTCGGATTTCTACCCAAGGAACCATATATTGGGTTCCAATCATGACCCAGGTAGATATGAACTCTATTATTATTAAAGCGGAGAGCCCTCAAAACACAAAAGAATATATTTTAAACGTTTATGTTAATGCTGTGCCGGTTATTTCTTCTCAACCTGCAGAAAAAGAATACATACAAGCAGGAAAAAACTTTACATTTCAATTTCAAAGTTTTGATATGAATGCAAACCCAGAATTACAATGGGCCTATATTACTAATGACACTCTTCCTGAATTTATGATTAATCAATTTGGTTTGCTTTCCTTTGACACAACAAACAAAATAGATAATTTTACCTATATAATTACTTTAAATGATAGGGTTGATAAAGATGAGTTTATTGGTAAGCTGTATGTTAACGAAACCCCTAAAATTATAAGCACACCAGACACACATGTTGAATTTGGCGGTATATATCAGTATGTTGTGCAAGCAGAAGACAGAAACACAGAAAAACCCTATCAAGAAAATAAAAAAAATCAGCTGTATTATGATATGCCTGTTTTTCCTCAAGGGACGAGCTTTGATAAAACAACTCAAACAATTACCTGGAAACCTACTGAAAAACAAATAGGAAAAAACAATTTTTCTATTTTGGTAACAGACTCTATAGATTTTGTTACACAAGATTTTTCTGTTTTTGTAAATGACAAGCCCAGCATTGTTGGCCCAGATAGTTTGAAAATTATGTTAGGAGATACCCTTTTTCATTATTTTGATGCACAGGACCTTAATCAAGATTCAGAGTTGCTGTATACAATTAAAACAACCATTGATGAAATTTTGTTTAGTGGTAAAACAGGAAAATTGGTTTGGATTCCCAAAGAAGAAGATTTAGGGTTTCATACACTAGAAATTAGCGTGTCTGATGGTTTTCATGCTGGAACAGATAGACAAAAAATAAATATTTTTGTTTATAAAAATCCGGTTTTGTTAAACACTCCCATGGAAAAAGCGTTTGTTAATATTGATTATATTTTTAACCCAAAAGGAGAAGATATGTTTTTAGATTCATTGTTTTCTAAAGATTTATTTTTAAGTATTCTAAGTTCAGACACAATGTTTACAGGACAAACAGACTCCCTCACACAAAACTTAAGGTGGAAGCCTACTATATCAGAAGTAGGAGAACATACCCTTACTTTTAATTTAATTGATAAATATAAAAACACACAAAAATATACCTTTCCCATTAAAGTTGATTTAAGTCCCTGTGAAACAATTCAACAGCCCTGTGAGGGATTAGATACATTAATTATTAATAAAACCGACACAATAGAAAAAACAATTATAGATAGCATTTTTATAGAAAAAAAAGACACCATTTTTATAGAAAAAAACAAAAAGATTCAAAACAATACGAAAGAATGGAAACCTAGGGGGCTAGGTTTTTAATATATTCTATAAAAGCTATCTCTTTTTGTAGTTGTATTTTTATATCAACTATAAAAAGGTTTATTTTTTTCTGTGCAAACCAACTCAAACATGAAGAAGACAGACTTTTAATTTTAACAAAATCCTTTTCAGTTGTTAATAGCCCATTAAATGAATGTTGAGAATAAAGGCCTTGAATCTGGCTGATAAAAGCTTTTTCGTTTTTATGATAGTTATAATGATCAGAAAAGACCAACGATTTGCAAATATTTGGTTTGTATTGTTGAACTGTTTGTTTAAAAGATTCGGGGTCCCCTATTCCACAACATAATAAAAGCAGGTTGTTTTTTGGTAGTTGTTGTAAAGGAGTTGTTTCCCATCGTAAAGAGCCATGTTTTTTTATAGAATATTTAGTTAACAGAAAAGAAAAATCAGAATAAAAGTATGGAATATTGTGTTTTTTGACTATGTTAAGAACAGCGTTGATAGCGCTGTTTTGTTTTTGTTGTAAGTTCTGCTTTGTAAAAACAATTAGGTTTGCACGAGATAAAGCTGTTAACGGCTCTCTCAGTTGTCCAAAGGGAAAAAGACGTAAAGCTTGTTTTTGTAAAAGAGAATTAAAAAGGACAATTTCAAAATTTTTTATAATATAATGGCTTTGAAAACTGTCATCTAATAAAACTAAGTGTTTTGGAAAAGCCTGTTTTACATAAGACAAGGCTCTTTGTTTTTTATTATCTACTAAAATAGGAGTTTGTTTTAGCTTGAAAGCTAGCATTACCGGTTCATCTCCTGCGATTAAAGGGTCAGTGCAAAGCAATTGGTTTCCATCATGTACTATACATAGCCCTGATGAAGTTTTTTTATATCCTCTGCTTACAATTACATGTTTAATTTTTAACTTACAACACAGCTGGGCTAAATAGTATATAAAAGGAGTTTTTCCTGTTCCCCCCAAAGAAACATTGCCAACTGAAAGAATAGGAAAAGGAAAAGAGTGTTGAGATAAAAACTTCAAACTAAAAAGTTTTTTATAAAACTTAATTAATTGTAAACAAAAGAAGTGAAATATAAAGTACATATTATTTTTTATTAATTTTACTATTGAGGTCTACAGTATTATATGTCATGTATTTTGAAACAGCAACAGAGGCCTCTTTTTCTGAATAATTTTTATTTATAAAGCTTGGTGCAAACTGTATAGAAATAGTGCTAAAAGGCTTAGGAATAATAGTTTGATCCCATGAAGGAAGGCGCCAAAACCTATTTGCCGTAGCACTCACTGCAATAATTTGAGCCTGTTTTTTTAAGGCCAGGTTAATAGAGCCCGGTTTTGCTGTGAAAGGAGGCCCCTTTGGTCCGTCGTTTGTAACGGCAACAATGTTATTTGGGTTATTAAACAAGGTCATCATGTTTTTGATTACGTTTCTCCACCCTCTAGTGCTAGAGCCTTTAATAAGCTGAAAATTCCAAGTTTTTAAAATAGAGGCCATAATTTCAGAATCTTTATGGGTACTAGAAATTGCCCAAACAGAGGTTTTGGTATTTTTAAAATAACGTGCGACTAATAAAAAACAATTATGCCAAGAGCAAATAAGAATAGGAAATTTGATTTGTTGAGCCTGTTTAAAATAACTATCATTATAAACCCTCCATTTACAAGTATTAAAAATACAGAATAGAAGAATTTTTAGAAATAGAGGTGCTATATAATATGATATTTTTTTTAACACAATTAATTTTGTATAATATGTTCTGCTGTTTTGTGATATACTTGATTTAATGCTAGGGGCTGTATGGTTTGGAGTATGTTTTGTTGTTCTTGTGTAAGGCTGGCAACATTGTTTAATTTTTTTGTTAAAGCGCTTGTTAAGTTGTTGGTTGTAAACTGATTCTGTAATAGTTCTAAGCTAATTTGTTTTTCAGCCAAAATATTAATAATAGAAGCAAAAGGAGTACGAACTATATTTTTTGTGATAACCCAAGATAAAAAAGACATTTTATATATAACAATCATAGGAGTCAGGGTTACAGCACACTCTAAAGCTGCTGTTCCAGATGCAACAATAGCAAAATCAACATTATGAAAAGAGCTTAAAATGGGGTTGGTATCAACTTTAATAGCTGTGTTTTTTATATATGGTTGTAATAATTTAGGGTTAATATTAGGGGCACAAACAATCTTAAAAGAGGAGTTAGGGTTTATTTTTGTATATTGTAGAGCAGTGTCAATTAAAATAGGTAGGTGTTGTTTAATTTCTTGCGCTCGACTACCAGGACATAGAGCAATGGAAAACTGTTGATTTGAAGAAAAGGACTTAGCTTTTGTGGGCAGGCTTTGTGCTATTAAAGGGTGTCCAAAATAATAAGCTTTTATTTTATGCTTTTTATACCAATTCACCTCAAAGGGAAACAAAACGATTAAACGGTCAATATGTTTTTTAATAATTTGAACCCTCTCTTCTTTCCAGGCCCAAAGTTGAGGACTGATATAATAAATAATTTGAGCGCGTGAAAAAGATTTAAGTTTTTTTGCTAAACGTAAATTAAAACCAGGATAATCAATTAAAATTATTTTTTTTGGTTGTGTTTTTTTTATATGTTTTAATACGGTGCGTTCAACCCTTAAAAAAAAAATAATATTTTTTAAAACCTCCCAAAACCCCATTACGGCTAATTTTTTAATAGGAAAAAGAGAGCTTAGCCCCTCTTCTTTCATTTTTTGTCCTCCTAGACCAGAAAAAACAATTTTAGGATTAATTTTTTTCATATGATGCATAAGATGGGCACCATGTAAATCTCCAGAGCTTTCACCTGCAATAATTACTAAATTATGTTTGCGTTGATTCATGTATTTTTTTTTGAATTAGCAACGCCAGTTTAATTGCTTCTGTACCAGCGCTTGCATCGACCATGATTTTTTTACCAGTTTGTATACTAGAAATGAAGGATGCAAGTTCCTCATATAATGCATTTTGTTTAGGAACAGAGGTTTTGTTGTGCACAATAGATTTATTTTGATTGGAAAAAATTAATTGAGATTGTTTGTTGGGGTTTTTTGTTTTTACAGAATATGAATCAACACTATGGTTTTGTAAATTCAGAGAAAAATATTGTTGTTTGTTAAATATGCGCAATTTTCTCACTGAGGTATCAGAAATGCGGCTTGCTGTTAAGTTCGCCACACTATTATCCTCAAACGTAATGCGCGCATTTGCTAAATCAATGTTTTTAGATAAAACGTTAATTCCAATAGCCTCTATATTTTTAACACCACAATTTTTAATACATAAAATTAAATCAATATCATGAATCATTAAATCTAAGAGCACATTGACATCTAAACCTCTTTGGTTAAACGGAGCCAATCGCTCAGATTCAATAAACCTAGAACTACTTATATTTTGGTGTGTTAATAGATAAGCAAAGGCAGGATTAAACCGCTCAATATGGCCAACCTGAACAAGCTTATTTAGGGTTTCCGCTTCTTGTATAATAGCTTCTGCCTCTTGTAGGTTGGTTGTGATGGGTTTTTCAATAAAAACATGACAATTGTTTTGTAGTGCTAGTATAGCAATTTTAAAATGTGTTTGTGCTGGCGTTGCAACAGAAACGGCGTCACATGTTTCCAACAAGCTGGACAAACTATTAAAGGCCTCTACATTATATAGGTCTGCTATTTTTTGTGCTTGTTTAAAGTTAACATCATAGATTCCTATAAGTTTAACATTGGCGATATTTTTGATTTGTTGTGCGTGGTAATTCCCAATGTGTCCTGCGCCTATAACCCCATACTGTATTTTCTTGGATTGCAAAATAAATTGTTTTTTCGATTTAATTTCTTGCTAATGTTACGTGAAAAACTTTATTATTAGGAAGTAAAATTATGCTAATTAATTTAAAAAATCATCTTCATTGGGCAATATATGGTACAGGGCTGTTTCTATATTTTTATTTATTAGTAAATAGCTCTCTTGTATTAGGCCTTATATGCCTCCTTTTTATTTTATATTTATGGCTACTAATAAGCATACTCTTAGATCAATATTGTTTTAAGTCTACACTGTATGTTTTTTGTTGGTCTGGCGTTCTTGTTGCTCTGTCGTTGTTTTTTATTTATGGAGTAGAACAGGTGCCTCTTCCTGTTGGGGCTATTTTATTTAATGCAGAAGGAATTTTATTATCTTTGTTGTTATTGTTTGTTTTTTCTGTACCCTTATTGATATACAACAGCCACAACACGATTAACAGAACAACAAATACTCAGATTAAAGAACCCGCTGTCAACCCTATTGAACAGGAGACAAAACAAGAGGACGTGCTTTTAAGTGAAGAGTGGGAAGAGGCTTCTTTAGAGGATTTAGAATCAGGGTCTTATGAGCCTGTTTAGTTTATTGCGCAGTAATTTTTAATTCTTTATAAGCTTTGATAATATATATAGCACCAATTCCACTATAAACAATTACAACGCCCATTATAAACCATATATTATTATATATAATTATAGCATGAGAAATCCAATATATTCCCAAGCTAATTATTATAAAACTAAAAATTTGTTGTAAATTATATTTAAGGCGCATCCAGCGATAGTTTTTAAATATAATGATTGCAGACATTGTAATATATGCAAACAGAGTTGCATATGCTGCTCCAAACATACCATAAACAGGAATCAGCACAAGATTGCTTAGCACATTTATTATTAGGCCAGAACCCCAAATTATAGGAGCCCACTTTTGTTTTGTTTTTAGAAAAATAGAAGGTATTTGTAAAATAAAGATTCCATAAAAAATATAGCTAATACAAATAATGGGTATAATACGACCTCCTTCCCAAAAATCTTGTCCTATTAGAGAATAGGAACCTAGTTTTATATTAAATAAAATAGGCCAAAAAGAAGCTAAAATAGTAGATATAAAAACCAATATCAAGATAAAGCCGGTTCCAATTTTTTCAAACACAGGCATTCCTTTATTAAGTTTAGTTTTTAAATAATACGGTTGCCAATTAAGATTAAAAGAGTTTACAAATAACAACACAACGCTGCCAATTTTATATCCCGCACCATATAAACCCACCTCATGAATGTTGAGGAGGTATCCTAACATCCACCGATCTGAAAGTTCGATGAAAACAAAAAAAACAGCCGCAGGAAAAAAACTCATCCCCACAGTTAACATTTGTAATAATAAACGATAATTAAATAATGTAATGCGTATAAACGACCACATTATTGGAGTTAAAAGTAAAAACTGTATTATAGCAACTATGAGCAGAGAGTGTATGGCCCCCATAATGCCTTGGTTACAAATTTGAATAAAATAAATATTTAATCCAATAGACAGTAGAACATTAACCAGGCATATAAAAAGATAATACAGAGGCCTTTCTAGTAACCTTAATATAATATTATTTTTAGCAGAGAGCATATCTAGAGAGGCAATAATAAGCATGAATATAACAATCAGGTGATGATTTTCTCCGGCTGTTTTTGCATATATAGAATAAACAGTAAATAAAAATAAGCTTAAAGCAATACTAGATATAATGGCATATATTGTAGAGGTTGTAACAATTTCTTGTTTGTTTGATGAATGAAAAAACTTTAATAAGGCTGCGTTCATGCCATGAGTATAAAATACATTTAATAGGGCTAGTAAGGTATAAATAATAAACACCCAGCCTGCTTCTGTATTAGATAGCAAGTTGGTATAAAGGGGTAATAATAAAAAGGAAATTGCTCTTAGAGCAATAAATCCAACCCCGTAAATAGTTGTTGTTTTCCAAAAATTCATCTATTATTAAAACTATTTAAAGAAACAACTGTTCCGATAAATATATAAATATTTTATTTTTATAAAAGATTTTTTTTATTGCAATATTTTAATCAAATTTATTAACGATATTTTAAAAAACATTTATATTCTACATGTCACAACACAACATAATTAATATTATTGCAAGGCAGGTATTAGACTCTAGAGGGACCCCCACTGTAGAGGCTGATGTTATATTACAAAACGGGACTATTGGACGTGCTTCTGTTCCTAGCGGAGCATCAACAGGAGACAAGGAAGCGTTAGAGCTTAGAGATAGGGATGTTGGTTGGTGTGGCAAGGGAGTATCTTTGGCTGTTAATAATATTCATCAACAAATTAAACCTGCATTAATAGGTAAATCAGTTTTAGATATTGCTTTACTTGATAAAATTATGTTAGAGTTAGATGGTACTGATAATAAAGGAGCGTTGGGAGCAAATGCAATTTTAGCAGTTTCATTAGCATCTGTACAAGCCGGATCACAATATCAAAAAAAACCACTTTTTGAGTATATTGTACAAGATATATTAAAGAAAGACTATAAATCTTATTGTATGCCAATTCCAATGATGAATATTTTAAATGGAGGAAGCCATGCAGATAATACGGTTGACTTTCAAGAATTTATGATTATGCCAATTAATTTTTCTAGTTATACAAATGCTCTACAGGCAGGAACAGAAATTTTTCATGCCTTGAAATCAATTTTATATCAAAAAAAATTAAGCACGACTATTGGAGATGAAGGCGGATTTGCCCCAATGCTAAATAGTAATGCAGAGGCTTTAGAGTTAATTTTGGAAGCAATTATTCTTGCAAAATATAAACCAGGAAAGGATGTTTTTTTAGCGCTAGATGTCGCCGCAAGCGAATTTTATGATAACAAAAAAAATGTATATTATTTAGAATCTGAAAACAGAACATTAAAACCATTAGAATTGGTTGATTATTATCAAGAACTTTGTGAAAAATACCCTATTATCTCTATTGAAGATGGCCTTGATCAAAACGATTGGGACGCTTGGAAGCAGCTTAATGCAACACTAGGTCAAGAAATACAGATTGTAGGAGATGATTTAACGGTTACCAACCCAAGCTTATTAAGCAAGGCGATCGATGAAGGCGCAATGAACGCTATTTTGATTAAATTAAATCAAATTGGAACTTTTACAGAAACATTAAATGCTATTCAATTGGCACAAAAACATAATTTTGGTACTATTATATCTCATCGCTCAGGAGAAACAGAAAACACCTTTATTGCTGATTTGGCAGTTGCTGCTGGCGCTGGACAAATTAAAACAGGGTCGTTGTGTCGAACAGATAGAACAGCTAAATATAATCAATTATTAAGAATTGCAGAAACATGTTCTATAAAAAACAACTTAGTAATATATGGAAACATACAAAGCTTAAATGTCAAAAAAAACTTACAGACCGCACGTTAAAACAGTTAACTCTTTTATTATAGTTGTTTCTATTTTATTGAGCTTGGGTGCCTTATTGTTTAATGATTTTGGACTTTTAAAATTAATAAACTTAAAAAATAAACATGCTCAGCTAGCGGTATCATTAGAACAGTTATTACAGCAACAAACCAAATTAAAAGAAGAAATTGAAAAAGTACAAACAGATAAAGAATATGTAGAAAAAATTGCTAGAGAAAAGTTTATGTTTGTTCGTCCCGGTGAAAAGGTTTACAGAATACAAGAAATAAAAGAATATTAGCCGATTTGTTATGTATAGAGCTTTAAATAAACAGCCCTTATTGATTCTCGTATTATTGTATTGTAGTATTGTTGGTTATGCTATGGCTGATGATATTTCTTTAAACAAAACAATACCATTAGATATTTTAGAACATAATAATGTAGCCTATATTTCTTTAAATGAGTTGGTTGATACACATAAATTATATACAAATTATTATGAATCTAAAGATAAGCTAGAAGTTGTTTATAATCGTAAAAAAATGTATTTTTCTCCAGGCTTATCTTATTGTAAAATGAATGGTGAAATTTATAATTTAATTCACCCCACTTTATATACAAAAAACACATTTTATGTACCAATTAAAACTTTCTATCAAGCATTAAAACAGGCAGGCTTTCCTTTTCGTATTATTAAGCAGACAGATAAGCTTTTATATGTGATAAAAAACCTATATAATATTAATCAGGTTGATGTAAAAAACAAAAAAAACGGAACAGTAATTAATTTACATACTTCTCGGTCATTTGTATCAGATAATATTTCAGGATCTATTTCATCATCTAACTGGTTAAATATTACCATATTAGGGGGCATATTAGACTCTTTAAATCTTAATACGGCTTTTTTACAAAAGCCCATTTTAAAAATTGAAACTATGCAATTAAAAGAATCAGCACAAATTTCCCTGTTATTAGAAAATCAAATTGAGGATTTTGATATTATTATTAGAGAATCAATGATTACTTTTTTATTGCGTAGCTCTATTGAAGATAATGCAGAAAAAATTATTGAATTACGAAAAAAATGGTTAATTGACACAATTGTTATTGACCCAGGACATGGAGGGAAAGATCCGGGTGCGTTGGGGCATAAATTGCAAGAGAAAGATATTACTTTAGATATTTCAAAAAAATTGGGCAAAATGTTAGAGAGAAATTTAGGCATCAACGTAGTGTATACAAGAGAAGAAGATGTTTTTGTTCCCCTATGGAAAAGAACTAAGATGGCTAATAGCGTAGGGGGAAAATTATTTATTAGTTTACATGTTAATGCAACAGAAAAATCTCCACATATTCATGGTTTTGAAACATATTTATTAAGACCCGGAAAAACTGATCAGGCAATTGAAGTGGTAAAGCGTGAAAATTCAGTAATTGAATTAGAAAAAGAGGAACATAATTATGCTGATCTAAAAAATGAAAACTATATTATTGCTTCTATGGCTCAAAACAGTTTTATGAAAGAAAGTGAAGATTTAGCAGCGTTGATTAATCAACACATGGCTTCTAATTTACAAAACATGACAAAAAACAGAGGGGTAAAACAGGCAGGCTTTCATGTTTTAGTTGGAGCAACAATGCCCAATGTATTAGTTGAAGTTGGTTTTTTATCAAATAAAAACGAGGCATCTAATTTATCCCGGTCATATTATAGAAGAAATATTGCTGAATCGATCTATAAAGCAATTTTAGATTTTAAATTAAAATATGAAAAACCCTTGTTGAAATGAGCAAAAGGTTACCCATCGGTATTTTTGATAGCGGGTTAGGCGGCTTAACTGTTTTAAAAAAACTACAAGAAGCATTTCCTCAGGAAACCTTTATTTATATAGGAGACACAGCACACCTGCCCTATGGCAATAAAAGCAAACAGGCAATTATTGAGTATTCTGAGTTAATTAGTAAATATTTAATTAAACAAAAAGTAAAATTAATTATTGTAGCCTGTAATACAGCCTCTTCATTGGCGCTATCTATTTTAAGACAACGTTTTCAAATTGGTTTTATTGATGTAATTACGCCAATGTCTGAAGCTTTAAAACATTATCAACAGTATCATAAAATAGGTGTGATTGGCACCCATAACACTGTTAAGTCTAATGCGTATTATAACATATTAGCAAAACATAACCCAAAACTTGAAATATTTCAGCAAGCCTGCCCTCTGCTTGTTCCTTTGATTGAAGAGGATTTACATCAAGGCATAATAGCAGATTTAATTATTGAAAAATATTTAAAAAATTTAATAAAAAACAACATTCAGGTGTTGATTTTAGGTTGCACCCATTATCCTTTAATTAAAGAAAGCATTAAGCGGGTTATGGGTACACAAATTATTATTATTGATTCAGCTACAGCAACAACCGAGTATTTAAAGGAATATCTTAATAATAATCAATTATTATCATCTAGTAAAGAGCAACAAGATCAAATTATTATAACAGATCAAGCCAATAATTTTGAAAGCTTAGCATTAAAAATTTTAAATACCAATAAATTAAATTTAGAAATATTGAAAATCACCAAATAATGTCTGCAAAATCATTTTTACTATCTATAGATTCTAAAAAAATTAAATATGGATTAAGTCGAACTTTAGCACTATTACAAGCCTGTAATAATCCAGAAAAAAAACTTGTTTCGATTCAAATCATAGGAACCAATGGAAAGGGATCTATAGCAGCCATGCTTTCTAATGTTTTGGTGCAAAATTCATATAAGGTGGGTCTGTTTACATCCCCTCATTTAGTACATATTAATGAACGCATTCGAATTAATAATCAAAATATTCCAGATGATTTTTTAGATTTTTTTATTAAGAAATATAAAAGACAAATACAAAAGATAAACCCCTCCTTTTTTGAAATTATTACAGTGATTTCTTTATACTATTTTGCGCAAAAAAAAGTTGATATAGCTATTTTAGAGACAGGTTTGGGGGGAGCATTAGATAGTGTCACTGCAGCACAAGCCGATACATTGATTTTTACCCCTATTGATTATGATCATATGGCTATATTGGGTAATAGCTTGAGTAAAATTACTGCTGAAAAAGCAGGTGCTATTCAAAATGCACAACAATTATTAATTTCTTGTTCTCAACGCAGCATAGTAAAAAAAACATTAAACAATATTGCTAAAAAAAAATCCAATCAAATTTTTTATCTAAACAAAGACTATAAAAAATTACCACGCTTTTCATTGTTTAATGTCGATCACCAGCGACATAACGCTCTTTTCGTAGAATATATTTTTCAGCACATAAAAACTAAATACAGTTTAAGGCTTAATAATGTTATTCAGCATATTCAAGATACGCAGTGGCCCGGTAGAATACAGCACCTTGCATTTGAACCAAGCGTTATATTTGATGTTGCCCATAACAGCCATAGCATTCAAGGTTTTATTAATTATTTTCAAAAACATCGCCAACAATATAAAAAAACCTTTTTAATTCTAGGCTTAGAACAAGGTAAAAGCATTGAAACTAATCTACCAGCATTATATAATTTATTTGATACTATTGATTGTACAGAAACCAATATACGCAATAGCATGTCTGCTGATGAGCTTTTTTCATTATATAAACCGGATAATAAAAAAATTTTCATTAAAAAAAATGTGTTAAAAATTATTAAACATAGGATTAAAACCGCAGATGTAGCGGATGCAATAGTGATTCTTGGAAGTCATTATTTTGCCCCGTATATTAACAAAGTTTATAAAAATTGTTTTGATATAGATATTAAATCATCTTAATTTAGGATTACAGGAGAGTATCCCTGTTCTCGCATTACAGTTCTAATTATATCAATCAGGAGAAAACAAATGCAAACTAGCGAATTAGTTCGTTTAACAGTTAAAGAGTTACAAGAATTAGCCAGAAAATTGAAAATTAATGAAGTTTCAGGCGTGAGAAAGCAAGATTTAATTAAATTAATTTTAGAATCTGAAGCTAAAAAAGAAGGTAAAATTTATACTGATGGCGTATTAGAGGTGATGCCAGATGGTTATGGCTTTTTACGGTCTGCAGAATACAGCTATTTACCGGGCCCAGACGATATTTATGTTTCACATTCACAGATTAAAAGATTTCGATTAAGAACGGGCCATTTAGTTTCAGGACAAGTGCGCCCGCCCAAGGATAATGAACGATTTTTTGCATTGTTAAGAGTAGAAAAAATTAACAATATAGATCCAGATGAAAACAGGAATTTGATATATTTTGATAACTTAACACCTTTATATCCTGAAGATCTGATAAAATTAGAAACCACAGAGCGCAACTTTTCAACGCGTATTATTGATATGTTGGCTCCAATTGGCAAAGGACAAAGGGGCGTAATTGTTGCACAGCCCAAAACAGGAAAAACAATTTTGTTACAAAAAATTGCCAATGCTATTGCAGCTAATGATGATGCAATTAAATTGATTATTTTACTTATTGATGAGCGCCCTGAAGAGGTAACAGATATGGCGCGAAGCGTACAAGCAGAAGTGGTAGCTTCCACTTTTGATGAGCCAGCACAAAGGCACGTACAAGTTGCAGAAATGGTAATTGAAAAAGCAAAGCGTTGTGTTGAATCAGGTGATGATGTCGTGATTTTATTAGATTCTATTACGCGATTAGCACGAGCATATAATACGGTAATTCCTCATAGTGGTAAAATATTATCTGGAGGGGTAGATTCAAACGCGCTACATAAACCAAAGCGATTTTTTGGAGCAGCAAGAAATGTAGAAGATGGAGGTAGTTTAACTATTATTTCAACAGCTTTAATTGATACAGGAAGTAGAATGGATGAGGTGATTTTTGAAGAATTTAAAGGTACTGGTAATATGGAATTAGTGCTTGACCGAACGTTAAGCGATAAGAGAATTTATCCTTCTATTGATGTAGATAGATCTGGGACAAGAAGAGAAGATAAGTTGATTGGTAAAAAAGATTTATCTAGAATTTGGTTATTACGAAAAATGTTAAGCGATATGAGTAGCGTGGAAGCTATGGAATTTTTATTAGGAAAACTATCTAGAACTAAACATAATAGAGAGTTTTTGGACTCAATGAGTAACTAAAATGTCTATTTTAGCATCAAGAATTTCTCGAATTTCTCCTTCTGCAACACTGCAAATGACAGCATTAGCAGCAGAGCTTAAAAGATTAAATAAACCTGTTTATAATATGAGTGTTGGGGAGCCTGATTTTGCGACTCCAATGAATATTCAGGAGGCTGCAAAAAAAGCAATTGACAACAACCATACACGTTATACCCCCGGATCTGGAACACGTGATTTAAAAGAGGCAATTTTATATAAAATTAAAAGAGATAATTCTTTAGAATATGATTTAAACAATGTTATTGTTTCTTGTGGTGCTAAACACTCGCTCTATAATGCGTGTCAGGCTCTATTTGAATCAGGAGATGAGGTGATTGTTTTTGAGCCATATTGGGTTTCTTTCCCTGACTTTGTATCTGTAACAGGGGCTATTCCTATATATGTCAAAACCAATAAGAAAAAACAGTTTGAGCCTGATTTTGATGATTTAAAAAAGAAAATTAATAAAAAAACAAAAGGAATTATTATTAATTCTCCATCTAATCCCACGGGAGGAGTATGGAGCAATGAAGCTCTTTTACAAACATTGGAGTTGTGTAACGAACAAGATATTTGGGTGTTTTCTGATGAATGTTATGAGCAGTTTGTTTATGATGGAACATATCATAGTTTAGCTGCCCTTACGAACAACAATAGTCGTGTTTTAACATTCCAAAGTTGCTCAAAAACTTATGCAATGACAGGCTGGAGAATTGGATATACTATAGGAGATGCTAGGGTGGTATCTGCAATGTCTAAATTACAAGGACAGAGCACTTCTTGCCCTAATTCTATTGCCCAACAAGCTGCTGTGGAGGCTTTAGTGGGAGACCAATCTTCAGTAGATAATATGTGTAGGACATTTCAAAAAAGACGTGATTTAATTTTAGCACAATTAATGCAAATTAAAAAAGTTGAATGTGAAACTCCCAATGGAGCCTTTTATGTTTTTCCTGATTTTTCAAATTATTTAGGAGCTTATTATAATGAGAAACAATTAAAAACATCTAATGATTTATGTATGTATATTTTAGATTCTACAGGTGTTGTTACTGTGGCTGGAGATAGTTTTGGTGCCCCAGGATACATACGATTGTCATATGCAACATCTGAACAAACGATTATTAAGGCGACGGATTTGATTAAAAAGGCTTTATCAAAATTAAACTTTTAATTTTAATATTATATTAGTAATATATCGTCCGTTAAAAATTAATGAAAATAAGAGTTAATAAAAATGTCAAGATTATGTAAAATAACAGGAAAAAGTCCTTTGGTTGGCAACAATGTTTCTAAATCACAAAGAAGAACTAAGCGTCGTCAGCTTCCTAATTTGCAAAGTAAAAAGATTTTTGTTCCTGAATTAAATAAATTTGTTCAGCTGAAAGTTTCTACATCAGCATTAAAGACAATTGATAAATACGGATTGTTGCCATATTTAAAAAAACAAGGTTTAACTCTTTCAGATATTAAATAATTATGAAAAAAGATTTACATCCTCAAGATTATAGATTTGTAGTTTTTCAAGATGTGTCTTGTGATCATTCGTTTCTTACTAAGTCGACGATAAAAACAAAAGATACTATAAAATGGACTGATGGAAACGAATATCCTTTATATAAAGTTGATATTTCTAATCAATCACATCCATATTTTACAGGACAACAAAACCTTGTTGATACTGCAGGTAGAATTGAAAAATATATGCAAAAATATAACTTACAAGATACTAAAAAAAATAATTAATTATATTTTTTCTATAAGATTGTTTGAAACAATTTAAATTATCTTATTATGTTTTATAAATTTTTTATTAAACAGTTATGTTATTTAGTTTGCAAATCTTCTATTATGGTTGGTGGTCAAGCCATTATGGAAGGAGTAATGATGAGGGTTCCTGGATATTATGCAGCGGCTGTAAGAGATAAATCAGGAAAAATTCATACTCATCGCAATAAATTTCAACCGCTAGCAGAACGTTATAATGTGCAATATTTTCCAATATTACGAGGTTTTTTACATTTAGTAGATTCTATGAAAATAGGATTTAAGGAGTTAGAATGGTCTGCAAATATTGTAGAGCCTCAAGATAAACCTAATAAAATACAGGAAATATTATTGTCTATATTTTCTGTAATGTTTACAATTTCTTTATTTATGGGAATCCCATATGTAATAACAGAGTTTGGTTTAAAATCTCAGGCTTATTTTAGTCATAATCAATTTAATTTTAATATTTTTGCTGGCTTTTTGCGCATTATAATTTTTTTATTATATTTAGCTATATTGTCAAATCTCAAAGAAATAAAAACTTTATTTCAATATCATGGGGCTGAGCATAAGGTGGTTTATAATTTTGAATCTGGAAAAGAAATTAATATTCAAAGGGCTCAAGAGTTTTCTACTAGACATCCAAGATGTGGCACAAGTTTTGTTTTTATTCTGATGATAGTTACTATTTTTACCTATTCTATGATAGATAGTGCTTTTGTCTCTATTATGTCTATTGAGTTAAATATGTTTTTTCGGATAGTTTTGCATTTATGCTGTTTGCCCGTTGTATCTGGCATTGGTTATGAAGTGTTAAAATTTTTAGCGAGCAAGCAAAATTATTCTTTTTTTCGATATTTAGCTTTACCGGGATTATTATTACAAAACATTACTACTAAAGAACCAGAAGATCAACAAGTGGAGGTCTCAATTGTTGCTTTAAATACTGCATTTGGAAAACGATTAACACAGTATCAAGGGCAGACGTTTACAGCAGATGCAATAGGTTAAATTATGATGATTGAAAAATTAGAAAAAATATTAAAAAATTATTCTTCCTTATCTGAAAAAATGGCTAATCCGGATATTATTAATAATCTGACAGAATATGCAAAGCTTGCTAAGGAACATAGGCGTATGTCTGAACAGGCAAAGCTTGCACAAAAATATATTAAATTATATAATCAGATTATAGAAGATGAAGAAATTTTACAAGGGGATGATATAGAATTAAAAGAAATAGTTAAAGAAGAAATAGTTGATTTAAAAAATAATTTAGAAAGATTAGAGCAACAAATAAAATTATTGCTTTTACCAAGAGACCCAAATGATGATAAAAATATTATATTAGAAATAAGAAGTGGTACCGGGGGAAATGAAGCTGCTCTTTTTGCTGATGATTTGTTTAGAATGTATACTAGGTATGCTGAATATAATAAATGGAAAAATGAAATTTTATCGATTAATGAAAATGAAGGCGGAGGAGTTAAAGAGGTAGTATTATCTGTACAGGGTGATTCAGTGTTTGGTATGTTAAAATATGAATCGGGGGTACACAGAGTACAAAGAATTCCAGAAACAGAATCAAACGGACGAGTTCATACCAGTGCAGCCACTGTAGCAGTTTTACCTGAAGCAGAAGAGGTAGATATTGATATTTCTGAGGGAGATATTAAAATTGATACATATAGAGCATCTGGAGCAGGAGGACAGCATGTTAATAAAACTGAATCTGCCATTAGAATTACTCATTTAAAAACTAATATTGTAGTAACGTGTCAAGATGAATCTTCACAGCATAAAAACAAAGATAAAGCAATGAAGGTATTACGTGCTCGATTATTAGAAAATGAGTTGGAAAAAGCTAATAAAGAACGTTCTGATACGCGAAAAAAAATGGTATCTACTGGAGATAGAAGTGCAAAAATTCGAACATATAATTATCCTCAAGGAAGAGTTACAGATCACAGGATTAATTTAACTTTATATAAATTAGAAGAGATTATTAATGGTGAGCTTTCTCATTTAATAGAACCCTTGCAATTAGAAGATCAAAAACTACAACTGAGCACAATTTCTAATTAAATTATTCTATGTTAATTAACAATGCTGTTTTAGTCTACATTAAAGAGTATGCCTCTCATCTTAAAAAGCATGGTATTAATAATGGTCAACAGGAAATTATTTGGTATTTAGAGCATAAGAAATTGTTAAAAAAAGAACAATTATATACACATGCTATTATGTTATCTCCAAAAATTAAACAGACCATTCAAACATATTATAATATTCGTAAAACACATAAGCCTTATCAATATATTTTAAATTCTGCTAACTTTTATGGCAGAGAATTTTATGTTGATTCACGAGTATTAATTCCTCGACCTGAAACAGAGCAGATGATTGAAATTTTAAAACAGACAATTTCTCCTGTTAATTCTTGTTTAGATATTGGATCTGGATCGGGCTGTATTGCAATTACTATTGCTTTAGAAGAGATAGCTTCTAAAATAGTGGCTTGTGATATTTCTTCAGACTGTCTTGATGTGATACGGTTTAATATTTCAAATTATGCAATTACAAATATTGAGCTTTTACAGAAGGATGTTTTAAGTGATAGTTGGAATAAAAAATTTGATTTAATAGTTTCTAATCCCCCCTATATTACTAATGAAGAATATCAAGTATTACCAAAACACATTAAAAATTTTGAACCTAAAATAGCCCTTACAGATCAAAGCGATGGTTTGGTTTTTTATAAAAGATTTGCTGCTATTTTAAATAATATTTTGATGCCAAAGGGTGTTTTTGTTTGTGAGCTAGGCTCAAGACACTTAATACAGAACATCAAAACTATTTTTATAAAACATGGTTATCAGGTAGTGTTGCATAAGGATTTAAATGGAGACCAGCGCTTTTTAATGATTTCTTTATAATATTAATATTTCTTGTTGAGATTACATCATTTATAGTGCTATTTTTATTTATCAGCAACTTAGTAAAAACACTTTGGTGATATTTTTTAATTAATATCAAGGATTTATATGTCAGATTTTGTTCATTTACATAATCATACTGATTATTCATTGTTAGATGCATCTCAAACTGTAGAACAGATGTGCAATAGGGTATATGATTTAGGCATGGATAGTATTGCTGTAACTGATCACGGTAATTTATTTGCAATGATTCCATTTTATAAGCAGGCTCAAAAAGCAGGAATTAAGGCAATTATAGGCTGTGAAATATATGTATCTGTAAAAAAACATACCGAAAAAACATTAGTTACTACAGAGGGAGGTAAAAAATGGGGCTATCATCATTTAGTACTATTGGCACAAAATCAAATAGGCTATAGAAATCTCATGAAATTATGCTCTATAGGTTATTTAGAAGGTTTTTATTATAGGCCTAGAGTAGATAAAGATTTATTGCGTAAATATAATGAAGGTTTAATTGCTACTTCTGCATGTTTGGCTGGAGAGGTAACTTCGTATGCTGCTATAGGAGATTATGATAATGCAAAAAAGGCAGCATTAGAATATAAAGAAATTTTTCCAGATAGATTTTATTTAGAACTACAAAACCATGATATTCCTGAAGAAAAAAAATCACATATTGTTTTAAAAAAACTATCTAAAGAATTAGATATTCCATTGGTAGCAACTAATGATTGTCATTATTGTTTGGAATCACATTCTGATGCACATGATGCACTTTTTTGTTTAGGTACAGGCAAAGATGTTTATGATACTAATCGTTTAAGATATGAACCAGGTAAGTTTTATGTAAAATCTGCTGATGAAATGTATAAAATTTTTCCGGATACTCCAGAAGCCTTAGAAAATACTGTAAAAATTGCTGAACAGTGTAATGTAGAAATTCCTATTGGAGAATATCATTTGCCAGCATATCCAGTAAAAGATAATCAGTCTCCAGATGATTATTTAAAAGATTTATGTATACAGGGTTTAGAATTACGCTATAGTAATCTTGATACTATTATTAAACAAAGATTAGAACATGAATTACAAATTATTAAAAAAATGGGTTATGCTGGTTATTTTTTAATTACTCAAGATTTTGTTAATTATGCTAAAAATAATGGTATTCCTGTAGGTCCAGGAAGGGGTTCTGCTGCAGGCTCATTAGTTGCCTATGCTACAGGAATTACTGATGTGGACCCCATTAAATATAATTTATTATTTGAGCGATTTCTTAATCCAGAACGAGTAACAATGCCTGATATTGATATTGATTTTTGTATTGAAGGTAGAGAAAAGGTAATTGATTATATAAAAGCAAAGTATGGACATAAATCTGTTGCCCAAATTATTACCTTTGGCACTATGAAAGCAAAATCTGTTATAAGAGATGTTGGCAGGGTTTTGGGAATGAGCTATGCAGAAGTAGACAGCATTGCAAAATTAGTTCCAAATGAATTAAATATTAAATTAGATAAGGCCTCTAAATTAAATCCGGAGCTAGGCAATATATCCAAAAAAAGTGATTTGCATAATAATTTAATGGAATATTCTAAAATTTTAGAAGGATGCCATCGACATGCATCAACTCATGCGGCTGGTGTTGTGATTGCTCCTGGACCATTAACAGATTATGTGCCGTTATTTAAAAATACATCTACTAATGATATTGCTACACAGGCTGATATGAATGGTTTAGAAGATTTAGGTTTATTAAAGTTGGATTTTTTAGGATTAAGAAATTTAACTGTTATTAATAAAACGCTAAATTTGATTTCTTTGCGCCACAATCAAACAGTTGAAATTAATCAAATTGATTTATATGATAAAAACGTATATGCTAATATTTTTGCAAATGGGCATACAACAGGAATTTTTCAATTTGAATCTGATGGAATGAAAGAATATCTTGCGCAGCTTAAGCCTACAGGCATTGAAGATTTAATTGCATTGAATGCATTATATAGACCTGGTCCAATGGCTAATGTGCCAGAATTTATTGATAGAAAACATGGAAAATCTCCAATTGTGTATATACACCAAACATTAGAACCAATTTTGAAAGAAACATATGGTATTATTGTATATCAAGAACAGGTAATGCAAATTTCATCAGAAATAGGAGGTTTTAGTTTAGCCGAGTCTGATATTATGAGAAGAGCAATGGGAAAGAAGAAAAAAAACTTAATGTCTTCTTATAAAATTCAATTTATTAAAGGTGCACAAAAAAACAGCTTATCCGAAAAGGTTGCGGCAGAAATATTTGAATTATTAGAAAGATTTGCAGAATATGGTTTTAATAAAAGTCATGCTACGGCATATGCATTAATCGCTTATCAAACTGCCTGGCTTAAACATTATTATCCAATTGAATTTTTAACGGCAAATATTTCTTCTAATATTAATGATACAAACAATGTAGTGAAATTAATTGCAGATGGTCGGCGTATGGGCATAACAGTCAATCCACCTGATATTAATAAATCATATGCTGATTTTACAATTTTAGATGATAAAACAATGCAGTATGGTTTAGCTGCAATTAAAAATGTTGGCTATAAAGCGTCTCATCAAATTGCACAATATCGTGATAAAAAAGGTAAGTATAATAATGTTTTTGAATTAATAACGAGCGATACTCAACATATTAATAAAAAGGTAATTGAGAGTTTAATCCTTGTTGGAGCTTGTAATTGTTTGGGCCAACATAGAGCGCAACTATTTAAATCGCTTGATATAATTATAGAGTTTGGCACTCGCTTTTATAAAAGCAAGAACAAGAATCAAGAAAGTTTATTTAATAATACCACAGATGTAAATATAGTGTATCCTATATTAGAGGATTGTGATCATTTTCCAGTTGAAACAGAGCTAAAATATGAAAAAGAATTATTAGGTTTTTATTTATCTAATAATCCATTAGCAAAATATGAGCAGGATTTTATTGAGCTTTCTACTATTAATAGCGATGGATACAATATGTTTAATACTGAACAGATACAAACAGGTGGTATTATTACTAATATTAATTTAAGATATGATAAAAATGGTAATCAGTGGGCTATTATTACGCTTGCAACTCTTTTTAATAGTTTGCAGGTTTATGTATTTCATAATGTATATTTAGAATATTTACAATTATTACAAGAGGATAATATTGTTTTTATTAAAGGGAAAGTGTCTAATCAATCAGACACCAATCATGTTTCACAAATTATTGCAAATAAAATTTATACAGCTTCTAATTTAAGGTCTAAATTAACTCAATATGTCAATATTAAGATTGATAATACAATATCTAACGATGAGGCATTAAATCAATTATTTGATGTATGTCAACAATATCAAGGAAAAACATCTATTGTACTGCATATGATGACATCTCAAAAAAGATATCAGAAAATTTTAATTCATAAATATCCAGTTTCTATCTCTAATGATGCCTTGGCCGCTATGCGCTTATTGTTTGGGGTAAAAGCTGTTTGGTTATCATAGTGTGAAAGCTGTTATTCAAAGAGTTCTAAAAGCATCTGTGTTAATAGAAAAACATGATCAGCGTTCAATAGATCATGGCCTGTTAATTTTACTAGGTATTGGTCGGTTTGATAAGTTAGAAGATGTTATTCAATTAGCTAATAAAATTTTAAATTTAAGAATTTTTTCACAGGGTAATAAAATGAATGAATCTGTTTTAGATGTGAGGGGGAGCTTATTAATTGTTAGTCAATTTACTTTATATGCTGATTGTAAGAAAGGTAATAGGCCTAGTTTTATTAATGCAGCTCCTTCAGTTCATGCTAAGAAAATATATAATGAATTTGTAAATTATATGCATCAACATCAGATAAACTGTAAATCAGGTGAATTCGGAGCACATATGGAAGTCTCTCTTGTTAATGATGGGCCTGTTACATTAATTGTGGATACGAAAGAATGAATAAAAACAAACGGATTAGAGTGATTATGGCTAAGCCTGGCCTAGATGGTCATGATAGGGGTATTAAAATTTTAGCACGAGCATTTAGAGATTCAGGGATGGAGGTTATTTATTTAGGTTTGCGTCAAACACCACAAATGATTGTGAATGCTGCTATTCAAGAAGATGCAGATGTTATTGCACTGTCTGTATTAAGTGGGGCTCATATGACAATATTTACAAAAATAAAAGAATTGTTAGATAAAAATCATATTCAGCATATTTTAATTACCGGAGGGGGCATAATTCCTAAAGAAGATATGGTTGAATTGAATAAAGTTGGTATAGGACAATTGTTTGGACCGGGCACCCCTGTGCAGGATACTATTGATTATATTACAAATTGGATGCAAGCACATAACAATGTTAAGTGATTTAGAAAAAATTTTTTCGCAAAATGCAGGCTCTCCAGTATTTATTGTATTAGCTCATTTATATTATAATAAAAGATTATATCGCAATGCAGCCCAGGTTTGTGAAATTGGCTTAAAACATGATCCTGATAATAGTGATGGTCAATATATGTTAGCAAAATTATTATTAGTTAAAGGTGATATCGTATATGCTGAAAAAATATTAAAAACCTTAATTGTAAAAGAATCTCAAAATTTAAATGTTTTATTGTTATTGCTTGCCGTTATGGAAAAATTAAATAGAAATTTTAATTCTATGCTTTCGTACATTAAAAAAGCAATGCTTTTATACCCTGAAAATAGGTTATTAGAGCTTTATTATAATAAGTATTGCGTAAACTCTACAGCGCCTTCTAAATATAAGAAAAATCATAGAAAGGGTGTCAAGCAAAACAATTTTCTAAATTCTCTACAGATTAATAATCCTTTTGTTTTGAATCCTAAGCTGGCTACTAAAACATTATATCAATTATTTTATTCTCAGCATAAATATTCTGATGCATATCACGTATTGCTTGTAATGCAAAAAAATAAGCAGAATAAAAATTTTGTTATTAAAGAACTAAAAAAAATTCAAATTAAACTATTGAAGGAATAAAAATATGATTTACAATTCTAGAGTAACAAAATTAAAAAATAAATTGGCTCAACTTAATTTAGATGGAATATATGTGACAAATTTAACTAACGTACAATATCTAACAGGTTTTACAGGCTCTGCAGGCTCTTTATTGGTATTAGATGATCAGCAACACTTTTTTACTGATGGACGATATATTGAACAGTCTAAAGAACAAGTAAAAAACTGTATAATTCATATTGTGAGTTCAGCACACTATTTGGAGATTAAAGATAAAAGTCTTATTGCTAATGATCAAAAAATAGGTATCGAATCTCAATCTATGAGTATACATCTATATGATAAGGTTAGAGCTGCTCTGCCTTATGTGATATTTGAAAAGATTAATGATATTATAGGTGTGCTTGCTGCAGTAAAAGATTTAGAGGAAATAGAATCTTTAAAAGCAGCAATTGAAATTACAGATACAGTTTTTACAGAAATTATCCCTGAATTAAAAATAGGAGCTACAGAAAAACATATAGCTGCAAAAATTTCTTATTTATTTAAAATGCACGGAGCTGAGGGAGATAGTTATGATTCTATTATTGGTAGTGGATATTTAGGGGCATTGCCGCATGCAAGGCCAACTGATAAACAATTTGAATCTGGTGATTTTGTAGTAATGGATTTTGGAGCATTATATAATGGGTATCATGCAGACATGACACGCACAGTTTTAATAGGGAAAGCTACTGAGCGTCATATGGAAATTTATGATATTGTATTGGAATCACAGTTAGCTGGTATTAAAGCAGCTAAAGCGGGTATAACTGGTGCAGATTTAGATGCTGTATGTAGGAATGTAATTAAAGATGCTGGCTATGGCAATCAATTTATTCACTCAACAGGGCACGGTATTGGCTTGGAGGTTCATACATATCCTCGTATTAGCTCTTTTAATACTAAACCTTTATTGGAAAACTATGTTGTAACTATTGAACCGGGTATATATATAGCTAATTGGGGTGGAGTCCGAATCGAAGATGACTGTTGGATTCAAAAGGATAAATGTGTTCCTCTTAATCAGTCTACTAAAGAATTATTAATTCTTAATTAATGCCATCTGAATATTATTTAATTACACCGCAATTATATGATAATCAATTTTGGTGGAAAAAAAATGACATTGAATTTTGGAAGTCATGTTTTAATACTAAATCTAGTAGTGTCCTTGAATTTGCAGCTGGGACAGGCCGGTTAGCAACTCCATTAATTAAACAAGGATTGCTGTATTCTGGAATTGAGTTATCCCAAGAATATGTTGAGTATGCGCATAAAATTCATCACATTCCATCGATTATCCAGGGTGATATGCGTAATGTTAACCTTAGCAGTGTTTTTGATTATTTATTTATTGGATTTAATGCATTGGCACATCTTTTAACAATTGATGATTTAAAGTCTTTTTTGACTGTTGTAAAAAAGCACATGCATCATAATTCACTTTTTTATATTGATGTATTTACTCCTCACCCTTCTTTTCTAGTTAATGGTGAACAAGTTAATAATAATATTATGGATTTTTTTGATTATGAAATTAAAGAATACCTTATGGTTAGAGAATCATTGATGTATAATCATGATAGAGAAATTATAAATGTGAATTGGAAATATTTGCGCTCTAATAATACAATTTATAAAGAGTTTGATTTTCAAATGAAAGTATATTATCCTGATACAATCATACGGCTATTAAGAGAGTCTGGTCTATTTATTCAAAATATATGGGGAGGTTATAATCGATCTCCATTAAATGAGGATAGTGATTTGCAGATTTATCAGTGTTCTATTGTTTAGATTAAAAGTTCTTGCGAATCTTTTTTTAAAATATTATTATATAAATGTATAATACAAGTATATAATGAATCTTTCTGAATTATTAATTAATCTACATATTAATATTTTATATTTTTTGCGTTTAATTGCAAAAAAAAACCATCTTTCTATTCAGCAAGTATTATGTGTTTATTCTATTCCTATAGATGGCATTACTCAAACTAATTTAGCTAATTCTTTAGCTATTGATGTGAGCACTTTATCAAGAAATTTAGATAAATTATTATTACTTAATATTATTTATAAGAGATCTGTGCCTGAAGATGAGCGTTTTGTAAAAATTTTTTTAACATCTTATGGTAAGACAATATTTAAACATATTATACATGATTTAAATGTATATTGTAAACACATGAATTTAAATCATAATAATTTAGATAATCAAAGTATAGTAGATAGTTTATCACAATTAAACTGGAATCTTTTAACTAATAAAATAAAAGATGAATATTGAGATTACTAAACTATTAAAATGGTATCATCAACAATCATATTCCTTTCCTTGGCGCAATCATTATTCCCCTTATAAAACTTGGATTTCAGAAATTATGTTGCAACAATCACAGGTAAAGGTTGTGGCTCCATATTATATTCGTTGGATGAAGCAGTTTCCTTCATTGAGAGATTTATTAAAATCTAATATTGATGATTTATTATTTTTATGGCAAGGCTTAGGTTATTATAATAGAGTTAAAAATATTTTTAAAACAGCACATATTATACAAGAAGAATATCAAGGTGTTTTCCCCAAGGATTATAATCAATTAATTGCTTTAAAGGGTATTGGAGATTATACAGCTTCTGCAATTCTAACAATTGGATTTAATATTAAAGCTATTCCAATTGATGGTAATATTAAACGAGTCATGAGTCGTTTATATGAATTAGATTTATTAAATATTAAAACAGATAAGTTAAAAAAATATGCGAGCACTTATATATCTGATATAGAGCCAAGACATTCTGTCCAAGCTTTAATGGATTTAGGTCGCGAAATTTGCACCCCAAAATCTCCAAAATGTAATCTGTGTCCATTAAGCAAACAGTGTTTAAGCTATGGGAATCAAACAACATCAATTTATCCTATGCGCTTTAAATCTAAAGCAATACCGAGGTATACAGTGGTAGTTGGATTAATTTATAAAAATAATAAATTTTTAATTAGTAAAAGACTTAATAATAAATTTTTAGGAGGATTATGGGAATTACCAGGTGGTAAGATAAAAAAAAATGAATCAGAAATTACATGTTTAAAGAGAGAAATTAAAGAAGAGCTAGATATTACAATTAATATTAAAGAAAAAATAGGGTCTATTAATCATCAATATTCTCATTTTAAAGTACACCTTATACTCTATAAATGTATTTATAAAGCTGGTATTCCGAAACCTTTAGCTTCTAATCAGATTGAATGGATTATGTATAAACAAATAAATGAGTTTGCTTTTCCAAGAGGAACTCATAAATTATTTGAATTACTTTAATTAAAATATGAAAACATTATATAGTATAGGATTGTATTGTGTAGGAACAATTTTTATGCTCATTTTGGCACCCTTAATGTTATTGGTGACTTTAGTGTTACCATCTAAAATTTATCATTTTGCACAATTTATTTCTATAGGCCTTTTTAAATGCTTTAATATTGAGCGAAAAATTATAGGTAGTTTTCCAAGTGAGGGCACTTATATTATAATGCATAATCACAGTAGTTTTTTAGATTTATTTTTTTTACCTACCATTATTAAAGGTAAATATACTGGTATTGTAGCAGCAAAAAATTTTAAAATTCCATTAATTGGTACAATTCTTAAGCGTGTTGGTGCTATTCCGATTCATCGTTTTAATCATGCTAAAGCAATGAAAGCTTTGCAGATTGCAGAAAGCCGTATTAAACAAGGCTATCATATTGCAATTTTTCCAGAAGGGACAAGAACCACAACTGGGAAGTTGAGTCAATTTAAAAAAGGAGGTTTTCATATGGCTTCTAATACAGGCACAAAAATTTTACCAATTATTGTTAAAGGATTATATGAAATTAAACCAAAGCATAGATGGCAATTATATCCAGGAATTGCCACTATGATTATTTTAAAGCCGATTGACGTTATGAACAAATCAGTTGATGAATTAATAAATGAGGTGCATGACCTATATGTTCAACATGGTTTATGATTTATTTTTTAATAATAATCGATAATAATTAAACATTATAATATAGCTTAGTGTTAATGATATTGTGAAAAACAAAAAGCCAAATATTATCATAAATACATTAATAAAACTGATTAGTAAGCTTAAAATTACGAACTGATATATTGGTTTTGTTAATAAAAAACTCATATATAGTGATTGTTTAATATTACATTCAGTATCAATAATTAGAATTTCAGCTAACCAAAATTTGACAAGAAAGAAGAGTGGTAATATTGCAAGACCTGTTAAAATTATTAAATCTGTATAATTAAAATAAGAAAAATATAAATTTCTGCTAATTTCATCTGTATATATACTAGATAAATTACTAGATAAGTCAGTTAGATAATATTCTATATTAGTACCATATTTGGTGACATCATATGGAAATTTATTAATAATAAATATAAATACAGGAGCTAGTGTAAGATATGATAGTACACGTACTGCAAAAATTTTTGGCAATAAATAAAAGAATTTTAATATAGAAAAAATAGAATCATTTTTTTGATCAATTAAATTAAATATTAGTTTAAAATATCCAGTCCAAAGTCCTAAAATTAATAAAAACAATGATATTCTGAGCAATATTGGGCCTAATGTAAATGAATAGATTTCTATATTGTTATTAATCCAGTTGAATCCTAAAATAACACTAAGCATAATTAGAATATGTAAAAAAATTAAACTAATAAAAAAGGGAATATTAGCCTTAATGCAAATGGTGCTTGTTTGAATTAAATTTTTAATCAAGTTAATCATCAGTTATAATTTACTTTATATATGATATGGTTAAATTAATATTACTAGTATATTACATATGAATATTAACTTTTAAAATGAAAATTGTATCAGTTATATTAGCCAGAGGGGGCAGTAAAGGTATACCTAATAAAAATATTATGTTGATTAAGAATAAACCCTTAATTCAATATAGCATACAAGCCTCTTTATGCTCTAACGTAGATGAAACATGGGTGTCTACAGACTCTCTAGAAATTAAAAACATTGCTTTAGATTGTGGAGCTCAAGTATTAGATCGCCCATCAAATTTAGCTACAGATACAGCTTCTAGTGAAGCAGCATTATTGCATTTTAGCCAAAATATTGATTTTGATATTTTAGTATTTTTGCAACCTACATCCCCCCTTGTTTTATTTAAAGATATTAATATAGGCCTGGATTTAATGAAGGAACATCATTATGATTCATTATTTAGTGTTTATAAGGAACATTGGATTCCAAGATGGAGTTTAAATTTAAAACCGTATAATTGGGATATGAAAAAACGCCCTATGCGGCAAGAAAAAGATGAACTATTAGTTGAAAATGGAGCTCTTTATATATCAACACGAGAGCATTTATTAAAAACTAAATTGCGCTATGGTGGTAAAATGGGATATATCGAAATGCCATTGTATCGTAGTTTCCAAATTGATACATATGATGATATAGAATTAATAAAAAAATTATTATGATTAATCAAAAAATATTAAATAAAGCTAAAAAGATTAAACTAATTGCCACAGATGTTGATGGTGTTTGGACTGATAGTAAGATGTATTATACAGAAACAGGTTTATATATGAAGGCTTTTTCAACATATGATGGTTTAGGAGCTAGTTTAGCGTTACAAAATAATTTTATCATTACAATGATTACGAGCGAATATGAACATTTAGATATTTTACATAAACGAGCTGAAAAATTACACATTAAAGAGATTTATACCAATGAACATGATAAACTAAATCGTTTAACATATGTAATGAAAAAATATAATTTAAAACCTGAAAATATTGCTTATATTGGCGATGATTTAAATGATTTAGAAGCATTGCAATTTGCAGGATTATCAGCTAGTCCTGCTAATACTCCAATATTAAATTATTATCAACCAGACTTTATAACCCATAAAGCTGGTGGTGAAGGAGCATTTCGAGAATTAGTCGATTTAATTTTTAGGGCTTATAATATTCAGCCTAGATATTAATGATATCTTATATAATATATGTTTTATTAAGCCCTATTTTTTGGTTATTAATTTTATTAGCGACCTGTTTTTCTGTTAAAATAAAAACTAATTATTTTTCATTTTATAAGTATCTTAAAACTGCTAAACGATATATTTCCATTAATAAAAACAATAAAGAAGTTTTATTATTTCATGCAGCTTCTGTTGGAGAATATGAACAATTACAACCTATATTACGTTTAATAGATAGGAAAAAATATTTTATAATTCAATCTTTTACATCTCCATCTATTTTTAATAAAGAAAAAGATAATTCTCTGTATGACGTCATATGTTATCATCCTTTTGATTTACCATGGCTATCAATCACTTTTTTTTTAACATTAAAACCTTCTAAATATATTATTACAAGGCATGATATTTGGCCAGGTCATATTGTAATTGCAAAAAGTTTTAAAATTTCTATTTATTATATTAATGGCAATATTCATAAAAATTCTATTTGGTTAAAATGGTATATGCAATCTATAGCTCGCTATATATTTAATAAGTGTAATAAAATTATTGTTCCATCTAATTATATTGCACAGAATCTCTATCAATTAAACATATTGAAAAATAAGGTTGTTATTTGCCGTGATTCGAGATTTGATCAAATTATTTATAGAAAAGAAACCAGTCAGAATCTTTATCACATTTCTGATATATTATCTAATGATGAAGTTATATTATTTGGGAGCATTGATATTAATGATGAAAATATAATTTTTGACTCTTTAAAAAATATTTTTCCCAAAGGAACAAAAGATTTAATAAAGCAAAAGAAAAAAATCATTTTTGTTCCACATGAGACGGATCATAAAACAATTTCTAGATTGGAATATAAACTAAATCAATTAACATTTAAATATTCTATTTATTCTGAAGCAGTTTTTAATAATAATTCAGTCATTATTGTTGATACTGTAGGAATATTAGCTGATTTATATAAATATACTTGTATTGCATATATAGGAGGGGGATTTTCTAGAGGAGTCCATTCTGTATTAGAACCAGCAATTTATAATTGCTATATTGGTCATGGTCCTAATATTGAAATGTTAGATGAAGCAAAACTATTAATTAATCAAGGTTTTTCAAAAATCATTTATGATATTCAAGATATGAATTCATTTTTATTATCTAGCTCTAATCAAAAAAGTAATAATTTATTTGATTTAGAAAGCTCTAATATGATTTTAAAAGAAATTGTATGTTAATAAAATACTTATTAATGTTTTATTTTGTGTTTTTGAACCTATTGTTCTCAAAGGTAGAAGAGTTTCTTTATCAAACTAAATTTAGAAATTTAAGAGTTGGAAATACGCAAATCAATTTAACTACTTCTAATCAAAACGATAATCAGAAAATTATTTTAACTGTTAACTCTTCAACTAACAAGATTGTTGATTTAATTTATAAATTACGTCATTTTTCTACCATTGTTGTAAATGCTAAGGATTTTTCTTTAATAACTACTACTAAAAAATTACAACAAGGGAAATATATTGATGCTTATACTGCTAAAGTTAATTATGATTTAAAGCAGATTTTCTATCAAAACACTAAAGATATTAATTATACGCAATCTGGAGATCAATTGTTTTTATCTATTAATGGACCTGTATATGATCCTTTTAGTATAATATATTATTTACGAAATTTTAATTTAAAAGTTGGAGAAACATATAATTTTAAATCTTATAATAAGAAAAAAATACGTGATATTGATTTATATGTCAAAAAAATAGAAAGCTTACGTACTCCCTATATATCAACAGATTGTTTTGTAATAGTCCCACATCATCGAGGAGATGGACCCTTATTAAAACATCAGGGTGAAATGCAAATTTGGTTTACAGCTGACAGCAGCCAAATTCCTATAAAAATTCAACAAAAGATGAAACATGGTATTATGGAATTAAATTTACAAGATTATGTTAAAAGATAATAATATATTATTTATTGTTAATCCTATTAGCGGTATTAAAAATAATAAATTACTTGCTAAAAAAATTGTTCAGATTTTAAATGATAATGATATAAATGTTAATATTTTATATACCAAGTATAAAAATCATGCAAGGCAGCATGTATGCAATATGGATAATGCTTTATATCAAAGTATTTTAATATTAGGAGGAGATGGTACAATTAATGAAGTTTTAAATGGCATTTTATTAAGAGAAGATGATTATTTGCCAACATTTGGATTTCTTCCTGGGGGCACTGGTAATTCTGTATTACATGATTTAAATTATTTAGAACCTATATCAGCATTAGAACCCATATTAAATAATAGAGTAAAATATATTGATGTAATGGCCTTACAGTTTAGCAATCATTTGGAGTATTCTATTAATATTTTAGGCTGGGGATTGGTTTCAGATATAGCGATTTTAGCTGAAAAATTACGCTTTATAGGCCAAATGAGATATGATTTTGCAAGTTTATATTATATTTTAAAATTAAAAAAACGTGATTGTACATTAATAGTGGATAATAAAATCTATACAGATAAATATATTTTTCTATTAATACAAAATACTATTCATACAGGCAAAGGTATGAAAGCTGCGCCAAATGCCTTATTAGATGATGGGTTGATTGATATTGTATTTGTAAATAAAAAGGCAACTAGATTACAATTAATTAAATTGCTTGCTAAATTATCCAGTGGTTCACATATCCGCTCTGAATATGTTCAATATGAGCAAATTCGTAAAATTAAATTATTGCCTACAATGGATGAAGCTGTGAATATTGATGGGGATGTAAAAAATCAAACTCCTGTTGAGGTAACAGTAATACCTAAAAAGTTACCTATTTATTATTAATATTATTTTTTGGTAGATAAGGTCTGTGCAATTTGCAGTCTATTTGTTGCTCTTTTAATTGCTTGATTAGCCCTATCTAAGTCCCCTTCTTTATGATTCAATCTATCTTTACCACGCTGCAATGCCTTTTCAGCACGTTCTGTATTAATTTGGTTAGATGATTCTGCAGTTTCTAATAATAATTGTACTCCTTCTTTGGCAATATCAGCAAATCCACCAGACGTAGCATAAAAAATATTTTTACCATTTTGAGTAAGTTTAATTTCTCCAATATTTAATCCAATAATTGCATTTGAATGATTGGCTTGTATTCCAATTAAACCATCTATTCCAGGAAGACGTAGATAGGAAATATCATCAAATGATTGAATACTTGTAGGAGTAATAATATCTAAATGAAAATTTTTAGTCATTATTTTTTAGCTTTTTCAAAAGCTTCATCAATTGTTCCAACATACATAAATGCACTTTCTGGCAATTCATCACAATCACCATTTAAGATTGCCTCAAAACCTGAAATAGAATCTTCTAACGAAACATATTTTCCTGGAGTACCAGTAAATTGTTCTGCTACAAAGAATGGTTGTGATAAGAACTTTTGAATTCTTCGTGCTCTATGCACGGTTTGTTTATCATTATCAGATAATTCATCCATTCCTAAAATTGCAATAATATCTTTAAGCTCATTATAATTTTGCAAAATATTTTGTACAGATCGCGCAACATTATAGTGTCTATCACCAATTACTCTAGGATCTAAAATTCGAGATGACGATGCAAGAGGATCTACAGCAGGATAAATTCCTAATTCAGCAATAGATCTTTCTAATACAGAAGTAGCATCTAAATGAGCAAAAGCAGTTGCTGGTGCAGGATCTGTTAAATCATCAGCAGGAACATATACAGCCTGTACAGAGGTTACAGAACCCTTTTTAGTTGAAGTAATACGTTCTTGTAAATCTCCCATTTCTGTACCTAGGGTAGGTTGATAACCAACCGCTGATGGCATTCTACCTAATAGTGCTGACACTTCGGACCCTGCCTGTGTAAATCTAAAGATATTATCTACAAATAGCAATACATCTTTACCTTCTTCATCTCTGAAATATTCTGCCATTGTTAGGGCACTTAAAGCAACACGTAATCTTGCCCCAGGAGGTTCGTTCATTTGTCCAAATACCATAGCTGTTTTATCAATTACTCCTGATTCAGACATTTCACGATATAAATCATTACCCTCTCTAGTTCTTTCACCAACTCCAGCAAATACAGAATAACCACCATGTTCTGTTGCAATATTTCTAATTAATTCCTGAATTAATACAGTTTTTCCTACTCCTGCTCCTCCAAATAAACCAGTTTTTCCACCTTTAGTATATGGCTCCATTAAATCTACAACTTTAATTCCTGTTACTAATACTTCAGCTTCAGTAGATAAATCTTCATGTTTAGGAGCAGCTCTATGAATTGGTAAAGTAGAGGTGTTTTTTATTTCTTCTTTACCATCGATTGTATTACCAATAACATCAAATAATCTGCCCAATGTATTTTCTCCAACAGGCACTGAAATGGGTTTTCCTGTATCAACTACTTGATGTCCTCGAACTAATCCATCAGTAGAATCCATAGCGACAGTTCGTACTATTGAATCTCCTAAATGTTGAGCAACTTCTAAAACTAATTTTGTTCCATCAGTTTTATTTAATTCTAATGCGTTCATAATTTGTGGCAAGTTGCCATCAGAAAACTCAACATCAACAACAGCTCCCATAATTTGTGATATATTACCCTGCATATATTATTATCCTTTCTTTAATTTGATAACGCTTCTGCTCCACCAACAATTTCTAGCATTTCTGTGGTAATAGCAGTTTGTCTAGCTTTGTTAAATTCTAATGTTAAATCTGAAATCATATCTCCTGCATTTTCTGTAGCATTTTCCATAGCTATCATTCTTGCTCCCTGTTCGCTCGCAAAAGATTCTAATAAATATTTCCATATTTGCGTATTGAGATGTTTAGGGATTAATAAATTTAAAATTTCCTTTTTTGAAGGTTCAAATAGTATATCATCAGAAAAAGTATTATTCTGAGAATCATCAATAGTTGGTTTAATAGGGAGCAACGATTCAAATATTACTTCTTGTGTTGCGACATTTTTAAAATAATTAAATATTACTTTTATTTCATCACATTGATTAGATAAAAAGATAGCTTTAATATTATTTCCTATATTGATAGCCGTATTAAAGGTTAATTCATTCCAAAAGTCTATATATTCAGAAATCACATTATAACCACGCTTTTGAAAATATTCATAACCCTTTTTACCAATGCAAATTAATTTAACATTATCTTTGCCCGCATTATTAATTTCTTTTTCAGCTTTTTTAATAATATTAGTATTAAATGAAGCTGCTAGACCTCTATCTGCTGTTACTATTACAAGCCCCAATGTTTCGATTGTGTCCTTTGTTTTTAATAAAGGTAAATTTTGTGCATATGAATTGTTTGATAAATGACAAATTAATTTCTTTAATCTGTTTTCATAAGGACGTGCTTTCTCCATATTTTCTTGTGATTTTCTTAATTTTGCAGCAGCAACCATCTTCATAGCCTTGGTAACTTTTTGAATATTTTTAACTGACTTTATTCTTGATCTTATTTCTTTTAAATTGGCCATGCTTAATTAAAGGTTGTGACAAAAGTTTCTAATGCTTGTTTTAAATTATTTTCATTATTTTTTTCTAATTTTCCTGAGTTTTTAATTTCATCTAAAATTGCTTGATTGTTGATAGATAGACTATCTAAAAATTCAGTTTCAAATTGTGAGATTTTATCTAATGAAATTGTATCTAAATATCCGTTTAAACCAGCATAAATAATAGCAACTTGTTTTTCAATTGACATTGGCACATATTGATTTTGTTTTAATATTTCAACCATTATTCTACCTCTTGTTAATTGTTTTTGTGTTGCATCATCTAAATCCGAACCGAACTTAGCGAAGGCTTCTAATTCTCTAAATTGTGCCAAATCTAATCTTAACATTCCAGCAATTGATTTCATTGCTTTTGTTTGTGCTGCACCACCCACCCTAGAGACTGATATTCCCACATCAACAGCAGGACGAATTCCTGAATTAAATATATCAGTATCTAAAAAGATTTGTCCATCTGTAATAGAAATTACATTAGTTGGGATATATGCCGATACATCACCTTCTTGTGTTTCAATAATAGGTAAAGCTGTTAAAGAGCCTCCACCTAAATCTTCACTTAATTTGCTTGATCGTTCTAATAA
Source organism: Fidelibacterota bacterium (assembly GCA_002717625.1). Lineage (GTDB taxonomy): Bacteria > Fidelibacterota > Marinisomatia > SCGC-AAA003-L08 > D37C17. The sequence continues at coordinate 21,182 of PBEF01000003.1, read as the reverse complement.
TCTGCTATGAAGATAAAATACATCTCCAGGATAAGCTTCTCTTCCAGGAGGACGTCTTAATAGTAGAGACATTTGTCGGTATGCCGCTGCCTGTTTTGATAAGTCGTCATATATAATTAGCGCATGTTTGCCATTATCCCTGAAAAATTCTCCCATAGATGCCCCTGAATATGGTGCAATATATTGCATAGGAGCAGGGTCTGAAGCATTAGCTGCAACGACTGTTGTATAGTCCATGGCTCCTGCTTTTTCTAATTCTGTTACTACTCTTGCAACAGTAGAAGCTTTTTGTCCTATAGCTACATATATGCAATATACTGGATTATTAGATGCAAAATTTTCTTTTTGATTAATAATAGTATCTATTGCAATAGCCGTTTTTCCTGTTTGTCTATCTCCAATGATTAATTCTCTTTGTCCCCTACCAATTGGAATCATGCTATCAATACTTTTAAGTCCAGTTTGTAGTGGCTCAACAACAGGTTGCCTTTGCATTACTCCTTCAGCTTTTCTTTCAACAGGATAAGAATGATTTGAAGTGATTGCGCCTTTTCCATCAATAGGCTGACCAAGAGGGTTAACTACCCTACCTAATAATTCATCTCCAATTGGGACTTCAACTATTTTTCCAGTTCTTTTTGCAATATCACCTTCTTTTACTAAGCTACTATCACCAAATAATACAATTCCCACAGAATCTTCTTCAAGATTTAACGCCATACCAAATACATCGTTTGGTAATTCAACTAATTCAGAACTCATTACATTTTCTAATCCACTTACTCTTGCAACCCCATCTCCAATATATGTTATTTCTCCTACTTCAGAAATATCTATATTAGCATTATGATTATCTAGTTGTTGTTTTAATATTGATACTATTTCATCTGTTTTAAAATCCATTCTAGCTCCTATTAAACATTATATAAAGTTTTTTTTAGATTATTGATTTGTAAAGCAATTGAGTTGTCAAAAATTTTATTACCTTGCCTTAATTTTATACCACCTATAATTGCTTCATCAATTGTTATGCTTAGTTTACAATTAAGCTTTTGAGATAATTCTTGTATAACATGATCATCTATTTTGTTAGCAGTAATTATTTCAATTTTATGTGCTACCTGTTTTTTATCTACCAATTTTTGAAATTTATCAACAATTTGAATAATATACTTTGAACACTTTTGATTGATTAGAATATATAAAAATTCTACAATAATAGGTTCAAAGGATTCAAATACATTATTTAATATATCTTTTTTAGCACTTTGCTTTATTCTTTTTGATTCACATAACAGTCTAAAATCAGGTTCTGTTTTATATAAACATTTAATTTGCAACAATTGGCTTGCTGTTTTAGACAATAAATCATTTTGTTCTGCTATATTGAATAATGTATTAGAATATGTTGATATTTTATTCATTTATTGATTCTTTTCTTGAAATTTTTCTACGGTCTCATCAATAATTTTTTTGTTGTCATCATTGTTTAAATTACGTTTAATAATTTTTTCTGATGCGTTTAAAGCGATTTCAGAAACCATATTTTTAATTTCTCCAAGCGCTTTTTGTTTTTGTGCATTTATTTCTTCAGTTGCATTAGATAGCAATTCATCATATTTAGTGCGACCATTTTCTTCTAAACTCAATTTTAACTTTTCTCCAGCATCTTTTGCTTGGGCAATAATGCTTTTAGCTTCTTGCCTGGCCTCATTTAATATCACCTCATTATCTTGAGCACTTTTTTCTTGGTCTTTAATGATTTTTTCTGCTTTGTTTAATGATTCTTGAATTTGCTTTTCCCTAGCTTCCAATGTATCCATTAATGGTCCCCAGGCTTTCCAGCGCAATACTACAAAAACAATTATAAAAGTAATGACTGCCCAGAAAAATAAACCTGTATCGGGATACAGCCAATCTTCAATCCAAGAGCCACCACTTCCACCACTAAACAACAAGCCTATAGATGTTGATAATACGATAAGATGTTTATACATATTAAATCACCAATTAGAATGATGCTAATAAGCAAACAACAAGCGCTATAATTGCAACACCTTCTAGTAAGAATAAAGGTAAATTTACAGCACTTCTAATATCGTTAGCTGCTTCTGGTTGTCTAGCTGTTGCATTAGCTGCAGCTGAAGCAAACATTCCAATACCAATTGCTGCACCTATTACAACTAATCCTGCACCAAAAGGAGCAGCTAGTTTTCCTACAGCCATTGCATCAGCCGCCCATTCTCCTGCAAATGGAATAAGAGCAATTATAGTATTTTTTGTTTTATTCATTTTATCTCCTTGTTTATATTTATTTTAATGTTCTGCATGAATTGCCATACCAATAAACACTGATGATAGCAATGTAAATACATAAGCCTGTACTAATGATACAATAATTTCTAAGAAAAAAACGCCAACATTTAACATCACAGCAATTATTGCAAATCCCCATGATGGTTGAGGTAAAAGTCCCTCACTTGGAACACCTTGAGATCCTATTAAATAAGGTAAACCAAATATTGCCAGCATACCAATATGCCCAGCAGTCATATTTGCTCCTAATCTAAGGGTTAACGCCATTGGCTTAACAAACATACCTATAATTTCAATAGGGATTAATATAATAAGTACAGGAGCGGGCACACCATGAGGAATCATATTTTTCCAATGTCCAATAAAGCCGTGTTTTAAGGTTCCAGCAATAATAATTGCAAAAAATGTAATTGTTGCCAACCCTAAAGTAACACCAAAGTTACCAGTTGGAGTGGCACCACCACCACCACCTAATTTTTCAAAAAATGGAATTAATCCAATAAAATTACACATTAAGATAAAAATAAAAAATGATGCGGCTAGTGGTGTCCATCTTTTTGCATCTTTTAAACCGATATTAGGTATAATAATATCATTTTTAATAAACTCTAATAAAAGCTCATAAATATGAGAAATTCCTTTTGGTTGAGCCGCTTTATTTGTTCTATATCTTCGAGTTGCCCATAGAGAAATGCCCATTGTAAAAATTGCGGCTACCCAGAGCATAGCCACATGTTTGCTGAAAGGAATACTCATCCAGTCAGGAAGAAAACTTACTTTTTGTCCTATGTTATTTAGAAAATCAGATATAGGATACCAAAAACTATTCTCTGATATTTGAGCATCTGTAACATGGTGACGAATTAAATCGCCGTTCATTTCTCGATTATTTCCTGCCATTTTTGATTAAAATGTTTTGTAGAACAAATCCTTCTATAAAATGAAAAAAAACAAATATAAAGCAACCAATGATAATAAATAACTTATAATTTGAGATACTTAAATTATAAAGAAAAATGTATATAAACATTGAAATAATTATCAATTTACATAAAAAAAATATTAAATGAATCTTTAAGCTGTTATGAATAAATAAATTTGGCTTGCATTGTAGAATTAGAATAGGGATGTAGCATATAATTATTAAGCAAATACAATATAATAATAAAATCATTTTATTTGTTTATAGAGTTCATACATACCTACAATGATTCCTAATATTGAAAATATGATAAGCCATGCTATATTATTGTATTTATGAGAAAGATAGTAGCCTAAACCGCTTAATACTAATATAGAGCCTAATAGTGTATATGCAGCAGACATTGCTTTTTGAAAATTAGTATCTGGCTTAGGCATAAATTACTAGATTTAAAGTGCTGTAATTTTTTTTACAGTAGACTCATTAGATGATTTTAGCATATTACACATTCCATCAAAATGCGCGCCTTCTTCAATTGTGATAATAGCTGCTTTGATATTACCACTTAATTGGCCTGTTGATTCAATTATTGCTTTATTCATAATATCTAAATTACCATTAATAGACCCGCTGATAAATATTTTTTTTGCTTTTATATCTCCATCAACAGATGAGCCTTGAGCCGTATTTATTATCCCTGTTGATTGAATATTGCCTGAGATTTTACCATAAATTAAAATATCTCCTGAAATATTAATATCTCCATTAATTTCGACATCCTTAGATATAATAGATGTTAGCATACCCGAGCTATTCTTTGATTGAAACATCATTTTCCTTGTATTCTTTGATTAAATTTCTTGGGTCAATAATAATATTATTTTTCCATATTTCAAAATGTAAATGTGGTCCTTCATTACTATCTGCTTGTCCTACTAGACCTATAGTTTGTCCTTTTTTAATAAATTCTCTGGCTGTACATTTTGTTTTATATAGATGTCCATATATAGAATAGTAATTGTTTGGGTGTGCAATAATTATTGTTTTACCTAATTTTTTTGTCTCATCAGATAATATAACAATGCCATCTTGCGTTGCGTGGACATCACTTTTCAATGATGCCGCAATATCAATTCCATAGTGTTTTTTTTGTGTATTCACTCCTCTGGTGATAATTCCTTCAACAGGCTTGACAATTGGAGCAATTTGATTAAAGCTATCATATTCATTTAAGAGTTTATATTTTAAGAGTGTAGAATCAGTAATTAAATTTTCATCTTTTAATTCATTTAGTAACACTATAATATCTTTTTTATTATTATGAATGATAGCATGTTGTTTGATATTTGGAATTTGATAATAAGCTTGATATACCAGGATTATAAAACTTACAAAGCAACTGCAACACAATAATAATATTAAATATACTGTATGTTTAGATAAGTTGATTGAAAAATTTTGTTTAGATTTTTGGTTAATCAAAACAACAGAAAAAAAATTATTCTTCATGAGATATACGTTTAATGATTTGATTCATATGCTTTTTAGATTTGAAAGGAATGTATATATTACCAGTTTCTGATTTATTGATTTTAATTTTTATAGATGTATTTAAAATTTTATTTATTTTATTTTCAAAGTGCGAAATTGTTTTTTTAAATGTTTTTTGTATAATTTGTGTTTTTTTAAATGTTTTTCTAATGAGGCTTTCTGTTTCTCTAACGCTTAGTTGATTTTTTAATGTTTTATGGTATACCATAATCATAGCTTTGGATTGTTTAATTGAAATTAATGCTCTAGCGTGACCATAGCTGAGTTTTCCCTGTCTAACACTATCTTTTATTACTGGAGGTAGCTTTAGCAATCTCATTTTATTTGTGATTTCAGATCTACTTTTTGAAACTTTTTGAGCAATTTCTTTTTGTGATAAATTATGCTTCCCTTTTAATATAGCGTAGCCTTCAGCTTCTTCTATAGGGTTTAAATTTACTCGTTGAATATTTTCTATTAGAGCATATTCCATCATTTCTGAATCATTATCAATTTTAACTACATATGCAGGAATCCATTGTAACCCTAATAGTTTAGATGCTTGATATCTTCTTTCTCCTGCAATAATCATGTATTCGTGATTGGCTAATTCTCGTATAGTGATAGGCTGTAAAACGCCATTGTTTTTGATGGAATTTTGTAATTGTTCCATATTTTTAGAATCAAAAAATTGCCTCGGCTGATTAGGGTTTGGTTTGATTTTTTTAATTGCAATTTGCCCTGCTAAATACCGCTCACTTTCTTCGGTATTATGCATTTTAATTAATGCTTCTAATCCTTTGCCCAGAACTTTAGCCATTGTGATTTAATATCTCCGATACTAAACTCATATAATTATGAGATCCTGTTGAAGATGCATTATAAAGTAAAATAGGCTTCCCAAAACTAGGAGCCTCTCCTAATTTAACATTTCTATGTATATATGTTTTATAGACTTTATTTCCAAAATATTCATTTACTTCTTTAACAATTTGATTAGATAAATTTAATCTAGAATCGTACATTGTTATTAGCACTCCCTCTATATCTAGTTTAGGGTTTAGATTATTTTGAATTAATCTAATAGTATTAAGTAGTTGTGATAATCCTTCTAATGCATAATATTCACATTGAATAGGTATAATGATTGAATGGGCAGCAGTAAAAATATTTACTGTTAGTAGACCTAAAGATGGAGGGCTATCAATAATAATATATTTATATTGACCATTAATTTTTTTAATAGCTTCTTTTAAAAGAGCTTCGCGTGTAAACATACTTACCAATTCAATTTCTGCTCCAGCTAATTTAGATGATGCTGGCAATATATCTAAATATTCAATTTCTGTTTTTTGAATGCATTTTGTAATTTCTTTATTATTAATTAGTACATCATATGAAGACAATAGCGTAGAATTTATTTCAATGCCTAAACCAGTTGAGGCATTAGCCTGTGGATCCATATCAATTAGCAGGGTAGGTGTTTCTGTAATAGCAAGAAAAGATGCAATATTAACGGATGATGTTGTCTTTCCAACTCCTCCTTTTTGATTGCATAATGCTATAATTTTTGTTTTAAATCTATTCATTTTTAGAAATTATATATATATCAATTTAACTTTTGTTGAAATCTATTACAATATACTTTCATTCTTATATAAAAATCGTTTAGTAGAATGCTTAAATCCAATTAAATTTAACTATTAATTATTACTGAATTATAATACTAATTAAATCATCATGTTATATAATTTAAATATCAGATGGATTTTAATATTTAGCATTCTTATGGCTAGTATTTATTTTATTATGCCTAGTTATGAGCTATATACTATTAAAAGTGATCCTGAATTGCAAGATATTAACACTGACCATTTATCAGAGGATGCTATTCAGCTCGGATTAGATTTAAAAGGTGGTTTATATATTGTTTTAGAATTAGACTATCTTACTTATTTGTTACAGCAAGCTAATGAAAAATTATCATTCAACAAGCGAATTGATTTAGAAAGTATAATATCGGAATCTATTAATAATGCACTAAATAATCAGACAGATGTATTATATGAATTAGAGCGTTTATCTAATGAAAATAATATTGCATTAATATCATATTATTCAAATTTATTTCGCTCTCCTACAGAAAGACATAATTTAGATGTTATAGAACTATTAGGTAATAATCGTAAAGATTCAATGTTAAGTATCCTAGAAATTATGCGTAATAGAATAGAAGATCATAATCAGTATGGAATGGGAGAGCCTTCAATTCAGCAACTAGGGGCTGATAGAATGATTATTGAGCTTGCTGGAATTTCAGATGTTTCTAAGGCTAAAGATTATGTTCAACGTACAGCTGAATTTCAATTAACATTAGTAGAAAATTTACAAGTATTTAAAGATTTAATTTTTCAAATTGATCAAAATCATAAAAGGGATTATAAATTACAATATCAATTAATTCCTACTGCAAATCGCATGCTTGCTGTAGATAGTGATTATGATATAATTAATCAAATTTTAGATTCAAATAAATCTATATTAGGTGATAAATATGATATTTTATGGTCTAATGAAGCCTTTCTTGGGCCTGAAGGTCAGTTGATGCGTGAGCTTTCTTTAGTTCGCTCTAAGCCAGCTATTTCTAGTGGGCAAATTAAAGAATCTAGAGCATTAATTTCTGAATTTGGAAATGATGATGCAGGGAATTGGATTGTTAATTTAGATATGACAACTGAAGGTAAGGTTAAATGGAGTCGTTTTACAGGCAATAATATTGGAAGAAGGGTAGCAATTATATTAGATAATGTAATTTATATGGCGCCTACTATCCAGGCTAAAATTTCTTCTGGAGGGACTCGTATCACAGGTTTTAAGGATAAGCAAGAAGCTCAAGATATTGCAAGTGTATTAAAAGCTGGAGAATTGCCAGCACCTATTAATGTAGTACAAATTAATTATATTGGACCATCACTAGGTCAAGATTCTATTGCATCTGGTACCTTATCAATGATGATTGGTTTATTATTAGTATTTATATTTATGGTTTTTTATTATAATTTATCTGGTTTAATTGCTACTTGTGCATTATTGATTAATATGTTACTTGTTTTTGCAATATTAATTACTATGGATGCGGTATTAACTTTACCAGGAATAGCAGGACTTTTACTTACTATTGGTATGACTGTAGATGCTAATATTATTATTTTTGAACGTATTAGAGAAGAATTGTTAATTAGTAAAAGTATCCAATCAGCAGTACATACTGGGTATAATCGAGCATTTTTAACGATCTTAGATGCTAACATTACTACATTAATTACTGCCTGTGTTTTATCATTTATTGGCTCTGGTCCTATTAAAGGGTTTGCTACTACGTTAAGTATTGGTATACTGTGTTCTATGTTCACAGCTATATTTGTTACAAAAACAATTTTTTTAACATTTATTGATTATTTTAAAATTAAAAAATTGAGTATTTAATTACTATTTATGAAACTATTTAAAGAAACTTTATCCATTAATTTTTTAAATCACACATTGATAACCGGAACATTATCGAGTTTTTGCGTGTTGTGTGCTGTTTTAATAATATTAATTAAGGGTTTAAATCTTACGGTTGAATTTACGGGTGGAACAAATTTAAATATTTCAGTATCTAAGGTTAAGGTAAGTGAGTTTCGTTTAAAAGCTCAGCAAGTCTTACAGGATAATTTACAAATTGTAGAAATTCAATCGGACGCTAAGGAATCTAATTTTTTATTAAGGATGAAATTTATTGAAGATGAAAATAAGATTATTAATTCTCTTAAAGAAGTATTTCCTGATTTAGAATTAAATAGTATAGATTCATTTGGCCCCAAATTAGGAGCTGAATTACAGTCTAATGCTAGAAATGCAATTTTAATAGCTTTATTATTGATATCATTTTATATTGCAATTCGTTTTGATAGATATTATGCGTTGGGTAGTATTATAGCGTTATTACACGATATTTTAATTACAATTGGATTGTTATCAATTTTAAATATAGAAATTGGAATTAGTATTATTGCAGCACTATTAACTATTGTTGGCTATTCATTAAATGATACAATAGTTGTTTATGATAGAATTAGAGAAAATATTGCAAAACTTATTAATGATAAAAAACAGCATATTATTAATCGTTCGTTAAATGAAACTTTAAATAGAACGGTCATTACATCATTTACAACACTTCTTGTTGTAGTTGTATTATTTCTTTATGGAGGAATAGTTTTACAATCATTTGCACTTACGTTAATTATTGGGGTTTTTATAGGGACCTATTCTTCAATTTATGTTGCCAGTCCAATTATGTTTTATTTTGAAGAAAAATATCCTATTCCAGAATTTATAGATGAGGAGGTTTAAAAATTATGTCAGTTGATGCAATTATAGGAGGACAATGGGGAGATGAAGGTAAAGGTAAAATTGTAGATTTATTAAGTAAAAATGTTCAAATCGTAGCGCGATATCAGGGCGGTGCAAATGCAGGACATACTGTTTATCGTAATGATCAGAAAGTAGTTTTACACCAAATCCCTACTGGAGCATTAAGAGAAAATTGTATATGTATATTGGGCAATGGGATGGTTATAGATCCAATAGGGATGTTAGATGAAATTAATATTTTAAAGCAGTTGGATGTTGCAGTTGAAGGGCGGATATTAATTGATTATTATGCACATATTGTAACCCCAATACATAAATGTATTGATAGAACAAATGAAAAGCGTACAAATAATAAAATTGGTACAACTTGCAAAGGCATCGGACCCACTTATACCGATAAATATAATAGGATAGGTATTCGAGCAGTTGATTTATTATCATATGAAACATTAAAAGAAAAAATTGAATCCCGTCTAGATTTTGCAATTCAAGAACATCAAATTGCAATGGATGAGTTGACAGATTTAAAACAAGAAATAATAGAATTTTATGCGGCATGTAAAAATATTAGTATATATATACAGGATACTTTTAAACATTTACATGATAATGAAGAGATGAATATATTAATTGAAGGAGCTCAGGGCACAATGTTAGATATTGATCATGGAACATATCCATATGTTACTTCTTCTAATTGTTCATCAGGTGGTATTAGTGTTGGATTAGGTTTACCTGGATCAAGACTTAATAATATAATAGGTATATTTAAAGCATATACTACTCGCGTAGGAGGTGGCCCTTTCCCTACAGAATTATTTGATAAGGATGGTGAAATATTGGGTAAAATTGGAAAAGAATTTGGTGCTACTACAGGTAGGCCTAGGCGTTGTGGTTGGTTTGATTTGGTAGCTGCAAGATATAGTGTCGCAATTAATGGATTGACTCATATTGCTTTAACAAAATTAGACATTCTAGATTCTTTTGATACTATTAAAGTATGCACCTCATATGATTTACATGGTAAAAAGATTACAAATTTAACAGAGGCCTTAAATAATTTAGAAGATATTAAGCCAATTTATAAAGAATTAAAAGGATGGAAATCAGAAATTAGAGAATATAGTAAGTTTGATCAATTGCCATTATCAACAAAAAATTATATTGAATATTTAGAGTCTGAATTAAAGGTTCCAATTTCTATTATTTCTATTGGTCCTAAACGACATCAAATTATTAATCGTAATTAATTGATATGCAAATTCGTAATACTTTATTAACTTTTAAATATGAGTAAAACCTATTTAATAACTATTATATTATTTTTTGGATTATTGTTTACAGATCCATTTGAACCTTTGGACATTGATTTTTTAAAACAGAAACGTAATCTGCAATCTACAGCTATTAAAAAAACACCACATTCTTCTAAACAAAAAAAGACAGATTTGCCTGCTTATGAATTTATTATAAAAGATTTTATTTTGATTGATGGCCTTTTTTCTATTTATTGGGATAAAGAAAAAAACAAATTTCTTATGAGTGTTAAACCAGAACAACTAGAACAAGTTTATTTAGCTAACTTAACTAGGAAATCTGGTGAAGGCATGTATTATGATTCTGGTTCAATGTTGTGGGAATTCCCATTTATTTTTAGTAGGCTTGCAAATACTCTACAGCTAATTCACATTAATACGGATTTTAGGGCAGATCAATCATCAGCAATTTATAAGTCTATTCAAAATAATCTATCAAACTCTATTTTTGCAACAGCAAAAATTATTTCTTCTCCTCATAAAGAAACAGGAGCAATTTTAATTGATGCTAATGAAATGTTTGTTCGAGATATAGGATATGTATCACAGCATCGTCAAGGGAAATATAGATTTGATAAAAAAAATAGTTATGCTAGTGATTTGCAATCTTATCCTAGCAATACAGAAATAGAAATAACAGCACATTTTATGAGTCCAAAATGGACAGATTCATTTACTTTGCCTAATTCGCATAGCATGACACATGTATATCATATCAGTTTATCATCTATTCCTGAAACCAATTTTTCTCCAAGAATTGCAGATGATAGAATTGGATATTTTACTACTATTTATCAGGATTATACTTCAACTTTGAAAGAAACGCCTTATATTAGATATATTAATCGTTGGAATTTACAAAAAAAACATCCCAATAAGACTTTATCAGAGCCAATTGAGCCAATTGTATTTTGGTTAGAAAATACCATTCCAATAGAGTTTAGGCCAGCTGTTAGAGAAGGAGTATTGGCTTGGAATCAAGCATTTGAGAAAATTGGTTTTAAAAATGCTATAGTGGTTAAACAAATGCCAGATGATGCAACATGGCATCCAGGAGATGCAAGATATAACACAATTAGATGGATTGTTCAGCCAGGATCAGGTTATGCCGTTGGTCCTTCTAGAGCTAATCCATATACAGGAGAATTATATGATGCAGATATACGAATTAGTGCAGATTTCACAAGAGCGTTTTATAAAGAATTTGATGAATTTGTTAACCCCGTTATTGATGATAATCCTATTTCATTATGGAACGAAGAACAGCAACATGATTATTCTAAGTGTGAGTATGCAGACCATCTTCAAGATCAGATGATTTTATCTTGGCACTCGCTTGTTAGTCAGGGTTATATCCAGGATAATCCTTCTAATCTTAGAGAATATATTCATGATGGTTTAGTTGATTTAGTTTTACACGAAGTAGGACACACATTAGGTTTACGGCATAATTTTAAAGCAAGTTCAGTATTTACTATTGATGAATTAAGTAATCCAGATTTTACAAATAATATGGGTATTAGTGGTTCTGTTATGGATTATCATCCTGTTTCATTACTTGATAATGGCAATACAATGTTTCAAACCAAACCAGGGCCATATGATGATTGGGCTATTGCATATGGGTATACTGTATGTTCTAATGTAAATGAAATAGACTGTCTAGAATCAATAGCTAATAAATCTAATAATCCTTTATTAACTTATGGTACAGATGAAGATGCATTTGGATTGTCATCTAGAGGCATTGATCCGTTGTGTAATACATGGGACATTGGGAAAAATCCAATTTTGTATTATTCTAGACAGTTGGATTTAGTTCAAAAATTATGGGATAATCTTTTAGATAATTTTGAAAAAAAAGGAAACCGTTTTCAAAAAATCAGGAGTGTTTTTTCGCAAGGAATCTGGGAATATTATTCAGCTTCAAGAACTGCAGCTAAATTTATTGGAGGTATACATTTTTCTAGAAATCATATTGGTGATCCAAATCAAAAAAATCCATTAATTGTAGTTGATCCTGATAAGCAAAGAGAAGCTTTAGATTTTATTAATTATAGAATTTTTAATAAAAATGCATTTGCATTTGATGAAGATATATTAAATAAATTATCTACAGAGCGTTATGATGATTTTACAAATTATGTTTGGCGAATTGATCGTATAGATTATCCTATTCATACAGTGATTAAAAGAATTCAAAGTGTTGCTCTTTATTCTATTTTTCATCCTAGGCGAATTTTAAGATTGCAAGATAATGAATTACGCTATACAAATGATGATCAATTTACCATGGCTGAATTATTTAATACAGTTAATGCATATTTATGGAGTGAATTAAGTATTACAGAAAACATTAATAGTTACCGAAGAGAATTACAAAAATCACATATTAATTTATTAAGTATGATTATGTTAGATATGTATAATTATACAGGTTTTCCTAATGATGCAAAAACATTAGCACGTTCTAATCTTAAAAGAACATTGCAAAATATTTATCATGCCCTTTCATCTAATAGTTTAGACCAATATACTCGGTTACATCTTGAAAGTTGTGCTGAAGATATTGAATCCATTTTAGAAGCTAGAATTAATTTAAATTAATTTTTTATTTAATTTAATTATTATGCTAATAATGCTATTGCATATCATATGAATCATTTTATTGTTATTTTAGGTCCAACAGCTTCTGGAAAGACAGCGCTTGCAGTATCTCTTGCTTCACAATTTAAAGGTGAAATTATTTCTGCAGATTCTAGGCAGATTTATAGGGGTATGGATATTGGAACAGGCAAGGATTTAGAGGAATATCAAATTGATAATAATATAATTAAGCATCATTTAATTGATATTTTGAATCCCAATGAAGATTACAGCGTATTTCATTTTAAGCAAGATTGTCATAATGCTATTAAAAAGATTAAATCCAACAATAAAATTCCTATTATCTGTGGAGGTACGGGACTGTATATTGAATCAGTATTATTAGATTATAAAATACCAAATACAATACCGAATATTAAGCTAAGGCAAAAATTAGAACGAAAAACAATTCAAGAGTTAACAACATATTTATTAAAGTTGAATAAAAATGAATTTAAAGAAGATTACCATACCTCTAAGCGTCGTCTTATTCGTTCAATTGAAATCTTAGAGGATAAAAAGAAGATTAATATGAGTAATCTTGGAAATAGTATTTTAGATTATGCAATAGTAATAGGTTTGCAAGTTGATAGACCCCTTATTTTAGATTCTATTAAAGTGAGATTGCATTCTAGATTAGAACAAGGAATGATAGCCGAAGTAGAAAATTTAATTGCCTCAGGCTTAGACTATAAACGCCTCGATTATTTTGGATTAGAATACAAATTTATAGGTCAGTATTTATTAAATCAAATTAATTATTCTGAAATGGTTAATTTAATTAATATAGGAATTAATAAATTTGCAAAGCGTCAAATGACATTTTTTAGAAGAATGGAAAAGCGAGGCATTAAAATTAATTGGTTTAATAAAAATCAAATAAAAGATATTGAATCAATAATTAATTCTTCTTTGAATCAAACAAGTTAATGCAATTTTCTCGGACTTTATATAAATATTATCAAAATTTTTTTTTTCGTGGTTTATTTAAGCCACATACGAAACCTTTAAAATCTATATATAATTATTTTATTATTATTCCAGCATATAATGAACAATTATATATTGAGAAAACTTTAAACTCGATCAACGAGCAAAGTATCAATTTATTACAAAATACATTAGTTGTAATTGTTATCAATAATCCTGCCAATGCCTCTATAAAGATTAAACATAACAACCAATCTACTTATAATCAAATTATTAATAATAATTATAATTTTGAATTGATTGTTATGGATTGTTTTTCTAATAAATATTCTTTTAATGAAAGGAGTGCAGGCGTTGGCTTGGCTCGTAAGATTGGTATGGATTATTGTATTAAATTTTCTAAAACTAGTAGTTTATTTTTTTCTCTTGATGCTGATACTCTTGTAAATAAAAATTATCTTAAAATTATTATCAAAGAATATAAAGAAAAAAGATTTCAAGCAGCTGTTATTAATTTTAAACATCAAAAAAATCATAATCCTATAATTAATAAGGCAATTATAGAGTATGAGACCTTATTAAAGGATATGGCGATAAATATTAAAAATACAGGATCAATTTATGGATTTGTTAGCATGGGATCAGCTATGGTTTGTTCAATGAAAGCCTATGTATCTATTGGTGGAATGCCTATAAAAAAAGCAACAGAAGATTTTTATTTTTTACAGAAGCTGGCTAAATATCATGGAGTATATAGTATTGATGAAATTTTGGTTTATCCATCATCTAGGGCGGAACAAAGGATATATCTTGGTACTGGATTTAGAATGAATAATATTAATAATAAAAAGATATTTGATGATTTATATATTGATACTCAAGCATATATAGATTTAAAACAATTATATACTATTATAGATTCTAATTGGGATAAGAAAAGTTCAGAAATTATGTCCTCTGTTGTGCAAAATAATAGTAAATTATATAAATATTTAAATGATAATAGTTTTAATCAAGTATTTGATAGCATTCAAAGCAATTCATTAAATAAAAAACAGTTATTAAATCAATTTCATAGATGGTTTGATAATTTAAAAATATATAAATTTTTAAAATTATATGGTTAAAATAGAATATTTAAATGGAGATAGATTATATCAGGCAATTTCAATTGGTATTAAAAATTTAATTGCACACCAAAAGACATTAGATGAAATTAATGTTTTTCCCGTTCCTGATGGAGATACTGGAACCAATATGGCATTTACTTTAATGCCTATCATTACAGATCTTAAAAATCAAATTCCCGAGCGAGCTGATGATACAATGTCCCTCATCGCAAATACTGCATTAGAATCAGCACGTGGGAATTCTGGCACCATTATTGCTCAATTTTATTATGGTATGCATAAATCCTTTAATGGATTAGAAAGCATTAATGTAGAACAATTCTCTGCAGGATTAAAGCAAGGCTATGAAAGTGCAATTGAATCACTTGTTAATCCTGAAGAAGGAACAATTATTACAGTGATGCGTGATGTTTCAGATAAAGCACAAGAGTTTACAAAAAATAATTCCCAAGATTTTATATCATTTGTAAAACATATTTTTATAGAAGCTGAGAAATCTTTAAAGTCTACTAAAACTATATTAAAAATTTTAAAAAAATCAGATGTAGTGGATTCAGGAGCATTAGGTTTTGTATTATTGATTCAAGGAGTTTTAAATGTTTTAGAACAAGGCCGTGGAGGTAGAATACAAACTACCCATTTAGATATCAGTTATCAGTTAGAAAAAATCGAAAATTTACATAAAGATATAGATTTTAAAATCGAAAATAAATTTTGTACTGAATGTGTCGTTACAGGAGAAAATATTAGTAGAAAAGAATTAAAATCAAAAATTAAAGATTTTGGTGATAGTATGGTGATTGCAGGTTCTCAAAAAAAAGTTAAAGTACATATACATACTAATTATCCAGCTAAATTATTTAAAATGTGTAGTGTATATGGTAATGTTATTGATAAAAAAGTAGATGATATGACTAAGCAGGAAAAATCAATTCATCATCATGGTGCCAGTTCTATTGCTATTGTAACAGATTCAGGCGCAGATTTACCAGATGAGTATTTAAAAGAGATTCATGTTGTACCTGTTAAATATAGTTTTGGAAGACAGCAGCATATAGATAAGGTAACTCAAACCGTTAAAGAATTTTATGATCAGATGGCTGTTGATCCTAATCACCCGAAAACATCTCAGCCTACAGCGCGAGATTTTATTAAAATGTATGATTTTGTTGCATCTCATTATAATAATATTATTTCTTTACATTTATCTTCAAAATTAAGCGGAACATATCAATCTGCAATTAATGGTTCTAAATCTACAAAGGCTAGTAATATTAATATTATAGACTCAGCTTCTGCATCAGTTGGAATGGGTTTATTAGCGATGCATGCAGTTGACTTAAAGCAAGAAGGAAAGCCATATGATGAAATTCTTAAGCAAATAAATATTAAAAAAGCAGAAACACAAATATATTTATTATTGCATGATTTAAGTTATGCTGTAAAAGGAGGAAGAGTTCCTCAAAAGGTAAAAACAATAGCAAATTTATTTAGATTAACACCTATACTAACCGCTAATAAAGTTGGTAAACTAAAAGCTGCTGGTGTTTTATTTGGGAAATCACATGTGATTTCAAAATTTTCACGTTTTTTAGATAAAAAAATAAATCCTGATTATAATTATAGGATGTTAATTGCGCATGCAAATTGTAAAAGTAAAGGTCAAAATTTAGAAAGACATATTTTGGCTAAATTCCCTAATATTAGTTCTAATTATTTATTAGAATTAGGTGGAGGTTTAGGTGCGCATGCAGGCCCAGGAGCAATGGTGATTGGATTGCAAAAAACAAATTTGGAAGAATAATTATGTTATATCTATTTATTATTATTAGTTATCTATTTGGTTCAATATCAGGAAGTTTATTATTAGGGAAAATTAATAATATTGATATTAGAAAAATGGGTAGCGGTAATGCTGGAGGAACTAATGCATTACGTAGTGTTGGTCCTGTTTTTGCATTAGGGACGGTGTTGATTGATATATTTAAAGGCTATTTACCTATTATATTATTTTCTCATTATATTGATAATAATATTGCATTTGCTCAAATTTGTTTTGGTATTGCTGCAGTTTTAGGACATGTGTTTCCAATTTTTTATAATTTTAAAGGTGGAAAAGGTGCAGGAACTTTAATTGGAGTTGTTTTAGCAATTTTTCCGTCTAGTTTTATTTATATTTTTAGTACATGGTTAATCGTATTGGTTATAACTGGTTTTGTAGGCTTAAGCACCATTAGTGCAGGTATAGCATTGGTTATTATAACTATTTTGCAATATCCTCAATCCATATTTTCAGCATTTGGATATTTTACTATTGGAGTTGCTATATTTTTATTTTATACTCATAGAGAAAATATTAAAAGAATGATTGCAGGCAATGAAAATAGATTTGAAAAAGTTATGCTATTTAAACGGTTATTTAACTAGAATTTTTTTGTATGAACAATAGCATGAAATTCTTTTTCTCCATATGGATTAACTCCTAAACATAAATCAACATTCACTAGTTTGATATAATGTAGGCGAAGTCCTGTACCAAAACTTTTCACTTTATTTTTTGTAAGAAATTTTTTATAATCATTAGAGCCTAATCCTAAATCTATAAATAATAGAAATTCAATATTCATATTAGATTTTTTTACTAGTAATGTTTCAAGTTGTATTGTAGATGTTATTATATTATTCCATTTTAATTTATTCTGTACCTCAATATGATTATCCATTGGATTAGCTTTATATCCCCTAACATAGTTTTCTGTACCAATATATGTTTTATTATATCTTGGAATTATATTATTAAAGTTAATTTTAATTTGATTTTTAATTAATAGGCGATATTTTATTTTATTTTTTAATATTGGGATATAGTATTTATTGATTAATCCAAATTCATTATTATTAGGGTAATATTTATCAAAAATAGTTCCTTTATAATATAAAGCTACGGTATTACTATAATTTTGGTTTGGATTTTGATATTGTTGAAATAAGCATTTAATGCCTAATGAATAGTTGTTATACTCATAATCATTTTGTTGAATATAAACTTGATTATATTGATTATCGAATTTTAAGTTAATAGTTTGCTGTTTATTAATTATGAAATTAATAGATGATTCTAAGGCAACTCTATTTATAAGATATTCTTTTTCAATATTTTCAAATTGTTTATTGTAGATATTGATTTGTAAGCTATCTTTTGTTTGTTTTAACCTTGGATTCAAATATTTTAAACTATATAAAGAGTGATCTCCAAAAAGAGCACTCAGTTCAAATTTTTTATTTTCTCCATTAATATTATCAAATATAAGGCCTCCTCCAAATGCCATGCCTATGATATCATCTTTATCTATTGATGGTTTAAATGTATTATATTTTTTTTCAGATAATATGATAGAATATGTTGTATCTTCTGGTGCATAAATTGTAACATCTTCAAATAGACCAGTTTCATATAAATCTAGCATATCCTGATTAGCAAGTTCAGGATTAATTGTATCCCCTATAGAATGCTGAATTGTATCTAGAATAAATTGCTCTTGAGTTATTTTATTTCCAATAATTAGAATATTTGTAATTGGAGATGAAATTAATAAACCAAATATATAGTAAATAAGTATGTATTTATAATTTAACATAATAAAAAAACCCCCTTTAATAAAATTAAAGGGGGTTTATTTTTTACTTAAGCAGAATTAGTTATACTATTTTCTACCTCTAGCCATTTTTGATCTAGAAACATCACCATCTTTATCGATGAAATATAACCAACCATTTTCTCTAGTAACACCAGGTTCAGCAACACATTTTTTATCACCACCTTTATCGTTACCTCTAGCCATTCTTGATGCCCAAACATTACCATCTTTACCTAAATAGTATAAATAGCCTTTTTCTTTTGAAACACCTGTTTTTGCAACTTTATCTGCCATAATAACTTCTCCTTCTATTATATTAATTTTAATTTTTTAATAAAGTTCAGAACTAATTATATATCTTTCTCGTCATAAAAACAAGTATTATTATAGTTAAATTTAAAAAAAGTGATATTTTTTTCTTAAAAAGCTAATTTTTGAGGTATTATTTATCGATTTTTTTCAAAATTTTTCATAATTACACAAAATTCTTTAAAGGTTTTGCATGAAAAGAAGTTAAATAGCTCAATATTTTTTTGGATTGTAATACAGGGATAACATCCATAATGATGTCCAGGATATATCATAGTTTTCTTGGGTAAAATAAGAATTTTATTATAAACGCTATCATATAATTGTTTAATATTGCTTGATGGACTTTTAGTTCTTCCTGTTCTTCCAACAAACATAGTATCTCCGGTAAATAGCATATGATGTTCTTTGTTCCAAAAACACATACTATCGCTTAAGTGTCCTGGTGTATAAATTGCAGTTAATTCTTGATTGCCTACCATAATCATTTCATTATCATTTAATCCAATAAAATCATTCTTTAGATTAATAGGTTGGTGATAGCAGTATATAATAATATTGTTAAATAAGTCTAAAAAATCATTTAAATATGCGATATGATCATGGTGTGTATGTGTAATGAAGATTTTTGATAGTATTAAATCATGATTCTCGATATATTCAATAATAGGATTAATCTCCGTAGAAGGATCAATAATAGCTGCTAGTTTAGTTTGTTGACACCAAACTATGTAGGTAAAATTTTTATCATATCCTCCTTGGAATGATTGTATTTTCATAAATTATATCGTATATATTGAGCATTAAATTGAATGAGTTTTATAAATTCTTTGATTTTAAAGAGTATACCTCTATCTGTTGAAATTTCACGATGCTCATATAAAAAAGAAATTAATAAAGTACTATTTTGTAAATTGTCATGTAGATATGTTGATTCTGTAAATGGAACCATAGAGTCATTTGCGCCATGCATAATAAACACTTTATTATCAATTGATTTAATCCATTTTTCAGGTGATAAATATTCCAAAAGGTCAAGATTATTTTTAACCATTTCTTTAACCATTTTTTCCATTTCTTTAGTTAATCTTCCATCTAAAATATTTTGAATAAATTGTTTTTCTTTACCACTTTTGAGTGTATCCATTTTTATTTTAACTTCTTCATGCTTATCTTGAATACGATACTTAAGAATATTTTGAATTTTAATATTATCATAGGGTATATCAATAGTATGTATAAAATTATAAAACATAACGATTGGACCCCATTCATGTGGTGTAATGTTATAAGTTTTATTTTTATATTTAATTACTCCTGTTATAAAAAAATCAAGAGCGGTATTAATAGAGTAATATGTACCATAAGATAAAATAGATTTAGGTTTTGGAGATTGCATACGCTTATCTAATGTTGCACGCAGTAGAGAAGCTCCTCCATAACTTAAACCAACAATCATAATATTATCTTTATGACCTATTTTATGTTTTACTAATTTTTGATAACAATGTGCGAACCAATCAATATTTTCTTTTTCTAATTTCAATTTTTTTAATGCTGGAACTCTAGGTAGATATACATTATAGCCAGCATTTCTTAAACTGTTGCCTAACATCAGCATCCCGGGATGCTCTTCTGCATATGGTGATGCTCCAGGAAAAATAATAATTGATTGATTTGACTTATTATTAGAATAAAAAATTCTTACAATAGTATTTTCACCATTTAATCCTGGATAATATTCATCATTAAATTTTAGTGTAGGAATATTTTCTTCTTTAAATGTTGCTAAGCTAATAACATATTGTATAGCACGTATGTAAGATTTGATAAATTTCATTTATTTAAATTTACGTAACTATCTAAAATTTTAATATAAAAGAAAAATGCCCAGATAAGATCTGAGCATTTTTCGTAGCCCGTAGGAGAATCGAACTCCTGTTACAGAGATGAAAACCCTGGGTCCTAACCACTAGACGAACGGGCCAAAAATATATGCACAATTTAAATTAATTATTAGATTCCT
>PBEF01000002.1 GCA_002717625.1 Fidelibacterota bacterium | reverse complement strand
GCGGGGAACACTCAATTAATTGGGATGCTTCAGGTTTTGCTAGTGGTATATATTATATACAGGTTATAGCAGCTGGTGTAGTTGATAATCAAAAAGTAATGCTTATTAAATAAATTTATAAATATGGGAATCAATAATATATTAGCTGTTATTACTATAATTCTTGTAGGGATATCATTTTCATTTATTTTTAAAGGCCTATTTTTAGAGCTTTTTAAAAATGGTATACTTACAAAGAAAGATAGTATATTTGTTTTAACTACGACAATTTTAGTTTTTATAGTATATACCTTTCTTGAAAAATTACATCACTAATGAAATATGCAGCCTTGGATAAAATCTTATATGATAATAATTGCACGTTTTGCAAAAAGATAAAAAACACTCTATCAAAGCTTGATGTTTTTAATTGCTTTGAATGGCTCCCTAATTCTGAATATAATTTTGATAAAAATAAATATAATATCACACAAGAAACTTTAGATACATCAATAGTTTTAATAACTACATCAAATACTGTTTATATAGAGTTTTATGCTTGTAGATACATAATGCTTTACATACCTTTTTTCTGGCCTATAATTTTATTTTTATACATACCTATCATTAGTTCGCTTTTGGGTAATATTATATATCGAAAAATTTCTAGAAGTAGAAATTGTATTAAAAATACTTAAATTATTTTTTTTCTCTTCTCATTTTTATTCTGTAAATTTAATTATTCAAATTTTAAAGAGGGATAAACAATTTATGAAAAAAATACTTTTTTTATTATATACATGTTTAATAATGCCAATCCTTGCTCTTGATTTAGAGCAAGTTATTTTAGTCAATAAATATGCTGAAGAAATGGATTTGACCGAAAATACATTATGGTTTGAATTTATGAAAAATGGGAACTATTGCGTTATGTATAATTCATCTGAAGATTTAGCTGGTTTTCAATTTAATTTTAAAGATTTAAAACAAACATATAATGATAATAGTATAGTCTTTAGAGGAGGACAAACTAAGAAGAATGGCTTTACCTTAAAGTATAATGAAAAAAATAATTTAATATTAGGTTTTTCTCTTGAAGGCAAGACTCTCCCCGCAGGAATTGATACTTTGTTTGAAATCACTGTTGAAAAACAGATTGATAGTTATAAAGAAGCTGATATTTCAGAAGAGCTAGAAGAAGCCTTAAGTATAGAAAAAGCTATTAAGGATTCAGAAAAGGGATGTGAATTACCTTCAAACACTCTTTCTATATCGGAAAATAGTATTATCTATAATTCTAAAGATGATATTGGAGGTTTCCAGTTTAACCTTCAAGATGCTTTAATTAGCCAAGCATCTGGAGGAGATGCTGAGAAATCAGGGTTTACAACATCCTTTGGAAAAAATGTGGTGCTATCATTTTCTTTTGAAGGAGATGTCATCCCATCAGGATGTGGTATTTTACTAACTTTTGAAAGCGATCAAGCACCCTCAGGTATAGATAATATTGTAATATCTTCAATTAAAGGAGAGCCATTAAATTTTAGATACATAAAGGATTAATTTTGAAAAATAAAGCTATTATATCAATTTTATTATGTTCTTTTGCTTTATCTAGTTTAGAGATAAGAACTCCTGGAGATATTAATAATGATGGTGTTGTTAATATTCTAGATGTTATAGAATTAGTAAATATTATTTTAGATGATTCAGCTTATTTAAATGAAGCTGATTTAAATAGCGATGGAATAATTAATATAGTGGATGTTATTGCAACGGTTAATATTGTGCTATATGATACAGAGCCAAATGAAAATGCTTTTGGCTCCAATCAATCATTCGATCTATTAACATGGAACATAGAAAATTTCCCAAAAAATAATAACACTATAGATGAACTAACCGATATTATTCCAGATTTAGAAGTTGATGTTATTGCATTGCAAGAGATAGAAAGCACACAATCTTTAGAAAGTCTCAAGGAAAACTTAGGTAATAATTGGGTATTTTATCGCTCAGATGATGATTCTAATTATGGAACATTATCTTATCTGATCAATCTTAATGAAGTACAAATTAATCAAGCTCCTTATACAATTTTATCACAATATGATTATCAGTTTGCCTGGAGGAGACCTTATGTATTAGATATAACTCATAATAATACAAATTATATAATTATCAACATACATTACAAATGTTGTGATGGTTCTGAAAATAGACGGTTGCAGGCATCTGAAGCCCTTGAGTCTTATATATCATCATATTTAAGCAATGATAAGGTTATTGTCCTTGGAGACTTTAATGACTTACTGATAGATCAATTCAATGTTTTTGACCCGTTCCTAGATGAACCGAATAATTATTATTTCACAGATATAGAGATAGCTTCAGGTTCACCTGCATATTGGTCATTTCCTGGATGGCCTAGCCATTTAGACCATATATTAATTACAAATGAATTATTTGATTTTTCATATGACACTCAAACACTATTAATAGATGAGGTGTTTTTCCCTAATAATCAATCTTACTATGATTTTTATATATCAGATCATAGGCCCGTTGGTATTAGATTTCAGAATTAAACTTATTAAGAAGGAGATTTATGGAAATATCTATAACAGGAAGAAATATTACAGTTAGTGATGAGTTGAAAAAATTTATTGAAGATAAAATAAGTAAAATTGCTAGGTTTGACAATGAGATACATTCTATTGATGTTATTTTATCGAAGGAGTCTAGAGCTGAAAAAGTAGAAATTATCGCTCATTCTAAAAATAATTCATATATCACTAAATCACATTCATCTGTTTTTGAAAAAACAATATTTAGAGCTCTTGATAACATTAAGACGCAAATTTTAAAATCTAAAAAAAAGTATTAGTCAAATAATTAGCTATTAGTAAAAAAAATTTTTAATTAAATTAAGCTTCTATGAAAACTGCAATAAGAACATTTATTATACTTGTTAGTATCAATTCTATTGTTTTATCAATGTCTACAGAAGGTACTAATATTGGATTTGTTATGGAAAAAAATAAAGGAGCTTTTTCGATAAGTTCAAGTTTGAGTATTACACCACAAAAGCCTTCAAGCGACACAGAAATTGGTCAGTTTCAATATATTCACGGAGCTCTCTTGTTACCCAGCGGTATTGAGTTTTCTTTTGGCAATAGCTTAGAAGATGATGATGAATATACTTATTTAGGAGCTTCTTATTATATAAAAGATAAAAACTATACTATTGGCATAAACAATAGATTTCACTATAATGCAAATCTTAAATATGATAAAAAACCAAGAGAGTTTGGAGCATCTTTTTCATACAAGATTTCAAAGCAAGCTTTTACTCCATACTTAAAGTATAGTTTACGTCAATATGGAAGCGGTCAAAATCTAAAACTGCTTACATTGGGAGGATTTACATCTGTTTCTCAGATGATTTTTTCATTTTCTTATACAATGCCCATGGGTGCAGATCAAGGATTCTATAATGGTAAAGGTGAAATTGCTGTTAACTTAGGAGTATTTTTAAATTAATTATTTATGTAAAATATTAATATTTGTCTTATTCTTTTGTTTAGCTTTTCATCAAACACATGAAGATTTTACAACCATCCTTGGAAACCCTGGAGGACCAGCAATGATACCTAAAAAGGGTAATTTTGCAGCAGTTTTTAGTCAAAATCAAATGTACCAATTTACAGGAGAAGGTGTTTTTTCTAAAAAAACAAATTTTTCATTAGGTCTCCTTTTACAATCAGGATTAGAAATTAAGATTGGAAAGTATATAAATATTGATGATTTATCAATAAGTATGCAAGGTATTGCCTATCATATAAAAAAGAAAAAATTTGGCTTAGGTCTGCATTTAACAACATATAAACATAATATGGATGATTATTATGAAGGAAAAGCAAAGGAAACGGGCATATCGATTCATAAAAGATTTAAGAAAAAAGATCTAAAACCATTTATTTATTACTCAAGAATTCTTTTAAAACCAAAACCTGATATGGTAGAGCCTTATTCGCTTAAGCATAAAGAAGAGTACTTGTCATTTGGTATAATGACTGAAATTAAACATTTTGTTCTTGGAACTTATATAACAACTCAAATAGAAGATTTAATGAATTTAAACAAAGAGTCAGGCCAGCTTAGCATAACATTAGGGGCCTTGCTTTATTAATCTTATAATATAAGTAGATAATTGCTTGATACTATTTTAAATATTAATATTGAGTCCCTGAAAATTTTTCTATACTCAATGTTTCCAATAACAGAATTAAGATTATCTATCCCTTATTTTATATTAATAGAAGAAATTTACTGGGAAAAAGTATTCCTTTTTTCAGTTTTAGGAAATATTTTTATAGGTATTAGCGTACGCTATATTATATCTCCTTTAATGTTTTTTTTAAGAAAAAATAAATACTTTAGCAAGCCTATAGATTATATCATAAATAGAACATATAGTTCATCAAATAAGATTAATAAATATAAGTCTATTGGATTGATATTATTTATAGGAATCCCATTGCCTTTTACAGGAGTATGGACAGGCTCTTTAGCAGCATATCTCCTTTCTATATCAAGAACCCGTAGTGTAATCGGAATTATTTTAGGTGTTTTAATAAGTGGTATAATTGTCACATTAATTTCTTTAACAGGTTTTACAATTAAAGACATCTTAGTCAGTTAAAAATATTTGGATATAAAAAGAATCATTCTTAATTTTAATTTATAAATAATTATCAGTGCTATATGGGAGGAGTTTAAGATGTCTGATGAAAAAATAAAAGGTAAGGTTAAGTGGTTTGACTCAAAAAAAGGATATGGGTTTATTGAGTCTGAAGGAGAAAAAGATATATTTGTTCATTTTTCTGAAATAATTCAAGAAGGTTATAAAGCTCTTAAAGATGGAGAAGAAGTAGAATTTATCCTTCACAAAGATGAGCAAGGAGATAGAGCTAAGAGTGTAACTAAAATAGAAGGTTGAAATTATCTGTATTTTTTATCTTTGCTATTAAATAATTAACTCAATTTATCTGCGCCTCAAATTATATGTTTATGTATGTATATATTTGGATAGTGTTGTTATCTTTAAAAATTGTTATAGCTTCAGAATATATTATGGATAATGAAAAAATAAAAAAACTAACAAAGCGACAATTTGATGTAACTCAAAATTGTGGCACAGAGCCCCCTTTCGATAATGAATTTTGGAATAAAAAAGAACCAGGTCTTTATGTTGATATAATATCAGGAGTCCCTTTATTCTGCTCAGTTCACAAATATGATTCGGGTAGTGGATGGCCATCTTTTTATGAACTTATTAATAAAGATGAGTTTTTATTTGAAGATGATTATAAATTAGGCTATAAACGTACTGAAGTTAAGTCTAAAAAGTCAAATTCACACCTTGGCCATGTATTTACAGATGGACCAAATCCTACAGGTCTTAGATACTGTATAAATTCAGCCTCTTTAGAGTTTATTCCTTATGATAAGTTAAAAGAAAAGGGATACAAAAAGTATTTATATTTATTCAAAGAAATTTCGGATTAAAAAATGTACGTAAGTTTTTTTGATTTATTTAAAATTGGAATAGGACCCTCTAGTTCACATACAATGGGACCTCTTAACGCTTCAAATCTATTTATAAAAAGCCTTACTTTTTTAAAGAAAAAACATAAAATATATAGAATTAAAGTTGGTGTATATGGATCCTTAGCATTAACAGGCAAGGGTCATGGCACAGATTTAGGCATAGCTGCTGGTCTTCTAGGTTATAAACCAAACAATGTTACGATTTCTAAGATTAGCTCATCTATTAAAGATAATTCTATATACATAGATAGTTTAGATATAAAATTTAATATTAAAGATGATTTGAAATTCAATTATAAACTTAATTCCAAATCAAGATTTTCTAATAAAATCATTTATTCAGCATTTTCTAAAAAAAATGATTTAATTTTAGAAAAAACTTACTATTCTATTGGTGGGGGTTTTGTTATCGATCAAGAAAATCAAAAAAAAAACAAAATAATTAAGGTGCGCTATGATTATAATTCCGCAAATAAACTTTTAGAAATAGGAAAAAATGAAGGTATAAGCATTCCAAATATTATTAGGACCAATGAAAAAGATTTAAATAAAACAAAAACAGAAAGAGAAATTGATAATGATGTGCTTTCTATTTGGAAAGAAATGAATAAATCTATATATAAAGGAATGCAGGAAACTGGACAATTATCAGGTAAGATGCAAATTAAAAAAAGAGCTAATTATCTATATAAAAGATTAATTAAAAAAGATGAAACTTATGACCCACTTGATGTTTTAGATTGGGTAAACATATTTGCAATAGCTGTATCTGAGGAAAATGCTTCATTTGGAAGAGTTGTCACTGCTCCAACGAATGGTGCAGCTGGGATAATACCTGCTGTTATAAAATATTATATCGAGTTTACAAAAGAATCTAATGATAAAGGAATAATAGATTTTTTATTAACAGCTTCTGCAATTGGAGGTCTATATAAAAATAATGCATCTATATCAGGAGCAGATGCTGGTTGTCAGGGAGAAGTTGGTGTTGCTTGCTCAATGGCTGCAGCAGGTTTAACATCAGCACTAGGAGGAACTAATGAACAAATTGAAAATGCAGCTGAAATTGCCATGGAGCATAATTTAGGCCTAACATGTGATCCTATAAATGGAATGGTACAAATTCCCTGCATAGAAAGAAATGCTATGGGAGCTATTAAAGCTATAAATGCTAGCAGAATATCTCTTAATGGATCAGGTGAGCACAAAGTTTCATTGGATGAGGTAATCAAAACAATGTGGGAAACAGGTAAAAATATGAATGAAATATATAAAGAAACATCAAAGGGAGGGCTTGCTGTTAATGTATCTGAATGTTAAATCTTTTTTAAAATCTACTCCATTTGTTATTTTGCTATTACTCTTAGCGTATTTTTTTATACCAATTAAAGATAAAAGACAACAATATGAAACTTTTTTATCAGAAGAATACAATATGATTCCTAGTTATTCATCTGAAGAATTAAAAAATATACCAAAACCTGAACACCCTCATATGGCAACATTTCAGAATAAATTTATGACAATTGATCCAGAGCTAGGATATGTTCCATCAGAACGTTTATATAGAGCTTTTTTAGAAAAACAAATTATTGATATTGAAAATAATGATAGGAGTATTGCTTGGCAAAACATTCCAACTAATATGGGAGGAAGAACAAGAACCATTATGTTTGACCCAAATGATCCCACTTATAGTAAAGTCTGGGCTGCAGGTGTTAGTGGGGGCTTATGGTATAATAATAATATTCATGATGAAAGTAGTAGATGGCAACCCGTGGATGATTTTTGGGATAATTTAAGTGTATCTAAAATAACATTTGACCCAAATAATACAGAAATTTTTTATGTTTCAACAGGCGAAGCTAATACCGCAATTACAACATATAGAGAGTCCTCCTCTAGAGGTGTTGGAATATGGAAAAGCCTTAATGGGGGACAATCATGGGAGTTGTTAGAATCAACTTATGAGTTTGAATATATTACAGATATAGAGGTGAAAAATCGAAACAATTTATCAGAATTATATGCATGTGTTGTATCCGGTACTTATCAAGGTGAAGAACATGAGAGTCTACCTTCAGATGGATTGTACAGATCAATAGATTATGGGATTTCATGGGAGCAACTTCTGCCTAATATACCAGGAGAAAACAAGCCTTATTCCCCATCAGATATAGAAATAACATCATCTGGAAAAATATTTATAGGTACTATGAAGAATCTAGATGGAGAAGGAGGAGCAACTATATTAACTTCAAATACGGGAGATTTAGGAACATGGCATACAAATTCTGATTATAAAAATGAAATAGAATCTAGTAATGGAAACAATATACCTGGAAGAGTAATACTCTCTTCATCCTTACTAAATCCCGAATATGTTTATGCAACTATAGGAGCAGGCTTTTTAAATAATATGGGATTCAATCTATCTTATGGAGAATTTATCATAAGAACAACTGATTCAGGGAATTCATGGAACTATGTGAATATACCCACAGCATCACCTAATGAATGGGCTTCTTTAGCTTGGCATGCATTAGCTATTTCTGTGCATCCTGAAAATCCTAATATTATATTTGCAGGAGGGTTAGAATTATATAAATCAAATGATGGAGGAAATACATGGACAGATTTATCAGAATGGGACTTAATGTATTCCAATGGAGGTGATAGATATGTGCATGCAGATATACATCAAATAGTTTTTCAGCCTAACAATCCAAATACCATACTAGTAACAACTGATGGAGGTGTTTTTTATTCAAACACTTCACATTTACCAGAATATGAACCAATTTTTATTGAAAGGAACCAAGGTTACAACACTCTTCAATTTTATACTTGTGATATATCTCCCAATCTTGAATTTGTTGAAGTTGTTGGAGGTTTACAAGATAATGGAACATTATACTTTAAAATAGAAAATGAGGGTGAATCTTTAGATATATCCAACATGATTACGGGGGGTGATGGAGCATATTGTTTTTTTGATGACAATGATCCATTATTGCTAACATCTACTTATTATAACGCTTGGTATCAATTTAATTACTCTACTAATGAATTTAATTATGAAAACAATAATAGTGGAGTTTTTATTAACCCTTCAGATTATGATAGCGATAACAATATTTTATATGCAAATAAAATTAGATTTAATGGTGGGCAAAATAATAGAATTATTAAAATAGAAGAGGATTTTGATGCCTCTACTATCCAGCTCAACACTAACACAAGCATATATTTTTCAGCTTTAAAATTATCACACTTAAATAATAATGAAAAAAAGTTATTTTTAGGGACTCAATCTGGCAGACTATATAAAGTGAACAATATAAATAGTAGTACAAATGCCATTGAAATCACAAACCAATCTTTTCCTACGGCCAATATTTCTTCAATTGATATTAGCAATAATGGAAATGAAATATTAGTTACATTTTCAAATTATGGCGTTTCTTCAGTTTGGTACTCTTTAGATGGAGGATTATCATGGTTAGAAAAGGAAAACAATTTACCTGATATGCCTGTAAGATGGGGAACCCTACACCCTGATGATAATAACTACGCTTTGCTAGCAACAGAAATAGGGGTATGGGAGACTAACAACTTACAAGAGAATAACCCTACATGGTTCCCATCTAGCAATGGATTAGGCAATGTGAGGGTAGATATGCTTTCAATTAGATCTGATAATATGATTCTTGCCGCGTCACATGGCAGAGGACTGTTCTATGGTATGTTTAACGCAGACAACCCTATTCTGGGAGATCTTAATTTTGATAATTTTATAAATGTCTTAGATGTTGTTTTATTAGTAAATTTGATTCTTGATTCTTCTACTTATAATAATACGGGAGATATAAATAATGATATGACTATAGATGTTTTAGATGTCGTATCTTTATTGAATATTATTTTTGAAAATTAAAAATGTCTACAATATTTAAAAAAATTATTGATAAGGAAATTAATGCCGATATAGTATATGAGAATGATACAGTCTTAGCCTTTAAGGATCTTAATCCTGCAGCTCCTGTACATATATTAATTATTCCCAAAAAAGAAATTCCAACTATAAATGAAATATCCTTAGAAGACAAAGAGATTTTAGGAGAAATGTTTATAGTGGTTAAAGAAATTGCTGAAAAATTGAAAATTAAAAATAATGGTTATAGGCTTGTTTTTAACTGCAATGAAGATGCTGGACAAACAGTTTTTCATATACATATGCATCTATTAGCAGGAAGAAAGCTTTCTTGGCCTCCAGGATAATATGAAATTAATACTTGTAAGACATGGTCAATCAATATATAATCTTGAAAATAGATTTACAGGATGGAAAGATGTTGATTTAACTGATAAAGGAAGAAATGAAGCTGTTAAAGCAGGGAAATTGCTAAATAAAAATAATCTTGTATTTGAC
Source organism: Fidelibacterota bacterium (assembly GCA_002717625.1). Classification (GTDB taxonomy): domain Bacteria; phylum Fidelibacterota; class Marinisomatia; order SCGC-AAA003-L08; family D37C17. The sequence goes on along the minus strand of PBEF01000002.1, from coordinate 278,108 downwards.
TATGCTTATACTTCAAATTTAACAAGAGCTCAAGAAACCTTATCTATTATTTTAAAACAACTAAATTCACAATTATCACCTATTAAAAATGAAGCTCTCAACGAAAGAGATTATGGAGATTTAATAGGAAGAAATAAATCTGATGCGGCTAAAGAATTTGGAGAAGACCAGGTGCAAATTTGGAGAAGGAGTTATGACATACCTCCTCCTGGTGGTGAATCTTTAAAAATGACATGCGATAGAACTTTGCCGTATTTTAAAAAAATACTAAAACTTATCTTGAAGGGTAACAATATTATAATTGCAGCTCATGGCAATAGCATCAGAGCAATAGTTAAAGAATTACTTAATTATTCATCTGAATTAATTCTAAAAACAGAAATTGGTTGGTGCGAGCCATGGATTTTTGAATTTAATAAATTAGGTGAAATAGAAAAATTGGAAATTTTAAAGATTGACCCTGTAAGCAATAGCAATTTACCTGAATTACCAACTTTTATAAATAAAAATTAATTATGATTAAATTAATATATATCATATTTATTAATTTGATTTTGATGCAAACCCCAGCTCAAAATCAAAATAAAGATTTTTTTTCTTATGAAGGTGGTTGGCCTATCAATAAAAACAAAGAATTAATTATAAATAGCAGCAATACAAATAAATTGACTTGTCCTAATGGCTTAGGCTGTGAATGCAAAGATAATAATGACTGCATTAATTCAAGCTGCATTCAACATAATTTAAGAAAAGATTATTTTTGCAATCTTAATGTAGGAGATACATTTCCTCATTTTGTAGCAATAGATCAATTCGGAGAAAAAGTAGATATTTATGACTTTGCAAATGATGAAAATAAATATATTATTATTGAAATGGGGACAGCATGGTGCAGCCCTTGCCATATGCTTTCTTCATGGCTATCTTGGGATGAAGATGAAATAAAAAAAACTCCAATATGGAGAAATGAATATGATTTTATATATGACTTAATAAAAAATGATGAAATCTACTTTATAACTATTTTATATGAAGATGAATTTAGAGATACAGCTACATACGATACTGCCTATGAATGGTATAATACCTATCCAGATGAAAAAATTCCGATCTTAATTGATGAAAATAAATTATTACATTCTATCATAAGGCCAACAGGAATTCCTGCTGTATCAATAATTAGCCCAAATATGAAAGTAGAAATATTAGAAACCAGAGGTTTAAATACAGCATTTGACTACCTTGTTGAAAAGTTTAGAGATAAATCTAATAATCAAGGTAACTAAAGGTGAATAAGCTTTTAAATCAAATTAAAATTTATTTGGCACATTTGCAATATGAGAAGAAATTATCATCACATACAATTAATGCTTATATGCATGATTTGAGTAATTTTACCGATTACATGAAAATAACTTATCAAGTTAATGATTTTGGACAAATTAAAGCATCACATATAAGTGATTATATAGAAACATTAGGTACGTATATATCAAATGATTTAAAGGTTGAGAAAAAAAAATCATCTATAAATAGATCCATATCTAGTATTAAAAATTTTTTTAAATATTTAATTAATAATCAAATTTTAAAAGATGATCCCACTAAAATTATAATTCCTCCTAAACAAAACAGGAAAATTCCATCTATCTTATCTATAGAAGAAATAGATTTAGTGCTAAACTCATTAAATACTGAGAAGGCTATAGATCTTAGAGATAAGGCAATTGTATCTATATTATATTCATGTGGAATTAGAGTATCAGAATTAATTAATTTAACATTAACTAATTTATTTATTGAAGATGATGTAATTAAAATTTTTGGGAAAGGAAATAAAGAAAGAATTGTACCATTTGGATTTAAAGCTAAACAGGATATGATTGAATATATAAACAATATAAGACCTTTTTATGCAAGAAAAGGTAATAACAGAGGAATTTTATTTTTAAGCAATAGAGGAACTGCTATATCAAGGAAAACTGTTTGGAATATTATTAAAAATAGAATTAAAAATGTTGGAATTGAAAAGAATGTTTCCCCTCATACATTTAGGCACAGTTTTGCATCACATTTATTAGAGGGTGGAGCTGGACTTCGAATGGTACAGGAATTATTGGGTCATTCAAGCATATCAACTACTCAAATATATACACATTTAGATCAAACATATTTAAAAGAAATACATAAAGAATTTCATCCTAGAGGATAAAATGCTACTAAGATTAGATCCACAAATATTAATATTATTATTACCAGCTTTAGTTTTCTCGCTATGCGTTCATGAATTTTCACATGGTATTGTAGCATATATAAATGGAGATGATACTGCTTATAAGGAAGGTAGACTAACTCTTAATCCAATAAAACATTTAGATCCAACAGGGACTATAATGCTATTGTTTATAGGCTTTGGTTATGCTAAACCTGTACCTGTTAATCCTTATAAATTAAAAAATCCAAATGTTGATATAATTAAAGTTGCTGCTGCAGGACCATTATCAAATCTAGCTTTAGCATTTTTAGGAGTTTTTATTATGTATTTCATTTATAGCGTAATACCATCTTTAGCTAGTGAAAGCTTTAGACTTTTCTTCCATATTTTCATTCAAATCAATATTTTTTTAGCTTTATTTAACCTATTACCATTTTTCCCTCTTGATGGAGGACAAATTTTTGGAAATATTATATCTAAATACAATCATGAATTAGCGCAAAACTTAAATATTTATGGACCAAGAATATTACTAGGCTTAATTCTTTTTGGTCTTATTACAGGATATTCACTTATTGGAATAATTATAGAACCTTTATATGTATTTATTAGAACAATTTTTGATACTATAGTTCTATTTATACTTAAAATTTTTATATAATGTTTAAAAATCTTAGAGATAATAATTGGAGAAGTTTTTCTTCAAAAAAAATACTATTTAGAAATATTTTAGTATTTTTTATTATCATATATATTGTCAACTACTTGAGAGGATAAATGAAATTAATTGAATGCGTACCTAATATTAGCGAAGGTAGAAATAAAGAAATTATAAATAAAATTGCTAATACTGTTAAATCAAATCCTGATTTACATCTATTAGATATTGATCCAGGCTTTGATACAAATAGAACTGTAATAACATTTGTTGGTTCACCTGATAATATTATAAATGGTGCTTTTGAATTAATTAAAAAAGCTGCTGAATTAATTGATATGAATACGCATAAAGGAGCACATGCAAGAATGGGAGCAACAGATGTTTGCCCATTAATCCCAATAAAAAATGTAACAATTAAAGAGTGTGTAAAATATTCCAATATTTTAGCTAAAAAAGTAGCTGATGAGCTTAAAATACCTGTCTATTTATATGAATATTCAGCAACATCTAAATCTCGTAAAAATTTAGCCCATATTAGAAAAGGTGAATATGAGGGGATGTTTGATAAAATAAAACAGAAGGAGTGGGCTCCCGATTTTGGGTCAGCTGAAAATAATAAAAAAAGCGGGGTAACAGCAATTGGAGTAAGAGATTTCTTGATTGCATATAATATCAACTTAAATACGGCTAACAAAAAAATTGCAACAGACATTGCATTAGACATTAGAGAAGCGGGAAGAGCAAAGAGAGATAAGGATAATAAAATTATTAGAGATAAAAATGGTAATATGCTTAAAAAGCCAGGAACTTTAAAGAATTGTAAAGCTGTTGGTTGGTATATTGATGAATACAAGCAAGCTCAAGTATCAATTAATTTAACAAATTATAAAAAAACATCAATACATAAAACGTTTGAAGAAGTAAGGAAACAGGCTAGAAAAAGAGGCGTTAGAGTGACAGGTAGTGAGATAGTCGGTCTTGTGCCTAAAAGCGCTCTAATTGATGCAGGAAAATATTATCTTAAAAAACAAAAAAATACAACAGGGATAAATGAAAAAGATATTCTAAATATAGCAATTCAATCATTAGGACTATCAGATATTGAAAATTTTATTTTAAATGAAAAAATTATTGAATATAGAGTTTTTAAAAATGAAAATTCATTATCAAACTTTAAAATAAATGATTTCATTGATATAACCGCATCAGGAACACCAACTCCAGGAGGAGGGAGTATTAGTGCTATAGCAGGTTCTCTTGGGATGGCGCTAGCTTCTATGGTTTCAGAATTATCATACAATAAAAAAGGATTAGAGGGTTATCAAAAAGAATATATACATATTGGAGAAATGTGTCAAAAGTATAAAGATAGAATGTTACTTCTTGTAGATATGGATACCTCTGCATATGATTCTGTAATTGATGCATATAGATTACCTAAAAAAACAAAAAATGATAAAAAAAATAGAGATAAGGCAATAGAGAAGGCTATTATTAAAGCAGCTGATGTACCTATGGAAATATTGCAATTATCTATTAAGTGTTTAAAGAATATAATGAAATTAGCTGATATATGTAATAAAAATTCAATAACAGATGTTGGGGTAGCGTTATTTATGCTATATGCTGCTACTAAAGGAGCTGCTATGAATGTAATAATAAATGCAAATGAGCTAAATGAAAATATAAAATTAAAATATATTGAGGAAGTTAATTATCATATCAATGAGGCTGAGGACTTATTTTTAAAAATCAATGAAATAGTTAAGAAAGATTTAAAATGATTAAAAAATTACCTTCAAATTTAATAAATCAAATTGCAGCAGGAGAAGTTGTTGATGATCCTGCTTCTATAGTTAAGGAACTTTTAGAAAACTCAATAGATGCAAGTTCTGATAGTATAGAAATTATATTATTTGATGGCGGGAAAAAGAAAATCATAATAAATGATAATGGTATAGGTATAAATAAAGATGAAATTAAAGCAGCCTTTAAAAGATTTGCTACAAGTAAAATAAAAAATGCTGAAGATTTAAATAAAATCAATACTTTAGGTTTTAGAGGAGAAGCACTACCTAGCATTGCATCTATTTCTGAAGTTGTAATCAAATCAAGAGCACAAAAAGAAGTCGGTCATGAATATAAAATATCATATGGTAAAGAAGTCCATTTGAAACCCTCAAGTATAGAATGTGGAACATCTATAGAAATTAAAAATATTTTTAACAATTTACCTGCAAGAAAAAAATTTCTAAAGGGTGAAAATTATGAATATAGAAAAATTCTCTCTTTGTTTAAAATTTTCAGCTTACACTATTCTAGAATAAATATGAAATTAATAAATAATGGAAAAATTGTATATGATTTAAAGGGGAGTAGCCTAATAAATAGAATATGCGCCTTATATACAAACGGTATATCCAATTCATTAATAGAAATAAAATTTCAAAAAGATAATTATAAGATTTCAGGATACATTGGTAACCTATCTCTTGTAAAGCAATCCAGGGGGAATCAATTCTTATATATAAATGGTAGATACATAAAAGATAAATTGATTAATATGAGTATTTATAATTCATATAGAAGCTTAATAGCTAGAGGGGAATATCCCTTTTTTATATTATTCTTAGATTTGCCATCAAACTATCTTGACGTTAATGTACATCCAAAAAAACAAGAAGTTAAATTTGAAAACGAACTACAAATTCAGCATATTTTCAAACTTTCAATTTCAGAAGCTTTAAAAAATATAACAAAAACTATTCCGTCTTATAATCCAATACCATTATCAGAAAATATTCAAACTTCTGAAATTCCATTTTCTTCAAAGGAAATAACATCAGAACATATTTTAACAGCTTCTAATTCTCCAAATTACACTCAAAATATTAAAAATGCAGAAATCAGACTAAATAGAACAGAAGAACATAAAATTGAAATTGAATCAAATAATGTCTGGCAAATACATAATAAATATATTATAACAGAGATAACTTCTGGTATAATTATAATAGATCAGCACGTAGCTCATGAAAGAATCCTTTATGAATCTTCTAAAAAAAGTATCGAAGAAGGGGAAGGCCTATCTTCTCAGAAGATACTATTTCCTCAAATCGTAAAATTTAACCCTGAGAATTATACTTACTTATTGGAAATAATGTATTACTTGAAAAAAATAGGTTTTGAATTTAGAGAATTTGGAGATAATCAAATTGTCATTGAAGGCTCACCAAGTAATCTTCCTATTGGTAAAGAAGAAGAGACAATTAATGAAATAATTGAACATTATATAAAAACAAAAAATACAAAATCTGAATTTATAGAGTATATGGCATCTACATATGCATGTAAAGCAGCTATAAAAGCTGGAGATAAATTAAGTTCTGAAGAATGCAAAGAACTTATAGATGAGCTGTTTTCAACAGAGCATCCTTATTATTGTCCCCATGGAAGACCTATCATAATAAATCTACCTTTAGAGGATTTAGATAAAAGGTTTGAGAGACACTAAAATAAACTTATCTTATATAGATAACTATTTAAAAGAAATGGATAAAAATGAATAAAAATTTACAAAAATATATTATTACTGGATTAATGTCTGTTATTCCAATAGCACTTACATATTGGATAATAAAAAGCTTATTTATGTTTTTTTCTAAACCGGGAAAAGGTATTGTAGGTTTTGTCTTCAGCAAACAAGATTTAAATCTTAAAAATTTAATTTATCTAGAATATTTATTTGGTTTTATTCTGACAATTATTTTTCTATATCTCTTAGGATTGATAGTGTCTAATGTACTTGGTAAAAAAATCTATAAAATTTTTGAAAATTTATTAAATAGAATTCCTATTGTTAGTAAAGTATATAAATCTATTAAGCAGATAACATCTACGCTAGCTATGCCTAATAGCAAATCATTTCAAAAGGTTGTATTAATTGAATATCCTAAAAAAGGCCTATGGACTATATGTATGGTTACAGGAGAAACAAAAAGCGATGAAGGTTTATTTTACAATATTTTTGTACCTACAACACCAAATCCAACATCTGGATATCTTTTATTCGTTAAAGAATCTGATACACGTCCTATCAATCTTACAGTGGAAGAAGGATTAAAAATTATTATTTCTGGAGGTATGATTGGCCCTGAAAATATTAAAATAAAATGAACCATTTAAACATATATAAAGATTTATTTGATAATAGAGATGAAGCTATTATTATTTTTAATAAAAAATTTGAAATTATTTACCACAATCAAAATCTTAATAAAATCGTATCGAATTCCAATAAAGCTGTTTTCACTAATCTAAAAGATATCTTCAGTGAAAAAAATATAGAAAAAATAAAAGAAAAATCAAGCTTATTTAAACAATATAAGTCAAATAAATACTCAGTAATATATGATAATAAATTTTTATCACTAAAATCAACCTTTATAAATACAAATAAAGAACAAGAATTAGATTTTACGATAATTTCAGATCGAAGTAAAAAGCAAAGAGATTTAAAGCTAAAAGACTGTGTTTATAAAATAGCAGAGTCCAGTCATTTTGTAAACGATTTAGACCAATTATATCCTTTAATACATAAAATATTAGAAGAAGTTATCTATACAGAAAATTTTTACATAGCAACTGCAGATTGGGATAAAAATATTATAAATTTTCCTTATTTTATTGATCAATATGATGGCAGGCCAAAATCTAAAACAATTGGCAATGGTTTAACAGAGTACGTTTTAAAAACTGGAGAATCTATACTTGTCAACCCTGATCAATGTGAACGCTTTATTAAAAATGAAAAAATCAATGTACAGGGTCAAAAATCTGTTGATTGGCTAGGAGTACCTTTAAAAAATAATTCCAATGAAACAATTGGAGCTGTAGTTGTTCAAAGCTACGATAAAAAAATCAGATTTACAGAAGAAGATCAAAAAATTCTAACATTTGCATCAGATCAGATAGCAATGGCGATAACAAGAAAGCTTGACAGTCTAGAAATTAAAAAAAAGGCATATTATGATCAGCTAACAGGTCTTACAAATAGGGTCTTATTTAACGATCGTCTAAATCAAGCTTTGCATAATGCAAATAGAGAGCAGCAAAATGTTGCTGTGATGTTTGTTGATTTAGATAATTTTAAATATGTTAACGATTCTATGGGGCATACTTCTGGAGATTCACTATTAAAAATTATTGCAAGCAGATTAAAAAAATGCTTAAGAAAAACAGATACAGTTTCAAGATGGGGAGGAGATGAATTTACAATTATACTTTCAAGAATTAAAAGTATGCAAGATATATCTATCCTCTCAAATAGAATATTGAATGAGGAATTCAGAAATGTTACTATTGATGGTCAAGACCTAAGAATAACTGCAAGTATAGGTATATCTATTTATCCTCAAGATGGAGAAGATATTGAAACTTTGATTAAAAATGCTGATGCTGCTATGTATAAAGCCAAAGAAAAAGGTAAAAATCAATTTCAATTCTTTAAACCCAAAATGAATAAAGAAATCACAGAAAGAATGTCAAATGAAAACAATTTATACAAAGCTATAAAGAATGAAGAATTTCTACTTTTATTTCAACCTCAAATGGATTTAAAAACAGGAAAAATTATAGGTTTTGAATCTCTTGTTAGATGGAACACTCCTGATAAAGGAATACTTCCTCCATATAAATTTATACCTATAGCAGAAGAAACCAATTTAATCATCCCTTTAGGAAAATGGATTATTGAGCAAGCATGTATTCAAAATAAGAAGTGGCATGATGAAGGATTCAAACTTACATGTGCCGTGAATATATCTGCTAAACAATTCATGCAATCAGATTTATTAGAAATAATTCAAGCAACGTTAGAAAAAACTAATCTAAATCCTGAATATTTAGAGTTAGAATTAACAGAGACAATATTAATGGATGATGCTGAAAAAACAATTAATGTTCTAAATAAAATTAAAGAAATGGGAGTTAAAATTTCTATTGATGATTTTGGAACAGGCTACTCATCTTTAAGTTATTTGAAAAAATTCCCTATAGATACATTAAAAATAGATCAATCTTTTATATCTTCAATTGGTAGAGATGGTAAAGAAAAAAATGTTGCTATTGCTAATATAGTTATTGACCTAGGACATAAATTAGGGATGAAGGTTATAGCTGAAGGCGTTGAAACAGAACAGCAAATAAAGCTATTAAAGAATTATGCCTGTGATAAAATACAGGGGTATATAATAAGTGAACCTGTTAATGAAATTGAATTCAATTTATTGTTAGATAAATATATTAAATTATAAATCATTACTATATACTACTTATAATTTTAATTACCTGCTTAATATCGTCACATCGCATAACATCCTTCCTAAATAAACCAGCTTGGTCAAAATTCTTCAAATAATAAGAAAGGTGCTTTTTAGATAAATTTAATGAAACTTTTTCAGATTTATTTTCAATTAATAACTCTATATGTTTTAAGCATACTTTTTTTATTTCATCAATATTTGGCTTTTTATCATTAGAATTTAAGATATTAGAAAAAATCCAAGGGTTTCCTAAAGCAGCTCTACCTATCATAACAGCATCACAATTAGTAAATTCTTTTATCTTTTTGTAATCCTCAAAAGATGAAACATCTCCATTACCTATAACGGGTATATTAACAGCTTCTTTAAGCTCTTTAATATAAGTCCAATCAGCGCAACCTGTGAATTTTTGACTTGTTGTTCTTCCATGCAAGGCAATAGCCTTGACGCCAATTGACTCTAAAAGCATTCCAGCTTTTGTTGATACAACATTGTCAGCATTCCAACCAGTTCGCATTTTTACAGTTACAGGAGTAGGAAAAACAGATTCTACAACAGCTTCAGTGATATCTTGCATAATGCACAGATCTTTTAGCGCTGCTGACCCAGCACCTCTTTTAGTAACTTTTGGAACAGGACACCCATAATTAATATCTATAATATCAGGTTTAAAATGCTTATTTATATAAACTGCAGATCCAGCAACTACTTCAGGGTCATCTCCAAAAATTTGTACCCCTATAGGTCTTTCACTCTCATCAAATTTTATCATATCTAAAGTTTTTTTATTTTCCCTTATAATACCATCAGCGCTTACAAATTCTGTATAGACTAAGCCTGCTCCAAAACTTTTACATATTTGTCTAAATGGATGATCAGTAATACCTGCCATTGGAGCTAATACTGCTGAATTTGATATCTCTAAATTTGATATATTGAACATAATTAATTATATATTTAGATAAAATTTTAATAAAATATGATATGATAAATTTAATCCATATATATAATTTAAAAGCTAATATTTTACAGACCTTAGGACCATTACCAATTTATCTTTTAATTTTTATTGTAATCTACTTCATAATGATTCGTCCACAAGTAAAGCAACAGAAAGAGCATTCAGATATGCTTGCAAATATCAAAAAAGGCGATAGAATTATTACTAAAGGGGGAATTGTCGGCAATATAACTAACATCAAAGGCAAAGACAAAGAAATAGTAGAAATAGAAGTTAATAGTAATAAAATTGATGTTTTAAGAAAATATATTAATTCAATATATACTAAATAAAACTTAAAAATGAATATTGTTTTTTTTGGAAATCCGCTATTTGCAGCTAAATCTTTAGAATATTTAAATGATATGAAAAATTTGAATATTAAATTGGTTGTAACAAATATTGATAAAAAAATGGGTAGAGGTTTAAAAAAACAATCTACTCCTGTAAAAAAAACTGCTTTAAAATATTCGAATAAAATACTTGAAACAGATAATCCTAATTCATCTGAAACAATTAATATTTTAAAAAAGATAAATGCTGATTTATTTATAATTGTTGCATACAGATATCTTAACGAAAAAGTTTATTCATATTTAAAATATGGAGCTATCAACTTACATGCTTCTTTATTACCTAAATACAGAGGTGCATCTCCTATACAATACTCTATAATGAACGGAGATAAAGAAACGGGCCTAACAACATTTTTTATAAATAAAAAAATTGATCAAGGTAAAATTATTTATCAGCAAAAATATATTTTAAATGAAAGGGATCAATTCCAAGAAGTTTATTCAGGGTTAACACTCTTAAGTAAAGATGTTTTAACTAAAACCATAAATATTATTTCATCTGGAGATATTCCAGCTTTTAAAAATCAGCTAAAGGCTTCACAGGCTCCAAAAATACTAAAAGAAGACTTTATTATAAACTGGAATAACACCTCTTGTCAAATACACAATAAAATACGAGCACTATCATATAAAGGAGCATATACACACTATATAAAAAAGAGAATTAAATTTTTTGATACATCTTATACTAAAAACATTAAATTAAATATAAAAGCAGGGGAATTTTACTACAAGAAAAACAAGCTTTATATTAATACAGGCGAAGGAGAACTTATTGTATCAAAAGTTCAGTTAGAAGGAGGAAAAATTATATCAGCAACAGATTTTTCAAATACTTTTAAAAAAGACTTTAATACATTTGAGTAAAAAAAATCCAAGAGATATAATATTTGATACGCTTTATGCATTTTTTAGTGATAAAAAATCTTTAAAAATCCTAATTACTAAATACATAAAAGATGAAACAAGCTATACAGATAAAGCTTTTATTCTAAATATTGTAAAAGGAGTAGTAAGAGATAAAAGAATATTAGATGAAAATATATATCAATACTCTAAATTTAAAAAGATTGATGCAAGAACCTTAACATTACTATATATAGGCACATATCAATTGCTATTTTGTGATTCAGTTCCTGATTACGCTTCAATTAATACGACTGTAGAACTAAGTAAAAGAAAACATAAAAAATCATTTAATTTCATCAATGCAATTTTGAGAAAAATAAGTAAATCAGCATTAAAAAAAACTGACCAACTAAAAACAAACCGACCTGAAATTTACTTTAGCTATCCTGATTGGATTTTAAATAAAATTAGAAGATTATATGATAATAAATTATACTCTATATGTGAATCTAGTTCCAATATTCCACCAATATGGATAAGGATAAATGCTTTTAAAACTAACCTAGCTGAACTCTCTCAAATATTAATAAAAAATAATATTTCATTTTCAGAGGACAAACTGCTTTCTAATTATATTAAAATCGATAAATTTGATAGTAAAAATATTATCTTAGATCTTATTAAAAAAGGATTTATCTATATTCAAAATCCTTCATCTGGATTAGTTGTAAATTTACTCTCTCCATCAAAAAATGATACTATATTAGATGCTTGCAGTGCTCCTGGAGGAAAAGCAGCCTTTATAGCAGAATTAAATGGTGGAGGAGCTAATCTAACATGCTTAGATATTAATAAAAAAAGAATAAATCAAATAAAGTCAAATTTCAGTATAATGGGTATAAAAGATACATCCTTTATATGTGAAGATTCAATCAGATTCAGAGCTAATAAAAAATACAATAAAATACTACTAGATTTACCTTGTAGTAGCTCAGGCACAATAAGAAAAAATCCAGATATAAAATGGACACTCTCAAAAAATAGTTTAAAAAATATTCAGAAAACACAATATGATATATTGAATAATATGAAAAATAATTTAGCAAAAAAAGGTGAGATTATTTATAGTACATGTTCTATATTCAATGATGAAAACCATAAAAATATAGAAAGATTTATTGCTGAAAATGATGATTTTCATATTTCAAAAATCAATAATAAAAATATACCTGAAAATTTCATTAATGAATTAGGAGGAATAACTATACTTCCAGATGAGAATGGTTATGAAGGTATGTTTGCAATAAAAATAAAGAAAAATGTTTAAAAATATTACAAGATATATAACAGCAGCAATCTTTATTGCTATCATTTTTATTTTAGCAATTAATTATATTGCACTACCATCCATAGCAAATAAAAATAAAGAACTATATCTTCCAGATGTAAGGGGGTTAAATATTGAGCAGGCTAAAGAAGAACTTAGCAATTTTAATGTTAAAATTTTTTACACTAAATACAAAGAAGGTTATTCCCCATATGAAGTTTTAAATATGTCACCTAGAGCATTTACAAAAGTTAAGGAAAAAAGAGATGTTAAATTAACGGTTATAGGCCAGGAAAATGATATTATTCTAGATGATTTTACAAATAAATCTTTTAGAACTACTACACTCCAATTAGATAGAATAGGAATCTTAATAGATACCTTAATATATGAATACAGTGAAAGTGTAAATAAAGATAATATTATCAGCCAATATCCTAAAAAGGGTAAAAAAATAACGAAGAAAGATAAAATTACACTTATTGTTAGCTCTGGAATGCCACCTGATTATTATGTGGTTCCAAGTCTAGTAAACTTAAGTCTAAATAGAGCTATTAAAAAAATATATGAATCAGGATTGCTAGTTGGGAAAAAAGAATATGAATATGTAGATAGCTTATTAAATAATACAGTTATCCAACAAGATCAACCTGCTTTTAAACGTTTATCTATGCCAATTGAAATAAATTTAATAATTTCAACTGATGAAAAATAAGCAAAGAAACATATCACCTTCAATTTTATCCGCAAATTTCACAAGATTAAAAGAAGATATTAATATTGTTGAAGAACTCGGTGTAGATAGGCTGCATGTTGATGTTATGGATGGACATTTTGTACCTAATTTAACATTTGGTCCATTTATTATTAAGCAAATAAGAGAAATAACAAATCTTCATCTTGAAACTCATTTAATGATTTCAAATCCCGAAAAATACATAAAACATTATGCGGATGCTGGGTCAGATACAATCATAATACACTATGAAGCCAGTAAAAATATTACCAAAGATCTTAAACTTATCAGATCATACAATAAAATGGCTGGAATAGCTATTAATCCAGATACAGATTACAAACATATAGAGAAATACTTAGATTGTCTTGATTATATATTAATTATGTCTGTTTTCCCAGGTTTTGGAGGACAATCTTTCATTGAGCCTACACTTAAAACAATGGAATCTATTGTTGAAATGTCTAAAAATCATAATATTGTAATTGGAGTAGATGGAGGGGTTAATTTATCTACAATAAAAAAAGTATACGACACCGGTATTGACGTAACAATAGTTGGTTCAGCATTATATGGAGCCTCTAATATAGAACAAAGATATAACGATTTATTAAATACTCATTGATAATATTTAATTAAATATGAATTTCATCTCTAGTATTTATCTATGGTTACTCCCCCTAATATCGGTACCATTATTAATATATTTATTCAATAAAAATAAACTATTAAATATAGATTTTAGCTCTTTATTTTTTCTTCATAAAATAAAAAATGAATCAATAAAAAAAATCAATATAATTAATATAATCCTTTTAATTATAAGGACTTTAATTATTTTGTTTTTTATCCTAATGATGTCACGTCCAACATATAACTCACTATATCAAAATAATAAAAACGCTGAAGCTTTAGTTTTAATAGCTATTGATAATTCAGTATCAATGTCATCCGCTTTAGACGAAAAAGTAAAAGATATCGTTAAAAACACCATCGAACCATTTGGAGAAAATTCAAAAATAAAACTAATTACGTTAGGTAAAAATGAAACTATATATAATGGTAAAAAGAAAGATTTAAATTTAAACTCTATTAAAATAAAAACTACATTGAGAAGTGTAGATTTTGAATTAATAAATAAAATAATAAAAGACAATACAGATAACTTAAATACATTTCTTTTTATTGTAAGCGATGGTCAAGAACATTTACCTATATCGAATATCAATATTCCTGAAGAAAAAAATCTTTATGTAAGCTATCTGTATACGGATAACAAAACAAACAATCTATCTGTAGCGAGTATAAAAACTGATAAAAAAATTCTTTTACCATCTGATAAATTTAAATTATTTGTGTCTATTCAAAATAATGGTAAAAATGATATTGAAAATAATTTTATAAACCTAATTATTAATGATACTAAAGTTGGGAAACATCAACTTAATTTAGCAGCAAAAAAATCTACCACTATTGAATTTGAAACTTCTATTCCTTCATATGGACAACATTTATGTAAAGTAGAATTATCAGAGGATCAAATATCTTATGATAATGATTATTATTTCACAATAAACATTAAAAATATTATTGATATAGATATTATATCAAATGATAGAAATATATACTTAGATAATATATTGAACTCATTTAACCTAAGCTCTGATATTATAAAAACACAGTACCATACTCTTAACAGCTATATTAATAAAAAAATTGATACTAATATTCTGTTTATAATAGGCTTAGATAACATAACAAAGGAATTAAGTGATAAGATATATGCAAATAAACAAAATGATAATTTTAAAATAATTATTATTCCAGATATAAATGATTTAAACTTTAATAAAATTGGATATTTCATAGAAGATTTTAATACAGTAAAATCAAATAGAATAATATATCAAGATGATGATTATCTTGAAATGAAACCTGAATATATAAAAGATGATTTTATATATAGTCTGTATAAAAATTATCCTTCTAGAAACATCAAAATATTTAATTATATTGCTATAAAATCAAATAATAATACAATTATCAGCTTAGAAGATAATAATGCGCTCTTAAATCGATTTTTACCTGAAAATAAAAATATAGAGCTAAATATCTTATCTATTTCTTTAAATTTAAATTCTTCTAATTGGATACTAAAAGGCAGTATTATTCCTTTTATGCAATATTTAATCATAAATGAAAATCTATTAGATTATCATGAAATCGATAAACCTATTTCTGAAATAAAACTGGTTGGAAATTCTCAATTAATATCTCCAAAAGAAAATACTATAAATATTAGTAGTTCAAATACAAAATCTTTCTTTAACGAACTTGGCTTTTACAAAAAAACAATTCAAAACAAAGAAAGCTATATAGCTGTTAATCTTGGAAATCAAGAATTAACAGCAAAACATTTATCCTACAATGAGCTAGAAAATATACTTGATAGTAAAATCAATTTATTTAAAACAGCTAATGAAGCATCAAACTATATAAATAATAGAATAATAGGGAATGAACTATGGAGAGTATTTCTTTACTTAGTGCTTGTACTTATCTTTCTAGAAATGTTTATAGTTAATATTTATATTAAAAATGACTGATAGCATATTAGTATCATTAATTCTTCCTGATTCAAATACAGACGAAATAAATGAAGAAATAGAAGAAATGAAACTTCTAGCTCAAACAATTAATTATAACATATCAGTCGTAGAGACTCAAAAAAGAATATCTATTGATCCATCAACATATATTGGTAAGGGTAAAATAAAAGGAATTTTAGATAAAATCTCCATACTTGATATTAAAACAATTTTTATAAATGATGAATTAAAGCCAAATCATTATAAGAATATCAAAAAATTAACTAAAGATAAAATTGAAATTATAGATAGGACATATCTAATATTAAACATATTTAATAAAAATGCTAAAACTAATGAATCTCGAGCTCAAGTAAAATTAGCAACACTTGAATATATGATGCCAAGGCTAACCGGTATGTGGACCCATTTAGAAAGACAAATGGGGGGCATAGGAACAAGAGGAGGCCCTGGAGAAAAGCAAATAGAAATTGATAGACGTATTATCAGAAATGATATAAAAAAAATAAAACAGCAACTTTCTAAAATAGAAAAACATAGAGATAATCAAAAAAAGTCTAGAAGTACAGTATTTAAAGTATCATTAGTAGGATATACCAATGCAGGAAAATCATCATTATTAAAAAAACTATCAGGCTATAATGCCTACATTAAAGATCAATTGTTCGCCACTTTAGAGACAACCACTAAAAGAGTCAAGCTACCTGAAAGTAAACAAGAAATATTACTAAGTGATACAGTAGGTTTTATACGTAAACTACCTCACAATTTAGTAGCATCATTTAGAACAACATTATCTGAAATAAAAGATGCTGATCTTATAATTAAAGTCATAGATATATCAGCTAAGGACTATGAAGGACATATTGCCACAATTGAGAATACATTGAAATACCTTGAAGCTCATACAAGGCCTTCAATATTAGTTTTTAATAAAATAGATTTAATTAATAATAAAACTACTCTAAATAAAATAAATACAAAATATAATAACCCTTTAAAAATATCTACTCTAAGAGAATTAATGCTTGACGATTTAATGGAAAAAATAGAAGATATTGTTACGAAAGATTATAAAAAATACTCAATTAACCTGCCTTATGATAAATCTTACCTGATTGATTACATTTATAAAAAAGCTATTATAAGACAAAGAGTAGATAATTATGAGAATATACAATTAGAGTTATTTTGTAACAAAAAGGATTATAGTAAAATTCTAAATAAAATTGAGGTTAAATAAATATTCGCAAGAGAAATTTTTCAGAGCACTTTTAAAAAGTACGAACGGTACCTCCTCTACAATCGCAAGTTTCCTTCAACATTAAAAATGTAAGGCCTGCTTTTGAATGCAGAAGTAAAGCACCTATAAAATAAGTTGAAAGTTCTGAAAAATTAATAATCTCTCACGAATATTTAATAAAATATAAAATAGTTTTATAATATTTATCTAATAAAATTAAATTTGCATACTATACATTAAAGAAAAAATGGAGATTTTATGCAAGGCTACTATCGCTTTCCGACAATACATGGTAATCAAATTGCTTTTATTTCTGAAGATGACATATGGACTATATCTAATAATTCTTCTACAGCGATAAGACTAACAAACAATATAGGACAAATTTCAAGTCCATCCTTTTCGCCTGATGGAAAATGGATAGCTTATGTAGGAAGAGAAGATGGAAATACTGAAATATATATCATGCCTAGTAGCGGAGGGATATCAAAGAGGTTAACTTTTGACGGTGCATTTATCAGTAAAATAGCAACATGGAAAAATAATAATGAAATAGTATATGCCTCTGATTTAAAGCAAGCTTTTTCAAGAATCTCTGATTTAAGAATAATTAATATTAAAGGTGGGGAATCTAAAGCATTAAATTATGGAGTTGCTTCAAATATTGCATATTCTAAAAACTTTACAGTATTAGGACGAAATACTCAAGATCCTGCTAGATGGAAAAGATACAAAGGAGGAACTGCAGGAGAATTATGGATAGATAAAAAAAATACAGGAGATTTTACTAAGCTAATAAATATAAATGGAAATATGGCTTGTCCTATGGTTATAAATGATAAAATTTACTTTTTATCTGATCATGATGGTATATGTAATATCTACTCATGCAATCAAAATGGAAAAAATTTAAAACAACATACTTTTCATAAAAATTACTATGCAAGAAATGCTTCTACAGATGGAACCTCAATAGTATATCATAGCGGAGCAGATTTGTATAGCTATAATATTAAATCTGATATAGATAAAAAAATTGATATTATCTATAATAGTGGTTTTATTAAAAAAAGTAGAAAGTTTGACTCAGCGTTTCATTATTTGGAAAATATATCAACTAATTCGAAAGGAAACATTTCAACTGTTGTTACTCGAGGAAAACTATTCTCTATGGGTAATTGGGAAGGACCTGTTATACAATTAGGAAAGACCCAAGGAGTTCGATACGGCTACTCTACATTCTTGACAGATGATAAAACTCTATTGACATGTTCAGATGATGGAGGAGAAGAAAGATTAGAAACCTATAATATATTAAATTCAAAAAGATTAAAAGTTTTAAAATCTAAAATAGGAAGACCTATATCTTTAAAGAAATCTCCTAAGCAAGACCAAATTGCTATTGTTAACCATCAACATAAACTCCTCCTTATAGATTTGAAAAAAGACTCTGTGAAAGTAATAGATCATAGCTCTAATCATGTTATGCAATGTAATTGGTCTCCTGATGGAAACTATATTGCTTACACTTGTTCTAAAACATCTAGAGTTTCAATTATAAAAATTTATGATCTTACAAATAAAAAGAGCCACGATGTCACAGACCCAATAAACAGTGATTATTCACCCGTTTTTGATAATACAGGGTCTTACCTTGCGTTTACATCAAAACGTACCTTTAACCCTGTTTATGATAGCATACAATTTGATTTAAACTTTACCTGCAGTGAAAAACCTTACATTATTGCTTTAAATAAAAATATAAAGTCACCTTTTATTAAACAAATTCAATTAAATGAAGAATCTTCAAAAAAGAAGGATACTAAGAAGAAAAAAGAAAAGGCCGTTAAAGTTAAAATAGATTTTAAAGGAATAAAAAATAGAATAATGCAAATTCCTGTTAGAGAATCAATACTGGGTAGTTCTATTGGTTTTTTTGATAATAAACTATACTATCTTAATTGGCCTGTAGAAGGTTCTAGAACAGATGGATGGTACGATTTAGATGGGCAGTCAAAAGGAACAATTAAATATTACGACTTAAATGAACTTGAAGAAAAAATATATCTATCAAATGTATCTGGATTTAATATTGATAACAGAAATGGAAAAATTACTATTAGTTCAAATAAGAATATTAGAATATTAGATGTTAAGACACCTGTAGCAAAGGATTTATTAGCTAAACCTGATGCAAATAAAAAAACTGGCTTAATAGATTTTCAAAGAATCCGACTAAATATAGATATAAATCAAGAATGGCATCAGATGTATAGAGAGGCATGGCGATTACAAAGAGATTTCTTTTGGGTCCCTGATATGTCTAAAATAAACTGGGAAAAGGTTTACAATAGATATAAAAGCCTCGTTGATAGAGCTGGAAGTAGAAGTGAATTCTCTGATATCGTATGGGAAATGCAAGGAGAACTAGGGACTTCTCACTGCTATGAATTTGGAGGAGATTATATCCCCGGAAGATATTATAGCATTGGAATGCTTGGAGCTTCATTTAAATATAAAGATGTTGCTAAAGGTTATGCTATTGAGTCTATTGCAAAGGGCGATCTTTGGGATTCAAAACAGTCACCATTATATTCTCCAGGATTAAATGTTAAAGAAGGAGATATTTTAAAAGAAATAAATAACGTGAAGCTAACTAAAAAGATCACTCCAAATGAACTCCTGGTTAATCAAGTAAATAAAGATATTCAATTATCTATACAACCTAAAGGAACAAAAAAAATAAATAAAGTTTTAACACGAACAATTCATCATGAAGGACATCTACACTATAGAGATTGGGTGGAAAAAAACAGAGAATATGTTCATAAAAAATCTAAAAATAAAATTGGCTACGTACATATTCCTGATATGGGAGCTGATGGATATGCTGAATTCCATCGTTACTTTTTAGCTGAAATAGTTTATGATGGCCTTATTGTTGATGTTAGATATAATGGTGGGGGACATGTTTCTCAAATTTTACTAAGCAAGCTTGCGAAAAAAAGATTAGGATTTGATATAACTCGATGGATGGGTGTAGAGCCCTACCCATCAGAATCTCCAGGAGGCCCAATGGTTGCAATCACTAATGAATATGCTGGTTCAGATGGAGATATTTTTTCACACTCATGGAAATTAATGAACTTAGGTAAATTAATAGGTAGGAGAACATGGGGAGGAGTTATTGGAATATGGCCTCGAAATTCATTGGTAGATGGAACAGTAACCTCTCAGCCAGAATTCTCATTTTGGTTTAAAGATGTAGGTTGGAAAGTTGAAAATTACGGAACAGATGTAGATATAGAAGTGCATATAACTCCTAAAGATTATCGTAACGGTATAGATACACAATTAGATAAAGGGATAGAACTTGTAAGCAAAGATCTAAATAAAAAAGGAAGTGTTTTAAAGGGAGATTTTAAGAATAAGCCTAATTTAAAACTTCCAAATTAATATGTTCTGTAAAATAACAACTACAACGGATAAAAAAGATATTGCTGAAAAATTATCAACTCAAATTCTAGAATCAAATTGTTCTCCATGTGTGCAGATTTCAGATTCTGTACTTTCTTATTACATATGGAATGGAGAAAAATCTGTATCTAAAGAATATAAAGTTGATATTAAAACTTTAGATTCTTTATCTGAGAGAGTTACATCATTAATAAAATCAATACATAATTATGATACTCCAGAGATTATCAAAACATCAATTTCAATTGAAAATAAAGATTATAAAAACTGGATGCTGTCTAATATAGAAAAATAAGGAGGTACTATGCCATCATTTGATGTAGTTAGTAAATTAGATATACAAGAAGTAGATAATGCTGTAAATATGGTTAAGCGTGATATTGGGAATAGATATGACTTCAAAGGCTCATCTTCAAGTATTACTTTAAATAAAGGTGATAACAATATAATAATAAATGCTGATAACGATTATCAGATGACAACTATAGTTGATATGCTTGAAAATAGATCTATCAGTAGAACCGTTTCCATAAAAGCATATAAATATAATGGGGTTGAGAATGCATCTGGAATGAAGCTTCGTCAAAAAGTTGACCTTAAATCTGGAATATCTAAGGAGGATGGGAAAAAAATCAACTCTTTAATTAAAGATCTAAAATTAAAAGTTAATTCGCAAGTTCAAGGAGAGCAAGTTAGAGTAACGGGTAAAAAGATAGATGACCTTCAAGAGGTAATCACTGCTCTTAAAGAAAAGAACCTTGATATACCATTACAATTTGTAAATATGAAATCTTAAGATGTTTAAACAATGGGTATATATTCTGTTATCAGGTTATACATATGCAACCTTTTCAATTATAGCTACTGATAGTCAAACTGGGGAAATTGGAAGTGCAGGAGGCTCATGTATTGCTAATTCTATTATTATAAGCGATATACATCCAGGAGTAGGAGCTATACATACTCAATCATACTGGTTATCAGTAAATCAACAATATGCATCAACTTTAATGGAAGAAGGCTATTCTCCTGAAGAAATCATATCTTTATTAGAAGAAAATGATGCCCAAAATAATCCTGCAATCAGACAATATGGTGTTGCTGATCTTGGTATTGAAAATAACTATGGGATACTTTATGAGCAAGAATGCAATGAAATAGGCAATACGCAATGGTACGGTAATCCTGGAAGCAATGAAGCAGCTCTATGTACAGATATTCCTTATCCAAGAAGCGCATCATTTACAGGAGAAAACTGTTCAAGCTGGAAAGGGCATATTAATGGCATTGATTATGCAATACAGGGTAATATACTATTAAATGAAGATGTCCTGCTTAATATGGAAAATAATTTCCTATTAAAAAATGGGCCTTTAGATCAAAAACTAATGGCTGCATTACAAGGAGCTAAAATTCCAGGAGCAGATACCAGATGTTTAGATGAGGGGATATCTACTCTATCTGCTTTCATACGTGTTGCAAAACCATCTGATACAAATGAATTTTACATGGACTTAAACATTCCAAATGTTGTTCCTTATTATGCTCAAACAGGAGAATGGATAGACCCTGTAGATACACTGCAAAGCAAATTTGATACATGGTATGAAAATGAATTTGAATATTCTCTAGGAGATGTAAATAGAGATTTTATTATAGATATACTCGATATTATTAATTTACTTAATATAATATTAAATCAAGAGGCTATTGGAATAGAGTACTACCTATCTGACCTCAACCAAGACAATACAATAAATATTCAGGATATTATACTTATTGTTAACATAATTATAAACGATTAGTAGCATGATTATCAAAACAAGTAAATCAAAATTCTTTATAAAATCATTTAATAAAAATGAGGAAATACCATTTTTCTTTTTACACGGATTTACAGGGTCGCATAATTCATGGATAGAAACCATAGATTTATTAAATAAGCATTCTTATGCTATGGACCTTCCTGGTCATGGAAAAAGTATATTCAAAAACACAGATGAAGACTATACAATATCAGACTGGTGTAGTGAGTTCTATCTTATCTTGCATACCTTAGATATTCAAAAAATTAATCTGTGTGCTTACTCAATGGGTGGAAGGCTAGCAGTAGCATTCGCATCAAAATACCCAGAAAAAATAAATTCTCTTATACTTGAAAGCTCTAATCTGGGAATAGAGGATAGGGATGAGCGCATAGAAAGATATGATGCGGATAAAGAACTCTCAGAACAAATAATTATAGATTTACCTAAATTTTTAAAATCATGGGAAAAAAATGATTTTTTTTCAAATCAAAAAAATAGAAACAAAAAGGCATGGGAAAAACAAAAAGAGACAAGACGCAATCAAGATAAAGACCAATTAGCTAAGTCACTTAAAATTTTCAGCTCAGGAAACATGCGTTATTATGAATCACAATTCCAGGAGTTCTCTTTTCCTATATCTATCATTAATGGTTCTGAGGATGATAATTACATAAAAATCGGGAAAAAGATGACTCAAATGAATCAATATGTGAAACAATATATTATCAAAGATACAATGCATAATACGCATCTAGAATCACCTGAATTATTTGTTGATGTATTAAACGGAACTATCTATGAATAAAGAACAAATTATAAACTCAATATTTTATCCCAGAAAATCAAATATTCCTGAAGATAAAAAAGATCATTTAATCAAAACTTTAAATGGTGAGAAAATAGGAGCTAGGTTCTTTTTATCAAACAGAGATTTTCCTACAATTATTTTTTTTCATGGCAATGCTGAATTAGCTCAAGAATATGATGATATCGCAAACTACTATAATAGATTTAATATAAACTTTATTGTTGTAGACTACCAAGGATATGGGCTATCAACAGGAACTCCTACAAAAGAAAACCTTCATCAAGATGCAAATACAGCATTTATATACATAAAAGAATACCTTGAAAAGAATAAATATGAAGGCAAAATTATTATTATGGGAAGATCACTTGGAAGTGCTTCTGCATTTGAAATCATAAACAATCATAGTAAATCAATAGATGGGTGTATTATAGAAAGTGGCTTTGCAACAGAAGATCCTCTTTTAAATTTAATTGGTGTTACGCCTGAACAGATTGATTTTTCATTAGAAGATGGGTTTATGAACCTACAAAAGCTAAAAGGATATGATGGAAAGCTATTTATAATACATGCAGATCTAGATGATATTGTTCCTTTTAGTCAAGCGGAAATTATGATTTTAGAATCACCTTCTACTACCAAAGAATTATATAGAGTCAATGGGGCAAACCATAACAATATTCTAATGATAGCTAGAGAGGAATATTTCAAAAAAATAAAAGAGTTTATATCTAAATAACGATTACAAACTGTTATAGTATATTTACTTAATAAACTTAATATATTACAATATGCTTATTACATTCTTATTCATATTATTAAATATTGGCATAACAAATAATTTTAAAAATATGCCTGTTGCTTTAGAGCAACCAGATGGAAGCATATTAAACTGCCTGATATCTGGAGATGAATTCTATCAAAGATTACATGATGATAAAGGGTATACTATTACTCAACATCCCAAAGATGGTTATTACTATTATGCAAAAAAAATAGATGATAAAATAATCCCAACTCAATTTAAAGTAGACAGCGTATCTCCAATAAATATAGGACTGTCTAAAAATATTGGCATTTCAAAAGAAGAGTATCTAGAGATAAGAGAAAATTATTATAGTGACTTTGAAACTAGGGATGCTCCTTCAATTGGAACTATTAATAATTTAAATGTTTTTATTAGATTCGCAGATGAAGAAGAGTTTGTAGAAACAAGGGAGTATTATGATCAACCATTCAATGATCCAGAAGGACCTTCTTTGTATCATTACTTCCATGAAGTTTCATATGAATTATTAACTATTAATACGCATCATTATCCAGCTTGCGGCATGGATACTAACCTATCATATCAGGATCAATATACAAGAGATTATTATAAGCCTTACAATGAAACAACTAATCCAATAGGATATCAAAATGATAATCAGGCGAGAACAAGAGAACATTTACTACTAAAGAATGCAATGGAATTTGTTGCAACAGATATCCCAAGCACATTAGATATTGATTCTAACGATGATGGACTTATTGACAATGTAACCTTTTTAGTTAGCGGAGCACCAACAGGCTGGTCTGATCTTTTATGGCCGCATAGATGGGTTTTATATACACATGATGTATACATTAACGGAGCAAAAGTCTATGATTATAATTTAAATCTAGATCAAGGCGGCTATTTTACAGTAGGTACTCTAGCTCATGAATTTTTTCATTCTTTAGGAGCCCCTGATTTATACCACTACTATGATGATGTAGCACCTGTTGCAGTTGGAGGATGGGATGTAATGGATGCTTCTTCTGATATACCTCAATCAATGAGCGCCTATATGAAATATCAATACACTGATTGGATTACATCATTACCTGAAATACAATACGGAGGAATTTATCAGATAAATCCTCTCTCTTCAAGTGAGAATAATATTTATAAAATCAAATCACCTTTATCAAATAATGAGTTTTTTGTTGTTGAATACAGAGTTAAAGAAGGCTTATATGAAATTAATACTCCAGGTGATGATAATGGTTTATTAATCTATAGAGTAAATACAAATTACAATGGAAATGCAAATGGGCCTCCAGATGGACTTTATCTATATAGATACGGAGGAACCACTGAATCTAGTGGCTCTTTTGGAGCAGCTATATTTAGCCAGGGAACAGGGCGTACAAAATTTAATGATACAACAAATCCATCTTGTTTTCTAACAGATGGTAGTAGCGGGGGAATCAATATATCATATGTAGGTGAAGATTTAGAGACTATAGAATTTTCAATAACAAATCTTATATTAGTATCTCAAATAGATGCTCTTTTATATGATAGCGATGAAGATGGCAATATTAATCCTGGAGAAGAAATTATCCTTAATCTTTCTTTATCAAACTTTTCAGATGGTATTAATGCAAGTAACATAACAACAGTACTCTCTTCTAACAATATCATTATCAATGAACCCTCAAATACTTATAATGAGGTTTTAGAATATGATGAGGCTATCTATGAATCTTATATTATTAATATTCCCAATGAAATCATGCTAGGGGACATTCCTTTAACATTCGATATCACTGCAGACTATATTGAAGCCGGAGAAGAACTTTCATTTACAGAACAAACAACTTTTTCTATAAATATAAATCTCCTGCAACAAGGCTTTCCATTCTTTACAAGCAGTCAAGTTTCAGGCGCTCCAACTGTTATAGATTTAAATAATGATGGAGAAAAAGAAGTTTATTTTGCTGATTTTACAGGAGTTATAAGATGCTTAGATCCATGGGGAAATGAAATACAAACTGATATATTTCCATTTGATACTGGAAGTCAGATATGGGGAGCTGCTGCTGTTGCTGATATAAATAATGATGGCTCTGATGAAATTGTATTCACATCAAAAAGTAAAAAGATATATGCCTTTACGTATAACTCTTTATTATTTGAGTATGATGCAGAGAGCTTTCTTATTGGAACCCCTGCAATAGGTAATATAGATGCAGACCCTGAACTAGAGATTGCAGTTGGAGGTTTTTCTGGTTCTAATAAAAAATTATATGTTATTAATCATGATGGAACAGATGTTTCTAACTTTCCTTTAGATATAGGAGAGAAAATAAGGGCAGGCGTAGCGCTGTTTGACTTTAATGATAACGGGCTAGATGATATTGTATTTGGCACAGAAAACGATAACCTTTATATGATTTTAGATGATGGTAGTATTGCCTCAGGATTTCCTTTTTCAGGTAATGATAAATTTAAAACAGCTCCTATTATTCTAGATAATGGAGAAAGCCCTATCATACTATCAGGAAATGATGATGGAACATTATATGCTTTAAATAGTGATGGCT
The DNA here is from genome assembly GCA_002717625.1 of Fidelibacterota bacterium. Classification (GTDB taxonomy): domain Bacteria; phylum Fidelibacterota; class Marinisomatia; order SCGC-AAA003-L08; family D37C17. The sequence goes on along the minus strand of PBEF01000002.1, from coordinate 251,345 downwards.
CTATTCGTTTTACATATGAAACAGATTATTCAATCACGACATCTCCTTCAGTCTATAATAAAGATGATTATCCGTATATTGTTTTTGGAAACTCTAATGGTGAGGTACATGGTATAAGCATCAATGGCAATCCAAACAACACCTTCTTAATTCAAACAGGGGGGAGTGTTTCCTCTTCTGTTTTATCAGCGGATATTGATAATAACCAATCAGATGAACTTGTAATTTTGGATGAAGCTGGATATTTAACTGTCTTAAACTCGGATTTAAGCAACTTTTCTAATACCCCAATAGAATATCAATTTGAATTTTCAAGCGCTCCTACAATTGTAGATGTTGATCAAGATGGAGACCTTGATATTTTAGCTGGAACTGTTAATTCTTTACATGGAATTGATTTTAAGCAATCAAGCAGCTTAAATGATTCTTGGAGTATCTTTAGGTCTAACTATAAAAGAAATGGCGTATTTGAGGCTTTTTATTGCAATTCTGGTGATTTAAATAATGACCAAGAGTATAATGTTTTAGATATAACTCTTTTAGTGCCATTTGTATTTGAAGAAAACTTAAATCAAGACCAGCTATGCATAGCAGATTTAGATAACAGTGGAATTGTTGATATTCTAGATATCATTACGCTTGTTAATCTAATATTAGATTTCTAATGAAGTTTCTTTTTACACTCTACTTCATATCAACTCTAGTTGCAGCAGATAATAATTTATATAAATACAATAATCCTTTAAATCAATCATTAGGTAGAGATAATGACCCTAAGTTAACAGAGGATTTATCTAACTTTAAACTATGGATCAGAAAAGCTACATGGTCCACATTAAGCATGCCTGGAATGCGTTTTATGGCAAACCTTATTTTTCCAAAATCTACCGTTGTTTATTTTGATACTGATGAAAAAATCGTAGCCTTTACAATAGATGATGGTTTTTGTGGAAAAGACAACCCAGATGGAGATATGACAGAAGAGGTGAGAAAACTCTTTAAAAAGTATGATGCAAAAGCAACGTTCTTTACAACAGGTAGCCACTGCATGCATACAGATAAAGAAAAAATTCAAAGACTGCTTAGCGATGGACATGAAATAGCAAATCATGGAATGTATGATTGGCTATATAATAATTATTCAGAAGAACAGTTTGAACAAGACTTCATGCAAACAGATCAAATACTAAGACAGTATACAGATAATATCCCAAAATACTACAGAGCGCCACACGCAAAATTCTCTAAAACCATGCAAAATGTTCTAGATGAAAAAGGGTATACCCATATTATATGTGATGGATTTGCAAATGACACATCAATCCCAGATGCAAAATGGATATCAAAATTTATTCTTAAAAAAACTAAACCAGGTTCTATTTTATTAATCCACATGCCAGAGAAAGGTATACGAGAATGGAACTATGAAGCTATAGAGCTTACACTCAAGGGTTTAAAAGAAAAAGGATACAGAGTTACAACTATCTCAGAATTAGAAAAATTAAGTCAATCTAAATTATAAATTCTGTATTGCTTTTATACTACAAAAATGGCTAATATCATCCATTCATTTTCACGGTAAGAAAACTACCGCTATTTAAGATTTTTTTAGACTTTAAAAGAATATGGGAGAGCTTTTATATATGAAAAACATACTACTAATCAATATTTACTTTACATTGCTATTTTCACAGATTGTAATCAATGAACTAATGGTTGCGCCTATTAATGATTTAGGTGGACAATTTAGTGAATATATAGAGTTATACAATACTTCCGATGAAGATATTAATCTTGAAAACTGGTCTATCCAAAATGAATTTCCAGCAACTATAACATTTCCATCTATTGTGATTTCTGCTCATTCTTATTTTACAATTGGAATGACAAATAACACTGGACTAAACCAAGGTATGGCTTTTGATTACGAATGGGGAGTAGGCAATGAGTTTTTAGATAATGCTTTTGATGGCTTGGTAAATTTATATGACAATAATGGAAATCTAATAGATACTGTACTCTATGATATTGCTAATTGGCCTTTAAATGATGCGATGTCAATGGAACTTAACAATCCATTTAATGATAATAGCATTCCTGTAAATTGGACTGCAGGAACTACTCCTTATGATAATTTAGGTGTTAACATGGGATCTCCAGGATTAGAAAACTCTAATTATACCTCAGTTCCATCTCTATCTTATTCTAATTTAGATTTTGGAGTTACACAATTTGGAACACCAACCACTCTACCTTTAACCCTAACCTCATCAGGAGGAAGCCCTGTAACGATATTCTCTATATCAGATAATAGCGAACAATCTTTAGTATATGCATATGATATCGATTATCCAGAATTCCCTATTACTCTTCAACCAGAAGAATCATATGATATAAACATTACTTTTAATCCAGATTCTCCTAATCATTACCATCAATTAGATCTAACTTTTGCAACAGATGCATTACCTGATAATAGTTTTTCTATTTTACTTTCGGGTGAAGCAGGAACACCTGAAATCTCTATTGCTCAAGATATTTCAATTGATAATACAAACGTACTAGATTCTGATACATTCAGTGTATACTTTGAAAATACAGGTTCATATACTCTAAATCTAATAAACGCAAACATTCAAGGCAATAATGGGTATGAAAATGATTTTGAAATTATATCTACATTCCCAATTTTAATTGAACCAGGAGAGTCATCCCCTATAGATGTAATATTTTCTCCATCAGAATCTTATAATTATTCTATGACTCTAGAGGTAGAGCATGATGATATTTACTATCAATCTGATTCTATCTACGAATATAGTTTTAATGCGCAAGGAATTGCCCCGCTTATAAACTGGGAAGTATATGCAGCTAATTCAACTGAAATGAACTTTCCTGCAATCCCAGCTGATCAAGAAATAGAATTATCTCTTCATTTAGAAAATAATGGAACAGCTGATTTATATCTTGACTTTAGTTTTAATACAAATTATTTTGAAATAGAAGTAGAAAGCCCTTTTACTATCATACCTGGGGAGAATAATAATTTAAGCGTTACATTTATACCTGATGATAGCATTGCAGGCTTAAATGAGTATGAAGATATATTAACCATATCTACAAATGATCCAAATATGCCACTAGTTGAAATTCCTCTATCCGGGATGACTGTTAGCAGTAATTGGATTTTAGTTCCAGGTCATAATGGGCTAGATCTTCAAGGTGGAATTGATACCGCAAATCAAGGGGATAGCATACTTGTTGATCCTGGAACTTATAATGGCGAAATCATAATGAAGTCTGGTATAACTGTAATGTCAAAATATATTTTAGATCAAGATACAACCTATATTCATAATACTATTATCAATGGGGTCAATAGTTATCGATGTGTCAATTTCCATGAAGCTGAAAATAGCACTCTTAATGGTTTTACAATCCAGAATGGGCATATGTTTGTAACTCAAAATGGTTATTATAGCTGGGGAGCTGGTATTAGAATAGAAGAATCTAATAATGTATCATTAGAAAATCTAATTGTTAAAGATAATAAATTGAATGTGCCTAGAGTATCTAGCGGTCATAACCATAAAGGTGGTGTTGGTGCCTGGGTTAAAAATGGTAACAACTTAACTCTAACCAATGTAAGCATTATCAACAATGAGTTTAATGTGAGAGATACTAATTATGGTGGAGAAAATTACTATTGTGGTGGATTTGGAATCTATATTTTAGATTCTGATAGTGTTCATTTTAACAATACAAATATTAATGGTAATTACAAAGAAGGTCCTAGCGATATAGTTGGTGATACAGAAAGAAATGGTGGGGGAGGTGTTTATCTACATAATTCCTTTTTAACGCTAGATAACAGTTCTGTTAATAATAATAAATTAACAGTTGATTTTTCACCTGCAGGAATGGATAATGGAGGAGGAATTTTCATGTATAATTCATCTTTAATATCAAGAAATTCACAAATCAATAATAATGAAGGTTATTATTCTGGAGCAGGAATATTTCTTTATAACGGTTCTAGTGAAAATATATTACATATAGAAAATTCAGAGGTTAATAACAATACATCAAAAGTAAGTACTTCAGGTAAAGGTGGAGGAATCATGTTTAGAGATGGCAGCGATTTAGACTTCACTCTTCTAAATTCCTCTGTTAGCTATAATACTTCAGGGTACAATGGTGGTGGGGGAATTTATTATGGCGATAGCTATAGTGGGAACGCCTACATAGAAGGCTCTTTTATCGATAACAATACAGCAGGATCATTACTTTATCAAGGTGATGCTTATGGTGGGGGAATATATATAAAAAGTCAAATGTCTGAATATATGCATACAATAAAAAATACAAGTATATCTGGAAATACAGCGCTAAAAAAAGGTGGCGGTATTTATATATACAATAATATGACCACTACTTATGAAGGAATAACTAGCTTTGAGAATTGCCAGATTAACAATAATACTCTATTCACAAATTCAGAAACCGATGATGGTGGCGCTGGTGTTTATGCTTTCATAGGGAATATAAATCATTTAAATATCAAAGAATCTGAAATAATGTATAATACAACTCCTGGAAAAGGGGGGGCTGTTTGGATAGGAGGAGGAAACAATGCTATAAGTGTTTTTGAGCTAAACGACTCAAAGATTGCCTATAACTATGCTCTTAATGGATCAGGGATATACTCTGAACATGATAACACATCTATCCAAAATAATTTAATCTATAAAAACAATGCTGTTAATAAAGGAGGAGGGTTATACCTCAATGTAGCATCAAGCCCAATTATTTTCAATAATACCATTGCATATAACACCTCTAATTTAGTTGGTTCTGGTATATATATAAACAGCACATATCCTGTTATCCAAAATAGCATTCTATGGGCAAATCAATCTCAAGATGGGGCTCAAATCAACATACAAAGTGGCTCTGAGTTAATTATAAGCTTCTCAAATATAGCAGGTGGACTTACAGGAATCATAGGTTTTGATGATATTATTTATCTAAACAACATCCAATCTGATCCAGAATTTATAGATTCTAGCAATGATGATTACAATTTATTGTTCACATCAAGCTGTATTGATGCAGGAAATCCGAATTCTCCTTTAGATCCTGATGGAACAGTTACAGATATGGGAGCATTATTTTTTAATCAACAACTATACATACCGGGTTGCATGGATGAGGGTGCACAAAACTATGAATCTGATGCAAACTTAGATACGGGTTGTATATATGGACCTTCTTTTATTTCAGCATATGATGTTCCAAATGATCAGGGAGGCTATACATTTATTAATTGGCAGGCAAATTCACTTGATGTTCTTCCAAATACCCTGATAACAAATTATTCTGCATGGAGATTTGTACCAAACCAGCGTGGATGGGAACATTTAGGAGATATCCCCGCAAGTTACGAAGACTCTTATACCTTTACAGCTCCAACAATAGAAACATCCATTATTGATGGAGATACGCTTTATACAACATTTAAAGTAAAAGCACATACAGCAGAGCAAGATATTTTCTATGAAAGCAATGAGATAGGTGCTTATTCAATAGATAATTTATCCCCTTCTATACCATCAGGATTAATGGGATCCTTTAATGATGGTACTATTAATCTTGAATGGGAGGAATCGTTAGATCCTGACCTTTTGTATTATGAACTCTATAAAAACAATGAATTTTTTGATTATGTCACATCTAATACTTACGTTGATTTTGAGGTTTCCATTGGTAGTTTTGAATATTATTTAATTGCATATGATGAAAATGAGAATATATCAGAAGCTTCAGATATACTTACAATAACAATTGAGAGTCAGCATGGAGATATTAATATGGACGGATCAGTTGATATCATTGATGTAGTATCTCTTGTAAACTTTATTTTATATAGCGATAACAATGATACCTCTCAATTTGATGTTAGCGGAAATGGTCTTGTTGATATTATTGATATCATAGCATTAATTAATATTATATTAGATAATTAAATTTAATCATGATTGAAACTCTTCTAGGAATATTAATACTACTATCGATTGTTTTGCTTGCATTGCATTTCAAATCTCAAAATGCATCAAACCCAAATGATATGAAATTCCAATCATCTCTTGATGAAAAAATAAAATTAATTCATGATGAGATTGGAAGAAATAGGGAAGAGCTAAACAAAACTTCACTTGAAAACCGTCAAGAATTATCAAAAACACTTAATCAATTTGAAGAAAAATTTGGTAAGAATATCAAAGATGTTAGGGAAACAATTAACAATCAATTAAAAGATATTCGTGATGATAACACCAAGCAACTTGATAAAATGCGTGAAACTGTTGATGAGAAACTTCAAAAAACTTTGGAAAAAAGAATAGGCGAATCCTTTAAACTTGTAAGTGAAAGATTAGAAGAAGTACATAAAGGTCTTGGTGAGATGCAAACAATTGCAACAGGAGTAGGGGATCTTAAAAAAGTTTTATCAAACGTTAAAACAAAAGGTGTATTTGGAGAATATCAATTAGGTAATATTTTAGAGCAAATTTTAACTCCTGATCAATATGGAAATAATGTAGCAACAAACCCAGATTATAATGGTTCTGTAGAGTATGCTGTTAAGATGCCTGGTAAAGATACCGATGGTACATTATGGCTTCCGATTGATTCTAAATTTCCAACTGAAAGCTATGAAGCTTTACTTGATGCGTATGAAGTAGCAGATAAAGATGCTGTAGATACGGCTAGGAAGGCTCTTGTTCGCGCGATTGATGGTTTTGCTAAGGATATTTCAACTAAATATATTTCTGTTCCAAATACGACTGATTTTGCTATTATGTTTTTACCAATAGAAGGTTTGTTCGCTGAAGTACTAAGAGAGCCTGGGATAATGGAAACATTGCGTTCAAAGTATAAAATAGCATTAACAGGACCAACAACATTATCCGCATTGTTAAATAGCTTACAAATGGGCTTCAGGACGCTCCTTGTACAAGAGCGTAGCAGCGAAGTTTGGAATATTCTAGCAGGTGTTAAATCTGAATTTTCAAAATTTGAAGGGCATTTATCTAAGGTTCAAAGTCAACTTAAAACAGCATCCACATCTCTAGAGTCATTACAAGGAACTCGAACACGTGCTATTGATAGGAAGCTAAAGGATGTTGAATTGTTAGATAGTCATAAAGATCAGGACGCCATTCAAATATCAGATGAATTATAAAATATATTAAAATAAAATAACTGTGTTTATTAAAAGGTAAAATGAAATGAAAAAAAAACTAATACTAATTTTTGCATGTTTTTCAATTTTAATTTCACAAGAGGAAGTGTCCGGCCCAGTCTCAGGTACATGGACTCTTGATAATTCGCCGTATCTTATTATAGGAGATATCCAGGTTGATCCTTATACATCGCTAGCAATAGATCCAGGTGTAGAGGTTCAATTTATGGGAGATTACAATCTTCTTATTACAGGAGAACTCCAGGCGATAGGCACACAAGAGAGTAATATTACATTCTCATGTATAGGAGATGGATGTTCTTGGGGAGGAATTAATTTCCAGTATTCTACAGGCGCAAGTTATATCACATATGCAGAGATTACAAATACACATACCAGCGCGCTCTCGTCCTATTATTCTCAGGATACTACCATAGATAATGTATATATACATGCATTCTCAGGATATGCTCTTAACTCAAATGATACATTTACAGACTTAACTCTATCTAATAGCTTAATTGAAGATGGAGGTAATAATTATTATATCAACTCTGAGAATACTTATCTAATTTTAGATGGTGTTATCTTAAATGCTGATAACCCAGGGACTGGAACCGGTCTTTATTATGGAGGGAATATTCCTTTATCTATTAGAGATTCTGAGTTTAATAATTTTTATTATGGTATTAACATTCAATCTCAAAGCGGGGGAGCTTATCATACAATTATAAATACAAATTTTGAGAACTGTAATCTTGGAACTCAAATTAATAGTTATACAAACATCGAATTTGATAATTGTAAGTTTATTAATAATGATGATAGAGGGATTGACGCGGGGACTCATACTTCTCTTAAAGTCTACAATTCTTTATTCCAAGATATTAACAACTATGCTATATATATCAATGAAAACGATTATATTATTGATAATTGTACTTTTTTAGATAATAATTATGGTTTTTATCAATCAGGTTATTCACAAAGTGAAGTACGCGGTGAGATTAAAAACTCAATATTTGAGGGGCACGGCAATAGTGCTATTAGAGCAAATAGCAGTAGCTATGGTCCAGACATTATTAATACTAAAGTTCTTAATAATAATAGTGGTATTATTGAAGTTCATGATATCTATAACTGTATTGTTGCCAATAATGATAGTAATTGGGCTGTAGAAAATTCAAATTCTCTCATAAACTCAACAGTTGTAAGTAATTATAGAGGAGCATATAATGTTAATACTGTTAAAAATAGTATTATATTCTTTAATGCTAATGATCAAATTCAAAATTGCAATTCTGTAACTTATAGCAATATAATGGGGGGATATTCAGGAGAAGGAAATACTGATCAAAACCCTGGATTCTCAGACTTTTATAATTTTGAACTGCATCCATCATCACCATGTATTGATGCAGGAGATCCTTCTGGGGCCTATAATGATCTTTGTTTTCCGCCATCACAAGGAGAAGCTCTTAATGATATAGGCGTTTATGGTGGGCCTAATGCGTGTGGATGGATAACAACAGGATGCACTGATCCTGAAGCTGACAATTATGACCCAACAGCAACCATAGATGATAACACCTGTGAATACGACAATATATCTATTGGAGATCTTGATCAAAACAATATCATTAACATTATTGATATTGTAATTCTTGTAAATCTTATTATATCAGGAGAATATAATCAAAATGGTGATATTAACAATGATGGGGCTTCAAATGTTATAGATATTGTTCTTCTAGTTGATCTTATTTTGAGTGCCTAAATAATCAGAAACCTCATTTAAAAATACACAATCAATATATTGATAATATATATTATGTCTAATTTTAATTATACCTAAAAATAGGTATTACCCTGCTTACTTATTTATATATCAAAATCTATAGGTTTATTAATAGACTTAGTTTTTCTTCTATCCTCAGTTCTAATCGGCCATGTACCACCAAAGTAAATCGTAATATAATCAGCATTAATTTTATTTGCAAATCTAGATAATTCTTCGGCATTCGCATTAACCTCATATGCATATATTGGTTTCATTTTAGGAGACATTGTATATCTGATTCCAAAATCAAAACCACCATCACCCCATTTAGGAATAATAAAATTAGCACCTAATTCTATTGAGTACATAAAGTTAAACTCATCTTGCTCTATATCATCTAACCTAAAAAGACTTCCGCCATCATCATCACACCACCAATCCCAAATTGCACACCAGCTGCCGTTAACATCAGGATCTTCATATTTTGTATACTCTAAAAAATAACCAAAACCAAGTCCTGCTGTTGCATATGGCTTAAAAATACCTTTATTTTGGAACAATCCTAATTCGGGAATAAATTTAATGCCACCTTGAAAAATATAACCATCTTCTGCATTGGTAACTTTTATGCTAGGGCCAGATGCTCCTGATGCCATAGCAAACTCATCATAATAAGTATTTGAGTAAAAAGAAATATACTGACCTGAAACTTGCCATCTAAAAAAATCACTCGAATCAATATTATTTGAATAAGCTACCCTTATTGCAAAACCATCATCATTGTATTTTTCATACTCACCATTAGTAATATTTTTTCCTAAATCTAGTTCCATATAACCACCAGAACTAAAAGCCAAAATGTTGCCAATTAAAAGACATATAATGATATAAAAATTCATACTTATTTCTCCATATTATTAAGTAAATATGATCTTATCTTATAACTTGAAAACAATATTAATAAAATCGAGATAATAGCACTAACCAACATTCCTGGATATGTTCCTGTACCTGCCAATGCAGCTAATTCAAAGGAAGCTACTATAGCTACTACAACAGGAATAATAGTCATATCATAAACAATATAGGATATATACAGACCAGATAAAGTCGCTCCATAAAACATTGCGATATAAAACCATCTAAGCATATTATCTGGACCTCCAGATGAACCAAATTCTGTACCAACAATAAGTGCTGTAAATAATAGAGGTAAAAAGAAACTTAAAAACTTTTTACGCCTACTACAATCAGTTATATCATTTAATAATGTTAATACGAACATCAAAATGATAAACTTATCAAAGTAAGCAGAGATATTAGATGCAACATAACCAAACACGGGAAAATAAACATTAGCTCCACCTGCTCCAGATATCCATAATGGATTAATCTGTTTAAGACTGTAAGCAAATGTCATTAAACAGATTCCCCAAATAGATAGCAATGCAATTTCAAGATAACTAAAAATATGTGAAGACTTTTTAATCTTCAAGGAGCTATTCCCTAAAATAGCTGATACCATAAATGCAAAAATAATACCATATAAAAAGGATCCTCCAAGAGACATTATAATCTGATTCATAAATGGCTTTGCTGATGAAAAACCTGATACCATTGATGGATAGCTATTAATTGTATTCAAAATAGATAAAGTAGATAAAACAGCAAATGCAAATTTAAATATTTTAAAATTAAACTTTCCTTTACTCCATCTAGCAATAGATGCTGCTGCAGCATACAGAATGAAAAAGACTAATGAAAAATAACATACCATCTTAATCATATTTGCAAATGTTGCATTATTTTTCTCCTTTCTTTCCCATTCTTCTGGTAAATAAACATATTTCTTAAATGATGTAACGCTATCTCCAGAGATATTGATTTTAATACGTAAATCACCATCCTTTAATAAGTGAGTTGCATTATCAGAAAAAATAAATGTCCAATCATCTCTATTTGGAAGATTTGATATTTCAGAAGACACATCTTGAATATCTCCTTCGGATAAACCGAATTTATTTTTAAGATAATTCACAGCTATATTTCTAGCTGATTTTTCTTTTAATCTAGCACCACTTTCATTTTCTGGAATTTTATGCCTAATTTGATTCAATGAACCATCAGGGTTAATTAAAACAGCATATTCTTCTGTTTTATCATTAACATCTCCATCAAACTTAACATATCTAATATTCCAGATCACATTAGAAAGATAATCCCCAATAAGAGAATTATAAACCTCTTCCCCTTCTTCCTTCCATATGAATTTATCATCAGCATCTAGACTTCCTGTATAAACACCAGATAGACATGTCCAAATATCTGGGCTTAATTTCACACCACTTTGATCTAAGTATTTTTCAGATAAAGAAATAGCTTCAGACCTGTTAATTTCCAAACTAAGGTTAGAATATGATTTTTCATTAAAAGCAGCAAATACAACAGCTAATACAACTAATACAGAAGAATATAAGTTACGCTTATAGTTCTTATTTATTTTCAGCTCCTCTACTTCATTTTGATCTTTTTCAACTTCAAGTGGTGCTTTATCCTGAACTTCAAATGCTTTATTATATTCAGAAATATCAATATCAGTTAAAGATTTTGATTTAAGTTTTGCTCTTAATACTACCCATACAGGAATCAATGTTAAAACAAATACCATAATTTTATCAAACATCAAATCTGAAGATACAGATGTAAATATAGGCATAGAGAACCAAACAACATCATAACCAAAATGTGATATTATCACTGGTAATAAGCCGAATTTCAAGTATATAAAACCAAAAAGTAATGATGGTATAATCAGCTCAACTAAACGAGAATAAGCAGGATAGGAAGGGTAATTTGCATGTGCTCCTGCAAATATTATCGCCTGCAATAACATTGCTGATATTACCCATATTTTTTCATTCCCATACCGCCTACCAATTAATGCAGCTCCAGCTAAAGGAACAGCCCTAAATAAACATTCCTCCCAGAACCCTGCATGTAAAGACATCCCAACAGCAGATAACCATGGAAAAGGAGTCGCTATCATATCAGGCTGGAATAAAGTTGAAGTAGGAACCCACCAACCAAAATAATTAGCAGTAATCATGTAGAAAGAAGTTACAAAGAGTAAATCAACTCCAATCAGAAGATATCCACCTATCGTCTGCCCTGCAACCTCAGAAGTATAAGCATTTCTCCCTGACCATAATCTCCAAAATTGTACATGCTCAGGAAAAGCTTTTCTAGATAGACTCTCTGCTGCAACAAAAGATAATAAAATTAAAATAAAATCAACAATACCATTGATTAAAGAATATAAAATTTGTTGCATTAAAAAGTTTTGCGTTGAAATAGCAGTATCGTATCCCAACCAGCTTAAAGGTAAGAAATTCAAACCAGAGACTGTTTGAAGAATAGAAATAAATAATGCCCAATAAATTGCAGTTTTCCACAACAACCATTTTTGCCTATTAAGAATAAACAGTCCTACAACAATACCTCCAACTATATAAAAGATAAAAAGGCCGTAACTTGCAATCATTGCGATAGTATTATTAAAAGATCTCATTTCTTCATACGTTCTCTTAAATGTTTCGGGAACCTTAACATATCGCTTGACTGCTGTTAGTTTATTTCCACTAACAATAAGCTTCAATCTATACTCACCTTCTTCTCCTATAGAATGATCAATTCTTTTATAGACAAAAGCTCTATCAAGCCTTTCTGAAGGCTTTATATCCTCAGACTCTTCGACTAACTCAAACACACTAAAATCAATACCACATCTATCTGTAGATAAAGACTCAGCTAACTTTCTAGCCTTTTTTGAACTTAAAGGTTCAAGAAATAAATCCTCAGATAATTTTTCTTCAAAGCCATAAAGTTCTCCTTCTGGAGAGAACATAAACCAGGCTTCATTTACTTGATTTTCTTTATAATGCCTTACTTTCCATGTATACGCTTTATAAATATCCTTATCTAACATTTCAATAAAGGCTTTAGAGCCTCCAGCGTCTAATTCAATATAGTTTTGAGCATTATTATCAGATCCAAAGGTAGCGGCCTGATCATAATCAATTGGTCCTAAATTCATTTTAGAAGATAATATTGCAGATTTATCAAAAGCATCCTGTCTTGACATTTTCAAATCAATATTAAGTATGGGAAAAGCATTTTTAAATAAACTAAATGATGCTCCTAATGTTAAAACAAATAAAACTGTTAATACTATCCATGTTATTTTTTTTCTAAACATTCTAACCTCTTTATTTAATTAATTCATCTCTCTTCAATAAAGCTTCTACTTTAGGCTCTCTACCTCTAAAGGCTTTATATAGTTCCATTGGATGTTTAAGGCCTCCTTTTGACAATATATTATCTCTAAACGATTGAGCTGTCTCTCTATTAAAAATACCGTCTTCTTTAAACTTCTCAAATGCATCAGCATCAAGAACCTCCGCCCATTTATAAGAGTAATAGCCTGCTGAATAACCTCCTGAAAAAATATGCCCAAAAGAGTTAGAAACTGTCATGCCATCTACACTAGGAAACAACTGTGTTTTTTCAGTAGCTTTACGCTCAAAGGATTCAACATCATCAACCTTATCAAGATTGGTATACCATGCCATATCAAGATATCCTAATGACAACTGTCTTAGAGATAAATATCCTGCACCAAAATTAGAAGACTGTTTAATTTTGGCAATAAGCTCATCGGGAATCACCTCTCCTGTTTCATAATGAGTTGCAAATAACTTCAGAGCTTCTGGTTCACCTACCCAATTCTCCATAATTTGAGAAGGAAGCTCTACAAAATCCCAAAAAACATTAGTACCACTAGTTGTTTGATATTTACCATCAGAAAGCAACCCATGCAAACAATGCCCGAATTCATGGAAAATAGTTTCAACTTCACGATAATTTAATAAAGAAGGCTTTTCATCTGTTGAAGGGGTTAGACTTGCAACAAAAAGAACATGGGGTCTTCTAACTTCACCTTTATAAAGGCCATTTTCAAGCAAAGCATTCATCCAAGCACCACTACGCTTTGTTTCTCTAGGGAATAAATCAATATACATAATACCAACATGTGAACCATCCTCATTGTTAACTTCAAAACAATCCACCTCTTCGTGCCATGTCTGTATATCATCTAATTTTTTAAATGTTAAACCATATAGTCTTTTCGCAACCTCAAAAACACCTTTAATTACATTTTCTGACTTAAAATATGGTCGCAATTCCTCTGAGTCAAAATTATATTTTTCTTTTTTTAACTGCTCTTTATAATACATAAAATCCCACTGATAAAAAGACTCTAAGGAGTCTTTTTCAAAAGCATAGGCTTCTATTTCTTCAAGTTCTGATTTTGCAGCAGAATAAGAATAATCATAAAGATTATCTAGAAGCTCATAAACATTTTCAATATTTTCAGCCATTCTTCTTTCTAAAACAAAATCTGCATGAGATTTATATCCCAACAATTGTGCTCTTTTATGTTTTAATTCAACAATTTTTGTAATAATAGTGCTATTATCAAATTTTCCTCCATTGCACAATCCACCATGACCTTTAAACAGTTTCTCTCTCAAATGACGTTTATTTGAATATGTCATAAATGGAATATAGCTAGCCATTTGCAGCGTAAACAGCCATTGTCCTTCTTTGTTTTTTGCTTTTGCTGCATGAGAGGCTGCACTTATAGCGTCTTTTGGAAGACCATCTAAATCAGATTCATCTGTTACCCATAATTCAAACGCATTCTGAGCATCAAGAACATTATTTGAAAACTTTGGGGAAAGCATAGATAGTTCTTGATCTAGATTTCTTAAATTTTCTTTATTCTCATCATCTAAAGATGCTCCATTTCTTAAAAACATTTTATAAACATTTTCAATAAGCTTACTATCATGTTCGTCATAATCAACATTAGTATCATTTTTATAGACAGATTCTATTCTAGAAAATAGCTTTGCATTCAACATATAATCATTCGTATGGCTTGATAGCAAAGGACTAATTTCCTCAGCAAGTTTTTTAAATTCTCCTTCGCTATTAGCAGCGAACAAATGCCAATATATACCAACAATACGCCCTAAATCTTCGTGTGAGGTTTCAAAAGCCAGCACTGTATTTTCAAAACTAGGAATATCCACAGATGATGTGATAGCCTCTATCTTGGCATTGCTGTCTTCAATAGCTTTATGTATAGCTGGAAGAAAGTCTTCTGTCTTAATCTCATCAAAAGGGATTGTGTTAAATGGTAACTTATAATCTATAAACAATGGGTTATTCTTCATATTACTCCTTAATTACAATATTAATTATTTTATTAGGGACATAAATTTCCCTAATAATTTCTTTATTTAAAATAAATTTACTTACATTTTGATTTTCTTTTGCAATCTGAACCAATTTATCTTTATTTATACTTTTATCAACTTCAATGCTAGCTCTTAATTTTCCATTAACTTGAACCATGATTTTAATTGTATCTTTTTCTAAATATTTAGAATCACAAATAGGCCATGATGATATAAATACACTTGTATTATTTTCGTATGACCACAACTCTTCTGAAATATGAGGTGCTAATGGAGATAAAAGTTGAATAAATATCATTTTGGTTGAGGCTGTAATGCCTTTAGCATAAAAGTAGTTAACAAACTCCATTAATCTACTAAGTGCTGTATTGAATTTCATTTCATCTAAATTATTTGTAACTGCCTGTATAGTTGAATGAACAACAAACAAATCATCACTTGTTTCTTTATAATCAACAGTTTGTTGGCAAAGTCTGTAAGCTCTGGATAAAAATTTGCTAATCCCCTTTATACCTTTATCGTTCCAATCACCACCTTCATCATAAGGTCCCATAAACATCAAATAACATCGAAATGTATCAGAACCATATTGATCTAGAAAAATATCAGGAGAGACGGTATTTCCTTTAGATTTAGACATTTTAGCGCCATCTTTAGTAATTGTTCCCTGATGATACAGACTGGTAAAAGGCTCATTAAAATCAATAATTTTCAATGTATTTAATGCTTTCGTGATAAAACGAGCATACAGCAAGTGCATTGTTGCATGCTCTGCCCCACCAATATAATAATCTACTGGAAGCCATTTTGTTGATTCATAGCTAAAAGGTTCAGATGAATTGGCTGAATCAGGGTAGCGTAAATAGTACCATGATGAACATACGAATGTATCCATCGTATCAATTTCAGGCTTCCAACCTTTTCCGAATATTTTCTCCGTTCTTTCAAGAAGCTCTTTTGAAGATCCTAAGGGAGATGTTCCTTTAGGCTTATACTCTACATCATCAGGTAAAGTCCAAGGCAAATATTCATCAGGAATAGGATGAGGGTTTCCATCTGGATCATATACAATTGGTATAGGGGTACCCCAATATCTCTGCCTTGATATCAACCAATCTTTCAATCTATATGTAATCGAACTCTCCCCTATCTTTTCATTTTCAAGATAAACCGTCATTTTATCAATTGCATCTTTTGTTTTAAGGTTGTTTAAAAAATCAGAATTTATACAAGTTCCATAATCTGTAAAGGCTTGATCTTCTATGCTAACATCATTACCATCATCAACAACCTTAATAATATTAATATCATATTTTTCAGCAAATTCATAATCTCTTTGGTCATGACCAGGAACGGCCATAATTGCTCCTGTTCCATAATTCATCATCACATAATCAGCTATCCATATGGGTATTTGCTTACCTGTCAAAGGATGTGCAGCATAGATACCAGAGAAAACACCTGTTTTACTTTTATCTAAATCAGACCTTTGTAGTTCACTTTTATTTGCAGCTTGGTCACAATAAGCTTTAATCTCTTTATTATTAATTAAATTTAAGTCTAATATCAAATTATGCTCGGGAGCAACCACAAGATAAGTAGCTCCAAATAACGTATCTGGCCTTGTTGTAAAAATATCTATTTTAAAATCTGAATCACAGACATTAAAAGTAACTCTTGCGCCCTTGCTCTTCCCAATCCAATTTTTTTGCATTGCTATAGTTTTTTTAGGCCAAGAAAGTCCTTCGTAACCAAGAAGTTCTTCTGCATAGTCTGTTATCTTGAAAAACCATTGAACTAAAGGTTTTTGTACCACAAGAGCTCCTGAACGATCAGATGTCCCATCTGCTAAAACTTGTTCATTAGCAAGCACAGTCTGATCCACAGGATCCCAATTCACCATTGCCTCTTTCCTATATGCTAAATTATTTTCATATAATTTCAAGAATAGCCATTGAGTCCATCTGTAATACTCTTTATCAGAAGTAATAACTTCCTTATCCCAATTATAAAGAGCTCCAATTGATTCAAGTTGTTTTTTCATTGTAGATATATTACTATGCGTACTCTTATGGGGATGAACACCATGTTTAATTGCGTAATTCTCAGCTGGAAGACCAAAAGCATCAAACCCTTGAGGCTGAAAAACATTAAAACCTTTCATTTTTAAGTACCTTGCAAGTGTATCTGAAGGACCATAATTATACCAATGTCCTATATGCAATTTATCCCCTGATGGATAACTAAACATCGTAAGGCAATATTTTTTATTTTCAAAATCATCGTAATCTGTTTTTAAATCTGAGTTCTCGGACCAAAACAATTGCCATTTTTTTTCTATTTCTTTAAAATTATAATCCATTCAATCTAATAAATTACTTTATATTAAAATTATAACAATCATATTTATATATAACTTACAATTATGAAATAAGAAATTTTCTATTTCATTTAATAAATCGTAAAATAAGGTATAATAAATTAGTTATTTTATTAACAAAATAACAGCACTATGGAAGATTTTAATCAATTATTTGATGACAGCCTATTAAATATAGATAAAGTTGAAGATAAAACTATTCGCCTGAAGGAAGGTGAAAGGCGAATGGTAGCCATTCTATTCGCAGATGTTAAAGGCTTCACAGCTCTATCTGAATCCTTAGACCATGAAGAGGTTCAAACCTTAGTAGATCAGCTCATGAAAATATTCTCACATTGCGTTGAGCTTCATGGTGGATACGTAGACAAATATACGGGAGATCAAATAATGGCTTTGTTTGGAGCAAAGAAAGCCAGTGAAGTAGATACTCAAAGGTCTGTTAACACTGCGATGTTTATGCTTAAGAAACTTGCTCAGTTTAACCAAATTTTAAAAAAATCAGATAAATATAAGGATTTAAATATAGATCTATCACTGCGCATAGGTATCAATACGGGCATGGTTACAACAGGGGCTGTAGGAAAAGAAAGAGAAGGAGATTATACCGTATATGGAGACACTGTCAATCTAGCTGCAAGGATGGAATCTAATGCACCTGTTAACTCGATTATGATCCCAGAAGAAACTATGGAGCTTATTCAAGATCATTTCATCTTTAAAGATCATGGTACTATAAAAGTTAAAGGAAAAAGCGAGCCTATATCTGTTTTTTTAGTAGACTCAAAAAAAGATTTAAGCATAAATCTTTCAACCCCTTTTATTGGACGAGAAAAAGAAATAAGCACACTGCAAAAAGTTTATTTAAAGCAAATTAAAGAAATCAAGAATAATATCTTTGATAAAATTAACTTCATAGGTATAACAGCAGAAGCAGGAACAGGGAAAACCAGACTAATAAGCGAGTATTTAAAAATAAATAAAAATAAACATTTATCTATCTGTCATGCTTCAAATATATCATCTAAACCATATTACCTGTTTATAAGATTAATAAAAGATGTTTTTAAGATTTCACAAATGGATTCTAAACAGGAAACTAAAAATAAATTTGAAGAAGGAATTGCAAATTTAAAAAAAGAAAACTCTCATTATAAAGAGCAGATAGAATCAGCTATACCCTTTATCGGATTTTTAATTGGACTATCATATCAAGACAGCAGATTAAAAGATAGAAATGAATTGCAAAACCATCTAAACATATCTATCAAAACATTATTAAAGGCCATATGCAATAAAGCAAATTCAAATAATTTGCCTTATATATTAGTTCTTGATGACCTGCATTGGATTGACAAGATGTCAACCTCTATGCTTGATTATATAATTAATACGTTAAACATAGAAAACAACAGAGATGAAAGCTCTTTCTCTCAAATTTTAATCCTCGCAACATATCGAACTGAGTATAAAATCCAAAATCAATTAAAAGAAAATTTAAATTTTAAAGAGATTAATCTTTCTTGCTTGAAAAAAGAAGATTCTATAAAACTGATTAAAAGATCAACTAAAGATTTAAAGCTTGAGTCTAAAGTAATTTCTGATTTAATCGACAAATCTAAGGGAAACCCCTTTTTTATCGAAGAATGGATTTCTTTACTTAAAGAAAAAAATAACTATGCAGAATCAATCGATGAAAGCAGGGGAATTAAAAACGTATATGAAGTTCCAAGAAGTATTAATGCTCTGATTCTTGCAAGAATTGATAGTCTTGAAAAAACATTAAAACTATTGCTACAAAAAGCAACAATTATAGGAGAAGACTTTTTTATTCAAATCTTATCTCAATTAGAAAAAAAACTTGGGGTGAATGATGATATAGATAAACCTGTACATACTCTTGAAAATGAAGACTTTATACATCACTACATTAATGAATTAGATCACTATAAATTCAAACATATGTTAACAAGAGATGTTGCTTACAGCACTATATTAATATCAAATAAGATCTTACTACATAAAGCCGTTGCTGAAATTATAGAAGAATATTTTTCAGATAAAATTGAAACTTTCTATTTTGACCTAGCAATACATTATGACATATCAGAAAATTACGATAAAGCTTTAGAATATCTATACCTTGCTGGGAAAAAACATCAAAGTTTATTTGATTTTACTCATGCAATTCAATGCTTTGAAAGAATAGCTGTAATAATAACAGAAAAAAATCCCTATAAAGAAAAAATAACCTCAGAAAATCTAGATTTAGAAGAAAACTACTGTTACAAACTATACTACCAATCAAAAGTAGAATTGTCTAGAGTTTTTCTGCAAATAGGTAAATGGGATCAATCTAAAAAGATTTTAGATGAGTTATTAAAGTATAATATTAAAAATCAAAATATAAACTACAATATATTCAAGAATCTAGGTGAATATCATAGCAATAAACGTGAACATAAGGAAGCCACAGGATGCCTTCGAAAATGCTTAAAAATAGCTGAAAATGATGCAAATACTATAAATATAGCAACAATTAAAGGGAGTTTAGCTCATTGCGAACATGATATTGGGAATACAAACGAGGCATTAAAAGGATTTAAAGAAGAATTAGAATTATTTAAAAATGAAAAAGATGAGCTCGGAATCGCTGCTTCCCAAGGCCATATAGGAATGGTTTTATTTCAACAAGGTGATCTTAATCAAGCTTTAATTCACTTTAAAGAAAAATATAATATTGCAAAAAAGCATGATTCAAGACAAATGATTCTCCAAGGACTTGGAAACATTGCTTTGATTCATAATATAAGAGGAGAATATGATAAATCTTTAAAAATATATGAAGAGGTAATGTCAACAGCTGAAGACATATACGACCTAAATGCACAAAGTCAAACATATGGCAATAAAGGAATCATTTATAAAAATATAAAAGAATATGATAAAGCAATAAAGAATTATAAAAAACAAATAGATATATCCTCTAAAATGGGAGACAAATTTCAACAGGCCAATGCCTATGATGGATTAGGAATTATATCTAGAGAAAATGTCGATTATAAAGAATCTAAAAAATCATTAAATAAAGCTATAGAGCTTTCTAAAGCAATTAATGATAAATATGGAATAGCAAGCAGCCATTGTAATCTCGCGATAACATACTTTGAATCTGGAAGCATTAACGAAGCTAAAGAAACGCTATCTATTGGTTTAAAATTATTTTCTGAAATGAATAATAAAAGAGGTTTGTATCTTGGTGATTTTTTAATGGCCGAAATATTCTTATTTAATAATGAATATAAGTCAGGTATTGAGAGAATAAATAAAGCAATATTGTTTTTTGAAGAAATAAACGATACCATATATTTAATTAAAAGTCTGATTTTACTATCAAAATTAAATAGGTTAAATAATAATAAAGAAGAAGCTTTATTGAATTTAAATAAGGCTAAAAAATTATCATCAAAAATAAATCACACGGAATTTAAAACTGAAGTTAGCATAGAAGAAAATATTTGTGCTTTGCAGATAGACTCTAAAGCAAATAATTTATTAAAGCATATAGAAGGAAAATCAGATGAGACTAAAGCTTATATATACTTTAACATATATAAATATTTAAATGATAATAGTGCTAAAAAGAAAGCTTCAAATCTTTATTCTAAATTATATAAAAAAGTCAACAAATTTAAATACAAATACTATTTAAATCTTTTAAAATAACCTATCTCTCCCCTTCTTCTCCGTTAAACTTTTTTGGAATAAATATATTTTAACCCTATCTTTAAATGATGAATATAGCTGATAATATTACAATTAAAAAATAACCTTGCTAAAATAGGAGGAATACTATGAATTCAATTAAATTTTATGCCTTGCCCATACTATTACTATCAATGTTATTTTCTCAACCGGACCCTTACGATGGAATGTGCTGGGAGTTTAATGATCTAACAGGACAATATTCTTGGGTCGACTGTAATGGAGGCAGTGGCTTTGATATAGATATATCTGGTTGCACTGACCCTCTTGCTACAAATTATAATCCTATGGCAACTATCGATGATGGTAATTGTTATTATTTTAACCCTACATGTCTCCAAACAGAGTGTGGGCAAATGCTACAGGCTGGCTTTACCTGCGAGCAAATATTAAACGATGAAGCCTTTTACAATGTAGATTGCACTTTATGCTATGAAGACTGCAATATTACGCTTATTTATGGATGCACTGATAGCGATGCAATAAACTATAATTCTCAAGCTAACTATGATGATGGCACATGTGAATATGATGAGAATGGTTGTGGTTCTGGTTTGATTCTTGATTGTTCTGGTGATGGAGACTGCTGTCCTGAGGGATGGCTTGGTGATAATTGGTGTGATGGTGAGGAACAACAATTTGGATGTGACCTAACATGCTATGATAACGATGGCGGTGATTGCGAGGAGACTCAAGAAAATATATACGGTTGTACTGATGAAACTGCAGATAACTACAATCCAGAAGCAACTATAGATGATGGAACATGTTTATATAATGGATGTACTAGTGGTGAGGTGCCAGATTGCAATAATCCAGAAGTCTGTATAGATGCGTTTTATATAGGCGATGGATGGTGTCAAGATGGAAGTGATTCTAACTATAACTTCGATGTAAGTTGCTATGATAATGATGGTGGGGATTGTGAGGAACAAGTAGAGCTTGATCTTGCCTTAACTTTAATTTCTCCTCAAGGTGGTGATTATATAGAAGACTATACTAATGTTAATGTTAGATGGGAATATGAGGGTTCTGATTCTTTAGGAATAACTCTTAGTTTTAATTGTTCATATTATATGGGTGGAGGTTTAGTAGAAGTAGAGAATAACATTGATCTTAGAAATGGTTCGGCTATAGTTGATTTATCAACAGATATAAATGGTAATGCTATTGAGGCTGAAACCATATTTGCTAATTTTAAAATTGTTGCTTCAGACTCAACTGGTGCATCATCAGAGATAGAATGCTCTGATGAATTTATTCTTGGAAATCCAGAAGGAGAAATAAATGCTCATTTTATGCATGAAGACCAATCCTCTGTTTTGCTTGATTGGGCATGGATGGAAGATCAAACAATAGTAATTACAAGAGAAGCTATATTAGACTTACAAGAGCAAGGCTATGAATTTATTTCAATATATGATACTGATGGAGTTCACACTGATGATTGCGATGACCATGATACAACAGGATCTGTTACTTTATCTACTATAGATATACGAACAGGATCTATGCAAGAGGTTCACACACAATTTTTAACTCTCCCCTGTGGTTTTGATTATTGCTATGAAGATGGTGATAGAATCATGGGTTATCTTCCTGATAATCAAATACATTTTTCTACAGGATATTTTGGCCAATCTGAATATGAAATGATGCCTGCATCACCTCAAATGCTTAACAATACAATGATGTTTGATAATAATACTTATATTGTAGATGAATTTACAGTAGGATTATTTCTACATAATCAAACAGTATCTACTGTAGATGATAGAGATTGGGATAGATTTAATGTTTATGGTAAGGTAACAAACCACCAAGGAAGCACTACTAGAACTTGTAATGATGATGGTGTGTGTGATCCAGATGAATCTTTAGTAGACTGTTTTGATGATTGCTGTCTTGTTCCAGGAACAGGAGAAAATGCAGATTGGTGTTTTGTAGAAAATATTGATGGAATATCTAATTTTGAAGATAACCTTTCAAATGGCAATTACCTTCCTGCAGGCACATCATCTGCAACCTTAAACTATAGAGTTTGGCTATTAGATGATGATGATGTTGAGGTAGTTAAAACAATTGATACTGAAATTGATTATCAGGCAGATGTTTTATTCTGTGAAGGAATTGGTGATGTTAATGGTGATGGAAGCGTAAATGTAACTGATGTCATATCATTAATAGGCCATATACTAGAAACAGCTTTAATAATAGATCCTATATTGCTATGTGAAGCTGATCTTAATGGAGATGAATTATACAACATTAACGATATTGTTGCCTTAGTAGGCATTATTTTAAATTAATAATTATATACAATTAAAGGAGAAACACTATGAATAAGAAGCTATTTATACTACTTTTTATTGCTTCAATATATGCACAAACAGATGGTGAGGTTGTGCATAATGTCCAAGCCTCTCAAAGAACAGATGGTTCAAAAATACTAGATGTGAGCTATGAACTCTATCCTAACGAATTATACACATCATATGATATTAATATTTCAATACAAGGTGGAGATTTTACAGAACCTTTTTATTTAGAAGATTGCTTCGGTGATGTTTTCTTTGGTGTATCTTATACAGGTTTAGAAAAACAAGCTTCTTGCTATTTAACGCACCCTGATTTAATAGAAGTTCTATCTGGAGATTTTTATATCAATGTACATGCTAATGGATACGCCGCTTCAGAATTACCAGATTCTTTTGAATTTGTTAATTATAGTCATATTATGTTCAGTGAAGGAGAAGCATTTAGATTTAATCTATATGACTGTGAGGCTTTAGAAGAAGATATTATGAATATTTTTGATGAAGATTTAAGTGATGACCCTGACTTTGCAATCATGAAAAATGAAGTATCAGCACAACAATATGTCTCATTTATCAGTTCATTATTAGATAATGCTATCTCAATTGAAAATAATGATGGTTATACTATTAATAGAACATACAACCTTGAGAATGGTAAATCAATTAAAATTAATTATAATCAAAATACTGAATCTGGGACTCTTTATGGTTGGTCTTCAAATACATCCTATCCAGATCAAAATCCTAATTGGAATAATGATAATGAATATATTATGTGGCTAAATCTTGTAGGTCCAACAAATGATGATGGAAGCTATCCTCATGTATATCCTTTAACTGAACAAAATGCTGATTATTTAAGCTTAGTTGTAAGCGCAGGAACAGGTCTTATGCCTATTGTAAATGTTACTTTTGAAGGAGCTCTTGCTTTTGCTTATCATTATGGTCTAAGATTACCTACTATAGATGAAATGCTTCGTGTAGGTATACCTCTGTATGATTTTGAAGATTGGGTAGGAGGAGATTATTCCAATGAACATATTAATGGCTCATGCAATGCTGCAAATATTAGTACCTGCTCAGGAGAACTATTATCTGGTAATAATGGTGGAGTACTTCCGGGGATAGATGTTAGACACATAATTGGAAATGCTGCTGAATTCACATATACAAAGAATGGTGATATAGCCTTTATAGGACAATCTTATATTGCTCCTAATCAGATTTTGAATGATGATTATGAGATGTGTGATGTCCTTGATGAGGATAATATGAACCCCTTAGAGAATCTTTATCTTAATTATTACCAACTATATATAGAGTCTGAATACAGTAATTTTTTTGATCTAACCTATTATACATATACACCATATATAGGATTTCGTTGCGCACGAACATTATCTGCTAGTGAATAAGGAATATGCATAAAAACATTATATATATAATATTCTTTTTTCTATCTATACTCTGTTCAAATGAGTATTCTGCTTATTTTGATGGATATAGTAAAATAAATATTCCAGATGTTTCAAATAGTCCGTTAGATTTATCTTCAGAAGGCACTATTATGGCTTGGATAAAGCCAGATGGCTTAAATCAAGAGACATGGGCAAATATAATAACTAAATCAGATAACGGAGACCTTGGAGGGAACCTAGAAGGAATATCATACTACTTAATTTGGAGGCAATCAGATGGTGTTATAAAAGGTGTCGTTTGCGATGGACAGTCAACAAGCGGTGCATCAATGCCTTTGTTAACAGATCAAGACTGGCATCATATTGCTTATGTTTTTGATGGTACATACAACTACATTTATTTAGATGGCGTTTTAATGGATACTACACCACAAACAAATTCAGGGCCTCAAAATACAAATTACCCTTTAAAGATTGGTGGTGATGGATTTGGGAATGATGGTGGTGATAGTGATGACTTTAAAGGGAACATAGATGAAGTTCAAATATGGAATAGAGCATTAACCCAATCAGAGGTTAGCTACTATAGTAATACTGATGTTAGTTCTATTAATGAAAATTTAATAGGTTATTGGAAGTTTGATACAACCTCAAATACAGCATTAGGGGTTGATTCAAGTAACAGTGGTTTAAATGGAATAAATTACTGGGCAGAATCTTCAGATGATATCCCCCTATGGAATGACAATGATGATGATTCTAATATAGTAGATTCTTATATTAATGATACAGCTCAATCAGCATTAGTATCACTTGATATTGTTACTCCTACTGTTGTAGTTACATCACCTAATAATGGTGAATCATTTATTCCAGGAGAAGATATTATTATCACATGGGATGCGTCAGATGATAACTTGTCAAATTTACCAATCACAATATTTGGTTCACAAGATGGCTTAACTGGTAATGTTCCGCTTATATTAAATGAAACAGGTGATGAGATTAGATACATAGAGAATACAGGGACATTTGACATAACATACTTTAACAATTGGAGTCCTAATACTGATCAGCTTGCAACATATTTTATGGTTTATGCATTTGATGAATTTGGGAATACAGGCTTTGATGCAACAGATCAACCTGTAACAATCAATGAGCAATCTATAGATATAGAGCAATATGTAATTAATGATTCGGGACAATCCTCATTAATATCAATTGATCTTGTAAGTCCGCAGATAAATATAATATATCCAAACAATGGTGAATCTTTTAATGCTGGAGATACTATTACAATTAATTGGAATGCATTTGATGATAATCTTGCTGACTTACCAATTACAATATTTGGTTCTCAGGATGGCTTAACTGGAAATGTTCCATTTATTTTAAATGAATCTGGTGATGAGATTGGCTACATAGAAAATTCAGGGACATTTAATATAACATATTTTGATAATTGGAATCCCGATATCAATCAACTTATAACATATTTAATGGTATTTGCTGTAGATGTATTTGGGAATACAGGCTTTGATGCAACAGATCAACCAATTACAATTAATGAACAAAATATACTTGATCCAGAACAATTTTCCATTGAAGATTTTGGCCAATCTTCTATTATATCACTTGATGCAGTTGATCCTAATATATTTATCGAGTACCCTGCTGTTGGAGATCAAATCATTGATTATAATCAAGCACAGATCAGCTGTCCTTCAACAGATGATAATTTAAATCCAAATGGACTCTCTATTGAGATATCATTTGAAATAGGAGGTTTTTTTGTTGAAGTAGCATCTGGCCTAGATGCATTGAATACCTCTGAATACCCTGTAGATTTATCTCTAAATGGACAAATTCCTGAAAGAATCTATGGGTTAATGCGCGCAACAATTGAGGATCAATTCGGAAACACTAAAACAGCTTTGTCTAATGGCTACTTTATCTTAGGAGATCCGGAAGGAGATGCTAATGCGAATTTCTTAGATGAAGAATCAACAAATATCTTTCTAGATTGGGCATGGATTGAAAATCAAACCATTGTTATACTTGAAGATGCTATATCTGTGCTGCAAAGTGAAGGCTTTGAATACATTAAAGTATATGATAATGATGGATACAATACAACAGATTGCAACTTAGAAACCCTTACAGGGGCTATAGGTTTAGCTCAGCTAGATATAAGAGAAACTCAATCTGATCAAGTATTAACTTTAAATTCAGGATTTGATTATTGCTCTCTTGGAGGAGATGTTATACAAGGATACATTGAAGGTAATGATATTAATTTTGTAGCAGGAATCTATGACTCTAATGAAGAATATCAATTAATCCCAACATCAACATTAGAAAATAATCCTAATATGACTTTTAACAATGGAACATATGTTATCACAGAGTTAATATCTTCTGAGCCTGTTCATAGCGTGTCTCATGTTTTATCTGATGATAGAGATTGGGATAGGTTTAATGTGTACAGCAGGGTAACCAACCATCAAGGAACAACTACTCGAGAGTGCAACAACAATGGTGTATGTGATGAAGGAGAATCTTTTGTTGATTGTTTTGATGATTGCTGCCCTCTTGCTGGAACTGGTGAAAATACCGATTGGTGCTTAGTTGAGACAGTAGATGGAATTTCTAACTTCCTAGATAATTTATCTACAAATAACTACCAACCACTGAACAATACTACAAGCTCAACGATCAACTATAGAGTATGGCTTTTAAATGATGAAGATGAAGAAGTTGTAAAAACAATTGATACAGAAATTGAATATGAGGCAGACTTTTTATTTTGTGAAGGAATAGGTGATGTTAATGGAGATGGAACTGTTAATGTAGTTGATATTGTAAGTTTAGTTCAGCATGTTATAGGAACACTGCTTATTACTGACCCTGTGCTATTGTGTGAAGCAGATTTAAATGAAGATAATCTTTATAATATTGTTGATATTGTTAGCCTTGTAAATCTTATCATAGGAGAACAATAAAAAGAGATTTAACTCTCCTTATAGTTCTTTAAATATTTTACAAAAGAATCGATCTTATCTTTTGGATATTTTTCTGTAAAGGCTAATAAGAATAATGAATCAGAATCATCATTTTTTAATGCAGATATATTAAAACCATTCTGGCCTGCGTCCTCAATAAGATTTTTTACAGAAAATGAAGTAGAAACTAAAAACTCCTTAATAAAATTCTTACTTTCATATTTTAAAGAAAAATTATCTAATGTTGATATTTGATCTGCTGCATACTGGGTATTCTCAAAACAACGTTTAGCTATATTAACTAAACCGTGTTTACCTAACAATGAAAGATAAATAGTACATCTTAGGGCTATAAGACCCTGATTTGTACAAATATTAGATGTAGCCCTCTCCCTTCTAATATGCTGCTCTCTTGTTTGCAAGGTCATCACAAATCCTTCTTTACCATCAACATCTACAGTTCTTCCTATAATTCTTCCAGGCATTTTTCGTACATATTTTTCTTTTGCTGCAAAAAGACCAATATATGGACCACCAAAAGATAAATAATTGCCTAAGGATTGACCTTCGCCAACATAAACATCACAGCCGCAGTCTCCAGGACTCTTAATTAAAGATAAAGACATTGGATCAGACACACAGATAACTAATAAATCAGGATATGTTGATTTCAGCTCACAAATAGCCTCTAAATCTTCAAGTAATCCATAATAGTTAGGAGATTGCACAACAACACAAGATGTTTCACTATCTATTGATTTTAGTAAATTTTTAGAATTTGTTACTCCATTTTCAGATTCTGAAAAGTCAACTGTAATGCCATTATAAGAAAAATAACTCTTAACAACAGATATATACTCAGGGTTAACTGATGATGAGATTACAATTTTCTTTTTTCTATTTGAAGCAATAGACATGCTACATGCCTCTGCTACAGCAGAAGCACCATCATATAAAGATGCATTTGAAATATCCATACCAGATAATTCACAAATCATAGATTGGAATTCATATAAATATTGCAAAGTACCTTGACTTACCTCAGGTTGATATGGAGTATAAGCTGTATAAAACTCTGATCTAGATGATAAAAAATCAACAACAGTTGGAACGTAATGGTCATATGCCCCACCTCCTATAAAAGTATCATTTTTAGAAGCGCTATTTTTTTCTCCAATCTCAGATAGCTTTGCATACACTTCCTGTTCTGATAAACCTTTTGGAATATCAAATTTATCAAAATCTAATTTAAATTTATCAGGAACAATATTAAATAGTTCATCTAAAGAATTTAGCTTGATTTTATTAAGCATCTCTTTAACATCATTATCTGTAATAGGAGAATAAGCCATTATTAACTAATTAATTCGTTGTAACTATCTAAATCAAGCAATGAATCTAATTCAGAAGAATCTGAAAGTTCAATTTTAACAATCCAACCCTCATTGTATGGATCTGAATTTACCAATTCAGGTTGATCTTCTAAGGCTTCATTAATTTCTATAATTTTAGCACTAACCGGTATATATAAATCTGCTAAAGTCTTAACAGCTTCAATCGTTCCAAAAACATCATTTTGGCTAAATTCATCATCAATATTTGGGAGTTCTACAAATACAACATCTCCAAGCTCTCCTTGAGCAAAATCAGTAATACCTACATATGCATTTTTTGAAGTTTTTAAAGATGGGTCCTCTAATTTTAACCACTCATGTTCTTTTGTATATTTTAAATCTTTCATATATACCGCCTTTTTTTAGTGAAAATTATTTAAGAAATTAGTATTAATATCGCCTTTTATAAAAGCATCATTTTTTAAAATTTTCTTCTGAAATTCAATATTAGTCTTAACCCCCTCTATTACACACTCATTTAATGCCATATTCATCTTACTAATAGCTTCTCTCCTTGTTTGTGCATGAACAATAATTTTAGCAATCATAGAATCATAATTAGGAGGAATTGTATAGCCCGTATAAACAGCTGAATCGACTCTAATCCCATGTCCTGCAGGAAAATGAACACTTGTAATAGTTCCTGGACAAGGCATGAAATTTTTATTCGGATCTTCAGCATTAATTCTACATTCAATAGAATGTCCTCTAAGTTTCAAATTATTATAAAACTTAGGTAACGCTAAACCAGCATGAGATAGTATTTGATTCTTTACTAAATCTACTCCAGTTACAAACTCAGTAACAGGATGTTCTACTTGAATTCTTGTATTCATTTCCATAAAATAAAATTCATTACTATTCTCATCATATAAAAACTCAATTGTTCCAGCACCTACATAATTAACAGATTTTGCCGCAAGCACAGCTGTATCACATAATTTTTTACGAGTTTCTTCATTGATAGCAACAGATGGAGCTTCTTCAATAACCTTTTGATGTCTACGCTGTATTGAACACTCTCGCTCTCCAAAAGCAAAAACATTACCATGTTGGTCTGATAAAATTTGAACTTCAATATGGCGTGGAGATTTAAAATATTTTTCTATATAAACCTCATCATTATCAAAAGATATTTTTGATTCTGATTGTGCTGAATTGTAAGCATTTTCAAAATCTGAATCTTTTACCACCATCCTCATGCCTCTACCTCCCCCTCCAGAAGCAGCTTTGATAATAACAGGATATCCAATATCTGAAGCAATTTCAAGACCATCTTGAACAGAACCGACCACTCCTTTAGAACCTGGAATAACAGGAACACCAAATGACTCCATTGTTTTTTTTGCTATTGATTTATGACCCATGGAATGAATAGTCTCTGCATCAGGACCTATAAAAGTTATATTGTTTTGACTGCATATTGTTGAAAAATCTGGATTTTCAGATAAAAAGCCATATCCAGGATGAATTGCATCTGAATTTGTTAATTCAGCTGCTGCTAATACAGAAGCCATATTTAAATAGCTTTTTCTAGGGTCTGGAGGACCTATACATATTGCCTCATCTCCAAATTTTTTATGGAGAGACAAGTCATCTGCTGTTGAATAAACAGAAACTACAGATATGCCTAACTCTTTTGCTGCTCTTATTATCCTTAGCGCTATTTCTCCTCTATTTGCTATAAGGATTTTTTTAAACATAAACTAATTAGGTTTAATTGAGAATATTTCTTGGTTAAATTCTACTGGAGATTCATCATCAACTAAAACTTCAACAATTTCTCCATCAAAGTCAGATTCAATCTCATTAAAAATTTTCATTGCTTCTATGATACAAAGCGTTTGACCTTTAGTGACAGTATCCCCAATAGAAACAAAGGGAGGTTCTCCTGGCTTAGAAGATGCATAAAAGGTTCCAACTAAAGGCGCTTTTTGATATTCTAAATCTTCATCGCTAAGAACCTGTTTTTTATCAATACTTTGATTTGATGGTTCTAAACTCTCTGAGGCTACATTACCATCTTGATTTTCTACCTTTTGCTCTTTTTTATCTTCCTTATTAACAGGAGAAACAATCGAAGTTTGTTCAGCTGTATTTATAGCAGTAGACTGAGAATCCTTTACAATAATAGGGGTTTGTTGATTTTTTACAGATTTAGAGAGTTTTATTTTCTGAGCTCCCCAAAATGAAGAAATTTCAATTTCTTCTATATTGCTATTATTAATGACATCAATAATTTTCTGAATCTTTTTCTGAAGAGACATTGTTTATTTTATTCTTTCTAAATACCTTTTTTCACGGGTATCTACTTTGATGATATCATCTTTATTGATAAACAAAGGAACATTAATCGTAATCCCACTTTCTAAAGTTGCAGGCTTTGTTCCTCCTTGAGCAGTATTACCTCTTTCACCTGGATCTGTTTCAACGATTTTTATATTCATATGCTGTGGAATCCTAACTTCTACAGGGTTATCGCCATCAAATGCGATAGTTGTTTCTGTATTTTCAATTAAGAAATCTAATACACTCTCACCTAACTGTTCTTTAGTTAAAGAGATTTGTTCATATGTTTCATTATCCATAAAAGTATAAAGAGAACCATCAGTATATAAATAATTATAATTTTTAGCTTCTATTTTAATAACTTCAATTTTCTCTCCCGATCTAAAGGTTTCATCAACAACTTGACCTGTTTTAACATTTTTAAGCTTTGTTCTTACAAATGCAGGTCCTTTTCCAGGCTTTACATGTAAAAATTCAACGATTTTCCATAAACCACCCTTATGATTAAATATTAAGCCGTTTCTAAAATCTGAAGTATTTGCCATAGTAGAGTACACCTTATAATGTTACAGATAACATTATAAATTATTAAATATAAAGATTAAATAATATTATTATTTAGAGGAATTTAATAAACTGTTTATGCTTTTTTCAATATCTGATAAAAGATTCAGCTCGTAGTCTACTGAAGGTAGTAAAGCATCATTTGGATATGTTGCTTTAAATTGCCTGTAAATAGCTATTGCATCTGAGTAATATTCTAAATAATTAGCATAAATATAACCCAATGTAAACATTGATTTTTTCACACTACTAAAAGATTTAGAATAATTATCAATAATAGATGCATAATAATCAGAAGCTATTTTATATTCTTTAAAATCATTTAAGTAAATTTCTGCTATCATGAATTCTGCATCTGAAGCCATCTCTTGATTTGGATAATCAGATGATATATTCTCCAATAATGTAATAGCTCTACCGTAATCCTTTGATAACAAGAAGTCTTTTACAGGTATAAATGGATTGACGTCTGAACTTTTTATAGTTATTGTATTTAAATTAGCATTATCATTATTCCCGATTTCAAAGTAAGTATCTTCTTTGACATCATATTGATAAGTCCATATAAACATACCTGACCCATAATCTCTATTCATAGCATAAGTAGAATAATTTTGTAAATCTGTACTAAAATGTATATTTATTTGATATGCATATCTAAAATCAGAATCTGAAACATCCGCATAAATTGTCACCTTATCACCTTTATTAGGAAATTCAGGCTCCCAATAAATATTTACTGGAGAGTAATCTTGAGAGAAAACAAAAGAAAAAAGTAAAAATATAAAAGCTTGTTTACTTGTCCTTTTCATCATCAACAACTTCATAATCAACATTTTCAACATTTTCAGCATTATTATCTGAATCTCCATTCCCTTCTTGAGGAGTTCCTTTCTGCGCATTGGCAGATTGAGCTTCCTGCTGAGAAGCATTATATAAGTCTTGAGAAACCTTACTCCATTCTGCATTTAAAGCCTCCATAGCAGATTTAATTTTTTCTGAATCGTCAGAATCTTTACAGTCTTTTAAATCTGTTACCTTTGAACTAATAGCATCATAATCTTCTTTTTTCAATTTATCCTGATGCTCTTTGAGCTGACTTTCAGTTTGATAAACTAAATTTTCAGCAGAATTTTTAAGCTCTATTGCTTCTTTCTTTTGGTTGTCTTCCTTTTCATTTTCCTCAGCATCTCTTTTCATTTTTTCAATTTCACTATCTGATAGGCCACTAGAAGCTTCAATCTTAATTGACTGCTCTTTACCAGTAGCTTTATCTTTTGCAGATACATTAAGGATTCCATTTGAGTCAATATCAAAGGTTACCTCTATCTGAGGGACACCTCTTTGAGCAGGAGGAATGCCATCTAAAATAAATTGACCTAAGGATTTGTTATCTTTAGCGAATTTCCTCTCTCCTTGCACAACATGCACTGGAACAGATGTTTGATTATCTGCTGCCGTTGAAAAAACCTCTGATTTTTTTGTCGGAATTGTTGTATTAGATGGAATCATAGGAGTAGCAATATTGCCTAAAGTTTCAATTGCTAAAGTTAGAGGGGTAACATCTAAAAGTAGAATATCATCAACATCTCCACCAAGTACACCCCCTTGAATCGCAGCTCCTATAGCAACGACTTCATCAGGATTAACACTTTTATTACTTTCTTTACCAAATACCTCTTTTACTGTTTCTTGAACCATAGGTATTCTTGTAGATCCTCCAACAAGTATAACTTCATTAATATCAGATGAAGACATATTAGCATCTTTTAAAGCCTGTTCACATGGCTTGATAGTTTTTTTAACCAAACCCCCAATCAAACTTTCAAATTTTGCTCTATTTAATGTAAGATTTAAATGCTTAGGACCAGAGTTGTCTGCAGTAATAAATGGCAAATTTATCTCTGTTTGAGTTGAAGAAGATAGTTCACATTTTGCTTTTTCTGCAGCTTCTTTAAGTCTTTGTAATGCCATAGGATCTTTTTTAAGATCTATAGAGTCTGATTTTTTAAATTCTTCAGCAAGCCAATTAACAATAATATTATCAAAATCATCACCACCTAGCTGAGTATCTCCATTAGTTGATTTTACTTCAAAAACACCATCTCCTATCTCTAATATAGATACATCAAAAGTCCCACCACCTAAATCATAAATTGCTATTTTTTGATCTTTATTCTTCTTATCTAGACCATAGGCTAACGCTGCCGCAGTAGGTTCATTTATAATTCTTTTTACATTAAGCCCTGCAATAGTCCCCGCATCTTTAGTTGCCTGTCTTTGAGAATCATTAAAATAAGCAGGTACAGTAACAACTACATCAGTAACCTCAGAACCCAAATATTCCTCTGCTGTTAATTTAATATTCTGTAAAATCATTGCACTAATTTGAGCAGGTGCATAATCTTTATTATTTGCTTTAATAACAACTTCCTTATTCTTACCTTCGCTTAAATCAAAGGGGAAATTAGGAATTTCATTAGTGATTTCTTTATATGTTCTTCCAATAAATCTTTTAGCTGAAAAAATTGTATTCTTAGGATTTGTAACTCCTTGCCTTTTCGCTGATTGGCCTACTAAAGTTTCTTTATCTTTTGTAAATGCCACAACAGATGGAGTAGTACGATTACCTTCTTTATTAGTAATGACGTTTGGTGTACCTCCCTCTATAACAGCAAAACATGAATTTGTTGTTCCTAAATCTATCCCAATTATTTTTCCCATGAAATATTACTCCTGTTTAAAATATAAAATTAACTAGACTAATATAACACAATTATTATGCCATACATAAAAATGCAGTCATTTTGTCAGTAATCAAGATATGCTTTGTTTAGTTTTAGTTTTTTTAGAAGCTTTTTTTGTAGGCTTTTGTTTAAATACTAACTGAGCATCTTTACCAGTGATAGTAATATTGCCGCCATTATCTAAGAATCTTTGATCCAAAAATCTAATAGATATTTCACTTTCTATTTTATTTTGTATAACTCGTCTAATTGGCCTTGCCCCCCATTCTTGATATGATCCTTCTTGCAATAAAATTTTCTTAGCTGTTTGGTGCACTCTTAAAGAAATACCCTTTTTCTTTAAATTAGTTTTTAAATCTTGCATTTCAAAATCAATAATTTTATATAAATTATCTTGAGTTAATTGATTAAAAACAATTATATCATCCAGTCTATTTAAAAATTCTGGTTTAAAATATTTTTTGACTTCATCATTAATTGCTTTACTTGTGTCAGCAATATCATCCTCAATAAACCCAATTTTAGATGAGCTTATCCTTGCAGTACCTATATTTGAAGTCATAATAATTAAAGTATTCTTAAAATCAACATTATGTCCTAAGCTATCTGTTAACTGCCCTTCATCTAAAATCTGTAACAGCAAGTTAAAAACATCTGGATGTCCTTTTTCAATTTCATCAAATAGAACAATAGAATATGGGTTTCTTCTAACTTTTTCTGTAAGAAATCCACCTTCTTCATATCCAACATATCCAGGAGGAGCGCCTATTAATCTTGACACATTGTATCTTTCCATATATTCAGACATATCAATCTTAATTAAAGATGTATTATTTTCAAACAAGTAATCAGCTAATTGTTTTGCTAGTTCTGTTTTCCCAACTCCAGATGGACCTAAAAATATAAATGAGCCTATAGGATGTTTCGGATTTTTAAAACCAACTCGCGCTCGCTGTATAGATGAAACCAGTATATCAATGGCATGATCCTGTCCAATAATTCTCTCTTTAATATCATCTCCCATATGCAATATTTTTTCAGATTCTTTCTGAGTAATTCTATACATAGGAATACCTGTAATAATAGATAAAGTATCAAAAACATCTTTATCTGTAATAGTTAAATAATTTTCTGTTTCATTAGAAAATTTTAATTGTTCTTCTTCTAATTTTGAGATTAATTTTTTTTCTTTATCTCTAAGTTTAGCTGCTAATTCAAATGTTTGATTTTGAATAGCAGATTCTTTTTCTTTATTAATTTTTGAAATCTTTGTTTCTAAGGAAAGAATAGATTTAGGTATTATTAAATCATTTAGCCTCTTTCTTGAGCAGACCTCATCCATAACATCAATAGCTTTATCAGGCAAAAATCTATCAGTAATATATCTCTGACTTAACTCAACACAATTTTTAATTACAGAATCTGATATTCTTACATTATGATGGGCTTCATATTTTTCTTTTATACCATCTAGTATATTAATAGTGTCAGTTGTACTAGGCTCATCAATAATTATTTTTTGAAATCGACGTTCCAACGCACCATCTTTTTCTATAAACTTTTTATATTCATTAAGTGTAGTTGCTCCAATAATTTGAATATCTCCCCTAGCTAAAGCAGGTTTAAATATATTTGCAGCATCTAAAGAACCTGTTGCTCCTCCAGCTCCAACAATAGTATGCAATTCATCAATGAATAAAATAACATTATTGGTCTTTTCTAATTGGACCATAAACTTTTTCATTCTTTCTTCAAATTGACCTCTGTATTTTGTACCAGCTATAAGGCCTGTCATATCTAATGCTATAACTTTATAATCCCATAATATCCGTGGTACTTTTTTTTCAAAAATCCTAATTGCTAGACCTTCAACAATTGCTGTTTTTCCAACACCTGGCTCACCTATTAATACAGGGTTATTTTTCTTTCTTCTTGATAAAATCTGTGTTAATCTTTCAATTTCATCAGTCCTTCCAATCACAGGGTCTAAAAGATTAGCTTCTGCCATTTTACTAATACTTCTTGAAAAGGATTTAAAAGAACTTAATTTAAGAGAATCATCATCTCCAACAGATAAATTCTTAGCATTATTTTCAAAGTTTATATTTTTCTTAGATTTATTAGAAGAAATAAATGAAGATACAATTTCAGAATTAACAGATGAGCTATCTAGGATACTTTTTACAGTACCATCTTTTTCAAGAGTCATTGCCAAAAGCATATGATGCTGAGAAGCTGCCGTTTCACCCATCTTTTTAGCATTAGCATATGAACTTTTAAGTATCCTCTCTGCTCTTCTTGTAAAGGGAAGATGCCCAACGGATATTGTCTTATTCATACTCTCTATTTCTTTTTCAATTTTATTTTTAATAGATACAAGATCACATCCTATTGCACTCAAAAGGTTATATGCATTTCCATCAATATCTTTAATAACACCTAATAAAAGATGCTCTGAACCAACAAAAGTATTAGCCAAACGAAGCGCTTCCTCTTTTGCATATTTTAAAACTTTCTGTATTCCATTTGTATAATTTTCATTCATTGCTACTTAAATCTCCATTAAACAATTTATAAGAATTACTAGAAATAGATAAAAAACGTTCATCATGCGTTGCAATAAGAAACGTAATATCTAAA
This sequence comes from Fidelibacterota bacterium, assembly GCA_002717625.1. Taxonomy (GTDB): domain Bacteria; phylum Fidelibacterota; class Marinisomatia; order SCGC-AAA003-L08; family D37C17. The sequence continues at coordinate 213,482 of PBEF01000002.1, read as the reverse complement.
CTCTTATTAAGTTTAACTATTAATTCTAATAATAGTTTACAATTATTTTCATCTAGATTTGCTGTTGGCTCATCTGCTATTACTATCTTGGGGGTATTAGCAATACACCTTAACAAGGCTATTCTCTGAGCTTCCCCCTTAGATAAAGTCCTAGGATATCTATATGAATATTGATCCATATTAATTAGGTTTAAAAGATACTCTGCATTAAATATAGCTTTATTTTTTGTCTGGCCATTAATAAGCATTGGTAACATTAAATTTTCCATTACAGAGAATTCAGATAACAAGTTGTTATCTTGAAATAATATTCCTAAATAATTTCGTCTAATCTTCAAACTATTATTCTTGTTTAAAGAATTTCCATTTATTATCACTTGTCCTGAATCTGCTTTTAACATGCCTGATACAATAGATAAAAGAGTAGATTTTCCAACTCCAGAATTACCAAAGATTGTAATAATGTCATTTTTATTAATACCTAAACAGAGATTTTCAAGAACTACTATAGATTCATCGCCATTAACATAAGATTTTTTAATATTTTTTAATTCAATTATTCTCATTTTATAAGGTTTTATTTATAATTTTATTTTCCATATTTATAATAGATAAATATGTTGATAGAGCTGATATAGCTATAATCAATATAAAAGTTAAAGAAAAATTACTAAAAGATAGTAGAATCGGCAAAGTATCAAAAGGAGTATTAATAAATATACTATCTAAAAAACCATATTCCTTATTTATAATATATAGTAAAAATGTTGAAAAAAGGCCTAATAAAGAAAATACTGCTGATAAAATAATATTATTAAACATACATAATGATACAAATGAGATTCTATTAAACCCAATTGACAATAAGGCTTGAAACTGCTTTATTTTTTCTATTAAAACTAACATGGTATTATTAAATATAATAATAGATGAAATAAGGATACCTATAAGCCCAATTAAAATATATACTTTTTTTTCAAAGTTTATTGCCGAAAACAAGTCTATATATTCAATCATATTTTCTTTAAAATTATAATTAGATGCTATTAGAATTTCTTCTGAATCATAATAATAAATAGGATTAAATTGGTTAAAAAGAAAACCATTATGTTCTATAAAAACATTTTCTAAATCATAGTTTAAAAAAGGAAATTCATATATATCTGAAACTATAAAATATGCAGAATTAAATTTTCCACTTACAATATTAATATTGACTATATCCTCTAATATTATAGTATCTCCTAAATTTATATTATATTCTTTAGATAGTGATTTTCCAATCATGACTCGATTATCTATAAACGTAGATAAATCTGAAGAGCTATATAAAATATGATTGTTAATTTTGTTTCTATAATCTTCGAAAATTTGATAACCATAAGTATTAATTATATTTTCCTGCCCTTTGAATTTCATTCGAGCTATTTCAGAAAACCCAATATTAGCAGGTTCCTCAATATAATGCTCAGATCTATATCTATAATTAAAATCAGATACTTTATTAAAAATCTGATTTTGCATACCATCCATAATAGATAAAGTTAACGATATTATTAATGCACCAATATAAACGGTTGTAATTTGAAATAAGTAAGATTTTCTAAACACACCATTCTCTGTATATAGAAAATACCTAAGTATTAAAGAAATTTTATATCGCATTTAATATTTTTCTTTTTTTTATTAGAATATAGAATGATTGAATCAAAAATATAAAAGGAGCATATAAAAAGTGAACAAATTTCACGGATAAAGAAATTGAATTTGAAAAATAAACTTGTATTGGAAGTTTTATCAAATTGTAATTTAACTGCATATAAATCAATACTAGTGCTACAATTGTACCTGAAAATATTGCAAATAGAGTTAATAAAAAATACTTATAAGTATAAATAAAATTAATTTGCTTAAAGGATAAACCGAGTATATCGAATATATAGCTATCACGTTTACGGTTAACTATATCTATATTAAAGCAAAATATATTATTTATCAATGCAATACAAACGATGGATAAAAGCAATATAAAAATAGGCAAATCATATGAATTAAGCCACTTCAAGAACTCATAATATCTTTGATCATACGTATAAAAAGAAGAACTAATATTTTTTTCTAATTTATTATAACTACTTTTATCTATTATAAAACCACTAGCATGGTATTCATTTATATTAGATAATACAAAATGTTCATCATACAATGGAACATACGTTTGGAATACACCTAAAACATCAACATTTCGGATGATATTATCAGAATTTATCAAAATAACCTGTTTTTGTAAAGTATCTAAAATAGAAGATGAAAATAATCTATCATGCAAAGCTTTACCAATAAAAATACCATTACTATCTTTTTTATTAATATTTACAGTATTGAATAATAAAAAATCTCGTAAATGATAAAGAGGATTGTAATCATCAATATAAGCATGTATAGTAACAGCTTCTGAAGCTTTATTTGTTTTAATAATGCCCTCATTTTCATGGAATTTTAAAGCATAAGTATTTTGTTCTATATACTGATATTGTTCATAATTAATTTCATCTAAATAAACCCTGGCGTAACCATCAAATGAAACAATCTTTGATTTTATATTATGCTCAAATCCATCAATAACAGATAAACAAACAGGTATTAAAAAAACACAAATAAATATAGATAAAAAAATAGATAGATTAACAAGTGACTTTAAACTTTTATAGTTAAGCTTTAAAAGTTTTGAGATTATAAAGTGGTATTTAGACATCTACTCTGTACGCATTGCAGGAAACAGAATAACATCTTTTATACTGGTATTTCCTGTAAATAACATTACTAGCCTATCAATACCAAGTCCTACTCCACCTGTAGGAGGCATACCAACTTCCATAGCTTCTATAAATGAATAATCAATGACCTGCGCTTCTTTATCTCCTTTTGCCCTCAATTTTAACTGTGTAGTAAGTCTTTCTAATTGATCAATAGGATCATTTAATTCAGTAAATGAATTTGCAATCTCCATACCACCAATAAAAAGCTCAAAACGTTCGACTAGAGCATTATTTTCCCTATGACTTTTTGCTAATGGAGAAATTTCTTTAGGAAAATTAATAACAAAAGTTGGTTGAATTAAATTAGGCTCAACAAAATGACTAAAGACTTTATCAATCAAGTTACCATAATTTGCATTTTTTTCTATTTTAATTTTTGATTTTTTTAAGAAAGCATACAATTCTTCTAATCCCATAGATGAGACATCTGTATTAGAAAAAGTTTTAATAGATTCAAAGAAATCAAGAACTTCGAATTTATCTTGCACTTCTATTTCATGCTGTCCAAAAGAAATTTTCATATTATCATTATTATCACTCAATTTATTAAGAATAGATTTAACTAATGCTTCTGTAGATTTCATCATATCATACACATCGCAATATGCAGCGTAAAACTCAACCATTGTAAATTCAGGGTTATGATTTTTATCCATTCCTTCATTCCTGAAGTTTTTTGAAATTTCAAACACTCTATTAATACCACCTATAATTAATTTTTTTAGGTATAATTCTAATGATATTCGCAGATAAAGCTTTTCATCTAATGTATTATGGAAGGTAGTAAAAGGGCATGCATTTGCTCCTCCATAAACAGGCTGAAGTACAGGTGTTTCAACTTCTAAATAATTTTCTTTATTTAAAAAATATCTTACTTCATTAATTATTGTATTTCTGGCAACAAACACATCTTTTATAGATGGATTAACAATTAAATCTAAATGTCGATTTCTATAACGTAATTCCTTATCTTCAAAACTAAAAAAAGATTCTCCTTCTTTTTCTTTTATATTTGGAAGAGGTCTGATACTTTTAGAAAGCATAGTCAATTCAGTACATTTAATTGATAATTCTTGAGTCTTTGTATAAAATAATTGCCCCTTAAATCCAAGGATATCCCCAATATCCATATTACGAACTAATAAATCATACATTCCTTCTTTAAGCATATTACTTTTAAGATATATTTGAATCTTTTTTCCTTCATCTTGAATATGACAAAAAGAAGCTTTTCCCATTCGTCTTATTGCAACAACTCTACCAGCTGTTTGATATTCATCAGTAAAAGGTTCTTTAATATTAAGTAGATCAGAAACTGTGTGTTTCAAATCAAAACTATGAGGAAATGGGTTAATATCAGCCTCTTTAAGTGCTTTTATTTTACCTAATCTATATTCTATAATTTGCTTTAAACTCTGGCCTATTTCTTGATCATTATTTGACATTATTTTTCTCCATATTAAATAATAAATATGCTTTTATATATTCATCAATACTACCATCTAAAACTTTTTGTATGTTAGATGTCTCATAATTAGTTCTATGATCTTTAATTAGATTATAAGGATGAAAGACATATGATCTAATCTGACTTCCCCAAGCAATATCTTTTTTTTCTAGATTTAGTTCATTTTTCTTATTATTCATCTCATCTAATTTAAGTTGATATAAACGGGATTTTAGAATTTTTATTGCTATATTTTTATTTTTTAGCTGACTCCTCTGATTTTGACACTGAACTGTTATTCCACTATCTAAATGAGTTATTCTAACAGCTGAATCTGTTTTATTCACATGTTGGCCACCAGCCCCACTTGCTCTATAAGTATCAATTTTAAGATCATTATCATTAATTTCTATATCTATATCATCATCTATTAGAGGATCTATAAATACTGCAGCAAATGATGTATGTCGTTTAGCATTGCTATCAAATGGTGATATTCGCACCAATCGATGAATACCTCTTTCTGATTGAAGTTTTCCAAATGCATAATCAGCATTAATTTGAATACTTACATCTTTAATTCCTGTTTCATCACCCTCATTATAACTTAATATACTATATTTATAATTATTAGATTCTGCCCATTTTATATACATTCGATATAGCATAAAAGCCCAATCTTGAGAGTCCTTTCCTCCAGCACCTGGATGTATTGTTAATACAACATTTTTATCATCATCATTATTATTTAAAAGTGTCCTGATTTCAAGATCTTTAACAAGGTTAGAAAACTTTTTTAATTCTGAAATAGATTCTATATTAACTTTGTTATTATCTATATTTTCTTTTAAATATAAATCTAATAATTCATATTGATTAGATAATTCATTGTAAAAATCAAGTCTATTATTAAACTTTTTAATTTTTTTTAAAATATTATTAGCTATCGATTTATCATTCCAAAATCCATCAGATGAAGTTTTGATTTCTAAGGATTTTAATTTATTTTTCAATAAATCAATGTCAAAGATAACCTCTGATTGTCAAATACTTTTCATTAACTTTTGTACAAGCATCTTTAAAGGTCTGTATATCCATAAAAGAATTTATACCTATTTTTTAAATCTATCAATAATTCTTACCGATTGATATGTATCATAAACATCGTGAGTCCTAATATAATCAGCGCCATTATACATAGCTATAGACTGCATTTGTAAGCTTGCTTTTTTTCGCTCTTGTGGAAGATCCCCATCAATAGATAAAAAGGATTTTCTTGATAGTCCAATTAAAAGAGGGAACCCTAAATCTTTAAATCGATATATATTGTCTATAATAGAATAGTTGTCTTGTATACTTTTTCCAAATCCTATACCTGGATCTATAATGATTTGTTCATCTGATAAATCAAATTCATTTTTCATGATTTTAATTTTAGAGTTAAAAAAGAATAAAATATCATCAATAAGGTTATCATATTTTGGTTTAATCTGCATTGTTCTAGGATTACCTTGCATATGCATAATAATAATTGGGACACCATACTCTGCAGCTAAACCTATATTACAATTTTTATCTCCTCCTCCAGATATATCATTAATAATATTAAAACCATTATCAAGAGCATATTTAATTACGTCATATTTATAAGAATCTATAGATAGCTTTTGCTTAATACTATCTTTAATATCCATAAAAATAGAGAGTCTTTCTATTTCTTCTTCTGAAGTTATTGAATCAGAAAAAGGACGTGTAGATTCAGCCCCGACATCAATAATATCCGCATATTTATTTTTTTTTACTTTTTTTTCTAATGAGATTAAGTCTAAATCCTTAACACCATCATAAAAGGAATCTGGCGTAAGATTCAATATACCCATTACAATAGGCTTTTTAAAGTATAGAGTCAATTATTAAGGCTTATTTTTTCTTCTTCTAGAAGTAGCAGTTTCAGATTTTTTATTAATAGGCTCAGAAGATAGTCTAAAATCATCAGATTCTATAATAGCACGCATACGATCACCTGAAATTGTTTCTTTTTCTAATAATTCATGAGCAATATCATCTAACTGATATCTAAATTTAGATAGTATATCATCTGCTTCTGATTCTGCATTTTTTACCAATGAACTAATTTCACTATCTATTAATATAGATTTTTCTTCACTGTAGTTTTTTTGCTGTGATAATTCTTTACCTAAGAATACTTCTTCATCTTTTTTACCAAATTTCAAGGGACCAATTTTATCACTCATACCCCAATCACAAACCATCTTACGAGCTATATTAGTAGCTACTTCAATATCATTACCTGCACCAGTTGTAGTATCATGAAATATTAATTTTTCAGCACACCTTCCTCCCATTAAAATATTCAATCTCCCAAGCATATAGGTTTTAGAATAATTAAACCTTTCTATCTCAGGAATTTGAGCAGTAATACCAAGGGCTTGTCCTCGGGGAATAATTGTAATTTTATGGACTGGATCTGCTCCTTTTGTATGATAAGCAACAAGAGCATGACCTGCCTCATGATAGGCTATAATTTTTTTATCTGACGGAGTTAAAACCATACTTTTTCTTTCTATACCCATCATCACCTTATCTTTAGCATTTTCAAAATCAACCATAGATATAGTTTTTTTATTATTTCGTGCAGCTAACAAAGCTGATTCATTAACTAAATTTTCTAAATCTGCACCTGCAAGTCCAGGAGTACCTTTAGCTATAGTTTTTAAATTAACATCTTTACTCAAAGGAACTTTGCGAGTATGGATTTTCAATATTGCTTCACGTCCAGCTAAATCAGGAGTATCAACGACTATCTGTCTATCAAAACGACCTGGCCTCAATAAAGCCTTATCCAATACATCAGGCCTATTAGTAGCTGCTAATAAAATTACATTTGATTTAGTATCAAAGCCATCCATTTCAACTAAAATCTGATTTAAAGTTTGCTCTCTTTCATCATGCCCTCCTCCAAGACCTGCACCGCGATGTCTACCAACAGCATCTATTTCATCAATAAATATTATACTAGGAGAATTCTTCTTTGCTTGATCAAACAAGTCCCTGACTCTGCTAGCACCAACACCAACAAACATTTCAACAAATTCTGCTCCACTAATAGTAAAAAAAGGAACTTTGGCTTCACCCGAAACAGCTTTTGCTAATAAAGTTTTTCCTGTTCCTGGAGGACCTAATAACAGAGCTCCTCGTGGAATCTTTGCCCCTATACTTGAATATTTTTTAGGACTTTTCAAAAAGCCTACAATCTCTTGCAGTTCTGTTTTTGCCTCTTCGCATCCTGCAACATCTTTAAACATAACTTTAGGCTTATCTGGAGATATGATTCTAGCCTTACTTTTGGCAAATGAAAATATACCACCCTGACCTCCTCCTCCCTGCATACGTCTCATAATAAAAAACCAAAATGCAATAATTAATAACCATGGAGAAAATTGAAACAAATAATCCATAGCGCTAGGACTGTTTTTTCTAATTTCTATCTGTACATTTGAACCCAACATTTGATTCCATTCATCAACTTTATCTATAGTAATATTCGGCAATACAACATTAAATACTTTTATTGGTTCATCATATCCAGATAAAACACATCCAGGATCACAATCTGCAACCAAATCATTACCTGTTATAACAGCTTTGGAAATATTTCGATTAAGACTATTATCATTTAATAATTCTAGGAATGTAGAATAAGGAATATTCCGACTCTTTTTACTTAAATCAAAATAATTCAACATAGTAATTGAAATCACAATAATTAAAGTCCAAAGAATGAAATTATTAATTAAATTTTTAGTTATTTTATTTTTATTTTTTTTACTCATTACACTTTCTTTATATATATATGTTTTAAATCTCTAAACTGATTATCTAGATCCATACCATAGCCTATAACAAATTCATCATCAATTTTGAATCCAAACCAATCTGTTAATTTAAGAGAACTATCTTTTACTAACAATGAAGCAATTTTAATTTTTTTTGCTTGCAAATTTTCTAAGTATGACCTTATATAGCAAATAGTTTTACCTGTATCTATTATATCATCAATTACGATAACATTTTTATTGTAAATATCGCTTTCATTTAATGAAGATTCAAGTTTTATATCTCCAGACTCAAACCCCTTATATGATGAAATTTTAACAAAACAAGGTTTAAAGTTAAATTTTAAAAATTTTGATAAATCTTTCATAAATGGTAAGCAACCATCTAACAAACCTAAGAGGACAACCTCTTCTTTAAGATATTTGTCATTAAGTTCTTCTCCAATAATTTGACATCTATCAATTATCTCTGAATTAGAGATGTATTTTTCAAATATAGATTCTTTATATTTAATGATATTCATTTTGTTTAATAATTTTATTAATTTTACTTAAGGGTAAATTGTTTGTATAAATATAATGGAATTCTTTTTTCTTTATAATTCTTATATCTTTATTTAAATCAAATAAAGAATGAACCCTTGAATTTAAAACAAAAAGATAAAATTGCTTCCAATGTTTTTTAGTAGAATACAAACCACAATTAAAATATTTTTGACATAGGTCTTGATAAAATATTTTAAAGCTTATTCTATCCTCAATATCTATCACTTTATTTGAAATAATGATACATCCAGGATGTGATTCTATTATATACTCATTCCTAAAAAAAATCATTTTATCTTTTAATAATGATATTTTTTTTATAGCATTATAATGCTTTTGCATAAGCTCATCAATATGACCTGGATTATTTTTTATTATTTCAGGGATAACATTTAATCTTATATTATTTCGCCTATAATTTATATTTGTATTAGAAGAATCTTCTATCCATGATAATGCTTGATTATTAGCATACATTAATATTTCTTTCTTAGTTATATTTAACATAGGCCTTATAATATTACCATATTTTTTTCTTATTCCTAAAAAAGATACCCAATCTGAACCATCTAGAAATTTCATCTGTAATGTTTCAATCTGATCGTCTTTATGATGAGCTGTAAGGATATAATCAATACTATTTTTTTTAGAATATTCATTAAACATATTATATCTAAAATCTCGCGCACTAGCTTCAAAATTAGAACTTTTTAAGTCTACTGCTTTTGATGCTATATCAATATTATATTTTGATGCTAAGTCATAGCACAAATCTTCTGCTAATTGTGCTTTTGGATGAATACCATAGTTAATATGAATTAAGCTAATCGATATGCAATATTGTTCTTTAAGCTTATTTAAAACATCAAGCAAAACAATACTATCAACGCCTCCTGATACTCCTAATACTAATTTATTATTACCATTTTCTTTTAAATAAGGATTAAGGTTATCAGATACATGTTTTAAAATCATCAAAATAAATGCTATACCTCATCAAAAAACAAAGGTTTTAAGCATTGAATTTTATCTTCATATGAATGAGGATATAAAAACCATTCAGTTATAGCTATAGAACTTAATAATGAATTTCCGTCTTGAGGAGTAAAACAAAACCCAGTAATTTCATTTCCATTTCTCAAATTCAATGAAGGAACTGATACAACAGATTGATTTAATATTCTTCCAAAATGCCCATGATCACGACCAAATGAAAAAACTTCATTTGCGTTTACTTTATCTGTTAAAGCAATTCTATCATTAGATTCAAATTTAGATAAAATAGATTGCATAGTTGTTTTATTCTTTAATTTTAAATAAAAATGTTGAATATGCATATACTGTGAGTTGATTTTCATAGCTGAAGAAAAAAGATCTAACTTTATATTCATTGTATCAAATAATAAATGTGCATCTCTTGCATGATGCGTTCCAAACACATCATCTCCATGCTTTCCAACTTGAGGAGAAGGCACAAAACTAGAAGTCTGACTTAAATCATTTGCTCTTCTAATCAAATTAAATCTTCCTTCAATTAGGTTATCATTACCTTCAGATAGTGCCAAGGTTTTTACTATTGTTGACAAATTATGTGTATTACAAGAAACAACTTGAATAAATTTATCTTTTTCATGATCAAGAATTGAATCATTAATTCCTCTTGCATACATCTTGCCAAATCCAAATTCGCTTCCTTGAGCAACAAATCCAAGAGTAGAATCTAAATGTTTATCATAAAAATCTTTTTTGTTTTTATGCCCAAAACCACTAGGAGTACAATCTATAACTACAGATGCTCGCTTTATAGCTTCTTCAGATGTAAATTCTGCTTTTAAGCCTATATTATTAAACCCATCAATTTTATCTTCATTAGTTGATAGTCTAGCTCCCCTTTTTAATAAATTCGCAACTTTTGATCTATCAGTAGTTAATGGAGTATATTTATTAAATGTAACTTCATCTATACCTAAATCATTTTTAAAATTACAAAGAAGACCTATTAAAGGCTCTCCTATTGTACCTGTACCTATAACATGGACTATACGTCTCGACATACTCCCTCCCTTTATTATTCTTTAATACTATATTCAACAGAATCAACTAAAAATTTTTTTAATCCTAAGAAACCAAATTTATTGTATATATCAATTTGCTCTTTAGATTCTGTTTTTCCATCCAAAATCTTCTCAACATTTTCAATGATTTTTTCATTACCAAAATATACTAATGATGAATGTATATAATCCAACATACGATATACTGCGTCTTTCATGCTAACAATGTCTTCTTTCAAAGGGCATACTATAGAACCATATATTCCAAGTTTAGCAGCTTTCCAAATTCCATCATTCAAGTATTCCATATTATAATTTTTGAAAATTTTATTTTTTTCAATATCCATATATATTCTATGCACTAAAGCTTGAGTGATAGCAATAATCATTTTTGTATTAATTAATGATCTTTGTATATCACACACCCTAAATTCTATTGTACTATAATTTAAATGAGGTCTTATTTTCCACCATATATGCCTTTGTTTTGCTATTGCACCTGAAAGCTTCAAGTTATTAACAATCTTAAAATATTCTTCAGAGTTATCTATCTTATGAATTATATTTGTTCTAGGGAATATTCCAAATTGAAATGTTCTAGAAGATTGCATACCCGTTTCTTTTCCACCAAAAAAAGGGGAGTTGACAGATAGAGCTATTAATGGAGCGATCCAAGCATTTGACGCGTTCATAACCTTAATAATAGTATCATTATCATTTAACCCAATATGAACATGGGTTGAAAAAGTTATATTTTGCCTTGCATACTCACGCAATTGAGATGAAACCCAATTATAAGATTCATTATTTACAAAATTTTGCTCATCAGGTAATGCTGTTGGATGAGTGCCACTAATACCTATTTTAAAATCTAGATTTTCTCCAATATCTTTCAATCTATTACGATTTTTAATTATTTGTATAATAGCATCATCTACATCATTACATATAGGGGTATTTGCCTCTATTTCACTTAATAATAATTCATAGGAATATCTATCTTTCTCTGATTCATCTAAAAAAGAAAGGATCTCATTCGCCTTATCATACAAATCGTATGATTCAGGATTACAAATCATATACTCCTCTTCCACCCCAATTGTAAACAGTTTATTTTTCATATAATAGATTGTTCATTCCATTCTCCAAATACAGTTTTCATAGCATTGACAATTTCACCTAAAGTTGCATACTCAAGTGCAGCATCTATAATTAAGGGGAGCAAATTATCTGTACCATTACAAGATTTAGTTATTCTTTCTAACTTTTCAGATACAGCTTTATTATTTCTAGAAGATTTAATTTTATTCAATTTATTAATTTGTTTTACTTGAACCTTATCTGTTATTTCAAGAATAGGAATTTCAATATTTTCATCTTCTTTAATAAATTTGTTCACACCAACTATATAGCGTTCTTTTTTTTCTATTTTATCATTATACATAGAAGATGAATCTGCAATTTCTTTTTGAAAATATCCTGATTCAATACCATTTACAACTCCACCTATACTTTCTATTTTTTCAAAATATTCATTTGCTTCTTTTTCTATATTATCAGTCAATTCTTCTACATAATAAGAACCTCCAAGAGGATCAACTACATTAGCAACTCCTGTCTCATAAGCTAAAATTTGCTGTGTACGCAATGCAATTTCAGCTGCTTTTTCTGATGGAAGAGCTAAGGTCTCATCCATTGAATTTGTGTGCAATGATTGAGTTCCCCCTAAAACAGCAGATAGAGCCTGAAAACTTGTTCTAGCTATATTTATTTCAGGTTGTTGAGCTGTTAAAGAAAAACCTGCTGTTTGAGTATGGAAGCGTAACTTCATTGACTTTTCATCTTTAGCATTATAATATTCTTTTAATTTTTTTGACCATATCCTTCTAGCAGCTCTATATTTACATATTTCTTCAAAAAAATCTGAATGAGAATTAAAAAAGAATGATAATCTTGGAGCGACTTGATCAACTTTCATACCTCTATCTATACATGCATCTAAATATGCAAAACCATTAGATAGAGTAAAGGCTAATTCTTGAACAGCAGTAGATCCCGCCTCTCTAATATGATAGCCACTAACAGATATAGTATTATATTTTGGCATTTTAGAAGTACAATATTCTATCATATCTACAATAAGCCTAATTGATTCTTTAGGTGGATAAATCCATTCTTTTTGAGCAATATACTCTTTTAATATATCATTTTGTAATGTTCCGTTAAGCTTGGAAATATCAAGACCTCTTTTGATTGCTAATGCAACATAAAATGCAAAAATTATAACAGCAGGTCCATTAATAGTCATAGATACACTAATCTTATCCAAATCAATATCTTTAAATAACATTTCCATATCATCTAAACTGCTAATTGAAACACCACAATGGCCTACTTCACCATCAGATAGCTCATCATCAGCATCATACCCCATTAAAGTAGGCATATCAAATGCAACAGATAAACCTGTCTGGCCATTATTTAATAAAAATTTATATCGATTATTAGTATCCTCAGGTGAACCAAAACCAGAAAATTGTCGCATAGTCCATAATTTTCCTCTATACATATTTGCATGGATACCTCTAGTATATGGAAACTCTCCTGGATAGTTAACTTTATTTAAGAATTCATCACTAACTGAATCAGGATGATAAAGAATATCTAAAGTTTTATCTGATATTGTATTAAAATCATAATCTCTTGTTTTAGATGACTGAGATTTTTCTTTCCATTTATTATAAGAATTATTTTTCATATTCTTCCTTAATAACTTCGTACATTTTTTGTGATGATAAACCAATAGAGTCTAACAATTCCATTCTAGAACCATGATCAATAAATTCATCTCTTATACCAAATAATTTAACATAACTATTATATTTCTTTTGAGAGAAATATTCTAATACCGATGAACCAAAACCTCCTGATATATTACCTTCTTCAATTGTATATATAAAAGAATATTTACTATTTATTTCATCTAGCATTTTATAATCAAGAGGTTTAACAAACCTACAATTAACTACACTTATATTTAAATTATCATTATTTCTAAATAGACTAGAAATTTCAAGTGCACTTTCAACCATTGAGCCTACAGCCAATAAAATAATGCTATCACCTTTAATCAAATATTCCCATGAACCAATATTTAATAATTTAGGTTTATAATCATCACTATAATTCGTATCAATCTTACCATATCTAATAGAAAATATTTTTCTACTCTTAATTGCAGTATATAGCAAATCGTGAAGTTCAAATCCATCTTTAGGAGACGTAACAATAATATTAGGAATAGCTCTTAAGAAGGGAATATCAAAAACGCCATGATGTGTTGGTCCATCAGCTCCTACAAGACCGGATCTATCAAGACATATAACAGCAGGTAATTTTTGCAGTGCAATATCATGTATAATTTGATCATATGCCCTTTGAATAAATGTTGAATAAATAGCAATAACAGGGACTCCTCCTGCAGCAGATATACCAGAAGCATATGTAAGTGCATGCTGCTCTGCAATAGCAACATCAATATGCCTATCCTTATATTTTTTTGCAAACTCTGCTAATCCTGTACCAACCTTCATTGCAGCAGTAACACATAAAAAATTATTATTATCAGCTAAATTTAGCATTGACTTTCCGAAAACATTTGAAAAGGTATATGTGTTTTCTTTATTAGTAGACCCTTTTGGTGAAAGGCTGTAATATTTTACTGCATCATCTGATCCGAAATCTTTTATTCTCTTTGCTTTATTGGTATAAACATGTAATAAAACAGGCCCCTCAATTGATTTGATTGATTCAAATACTTTAATCAGCTCACCTATATTATGACCATCAATAGGACCTATATAGCGAATCCCTAATTCTTCAAAAAAACCACCTGGAGTAAAGGTTGCCTTCATACCCTCTTCAGTTTTCTTCAATGCGGTTCTTATATATTTTGATATTACAGGAACCTTTCCAGATACATCCCATATATTATCTCTTAACTTATTATAAATTGGATTCGTTGTGATCTTTGTTAAAGCTTTTGATAAAGCTCCAACACTTTCTGAAATTGATAAAGAATTATCATTTAAAACCACTGTTAATTGAGTTCTATGATAACCTAAATTATTCAAGCCTTCATATGCTAATCCTCCCGTCATTGCTCCATCTCCAATGACTGCAAGAACATTATGTTTTTTTTTCTCAATATCTCTCATATGCGCAAACCCTAAAGCTGCAGATATAGATGTACTAGTATGACCAGCTCCATAACAATCATATAAGCTTTCATCTATTTTTAAGAAACCACTTATTTCTTTAAATTGCCTTATTTTAGAAAAAGCATCTCTTCTTTCAGTCAATATTTTATGCGCATAGGCTTGATGGCCAACATCCCAAACAATTTTATCATTTGGGGTGTCATAAACATAATGAAGCGCTATAGTTAATTCTATAACTCCTAGCGGAGAAGAATAATGACCACCTAACTTAGATATAACATCATGAATATAATTTGATACATCGTCTGATAGTAATTTCAAATCACCAATTGATAAACCTTTTAAATCATTAGGATTATTAATTTTAGATAATATTTTATAGTCTTTATTATTCATTTGCAAATTTTAAAAAATATTCCAACAATCTAGTGTCATCTCCCATTTCAGGATGAAAAGAAGCTGCTAGATGTCTTTTGTTTTTAATTAATACTGGTTCAGAGTTATAACTAGCAAGAATCTCACATGATGGATCTACATTTATAAATTTAGGAGCTCTAATAAAAGTTGTATAAAAATCATCTATATTTAATGACTCCTTAATATTTATATAATCTGAGAAAGAATTAATTTGATTTCCCCAAGCATTTCGCACAGAATCAAACTGCATAATATTTAAATTTTTGATACGTTTATCATTAGAATTTTTTGAAATCAAAATAGAGCCTGCACAAATTCCAAATACAGTATGATCTAAAGAAAAATCATAAAGTACTTCATCTAATTTATACTTAGAAAGGAGTAAAGACATTGTTGTAGATTCTCCTCCAGGAATAATTAAAGAATCAATTTCTTTAAAATCAGAAAATTTTCGAACAAATAAAGTCTCAACGCCTATTATATCAAAAGATTTTTTATGTAAATAAAAATCTCCCTGAATAGCTAAAATGCCTACTTTCAATTACCAGCCTCTGTTTTGCAACAAATCTTTCTCAGGTATTTCAGATATATCTAAACCTTCCATCGCATCTTTTAAACCTGAAGAAATTTCAGATAGCTTTTTAGGATCATCGTAATATGTAGTAGCCTCAACAATTGCATTAGCTCTCATTTCTGGATCCTCAGATTTAAATATACCAGACCCAACAAATAAAGATTCTGCACCAAGTTGCATCATTAAAGAAGCGTCAGCAGGAGTAGCTATACCACCTGCGCTAAAATTAGGGACAGGCAATCTTCCTATTTTTTTAGTTTCCTGGAGTAAATCAATAGGAGCATTATTATCACTAGAAAATTTCATTAAATCCTCATTACTCATGAGCGATAAAGAATTAATTTCACTTGTAATAGCTCTCATATGTTTAACTGCTTCAACTATATTTCCAGAACCAGCTTCACCTTTAGTCCTAATCATAGCGGCTCCTTCATCAATACGACGTAACGCCTCACTTAAATTCCTAGCTCCACAAACAAAAGGAACTTTAAATTTATTTTTATCAACATGATAGCTGTTATCAGCTGGAGTCAAAACTTCACTTTCATCTATAAAATCAATTTCCAAGGCTTCAAGTATTTGAGCTTCTGCAAAATGTCCTATCCTGCATTTTGCCATGACTGGAATTGAAACTTTATCTCGTATTTCACATATCATTTTAGGATTAGACATTCGAGATATACCACCATCCCTTCTTATATCTGCAGGTATTTTTTCTAAAGCCATTACAGCTACAGCTCCTGCTTTTTCTGCTATAGATGCTTGTTTAGCATTTGTTACATCCATAATGACTCCACCTTTCAGCATTTCAGCTAAACCAACTTTTATTTTAAATGTACCTTTTTCCATTTTATCTCCTTTAAAAAGACATAATTTTGTCTTTAACTTCTTTAATTAAATAGTCTGGAGTTGATGCTCCTGCACTTATTCCAACTGTTTCGCAATCATTAAACCAGCTGGAATCAATATCTTTTGAATCTGTTACTTGATATGTATTTTTATTCAAGGTTTCTGATAATGATGTTAATCGTTTCGAATTAGCACTTGTAAATGAACCTATAATAATCATGACATCTGATTCTTTTGCCAATTGTTTAATCTGTTGTTGATTTCTTTTAGTAGGATAACATATTGTATTAACAAATCGTAAGTCAAATACTTTTTCCATTAAAATATTAATTATCTCTTGTACATTCTCAATAGTTTGAGTTGATTGACTAACAATACCTGCTTTTTTAATTTTTTTTAAAGATCGAGCTTCATCTACAGTTGACAAAACAATACTATTTGGAACTTGATCAGCTATTGCGACTACTTCATCATGTCCATGATCTCCTATAACAAAAATCTTTCTTCCTTCTTCAGATAATTTTTTAACTTCTCTATGGATTTCATGCACTAATGGACATGTTGCATCTACTAAATTCATACCTTTTTTTTCAGCAGATTCCCAAACACTCCTTTTACTACCATGTGCTCTTAAAAGTAAAGGCTTATCAATTGGTACATCATCTATATTTTCAACCACTTTTGCACCAACCTTCTCTAAATCATTTACTACATTTTCATTATGCACAATATCGCCTAGCATATAAACTTCTCCATGTTCTTTAGCCGTATCGTATGCTAAATTAACAGCATCTCTAACACCAAAACAATATCCAGCATCTTTTGCAACTATTATCTTCATTTATGTTTTGCTAAAGTTATCCCAGTTTGACTTTGATATTTTCCACCTTTATCCTTATAGGATTTTTCACAGACTTCATCTGATTCAAAAAATAAAACTTGACATAAGCCTTCATTTGAATAAATCTTTGCAGGCAATGGGGTCGTATTTGAAATTTCTAAAGTTACATGTCCTTCCCATTCAGGTTCAAAAGGTGTTACATTTACAATAATTCCGCATCTAGCATATGTAGACTTTCCTAAGCATATGGTCAGTACACTTCTAGGTATTTTAAAATACTCAATACTTCTTGCTAATGCAAAGCTATTAGGAGGAACAACACAAACATCTCCTTTATAATCTATAAAAGATTTATCATCAAATTTTTTGGGATCAACAACACTATTATTCACATTTGTAAAAACTTTATACTCATCAGATACTCTAATGTCATATCCATAAGATGATAATCCGTATGATATAGTCCCTTTTCTAATTTGATTATCAACAAATGGAGAAATCATTTCTTTCTTCAAGGACATTTCTCTTATCCATTTATCAGATTTTATTGACATAAATCTTCCTTTTTATTTTTTAATTTATCTAATATAACACCTTCTATTTTTTCAACACTTAATCCTTTTACTGTTGCTCCTGCAGCTAATTTATGTCCTCCTCCATTAAAATATTCTGCAATATCATTAATAATATATTTTCCTCTAGATCTAAAATTAATCCTATAGTTTTTTTCTTTTATTTCAGATATCATAAATGCAACCTCTACACCTTGGATAGATCTAATAAAATCTGTAAAGCCATCAATATCATCTAAAGTTGCGCCACATTCTTCTAACATAGAAAGCGAGATATTAATACATCCAAATTCACCAACTATTTTTAAACTTTCTATAGCTTTGCCAAATAATTTAATTTGAGCTAAACTTCTTTGCTCATATATACTCGCATAAACATCATATGGCTTAACACCCAAGTCCAATAATTCCTTAGCCATTATATGACAATTTGATGTTGTAGAGTTATATCTAAATGAACCTGTATCGGTAATCAATGCCGCATACAATGATTCTGCCATATCATATGATAGTTCTATTGTTTCACATTTAAAATACTGCCAAACCATAAATCCTGTAGCAGGAGATTTTACATCTAAAAATTGATGGTCAAAATAACTCCCATCTGATGGATGATGATCAATAGAAACACAGTAAACATTATTCTTTTTTATAAGATTAGATATTTCTCCTAGTCTACTATGATTGCCAATATCAAAAATAATAGCTAAATTACATTTTTCAATCCACGAATCATGAATTTCAGAGTTATACTGTTCAATAATATTATCTTTATTCAAAAATTCATATTTATCCATCATATTAGATATATTTATTATTTTACATTCCTTATTCATTTTTTTAAGGTGATAATACATAGCAACCTCTGAGCCAAGTCCATCAGCATCAGGATTTATATGCGTAGAAAGCAATATCTTATTATTTGCATTTATTAATTCTGTTAATCTAAACCAATCAATTTTCATACTATTAAAAGAATATTAAACTAGTGACTATAAAGATAGGGAATAGTATTAAAATTGACCATCCCATATACCCAAAAAAACTAGGCATTTTTATTTCATTTTCTTCAGAAATAGATTTAACCATAAAATTAGGAGCATTTCCAATATAAGTCATAGCTCCCATAAAAACAGCACCACATGAGATTGCTAAAAGCGTATTTCCTGTATTCATTAGCCATTCAACATTATGTTCTCCTAATGCAGCTGTAAAGAAAACAACATATGTAGGAGCATTATCTAAAAAGCTTGACAATATTCCTGTAAGCCAAAAATACATTGTATCAATATTAGAACCATCTTCATTAATAATAATTGTTTTCATCCAACTCATAGGGCCTATTTCTTTCGTTACACCTTTAAGCATTTCAATAGCAGGAATCATCGTTATAAAAATTGTTGCAAATAATTTTGCGACTTCCTTAATAGGCTCCCATGTAAAAGCATTTCCTATTCTAATTTCATCAGGTGTAATTTTTAATGATATAATAGTAACTAATAATAAAATGGTTAATTGTATACCAGTTCCTAAGGTTATCATTGTAGTTCCATGATAAGAAAATATCGAAGTTTGGAAAGATTGTAAACCACTCAAAATAACTGCTCCAATTACAAATAAAATTAAAATAAAATTAATTTTACCTTCAATTTTAATTGATAATTCATTTGATTTCAGGGCTGAACTTTTTTCCTTTTTATAGAAATAAGTATCTAAAAAATAAAAAATAATAAATATAAAAAATGATACAAAAAGCATAGGTTTATACATATAAATAAGAGGCCATGTAAAATCCACTCCTTTTAAAAAGCCTAAGAATAAAGGAGGATCTCCAATTGGAGTTAATGAACCACCTATATTAGAAACTAAAAATATAAAAAACACAATTAAGTGGACTTTGTTCTTTCTCCAAGAATTAGCCCTAATCAAAGGTCTAATTAGAAGCATTGAAGCACCAGTAGTACCCATAATTGATGCTAAAGATGTTCCTATTAAAAGAATAAGCGTGTTTAACTTCGGGGTACCATTTAAATCACCTTTAATCAAAATACCTCCAGAAACAGTAAATAAGGCTAATAAAAGCATAATAAAAGGAATAAATTCTCTTAAATAAACCTCTAGAATATAAAACAATGTATAATCTGTAAAGGAAACAGCAAAAACTATTATAAACAACAATCCCCAAAATGCTGAAACTTTTCCATAATTATGGTGCCAAAAATTAGAATTTATAAGTGGGATAACAGCGATTGAAAGGAGTATCCCTATAAAAGGAATCAGCCAAAATAGGCTGAAATCTTCAGCCGAAAGATGGGCTGAGTGCCCATGGCTATTTTTTTCTGCAAAGGTAATTGAAAATAAAAATAAACTATAAAATATTTTTCTAAACATATTATTTATTCCATTTTTTATGTCTTAAATTAATGAATGTTACAGACATTTATTATTACAATTTTAATTATTTTGTTTTGTATTTTTTTTATGAGCATAGGATACCTTATTTCTGGAAAAAAAATGAAAGGAAGTTGTGGAAACAGTAAAAATAATCCATGTGAATGTACTTTAGCAGAAAAATTTAAATGTTCTCTTAAAAAATAAATGCATCAAAGCCACTACTTCTATGCTCAATAATATAATTATCTTTATATTCTAAAATATAACACTCAGAATTTTCATCTTTATTAATAATTTCAATAATTTTATCAGGACTCATTGTCATTGCTAATGTAGCATAAGCATCCGCATCAATACATTTATCTGAAATAATTGTGGCACTAATAGAATTATGCATATAAGGATACCCTGTTTTTGGATCTATTATATGTGAATAATTTTTATCTTCATATGTGAAAAAGTTATTATAATTTCCAGATGTAGCCATAGATTTATTAGCTAATTTAACTTTATTAATTATTGAATTTTTATTTGGATTTTGTATTCCTATAATCCAAGCATCTTTCTGATTAACAGAAGAACGAATCTCTCCTCCAATTTCTACCAAAAAGTCAGAATAGCCTTTTTGTAAAATATATTCGAACACTCTATCAACGCCATGCCCCTTAGCAATAGAATTTAAATCAATTTTAACATTATTCTTATTTAATAGGATATTATCCTGAATTATGACTTTTTTATATCCAACATTTTTTAAACTATTTTGTATTTTTTTTTGACTTGGAAAACTTTTATTATCCAAATGTCCAAAACCCCATAAATCAACTAAAGGAGCAATTGTAACATCATAATTACCTTCTGAAATTTCACAGTAATAAAGAGATTTTTTTAAAACATATAAAAATTCATCAGATAAAACTAATGAATCAAAATTTTGATTATTAATCTTTGAAATCTCACTGCTATCTAAATATGTAGAAAAATATTTATTAACCAATATTAACAATGAATCAATCTGAGCTTGAAAAACATCTTCTTGGTCTTTAAAATTTGCAATAGTTATAGAATAGGTTGTACCCATAGTATATCCATGTATTGTTATTTGATTATTATTAGAAGAACAGGAGGAATAGAGTAAAATAAAAAATGAAAATAAAAAATATTTTAGTAATTTTTTAACCAAAATCATCAAAATCAATCATCTCATCTTCAACACCTAAATCATGTAGCATTCCAGTAACAGCCTTATTCATCATAGGTGGACCACACATATAGTATTCTATTTCAGTAGGATCTTCATGTTTACTTAAATAATTATCCAGGACTACTTGATGTATAAAACCTGTATAACCCGTCCACTTATCTTGTTCCATCGGATCAGACAGAGCAACATTGTATGAAAAATTAGGAAATTTCTTTTCAATAGCTTTAAAATGATCATCATAAAACATTTCACGCCTAGACCTTGCTCCGTACCAATACGATACCTTTCTACCTGTTTTTAGTGTGTGAAATAAGTGAAACAAATGAGAACGCAATGGAGCCATGCCTGCTCCACCACCCACATACACCATCTCCCGCTCAGTATCTTTGATGAAAAATTCTCCATAAGGACCTGAAATAGTTACCTTATCACCTGGCTTTAAATTAAAAATATATGAAGAAGCTATCCCTGGAGGAGCATCCCACTGTTGCGGAGGAGGATGTGCAATTCTTACATTTAGCATTACAATATTACCTTCTGCAGGGTGATTAGCCATAGAATATGCTCTAAACTCTTCAGAATTATTATTTTTAGCAACCAAATCCCACATTTTAAACTTATCCCAATCTTCTCTATATTGTTCCTCAATATCAAACTCTGAATACTTAAGCTCATATTCGGGGATATCAATTTGAATATACCCTCCAGATTCAAAATCAAGAATCTCACCATCAGGAAGCTCTAGGACTAATTCTTTTATAAAAGTTGCAACATTATCATTGCTCCTAACAGTACACTCCCACTTTTTTATACTAAATATTTCATCAGGAATTTTAATTTCCATATCACCTTTAACCTTTACCTGACAAGCAAGCCTATAATTATCTTGAATTTCAGATCTTGAAAAATGAGAAACCTCAGTAGGCAATATATCTCCTCCTCCACTGAGAACCCGGCATTTGCACTGCGAACAAGTTCCTCCTCCTCCACATGCAGATGGAATAAAAACATTATGCCCTGCTAAAGATGATAATAAGGAACCTCCAGGCTTTACTGTTGGAGATTTTTCATCATCTCCATTAATCAAAATTTTAGCATCTCCCTGAGGTAACAATCTTTTCTCAGCAACACCAAGCAAAATAACTAAGATTAAAATAACTAAAGAAAAAACAAATACAGATGATATAGTTGTAGCTAGCATAATTTATTAATCTTTATTATTTTCTTTCTTATTTTCTGAATCTTTACCATGAATAGTTGCATCTGAATCTCCCATGCTAACAGTTGTTTTATTTCCTTCTTTTGTTACATTTAATAAGTTTCCAGCAAATGCTCTTATTACAAAATATAGAAAAAGTCCTATCCAGAATGCATCTTTCCAAGACATTGATGTACTTATTTGGCCAGATTCAACAAGCTTAGAAAATAAAGCCTCAGCAATAGTAGTCCAAAGTATCTTAATAAGGAAAATACCTATTGCTAAGTTAATAGCAGCCACTACAACACCTAAAACACCTAAAGCACCTAGAGCAAACAATTTATTCTTTTTCATAATATTATATTTCTCCTATAATTGAATTCCTGAAAATGATAAATAAGCCATTGATAAAAGCCCTGTTAAAATCATCGTTATACCAAGTCCTTTTAAACCATCAGGAATATTTGAATATCTTAGTTTAAATCGAATTGCGGCCATACATACAATTGCTAAGTAAAAACCAACACCAGCACTAACACCAAAAACCGCAGATTCTCCAAGTGTATAACCTCTTTCATCCATAAATACAGATGCTCCTAGAATAGAACAATTCACTGTAATAAGTGGCAAGAATATACCTAAAGAGTTATATAATGAAGGACTAAATTTATCTATAAACATTTCAACAAATTGAACAAGTGCAGCAATTGTTGCAATAAAGCAAATAAATGTTAAAAATGATAAATCAACACTAGCAAGAGATTCAATCCCAGTCCAAGATAATGCGCCATCATCTAACAAATAAGTTTTTATTACCCAGTTTAAAGGTACTGTTATACCATTAACGAATATAACAGCTTTACCTATACCCATTGAGGCTTCAACATTTTTAGATATAGCTAAAAATGAACACATTCCAAGAAAATATGCTAAAAGTATATTCTCTATAAAAATTGCTTTTGTTGCTAAACTTAAATAGTGTACCAATAAATCCATTTTATTCCTCTACAAAATTTGTAATAGACCTTTGTGCCCAGATAATCAATCCTAAAATTATAAAAGCTCCAGGAGCCAATAACATTAATCCATTATTTAAAAAATCTGGTAATATTTTAATGTCGAATATTGTTCCAAAACCTAGAAGTTCTCTAAAAAATGCAACAAGAACAAGAATTATTCCATATCCAAGAGCATTTCCAAATCCATCTAAAAACGAATCTTTAACGTTATTCTGCATCGCATAAGCATCTGCTCGTCCCATTACAATGCAATTTGTTATAATAAGCGCTATAAAGACACTCATAGGTTTGCTAATATCATACATATATGCCTTTAAAAACTGGTCTATTAAAGTTACCAAAGTTGAAATAATTGTTAATTGAACTATAATTCGTATACTAGAGGGAATATACTTCCGAAGCAAAGAGACACTGACATTAGACATCACAAGAACAAAAGTTAGAGCAAATGTCATTACCAACGCCTGTTCTACTTTTACAGTTACAGCAAGAGCAGAACAAATCCCTAACACTTGTCTTGTTATAGGATTATTATCTACAAGTGGATCTATGAATGTTTTTTTATTTTTCATTTCTTATTTTTAATAAAGTATGGTTCATATCGTTTTAAATCTCTCTTTAACAAATCAGTAACACCGTTACTTGTTATTGTTGCACCGCTAATTCCATCTACTTCATGTAAAGCAGATTTATCAGCTAAGCCTGCCTTTGTAACATTAATAGATGTTAAAACATCATTGCCATAAATTTCCTTCCCAATAAAATTTGATTGAAACCATTTTTCTGAAATTTCTGCTCCAAGACCAGGTGTTTCTTTATGCTTATAAAAAGTTATCCCTTTAACAGTAGAAAAATTATCTGCATCTAATGCAAAATATCCATACAATGAGCCCCATAAACCTTTACCTGATACAGGTAAAATAATTGCCTTAGAAGCCTTTTCAGTATAAATAGGTAAAAATTCTTCTTCTTTTTGATCGAAATATTTAATTTCGCCTGTCTGACTATTCTCTTTTTCAAAAAGAGATTCTATAGATATATTATTAACAACAGAACCTTCTGTTGTTATAATCAACGTATCAATATTATCAATAAAATATTGATCTATATCTAGAATAGAAAACTTACTTATATCAACACCTACAGCGCTTAATATATTTTTTTTTCTATCAATTGCAATATTTTTACTTTGACGTTCCTTTAATACTTCAGATACTAATGAAAGCAATAAACTACAAATCACTGTAATGGTTAATATAAATGCGTACTTATTCTTCATAAGATAATTGTCTACCTTTAACATGAGACTGTATAACAAAATAATCAAATAAAGGAGCAAATGCATTTGCAAATAAAATAGCCAACATCATACCCTCTGGATAGGCAGGATTAATACAACGTATAACTATTGCCATAAAGCCAATTAATAAACCATAAAACCATCTCCCTTTATTTGTCTGAGCACTTGATACAGGATCTGTTGCCATAAAAACCATACCGAAAGCAAAGCCACCCATAACAAAATGCTCTAAAGCTGTTAATCCAAGCATAGGGTTATCTGAAACTCCAGTTAATTGATTTAATAATGTTGAAGTAAAGATAAGGCCCAGGCATGTAGATAACATCACTCTCCAGCTACCAATTCCAGTTATCAGTAATACAAAGGCCCCTATTAATATAGCTAACGTTGAAGTTTCTCCAACGGACCCTGGAATGTAGCCATAAAACATGTCCCACCAACTATACGTAATATCTAAGTTTGATGATTTTTGTAATAATGGTGTTGCTTGAGAAAGTCCATCTAAAGGAGCTATCCAAGGTTTATTTCCAGACATATAGGATGGATACGCAAAAAACAAAAATGCTCTAGCAGTTAATGCTGGATTAAAAATATTATATCCTGTTCCTCCAAAAATTTCCTTACCAATTACTACTCCAAAAATTGTTGCTACAGCCAACATCCACAAAGGTACTGTTGGCGGCATTGTAAGAGGAATCAAAAAACCCGTCACTAAAAACCCTTCATTAATTTCATGTCCTCTAATTACTGCAAAAATAGCCTCAAATAAGCCTCCTACTGCAAAAACAATCAAATACATAGGAAGAACTATTTTCAATCCATATAAAAAACATGTCAAAAAATCTTTATCTACAACTTCAGGAGATTGTAATCCTACATTATAAGTACCAAAGAAGAATGCTGGAAGAAGAGCTAAAACAACTAAAATCATAGTACGTTTTAAATCAATTGCGTCTCTTACATATGGGGCATGCTCTGTTTTGGTGTTAGTGCTATATAAAAAAGTATCAAGGGCATCATGCAATGGATGGAATTTTTTTAACTTCTCATTACTAAGAATTTTTTGTTCTACATTATCTAATAATTTTCTAAGCATTATGCCTCACTCTCCATAATATCTAAACCATCTTCTATAATTTTAGAGACTTCAACTTTTGACTGGCATATAAATGCGCATAAAGAAAAATCTTCAGGAGAACACTCATAAATTCCCAACTTTTCCATCATATCAATATCATTAGCCAATATACTTTTCACTAAATATTCAGACATAATATTCATAGCCATAACCCTATCCCAATTTCCCATAGGAACAATTGTACGAATACTACCATTTTTATTTGTAGATAATTCAGAACCTTTATTATTTAACAATTTAGAAAAGAATGCTTTTGTTAAACTATATTTTTTAAATCCAGGCATCAACCAACCTAAAAATTGACGTTTATTATCATTTTTAATCATAGATAAAACTTCATCATGAAAATTTAATGAATTATCTTTTACTGTTATTTTTCCATTTAAAACATCACCTGAAATAATCTGTATATCCTTCGATAAATCAGAATCTATAATATCTTGAATTGAAGTACCTATTAAAACTTTATAGATAGCTTGATTATCTATACCATTACCACCAATACTGATATATCTTAAATTGGGATAATCTTTCATATTAAAGAATTCTCCAATACGAACTAAATCCTGTAAAGTTAAATAAAAACGAATATCATCACCGTTTTTTATTGGGTCAATATGATGAATTTGCACACCTATATTCCCAGCTGGGTGGAGATTATTAAAACTGTAGTGATTAACATTAGATAAATTAGAAAAGATACTTTCGTTTAAGCTTGTAAAATTAATTTCACAATCAAAGATTTTCTTTAACACATCTATTCCTAACTGAATAGACTTGATGCTATTCTTCATTAAAGATTCATAATTAAGAGCAAATGGCTCTGTAGGCATCGCTGATATATAAATCGACTTTGGATTTATAGAATAATGAGGGATCTTTGAATATGGCTTTTGCCTTAAATAAGGCCATAAGCCAGATTTTAAGAAATTTTCCTTACTCACGTCTCTATCAAGATTATCAAAAACTATATTTTTTTTATCATTCTCGATTTCAATAATTTCTACTATTCGTCTTTGTCCAAACTGTATCTTTTTTACAGTTCCAGAACAACTACTTACAAATAAAACTTTTTCATTTTTTTTATCATAAAACAATGGAGAACCAACTTTAACACTATCTCCCTCTTTTACAAGTAACTTTGTTTTTATATTTTTTATAGAAGATGGATGAAAAAATATAGAGGATGGGGACTTCACATCAATTATTTTTTTTGATGGAATTCCTGATAACTTTAGATTATGACCTTTGGTTATTTTAAATGAATTCATTTTTTATTTTTCAATTCTTTAAGTCTATTAATTCTTTCTTTATGTCTTCTTTGAGCTTCTTTAAATCTATACTTTTCTTTATCAGTTTCAGGATTCACAAGTGGAATTCTAGTAGGTTTATTGTTATCATTTAATGCAACAAAAGTTAAATATGCAGTTGCTGTATGATACACCTTCCCTGTTAATGGAGTTTCAGCTTCTATTCTAACCCCAACCTCCATAGAAGTTTGATGAGTAAAGTTAACAGAAGATTTTAAAATAAGTATATCTCCTTTTTTAGCAGGAGCTAAAAAATCAAGATGATCTACAGAAGCTGTCACCACTGGGCGTCTTGCATGCTTATACGCTGACATTGCAGCGCAAATATCCATTAAATGCATAACACGGCCACCTAAAACATTACCTAGTAAATTTGTATCATTTGGTAATACAAGCTCATGCATAATCACTTGAGAATCTTTTACGAATTTTACTTTTTCCAATCTTAAAATAAGCCTTTTATATAATTATATAAATCTGACCAATACATATAGAACAATATATTTTGTGCAGAAAACAGTACGATCAGAGTATAAACAGGGGCTTGTATGTTTTCTTTTTCTTCAATTACCTTTTCGCTAAAATACATGCTTTTTACAATTTTAAAATAATAGTATAAAGATATAACACTATTTAATATTGCAACTATACCAAGCCAATAAAATTGCTCAGTTGCAAATAATGTTCTAAACAAATACACCTTTCCAACAAAACCAGAAGTTGGAGGAAGACCTGCTAAAGATACTAATGATAAAACCATAAATATTGATAAAACAGGTGATTTATATCCTATTCCTGACCAATCTTCTATATTTTTTACATTAAAATTATTTTCTACATGAATAACCATAAAAAATGCTGATAAATTCATAAACATATACATAGCCAAATAGAACATAATTCCTATGTTGCCTTCTACTGACGTTGTTGAAAAGGCCATCAACATAAAACCAACGTGTGATATTGTTGAATAAGCTAGCATCCTTTTCACATTATCCTGTTTTAGCGCTAACAAATTACCTATAGACATAGTGATTGCAGATAAAACAGCAACTACAAGAGACCAATTCACATTATGTATAGGAAATGTATTAACAGATAAAGAATTTGCATCTGTAAATAATATTGAGAATGTTCTAATAAGTATTGCAAAACCTGCAGCTTTTGGTGCTACAGAAAAGAATGCTGTTACAACTGTTGGAGAACCCTCATAAACATCTGGAGTCCAATAGTGTAAAGGAGCCATTGATATTTTATACCCAAAGCCAACAAGTATAAGCATTAATGATATATATATCATGTAAGGGCTTTCAACGAGAGCTAATGAATTATATATATCGTAAATATTTGTTGATCCAGAAATCCCATAAAGCCAACTTAAACCAAACAGCATTAAGCCAGAAGCAAAAGAGCCAAATATAACATACTTTAATGATGCCTCATTAGATTTCTTATCATTTTTTAATATACCCGCAAGCACATAAGATGGAATACTAACAAGTTCTATAGATAGATAAATCATCAGTAAATCTATAGAATTTGTCATCAAAAACATTCCAAGTAAAACAAATAATATCATAGCATTAAACTCTACTGAATACTCTCTATCGAGCTCTTTTGAGTAATTAGATATAACAATAATAGAAGCTGTAGAAATTAAAATAATCCACTTAAAATAATAAGAAAATGAATCATTAATTAACATACCATTAAAAATATGAAAGCCATCAATGGGAGATGATAGTTGACATAGAAGCAAAGCAGAGCACCCTAAACCTATATAAACACATATATTAACCCATCTTTTAAGTGACAATAGATCTAATATAATAATTGATAAAGCTAATTGTACAATTAGTAATTCTGGTAAAAAATATTGTATGCTTTGAAGATTATTCATCTACTACATTGCTCCCTGAATAATGGAAACAAGTGAACTAATTGAGCTACTTACCATATCAACCAATGGTTTTGGAAATACTCCAAATAATAAAACCAAAAATGCTATAGGAACAACTGTTCCTAACTCTCGTAAATTTATATCTTTTAAATCAGCATATGATGAATTTAAAGGACCTAAAAATACTCTTTGATACGCTCTTAATAAATAAACAGCACCAAGTAAAATACCTAAAGTACCAATAGCTGTTACTAATCTAAATGCACTAAAACCACCTATAAAACATAAAGCTTCACTTATGAAACCTGATAATGCAGGCAAACCAAGTCCTGCAAAAAATGCAAGTGCAACAAAAGCTGAAAATATTGGCATTTGTGATGCTAAGCCACCAAAAGCTAGTTTTCCTGCTAATTCTTGGTTCTCATGATTTTCTGGATAAACAATCCATCTATGATGCGCTTGATCATATAATACTCCAACCAACAAGAATAGCATTGCTGTAATCGTACCATGATTAAACATTTGCATCACAGCACCATTTAAGCCAGCTTCAGCACCGGCTAAACTTGGACTAACAGCAGCTGACATCCCCAATAAAACGTAACCCATATGGCTGACAGATGAATACGCAACCATTTTTTTCAAATCAATTTGAGCGATAGCACACATTGCTCCCCATAATATATTTATTACTCCCAGTATTGCCAGAGTATAAGAAAAGGCGACAACTTCACCAGGTAAAAGCGGGTAACTTATCCTAAGTAAGCCATATGTGCCCATTTTTAAAAGTACACCTGCAAGTATAACTGATATTGCAGTTGGTGCTTCTACGTGAGCTAAAGGTAGCCATGTATGGAAAGGGAATACAGGAACTTTAATTGCAAAACCAATAAATAATGCTATCCATAATAACCACTGCACATTCCAACCCCATAATTGTGCATCTATCTGAGGGGCTAATTCAATCAACCTAATTAAATTAAAAGTTCCATCGCCACCATTAAACGGAGCTGTAAAATACCATAACCCAATCATCGCAAGCAACATAAACAGTGAGCCAAATAAAGTATATAAAAAGAACTTAATTGCAGCATAGTGACGCTGAGGGCCACCCCATATACCAATAAGAAAATACATAGGTAACAACATCACTTCCCAAAAAATATAGAATAAGAAAAAATCTAATGCTAAAAATACCCCCATCATGCCAGCATCAAGTAATAAAAACAATGAAAAATATCCAAGAGTCTTTTTTTCAATGTTCCAACTTGCCAAGATGCATATAAAAGATAATAATGCAGTTAAAAGAACCATAGGTATACTTAAGCCATCAACCCCTACAAAATACTCAATATTAAAATGTTCTATCCATTTTAATTGAACAGTGAACGGTGATTCCATTACAGATAATGAAGGGTCAAAATTCATATACAGCCAAGCTGCAAGAAGAATCTGTATTCCAGTTGTAGCTAAAGCTATATATTTAACAATATTAGGAACTTTAATATATTTTGATGCAGGAAGCATCAAAATCGCACCTAAAACTGGTAAAAATATTAATAATGTTAATATATAATTTTCCATAATGTCCTATTCTTATATTTGGTTAATAACTATTATAAAAACAACGAGTATTGCCAATACACCAAGCAAATAATTTTGTATTACACCTGACTGTGTTTTTCTTAATTTTGTTGAAACATATTGCGTTAAATGAGATGTCCCATCAATAATCTTTTGATCAAGTATACTATAGTCTGAAATTCCTGTATATTTAGATATTTTCAAAGTAATCCAACCCCATGCATCAACAATCTTTTGATCGTAGATATCCCAATCAATAAAAGATGCTGTCCTTGTTTGAAATAAAAACGGCTTATAGAAAATCATATTATATATCTTATCAATATAAAATTTATTTTTAGATAAACTATAAAGGCCTACTAAATTAAATAAATTGGCTATTTTATCAACATCTACCTTCTTTAAATAATAGATTAAAACAGATAATGCAATACCTATAGAAGCAACAAATAGCGATAAATACATTGCATCATAATGTGCTGATTCTATTCCGCTATTAACGTATTTCATATTTAAAAAATTATGATTTTTTCCATACTTATAAATTAAAGCCTTAAACCATCCCCAGCTTTTCAATGGATTTAAATTGGCAGTAAAAGCAAAGGCAAAACTTAAGACTGACAATAACATCAAAGGGATAGTCATAGCTAAAGGAGATTCATGTATATGCTTATAAATATCTTTCTTTTTTGGTATCCCATAAAAAGTTTTAAATATCAACCTAAACATATAAAAAGCTGTAATCATCGCAGCCCCAAAACCTGCAATTGGAAGAATAATTGTCCATCCATCATATTTATAATAATATGATAAAACAGCTGCTAAAATCCCATCTTTAGATAAAAAACCTGAAAAGAATGGAACTCCAGCTATTGCTAAAGTAGATATAAGCATAGCCGCATGAGTGATAGGCATTTTATCCTTTAAGCCACCCATATTACTCATATCTTGAGGATCTGTATGATGATCATCTAGATGATGTAAGGAATGATGCATAGCATGTATTACTGAACCACTACATAAGAATAAACATGCTTTAAACATTGCATGAGTCACTAAATGAAAAAATGCATAAACTGGAGCACCTACACCTAATGCCATAATCATATATCCTAACTGACTAATTGTAGAATATGCAAGAACAGCTTTTATGTCATTTCTTGTAATAGCAGTTATAGCTGCCATAAGTGCTGTTATAGCACCAATTACAGCAACAACAGCCAAAGCATCTGGAGTTAAAAATGGAAAAATTCTAAATGTCATATAGACACCAGCAGCAACCATTGTAGCAGCATGAATCAAGGCACTAACAGGTGTAGGCCCTTCCATAGCATCTGGAAGCCAAATATGCAATGGAAACTGTGCAGACTTACCAATTGCACCCATAAACACTAATAAACCTGCCAATGTAAGTAAACCAGGATCCATTTCAGAAACACCGCCTACAATTTCTTTAATATTAAATGAACCTACATGGAAATAAAGAATCATAATACCAATAAACATTCCTATATCTCCTACTCTATTTGTTAAGAATGCTTTATTAGCAGCCATAGGAGGTCTATCTTTTTCAAACCAAAATCCAATTAAAAGAAAAGAGCTTAAGCCTACCAATTCCCAGAATATATACATCATAATCAGAGAATCTGCAAGGACTATACCATTCATAGAAAATATAAAAATTCCTAAAAATGCAAAATATCGAGAATACCGGGGATCACCTTTCATATACTCCGTAGAATATAGATGCACAAGAAATCCTATAAGAGCTACCACTAATAACATTATAGCTGTTATGTTGTCTACATAATAACCTAAATAAACAGATAAATTACCAGTAGAGAACCATTCAAAAGAATTATAAATTGACCATTTTTCATAAGTTTTCGCTGTAAGGTTGTATGGCTCTGCATTAACTATTAATATTAAAGCATTCAACAACATAAGCCCCATTAGGGATAGACCTAAAGTAGATGAATGCCCATTTAATTTTTTACCAAAAAATATTAAAACAATAAATGATAATATAGGTAATAAAAGGAAGGCTGCTATCTGCAAAGTCTCATTCATTAGCCTTTCATCTCCTTAGCTTGATCCACATCAACTGTTCCAATATTTTTAAACAAATTTATTATAATAGCAAGAGCAACTGCAGCTTCTGCTGCTGCAAGGACAATCACGAACATTGTAAAAACATGTCCATCTAGTGTTGCAAAATTTCCGAATCTATTAAAAGTAACAAAATTAATATTACATGCATTCAAAATCAGTTCTATCCCCATGAGTATAGCTACTGCATTTTTTCTTGTAATAACAGCATAAATACCCATCGAAAAAAGAATAGAGGATAACATTAAGTAAGGCTGTATATAGTCCATTTAGTCTACCTTCTTTCTTGATAACATAGCAGCTCCAATTAATGCAGATAACAATAAAATAGATACAACTTCAAACGGTAACAGATATTTACCTAATAGGAGTTCTCCAATATCCATAACAGTACTGGATTTCTCAGGATTATCATTAACCAACCATTTAGTATTAAATATAGCGTAAAACTGTAATAACAATAAAATTCCTGAAAACAAAGCCCCTGGAATCTGATTATGAGTTTTAGATGTTATTGTCGCATTTTCAATTTTATTAGTAAGCATAACACCAAAAATAATCAATACAAGAATACCTCCAACGTATACAACAACTTGTGTAGCAGCAATAAAATCTGCATATAAATATATATAAATTGCAGCAATACCAAAAAATGTAAAAAGTAAAGATACTGCAGAATGAACTAAATTAGGAGAAGTAACCACCATAAAAGCAGATCCTACAATTAGCCCACATAAACCTAAAAACAATAATATTCCTAAATCTGGAATCGGCATTAATTCTTGCCTCCTTTAAATCCTTCCAAGGTATTCTTAATATCATCATCAAGTTTTGAAGCTTTATCCAATTCGGCTATAATAAAATCAATCATTGCTGCACCTTCTAATTTTGCACGCTTAGCACCCATAAATGCTTTTTTAGCTGTACCTCTTACAGTCTTATCTTCTATAAAATCTATAGATTTAATATTAAAATCAATTGGAACTGCTGCAACTGGAGCTGCTGCAACTGGAGCTGCTGCAACTGGAGCTGCTGCAACTGGAGTGATAGGATCTGATAATGCAGATGATACAGAATCTTCTTGATGTACTACCCCTTTTAAATTTTCACCCTTAATCCTTTTTTCTTCTTTTGCTTTTCTTTCTTTTAAATAATCCTCTGCTCCAATATCAATAATATCCTGATCAGTAGCAGTAGCAAATTCAAAGACTAAACCATGCCTTTCGTATTGACTAAACTCATAATCTATTTCATGTTTAGGCTCATTAGGACCACCTACCATATAAATACATTCTTCAGGACAAGGATGCACGCAAAGATCACAATACATACATTCAGACATATCTATAGTAAAACGTGGAACAATCATTTTTTTCTGAGTATCATGCGATGTTTTTCCGCAGTCAAAATCACTTCCTTTTGGAGGCTTAATTGTATCAATTTTAATACAATCTACAGGACATGCTCTCTCGCATTGAAGGCAACCAATGCAATCATCTATATCAACATGTAATCTTGACCTGATAACATTGTATTCAGATGGGTCAAAACCTATATTCCTTTCAGGCAGGGGCCATTTCTCATTTGGATATTGCAATGTTGCTACTAAATCCTTTTTATTTCTAAAATGTTTTAAAGTCAAATTCATTCCAGTAATAAAAGATTTAACGCCATAAATAATATTATTTATATATTCACTCATTATCTAAAAATTGTTCCTGATATTAATTCCCATATTGATACAAAAAATAAATTTGCTAAACA
Organism: Fidelibacterota bacterium; assembly: GCA_002717625.1. Taxonomy (GTDB): domain Bacteria; phylum Fidelibacterota; class Marinisomatia; order SCGC-AAA003-L08; family D37C17. The sequence continues at coordinate 178,366 of PBEF01000002.1, read as the reverse complement.
AAATGGAATAAATACTTTCCAGCACAGATACATCAGTTGATCAACTCTAAGCCTTGGAAAAGTCCACCTAAACCACATCATTACAAAAACTAAGAACAATGCCTTTAACATAACCCAGAAAAAGCCTAAAATTGGACCGTCTAAAATCATCCAGCTTTCTGGAATTCCAATATTAAGTATTGCTAATGGAGAAAGCCATCCTCCAAGAAATACTACAGATGCAACAATGCTCACAATAAGCATATTAGCGTATTCACTAAGAAAAAATATAGCCCATTTAAATCCAGAATATTCTGTCATCCAACCTGCGACTAATTCTGACTCAGCTTCAGGAATATCAAAGGGAGTTCTATTTGTTTCTGCCACTACAGATATAAAATAAATAAAAAATGCAACAAATGTAAATGGACTATGAATAATAAACCATCTATTATCTGCTTGCCATTGAACAATATCACCAAGATTAAGACTTCCCGCAACTATAACAACTAACAATAAAGTTAAACCTATAGGTATTTCATAGCTGACTATTTGAGCTGCAGCTCGCATCGCTCCATACAAAGACCATTTATTATTTGATGACCACCCTGCTAATATTATACCAATAACACCGACAGAGCTCATTGCTATTATGTAAAAAATTCCTACATTAAAATCTGAAACAACTAAATTTTCAGAAAATGGAACTGCAATAAAAGTAAGGAAAGCGCCAATAAAAATAATAAATGGAGCTAAAAGCATCAGCTTTTTATCAGCATTATCTGGGACTATATCTTCTTTAGTTAACAATTTAATAGCATCGGCAATTGTTTGGCCAATGCCACCCCAAAACCTTCTGCCTCCTTTAAAGCCAAATAGGCCAACTTCCATTGGACCTAAACGGTCTTGCATAAAAGCTGCAACTTTTCTTTCAACATAAACTGCAATAGTCGCGTTAACAACCATAACAAGAAATATAGCTAAAGCTGGAATATGAATGGCTAAAACAACTAATATAGAATGATCTAAACCAGTAAAAGCTAATAATTCAATAAGATAATCAAGCGCAGAGGTCATCTATCTATCTCTCCTAATACAATATCAAGACTTCCTAATACAGTTATAACATCGGAAATCATCCATCCTGCAGATATTTCATTTAAAACAGATAGATTGCAATAAGCAGGAGAACGCATCTTTAATCTAGTTGGCGTATTTTTACCACCACTTCTAATATAAAACCCAACATCTCCTCGTGCAGTTTCATATCTAGAATAGATTTCACCTTTTTTAGGGCGAATTTTCTTTGGCAACGCAGACTGAACATCTCCATCTGGAATTTGAGGTAATGCTTGTCTTAAAATTTTAATACTTTCTTTCATTTCTAATACTTTAACATAATATCTGTCCCATGAGTCACCTACGGTACCCATTAAACCTTCACCAATTGGAACATCAAAATCAAACTTACTATATATTGAATAAGGTTCATCTTTTCTTAAATCAAAGGGCATTCCACTCCCCCTAAGACTAGGTCCTGTGACACCATAGTTGATAGCCACATCTTTAGGCATAACACCTACATCTGCAGACCTCTCTATAAAAATTTTATTTGTTGTTAAAAGATTATTATATTCTTCAATTTGAGGTTCAAAATAATCAAGAAATTCCAATGCCTTATTGACAAAAGTGGGAGGCAAATCATGAGCTAAGCCTCCTGGCCAAATATAATTATACAATAATCTTGCTCCGGTAACTTGCTCAAATAAATCTATTATTCTCTCTCTGTCTCTCAAAGTCCATGTAAATGGAGTTATTGCTCCCACATCTAGACCAAAGACTCCAATAGCAATTAAATGACTTGAAATTCTTTGAAATTCAGCTAGAATCACCCTTATATATTCAACCCTTGAGGGCAATTCTTCAATACCCAGCAATTTTTCTACTGAAATAGCATATGCATGCCCCATATGCATTGCAGCGAGATAATCACAGCGATCAGCAAATGGAGCTATCTGTTCATAGCTTAAGTTTTCACAGTGCTTTTCAAAGCATCTATGTAGATAGCCTATAATAGGTTCTATATGGCTTACAACCTCTCCATCTGTAACAATTTTTAATCGTAAAACTCCATGGGTGCTAGGATGCTGAGGTCCCATATTAAGAACCATTTCATCTGCACCGATTATACTTTTATCTAAAATTTTATACATTTATTCCCAATAACTTTTATCTTTTGGAACAGGCATACCATTGTAAAAATCAGGCTCTTTCCAATCTTTTCTTAAAGGATGTCCTTCCCAATCCTCTGGTAACAAAATTCTCTTCATATCAGGGTGACCATCAAATAAAATTCCCATCATGTCATAGGCTTCTCTTTCATGCCAATTTGCAGTACGCCATATATTTGCTACACTAAAAATTTTATCTGAATTATGGAATTCTATTCTAATTTCTAAATACTCTTTCTTATCTGTAGAGTAAAAATTATATGCTAAGCCTAATTTCTCATCTACAGCTAAATCATATGAAGTGATACACATAAGATAATCAAAACCAATCTTATTAATATGTTTACTCATATCTTTCCAGTCTTCATATGAAACTAGAAAAGACCCATTATCCAAAGCTTCTACTTTATCGCTGTATTTTTTTACAAATAATTCTTTACTCATCAGCAGTCTTCCTTAATGGAGTTTCTGTTTTTATCTTTTTCTGCAGCTCCAGAATACCTTGAATTAATGCCTCTGGCCTAGGAGGGCAACCTGGGACATATACATCAACAGGCACAACTAAATCAACACCTTTTAATACATGGTAACCATGCTGCCAATATGGACCGCCACTATTTGCACAGCTTCCCATAGATATTACATATCGAGGTTCCGCCATTTGCTCAAATAAACGCTTTACTCTATCAGCCATTTTAAGGGTCACAGTTCCGGCCACAATCATAACATCTGCTTGCCTGGGAGTAGCTCTTGGCATAGAACCAAATCTTTCAAGATCATGCCTTGGGCCAGCAGCGGCCATCATTTCAATAGCACAGCATGCAAGACCAAACTGAAAAAACCAAGGGGATCCAGCCCTGCTCCAATTAATCAAATCGTCTAATTTTGCAACAACAACATTGTCTTCTTTAAATTTTTCCAGCAATGTGAAATCATCTTTTACATGTTCCATTACTTTTTATCTACTCCTAATTTTGAATATCTTCCATGCGCATATTTCAATTGCATCTTAACCCAATCTAAATCTCCTTTAACCCAAACATATGCAAATCCTACTGTAAGAATAATAACAAACATCAACATTTCAAATAAAACTAACAGACCTTGTCCTTGAGCTATAAAAGATTGATAAACAGCTGCCCAAGGAAATAAAAATACAACCTCAACATCAAAAATAATAAAAACAAGAGCTATTATATAAAATCGCACATTGAATTTAACCCATGCTGAACCTTCTGGCACCTCACCGCATTCATATGACATGAGCTTATCATTTCTTTTATTATGCCTTGGAGAGACTAAATGCTGGATAACAAGAGGTGCTGCAAGCAGACCTATCGCAAGAGCCGTAAAAACTACAACTGGAATATAATCGTTATACATTATATAATTTACTTTTACCAATCAATAATTAGAATACTAATTTAAGCATATATAAATTTTATCAGCAAGAATGTTTTACTGTTTTTTAAGAATTATTTTAAAATTAAATTCTTATATGATTTTTTTAAATAAAATTATTATTTCTATTATTCCTTTTTTGCCTAAGGGAGTTGTTCGATTTTTTTCTAAAAAATATGTCGCAGGGATAGATAACAGTGACGCTTTAAATGCTGTGAAAATATTAAATTATCGTAAAGAATCCGCAACCATAGACATTCTAGGTGAACATACTTCATCAATTAAAGAGTGTAACGATATAACCAATGCTTATGTTGAGCTATTAAATAAAATAAATATAGAGAAACTTGATTGCAATCTATCTATTAAACCTAGTCATATCGGATCAGACTTAAATTATAAATCTCTTTTAATTAATTATACAAAAATCTTAAAGGAAGCAAGCATGCATAATAATTTTATCAGAATTGATATGGAAAGTTCAAAATTAACTGATACGACCATAAAACTATATAATGATTTAAAATTGACATCAAGCAACATAGGAATTGTTTTTCAAGCTTATCTACATAGGACAGAAAAAGATATAAACAAGCTAGAAAAAGGATCTAACATAAGACTGTGCAAAGGCATATACAAGGAAGATAGCAGCATAGCATATCAAAATTATAACGAAATAAATAAAAATTATTTAAAGCTTCTAAAGATAGCACTTGAAAAGGAACTTTATGTTGCAATCGCAACCCATGATAAGGCTTTAATAAAAGAATGTGTAAAACTTGTTGAGAAAGAAAGGATAGAAAAAAATAAATTTGAATTTCAGTATCTATATGGAGTTCCTATGAATGAACATATAGAAATGTATAAAAATAAAAATTTTAAGATTAGGGCCTACGTACCCTTTGGCAAAGATTGGTACGATTATTCAATAAGGAGAATTAAAGAAAATCCTAAAATAGCTTCATACGTACTTAAAAATATATTCTCTTGAAATAAATATAATTTAAAGCTTTATATAAACGCTGTAATATATATATAAATGTATAACTTATATATAATTAGTTTCTAAGAGGCTTTCCCCTGGTAAGCATATATTTTATCCTATCTACAGACTTCTGTTCACCGCATAGACTTATAAAAGCCTCTCTTTCAATATCAAGTAAGTATTGCTCAGTAACAGCTGTAAAAGGCCCCCCTTTATCCCCACCTGTTAGAACAAGCGCCAATTTTTCACCTATAAGCGCATCATGTTCGCTTATCTTGCCTGATTTAACCATACCCTTAGCAGCAGTTTTAATAGCTAATCTTCCGGCAGATCCTGCTAGCTTAAAAGTTTCAGGTTCAGGTGGAATGAAAGAGTCTGCATTTTGAAGTATATAAGACTTTGCTTCATACAGTAAGTGTGAGCGATTAACAACAACCATATCACTTGATGTCATATACCCTAAGGATTGCGCCTGCTTAGCAGAAGTTGCAACTTTTGCAAAACCTATAGTTTCAAATGCTTTCTGGACAACGGGCATAGAACCAGGCATATTCGTTTTAATTTTTTTGCTTAAGTTAGAAAGCAACCTTAAATTCCCTCCAGCACCAGGGATAAGACCTACGCCAACTTCAACAAGACCAATATAAGACTCTGCTGCCGCAACTCTAATATTGCATCCCCCTATCATTTCCATGCCGCCCCCAAGAACAAGCCCATAAGGCGCTCCTACAACAGGAAAATCAGAATATCTCATAGCTTGAAATACTTGCTGCAAACCATTAGTCAGCCTTTCTATAGAATCGAAATTTTTCTGCTCAGCTGCCTGTAAAATCATATTAAGATTTGCTCCTGCACAAAAATTTGCACCATTCCCTGATACAACTAATCCTTTATACTTATTATCAGCAACCCAATCAAGACCATATTTCAACATTTCTGTCATAGATCCATCTATCGGGTTTAATTCAGGCTTTAAAACAGAATGGAGCTCAATAGCAGCCACTCCATCATCTAAGTCTACAAGCGATGCAGACCAATGCTTTTTAATAATATTATTTTTAGATTTAACTATATCAAAATAAATTTCTTTTTCATGATAGTTGAATGGAGCATAACCTTTTTTATCAACACAATAATATTCCTTCTTTCCATCGATTAATACATACATGGAAGTAAAGCCAGCGCTCATCATATCATCTATCCAAGGAGATACTTTTCCTCCTTCCGCTTTAACCCTTTTTACAAGATATTCTAGACCAATAGCATCTAACACTTCAAACGGACCTAAATCCCAGCCAAAACCCCATTTTAAGGCATTATCCACGGATACTATATCATCTGCTATGCAACCAATATTATTTGCAGCATATAAAAGACTTTTAGACATAACACTCCATAAAAAATTTCCAGCTGTATCATCACAACGCACAATAGTATGCAACCTATCCCTTAAATATGTTTTTTCTTTAGCTAAAGCGAAAGCTGCATATTTTTTCTTATGCATAGGTTTATAATCTAATGTTTCAAGATTAATTGAATGAATTACACCCTTATCAACTTTTTTATAAAAGCCTTGTTTGGTTTTCTGCCCAAGCCAATTATTTTCTATCATTTTTGATAAATAATCAGGCAATTTAAAAATATCTCTCTCTGGATCATCAGGACAATTATCATAAGCTGTTCTAGCAACAAAAGCCATTGTATCAAGGCCAACAACATCAGCTGTTCTAAAGGTTGCGCTCTTAGGTCTACCTATAATAGTTCCCGTTAATGCATCAATATCTTCAATGGATAATTTTCTCTTATAAGCTTCATCTAGGGTTACCATCATTCCATATACACCAATTCTATTTGCAATAAAATTAGGAGTGTCCTTAGCATGGACAACACCCTTACCAAGAACTTCTTGAAGAAATTTATCAATAAAAGCTACATAATCTTTATTGGTTTCATCTAAACATACAATTTCTACCAATTTCATATATCTAGGAGGATTAAAAAAATGTGTGATAAAGAATCTATCACGAAAACTTTCATCCATCCCATCAGTTAAATCAGATAGAGCTAAACCAGAAGTATTAGATGTAACCACCGCTTTCGAATTAACATAAGGGGCAATTTTACTATATAATTCTTGTTTCCAATCAAGCCTCTCAGATATAACCTCAATAATCCAATCGCACTCTAAAAGCTTATCTAAATGGTCGTTATAATTACAACATGTAATCAAATCTGCTGTCTTTGGATTATAAAAAGGACTGGGCTTTAATTTCCTAGATGATTCAATGCCTTTTTCTGAAACTTCTTGATTTACATCAAAAGAATACACTGGAATTTTCACATTAGTTAAATGGGCTGCTATTTGAGCACCCATAACTCCTGTACCTAATACAGCAACTTTATTTATTCCTTCAATCATATTAAATCCTTTCTATAACAGTTGCTATACCCTGGCCTGTACCAATGCACATCGTAGCTAAACCTGTGTTTAAATTATTCTGCTCCATAACATTCATTAATGTTATTATGATTCTAGAGCCTGAACATCCAAGAGGATGGCCCAGGGCAATAGCACCACCATTTAAGTTAATTTTACTTTGATCCCATCCACCTTTACGAATAACATATAAAGATTGGGCTGCGAATGCTTCATTAAGCTCTATTGCATCAATATCATTCATTGTCATATTGCATTTTTTAAGTACTTTTTCAGTTGCAGGGAGAGGACCTGAACCCATAACTCTCCAATCAACACCAGCTACAGCTCTTCCCCGTATTCTAAATTTAGGCTTAATTCCTAAGCTCTTAGCTTTACCTTCACTCGATATAGCAATCATTGAAGCTCCTATAGATATAGGACTTGATGTTGCTGGAGTAATCGTTCCATTAGCATCAAATGCAGGATTTAAAGACCTTATTTTATCAAGATTGGGCTCCCTAGGACCTTCATCCTTAGAAACCATTGTTCCATTAATATTGATAGGGGCTATTTCATTATCAAACCTTCCTTCAGACTGAGCTTTTAATGCTTTTTTATGTGAATCCACAGCAAAATCTTCTTGATCTTCTCTTGATATGGAAAGCTCTTGAGCTAAATTTTCAGCTGTCTCTCCCATACCAATATAGAATTCCTTCTCACTCAGACTGTCATTGAAGCTTGGCCATCCACCTCCCATCGGGACTCCAAACATATCCTCAACACCTCCTGCTAAACCAAACTCTATATCATTTGATTCTATACTGGTACTCACCTGATGAACAGCATCCATTGAAGAACCGCAAAATCTATTTACAACGCTCGCTGCAACTGTGTTTGGTAAATCTGATAATACAGTTACCCCTCTAGCCATCAACATTCCTTGCGGACCTTCAGGAAAAGCACATCCAAGCACAAAATCTTCATAAATATTTTTATCTACACCTACTTTATCAATAAGAGATTTTAAAACATCTGCAGATAAATCATCTGCTCTAGTCACTATGCCAAGATCCTCATTGAAAATTTTTCCATTTTTTAAACCTATAGGACTACGTAGCCCATCTATTATAACTGAATTAGCCATTATTAACTTTTCTCCTTTAACCTAAATAATATTTTCCATGTTTATACAATTCTTCACAAATACTCTTTTTTAAAGCTATAGCATCAGGAATATATTTTAAATCATTGATTCTTTGATTTATTGAATCCATAACATCACCAACTTCAGAATTAGCACAAATATATGGAACCAGCATATTGATACGCTCTTTTAATATATTAAAATTTCTATAAATAGAATATTTCACAACACAATTCATTCTTTTTTTGTGTTCTCCATCAGGGAGTTGGTTATATCTAGCAAACCCCATCTGCATAACAGAAAAACAGACAACAATATCAGCTAAAGGCTCTAAAGCCCACTGCTCATTTTTTAAATCCTGTCCATATTTCAGAATTAGCCTATGCAACATATCAAGCATTAAGCTTCTTGATAATTCTATAACGGATATTTCAGAGGATAATTCATGGTCGCCTGAAAATGTTAATGCGGGTAAATAATCTTCCATTCTATGATAAATTTGATCTCTTATTGGCAATTCTTCTAGTATTGCTTTTTTAAGAAATGTTCCGCCAATAATAAGCTTATTAATTTCATTCGTACCCTCAAAAATCCTATTAATCCTTTCATCTCGATATATTTGAGCTGCTGGATATTCTTCTATAAAGCCTGCTCCTCCAAAAATCTGAACTCCATCATCAGCATTTTCTGCGAGTGAAACAGAACCAACAATTTTTGCTATAGAAGCTTCAATAGCATGATCCTCAATAATCTTTTGCATTTTCTCATAATAATCATCACTATTTTTATCGAGTTTCGAAATTGAAAAATCAATCGAACCTGTCGTGGCATAAGAAACAGTATAAGCTTCAAATGTGCGAACCACCATTTGAGCAAATTTATTCTTCAACATGTCAAATTCCGTTATAGATCTTGAAAATTGTTTTCTTTCTAATGCAAAGTCATATGCACATTTAATAGTATATTTTGCTCCAGCAGCAGTTGTTATACCAAGCTTATATCTTCCTGCATATAAAGAATTAAAAGCTATTGCTCCACCCTGCCCAAGCTTTCCTAACATATTTTCAACTGGAACTTTACAATTCTCGAAATACAAAGTCACTGTGGACGAACCCTTGATTCCCATTTTTTTCTCTTCAGCTCCAATCACAAATCCTTCACAAGTTTTATCTACAATAAAAGAAGTATATTTATCTCCTACCTTTGCAAATGTTATACATACTTCTGCCCAAGAACCATTTGTTATATATATTTTTTGCCCATTTAATATATAATGCGTACCTTCATCATTTAAGTACGCAGTAGTTTCTCCTGCAAGCGCATCAGAACCAGCATTTGGTTCAGTTAAGGCATAACAACCCATCCATTCTCCCGTTGCAAACTTAGTTAAATATTTTTTCTTCTGATCTTCGTTTCCATACCAAACAATTGGCAAAATACCGATTCCTGTGTGAGCAGAAAGAGTTACCATAAAAGATGGGCATTCGCATGCAGAAAGATAATCAACCACAATAGCTGCAGTAGTTTTATCTAATTCCATTCCACCATATTGTTCAGGAATATCTATTCCTAAAAATCCTAAATCTCCAGCTTCTTTAAAAAGTTCTAAAGATAAATCTTTATTTAACTTTTTAAGCTGGTCATTCACAGGTTTAATTCTATTTACAGCAAAGTCCTGTGCTGTACTAGCAAACATTTTTTGCTCTTCTGAAAAATTCTCCTTTGAAAAAACATTATACTGATCTAATGGGCAAACTAAAAAAGATCCACCAAGTCCCTCTAAGCTACTTAAATCTTGTAGCTTTGTAAATTCATCTAAAGTTTTATTTTCTTTAATCTCTACATCTTGACTCATTTTTACTCCTAATTAACTATTTTTTAAAGCCTATAATAATAAATTCCATAACTTCTGTTAAATATTCTTCAGCAGATAAATCAGATTTCTCAAAAATACTAAACCATATAACTCCTTGCAATGATGTCATTATAGATAAAGAAGCTATGTGAATATTAATATTTTTAAATTCTCCTTTATCTATACCATCTGCTATAATATTAGAAAAAAGCTTGAGAAGATTCATATAAAGCCTTCTTGTTTTATTACGCACTTCTTCATCGTGATTTGCTAATGACCAAATTTCTAATTCAGCAAGAAAAACATATTTTTTCTTTTTAAATGTCGCAATAATATCCTTTACAATTTCACGAAGGGTTCCTGAAGCCGTTCTATTTTTATATTTTTTATCTAAAATATCAGGAAAGCAATAAGCTTCCCAAAAATCAATCAACTCTAAAAAAAGATCTCTTTTGCTGCTATAATGATGATAGATAGCTCCCTTACTCATACCAGAGGCATTAACGATATCATCCATGCGTGTCTCAGAATACCCTTTTTTCACAAATATCTGAAGCGCCGCATCAAGAATTTGATTTTTTTTACTAATTTGCAATTTATTATCCACTAAATTAAACCGACTGGTCGGTTTAATTTAACCTAAAACATATTAAATTAAAAGAATTATTTTTAGAAGTTCCGACATATACTAAAAGCTAAGCTATAATAAATATCTTTTTGATTTATTATTAATGAAGGATTCACTACATAAAACACCTTTGAAGGATTGTTGTTTTGAGGTAAAACTTGCATGGATATAGGATAACTTACTTGAATCAAAAAATCAAAGTCATCCATATCACTTCTTTTTTCTAAAAAAAACAAAACGTCAGTGAATGACTCAAAGTCTTTAGAATCATTTTTTTTAGATACCCCAAATCCTAAACTAGCTTTATTAAATAAATCTTTCTTGTCTAATAGATAGTCAATAAAAAAAGAAAAATTTAATTTTAATGACGTTTTATTTTTTAAAAAATGCTGTGTTCCAAAACCTAAATACTCAGATGGGAAAGGCAGATTAAAGCCACTATATTTATCATAATTTTTCAAATACTTAAAATCAATTCTATGATTACCTTTAATATAAAAAGAAAGATTTATACTGTTAAGATTTAAGCCCTCCCTTTCATATTCTGAAGTATTTTCATTATAAATAGATTCCATATCACCTATCACTTTAGATTGAATAAGAACACCACTGCTTTCAAAAAATAAAAGCTCTAAAGGAAAAAGGCTAGATAATAATACAATAATAGATATAGATTTAAGATAATTCATAATATATTTTATTCAATTATTTGTATATAATTATATATTACTAAACAATTCTTAAACAAGTTTTTTATTTATGAAAAAGTATATTCTTAGCATTGATTCGGGGACCACTGGGATAACTGCAATTTTAGTTGATAGGAATTTAAATATTGTTCAAAAGGAATACTTAGAAATAAAACAATATTACCCTAAACCTGGGTGGGTAGAACACGACCCTAAAGAGCTCATAGAAAAAATTACAAAAATCATACATAAAATAACAAAAAATTATAGTGCAAAAAATATTCAATCAATAGGTATTACAAATCAAAGAGAAACTATAGTTGTATGGAATAAGAAAAATAAACAGCCTATATATAACGCTATAGTCTGGCAATGCAGAAGAACAAAAGAGTATTGCAACACTATTAAAAAATATGATAGAAAGATATTTAAAAAAACAGGCTTATATATAGATAGTTATTTTTCAGCAACAAAAATCAAATGGATTTTTGATAACATTCAAATTCCTCAAAAACAATTTAAAAACAATCAAATATGTATAGGAACTATCGATTCTTGGATTATATGGAACTTAACAAATGGAGAAAAACATGTTACAGACTATACCAATGCATCTAGAACTATGTTATTTAATATTAATGATAAAAAATGGGATAAAGAGCTATTAGATATATTTAATATCAAAGAGAACGCATTACCTAAAGTTAAAAACTCTATGGATAATTTTGGAGTTACTAAAATAAATGATACGCTAATCCCTATCCAAGGCGTGGCAGGTGATCAACAATCAGCATTATTTGGACAAGGGTGTGTAAATGAGGGAACTAGTAAATGCACATATGGAACAGGCTTATTTTATCTTTCAAATATAGGTAAGCATAGACAGGATTCAAAAAATAGACTCTTAACTACTTTGGCATCAGATGAAAATGGGGAACCTGTATATGCAATAGAAGGTTCTGTTTTTATAGGCGGTGCAGTAATACAGTGGTTACGTGATGAGCTTAAACTAATAGATAATGCATCAGATACAGAAAGAATAGCTTTAGATATCAAAGGTACAGATGGAGTCTATATAGTCCCCGCATTTGTTGGGCTTGGGGCACCTTACTGGAATTCAGAATGCAAAGGAATCATCACAGGAATAACACGAGGAACAAATAAAAAACATTTAATCCGTGCTGCGCTAGAATCAATAGCCTATCAAGTCAACGATTTAATAGAATGTATCAAAAAAGATATAAATAAACCCTTGAAACAATTAAATGTTGATGGCGGTGCAACCAATAATAGTTTTTTGCTACAGTTCCAATCAGACATTAGCAACATCAAGATTGCAAAACCAGCTAATATTGAAAGCACAGCACTAGGAGCAGCTATACTAGCTGGATTAAACAGCAGATTCTGGAGAAGCATTAAAGAACCTTTTAAAAATCAAAAAAAACATGAAATATATACACCTCAAATAAATAAAGAAAAAAGGATGGAACTTATAAATGGTTGGAATAAAGCCATAAAGGATATAAATCAATGAATATAAATATAGAGACATTTAATAATTGGGCAAAAGAAAATAAAGATAAATCTATGGAAAGAGGACATGCTTCATCAGTAGATCAAATGTTTAAGATACTTAAAGATGAAACTCCTGCTTTAGAATCTTCTTTTTCCTTTATAGATATAGGATGTGGTAATGGATGGGTAATAAGAAAAATATTAGAAAACAAAAATTGCTATTATGCATTAGGCATTGATGGAGCTAAACATATGATAAATAAAGCTACTAGATATAAAACTGGAGATTTTATTCAATCAGATATAGAAAGTTTCAATTTTGAGAAAAAATTTGATATCGTATTTAGCATGGAAACATTATACTATCTAAAAAATATAGATAATTTTATAGATAAGTTATATAATACTGCTATAAATAAAAAAGGTAGCCTTATCATTGGAGTAGATCATTATAAAGAAAATACCTCAACATTAAATTGGGATAAAGAATACAATCTAAAAACCAATACATTATCAATCAAAGAATGGTATGAAAAATTATCAAAATATCCATTTTCTAGTATAAAAAAATACCAATATGGTAGAAAAGAAAACTGGGAAGGAACTCTTATTTTATATGCTCAAAAATAATCTATTTTCTATGAGACTTAGAACGCACACTCGTAATTCTTCCATGATTAATATTAATGGCTACAGAGGTAAGATTATTAAAGAACTCTTTATTTTGGGTTGTAGCTATAATAGTAACACCTTCAAAATTTACTTTTCTATATAGAACCTTACATAAATTTTTTATTTTAACCATATTAAGATGCAACTCTAACTCATCAATAAATAAAACTTTAGGAAAAGCAGCAATATTTGCAGCTAAATTTACCCATCTTAACTGACCTGGAGTCAAATTTCTCATTTTAGAATTAAATATATATTTAAAATCCATTACCTTAACTATTTCAGAAATAGCCTTTTCAGAATTCAAACTACTATTAGATGAAACAATCGATTTTAAATATTTTTCTACCGTCTGAAAATAAGGAGCTTTAAAGTTTTGCCTGACATACTTTATTTCTTTATTATATTTAAAAGAGCTTGTTTTCTTAAGCATATCCCCTTCATATAACACTTCCCCTTTATAAGAAGAATTTGTTTTGGACAATATATCCAACAGCAGTGTTTTCCCAGAAGCCATATTGCCATTAAATAAATAACAAGCAGACCTATGTACTTCAAATTTCTTAATATTTAAAACATTAAATTCTTTATTTGTATAAGTTAAATTTCTTATTTCAAAAATGGGTTTTTTCATTACATTTTACTCCTAACAATATTTATGAAATTAACTAAAATATTTTTACTATTTAATGACTCTTCCAGCTTATCTGAATCTATAGATATACCTTTTAAAACTCTTATATCCATCAGCTCTCTAGTAACATCATAGCTAAATTCAGGATGAAATTGAACTCCAAATACATTATCATTAAAAGCAAACGATTGATTAGCTTTTTCTGTATAAGCCAATTCAATAGCATTATCAGGAATTAAAGAAACAACATCTTGATGACTTTCATAAACAATATCACCATCTTTAACACCTTTAAACAAAGGATGTATTAATCCATTATCAGTTAAATTGATTTTATAAGAACCCAATTCCCAGCCTAGCTTATTCTTTTCAACTTTTCCACCTAAACATTCTGCTAAAATTTGATGTCCAAAACAAATACCTAATATTGGCTTATTTTTAGATATAATAGAGTCTATGAATATTTTAAGATTAGAAATCCACTCAAAATTATCATAAACAGAATATTTGCTACCTGTTATAATAAAAGCATCATAATCTTTAACATTACATGTTTCACCTTCATAAGCTTTTAAAATTTTATAATTAATTGTGGAATCATTAATTGCAGAAGGAATCCATTCAGATGAATGTCCAAATTTATCAACAACATCCTTAAGGCCTGGGCCATTACTTACTATAACGATATTCATTTTGTTACCTTTTTATTAATAATAAAGTAACTTATTATTATATTGATTCAAGATAATGTTCAGCATCAATTGCAGCCATACAACCACTACCGGCTGCTGTTATAGCCTGCATATATTTTTGATCCTGTATATCTCCTGAAGCAAAAACACCCTCTAATGAAGTTTTAGATGTACCTGGTTCAGTGATGATATAACCTTTTTCATCCAAATCTAAATAATCTTTAAATAACTTTGAATTTGGAGAATGACCAATACCTAAAAACAAACCATCTACCTGATGTTCTTTATCCTGTTTTGTTTTTACATCTCTTATAATAACGGACTCAAGCCCACCCTTAGATTCATCTCCTATTAAATCTATAACTTCAGAATTCCATAAAACATCTATTTTATCATTAGACAATGCTCTATCTTGCATAATCTTAGATGCTCTAAATTCATTTCTTCTATGCACTATTGTAACTGAAGATGCAAACTTAGTTAAAAAAACAGCTTCTTCCATTGCAGAGTCACCTCCTCCAACAACAAACACTTTTTTATCTTTAAAGAAAAAAGCATCACATGTTGCGCATGCAGAAACACCATAGCCCATCAATCTTTTTTCTGACTCTAAACCTAATAATTTAGCTGATGCTCCTGTAGAAATAATAACTGTATCAGTTTTATATTCATTATCACCCGCCCAAATCTTAAAAGGACGAGATGAAAAATCAACTTTATCAACCATTAAACTAATAGTATCAGCTCCAAATCTTTGAGCTTGTTTTCTAAACAAATCCATTAATTCAGGTCCCATAATTCCTTCAGGAAAACCTGGATAATTCTCTACATCGGTAGTTATTGTTAACTGTCCTCCTGGTTGAGGACCTTCAAAAATAACAGGAGACATATTTGCTCTACCAGCATATAATGCAGCCGTTAAACCTGCAGGACCTGTACCAATAATAATTACTTTATGTACCATTTTAATCGATTATATCATTAAGCGCTTGTTCAATATCAGATTTTGAAACAGCACCCATGATTTGATTTTGTACTTTTCCATCTTTAAAAAACAATAAACTTGGAATACTACGTATGCCATAATTCGATGCAATAGCAGGATGATTATCAACATTTAACTTCCCTATCACAGCCTTCCCTTGAAAGTCATCAGCTATTTCATTTATAGTTGGGGTTAACATCTTACATGGACCACACCATTCTGCCCAAAAATCTACAAGAACAGGCTTGCCTGAATCAAGTACATCCGCTTTAAAAGAGTCTTCGCTAAATTCTTTCGTATTACTAGACATATATCTTACTCCTTTTATTAAAATTAACCGTAAAAATACTTAGTTAATTTATTAAAATTTTATATTAGGTTTATGAATTGTTTTAATATTTTTTCAGCTGAATCTTTTTTTAGAGGAGAAGAATTATTAACAGTAATAGGTCTTGGCATAACAACAGAACCAAGATGCTCTAATTGTATTTTCATTGATCTGAAAAATTTATCTCCACCACCCCCACTATGCGTTCCAATTAAAGCAATCTTATCAATAAATGAACCTCTCCAATCTTCTCCAGAAACAGATATCCATGATATTGCATTAGAAACAATTGGAGGAATAGATCCATTGTATTCAGGAGCGCAAAAAATAAGTCCTTTTGATTCTTGCATTTCATTAATTAAAGATAAAACAGTTTCCCTGTATTCATCTTTTTTTTCTTTAAAAACTTTATCAGTATACAATGGGAACATATAATTCTCCAGCGATAACAAAGAAGGATGAGTTCCTAAATCAATTAAAATATCTCTAATCTCTTCTGATAATTTATAATTATTATTCAGCGTACCTGAAATAATAGTAATCTTTTTCATAATGTTTAATCCTTAAATATCCATGTTATCTCTATCAAATAATCACTTTGATTACGAATCAAAAAATATTGTGCATTATCGTTATCATAACCATAAACAAAGGGCTTGTTGTAATAATTTTCATAAATAAAGCCTATCTTAAAGTACTTAAAAAGCACACCTATTTCAAAATCTACAATGTTAATAGATGAAAAATCTTGCTCATCTAATACAGTAGCCTGACTATAAATATTCAAATGACTATGATTAATATTATAATTATCATTAATAGATATATCGCTAAGCTTAATCAATGCATACGGTCTATACCTTTTTTGATTAATTTCAGGGCTAATTTTAAATACAATATCTAAATAATGATTTATGAATAGCTTATCAGATTCATAAGCATTATAGGACATATCAAATGAAATCCATTTATAATCTATATTAGCATTTAATTTATAATAGAAGTATTCATAATCTCTAACATGATAAGAACCCAATACAAAACTACTCGATATAATTTGATTATCAAAAACAACACCTGTAGATTTATTTATTGTTATACTTTTATCCATTAAATACTTATCAGAATCAACGTATTGCATATTCATATAAGCATTATTATCAAATGATATAAAAAAATTAACTTTATTAAATTCAAGCAAATAGTTATAATAGTATTCTATTGAATTCTTAAAAGAATCAATTCCAAAACTAAATTGATGTTTATTATGAATAAAAGTAACACCTAAAGAGTTTTTGCAATATTGATTATTAAGATTAAATAAATCATCTGGAACATCAGATTTTATAAATTTATAATCTGATTGGAAATTAAGAGTATAATTATTTTTTATAAAGTAGTCAATGCTCATTTGATTCCAATATATTTGACTTAAATATTCAACGCTTTCAATATTTTCAAAATTTAATGGTCGTAAATAATCTGAAGTCTGACTATTGAAATTATTTGAGAAATTCAATTTATCTAATAAATATCTATAATATAGCTTAAAGCTATAAGATTCAACTGCTCTAAAAAAAGGTGAATTTGGATAATCTAAGGCACTAACATAAGTAGGAATCGTCTCATAATGATACATGTACCCAGCATCTATAGAAGAGTTTGCATTATTTTTATAAATTGAGAATAACGCTTTTTGATCATAATTAACTCCTTTGCTAGCACTGCCACTATTAACCTCATCATAGCCATACCTTTTACGTGATTTAGATTCAATTTGTGTAAGTAAATTAACATTATTTCTTAAATAAGACTTTAAAGCAATGCTAGTATCATAAAAATATTCACTATGATCTTGTAAAAATGATATTTGGCTCATAGTAGTTGTGTCAGATGAAGATAAAAATACTTCTCTGGGAATTGAATTATACAAAGGATACATCATAGAACCATCTATCTTAAAATTTAAATAATTAATATCATTAGTAATATTAGGATAAAATTTATCTATTAAAAAAACAGTTGCTCTTCTAGATTCTAAATTGAGGTGGATAGAATCATAATCCAATAGCTGTAAATGGTTGATATCAATTTCAGATTGTGGATAAGAAAATGAAAATAATAAAGCAACTATATATATAAAAATAACCAAATACTATGTTTGACTTTCTTTATATTTAAAGGATAAAGAATGAGAAAATTGATGAATAGCGTAAAATAATCCGCTAAATAAAACTGTCGAGATCAGAGTGTTCTTTAAAAAAGGTATAGCCATCATATAACAAGTAACAATACCTTGGATAGAATATGAATAACCTCCATTCATCCAAACTCCAAAGTTAGAAATGATAAAAAATAAAATAGAACTACAAATAGAACTCAAAAATATACTAAGCGAGTTATTTTTAATCATACGTCCCAAAAAATAAATAATTAAAAAAGAAAAATATATCCAAGGAAGAATTGCATGTGACCCAATAAATAAATCTGATATAAGCATAATTCCAATTGGTAATAAAATACTAAACTTATTTCTAAAATATAGCCCAGACATCAATGCAATGGCTAACATAGGAGTGAAATTTGGGGCATGAGGAACCATCCTAAATAAAACACCGACTAAAATTAAAACAATACAAAATAAATATGTCATTTTTATCCCTTCTATTTAAAATATAATTTAATTATTAAAGAATATTAGTTGAAATACTTAATTAAAACTATCTAGCTATACTATCTAATTCAATCAGATATCTTACAAATTTTATATTTATGTCCTGCGTATCCCTATCCATCATAATGCATTGCTGATAAAAGAGCTTATCTTCTTCACTAATTTTATTTGAACTAATTTTATTTAATAAATTAATTCCTAAAATTTTATAATCTAATATTTTGCCTTTATCAGAAATAGAAAATACTAAATTTTCATCAAAAAAATCAATATACCCAATATATGTAAGCAAAATACATAATCTAACTCTATCAGCATCCAGCTTATTATAATTTTTTATAATATTGCTAAAATGAACAAGTAGATTGTAAATGAAAAGTAAATAGCCTCCCTTTAAATAGTATTCTTTTTTTTCAAGTGGAGAAACTTTTATTTTATTCTCATAAACATCATATAAATAAATTAAATTTTTTTTATGATTAGAAGGTAATGAGTTAATAGTTTTTAAAATATAAGTATATAGAACTTTAACAGACTTATCTATTGAACCAATAATAATATCAGAGCTATAACCATATTCAGAATAAAAATCATCTGATACATTATTAACAAATGATAAACTAACTTCATTAGTATTATTAAATTTTATAATACTACCTTTAACTGCTACAACATCACCTTTTTCAAATTTAGAAGAAAAGTATTCTACATGCCTCCAAACTTTACCTCTTATTGAGCCCGTATTATCCTTTAGAATAACATCTATAAAAGGATCTCCCAGCCTTGTTGTTTTTAAATGTTTTTGGTAGCATAAAAAAAAGCCTTTTATGCTAGAGCCAAGCTTAAAGGATTTAATATTAGCTAATTCCACAATTAACTATTTAATTTTTTTTACAAAAAGTTGATGTACATGTTTAACTATTTTATATCCATGTGACTTTGCAATTTCTTCTTGGATTCTTTCAATTTCATCATTAACGAATTCAATAATTTCATCAGTCTCTATATCTATCATATGATCATGATGTTTTGATAATATTTTATTTTCATATTTTGCAATACCATCATCTAAAACCATTTTACGTGCAAAATCATATTTAACTAATAAATCTAAAGTTCTATATGCAGTTGCACGTGATACATTACCATCTTTTTTATTAATTATACGAATAAGATCATCACAATCAAAATGACCTTCATTTGTAAGAAGTGCAGAAAAAACAAGGAATCTTTGATTTGTAAACTTTAAATTTTCCTTTTTTAAGACATTTTTGAATCGATCAACTATTTCTTTTTTAATACCCATAATTATTCCATTATTTTAAGATTTGCATATTTATAAATTAATTTCTTTCTTGTATTATTAAAAAACATTATTGTTATTTTGGTATTTCCAGCTGAACCTTCAGTTTCTACAACTTTTCCTTTCCCAAATATTTTATGCATAACAATCTGACCAACCTTAATAGGACAATCTGAAATGATATTTGAGTCCAATCTTTGTTTGTTAAAAGATAACGATTTTTTGATAGAGGTACTACTATTAATTAAATTTTCAGGTATTTCTCTTATAAACCTTGATTGACTTGTAGGAATAGGTTCTCCTCCAAATTTTCTTCTTGAATTTGCATAACTTAAAACCGCTGCAATCTGAGCTCTTGTTAAAGCAACATAAAAAAGACGTCTCTCTTCCTCTACATCTTCATCTTCAAAAAGCCTAACAATAGGGAAAAGTCCATCTTCTAAGCCTGCAATATATACATAATCAAATTCTAAGCCTTTTGAGGAATGTATGGTCATCATTGTAACCTTATCACTATCATCATTCCATGAGTCTATATCAGTAAACAATGAGACTTCTTCTAAATAACCACCCAATGTAGGATTACTTGTATTATTTTCATAGTCAGATATTCCAGATATACATTCTTCTATATTGGCCCATCTATCTAAAGATTCTTGAGTGCCTTGATTTAAATAATACTCTTTAAGCTTTAGCTCAGATAGTAAATCTTTAATTAGAATTAATGGAGAGTCTTTCTTAGAACGTTCGCTATAAGATTTAATCAATATAGAAAAATTTTCAATTGCTAACAGCTGCTTTTTACCAATCTTTATATTTTTTAAATTATCTAATGATAAAAGAATGTTATTTGAATCTGTATTATCATATATCTTATTAACTGTAGTTTTGCCAATTCCTCTTGCTGGGAAATTAATGATTCTATCAAAGCTAATTTGATCATTAGGGTTAACAATAAATCTCATATAAGCCAGTAAATCTTTCACCTCTTTCCTATCGTAAAACTTCACCCCACCTATTATGGTATAAAGAATACCGTTTTTAATTAATGTATCTTCGATTATTCTACTTTGAGCATTAGTACGATAAAGGATTAAAAACTTACTATATTCAACATCATTCTTTCGTTTAATATTTGAAATATGTTCAATAATTCTATGCGCCTCATCTTTTTCATTATACGCTTGAATTAAATCAATCTTATCACCAAAATCATTATCTGTCCATAACTTCTTATCAGCTCTATTTGTATTCTTTGACACTACAGACCATGCAGCCTCTAATATATTTTTTGTTGAACGATAATTTTGCTCGAGTTTTACAATTTTTGCATTCATATAAGAATTTTTAAAATTTAATATATTTGTTATATCTGCTCCTCTCCATCCATAAATAGATTGGTCATCATCACCTACAACAAATATATCCTGCTTGATTTTTGTCAATTGATAAATAAATGTAAACTGGGGTTTATTTGTATCCTGATATTCATCAACTAGAACATATTGAAACTTTTCTCTATAAAACTCTAATATTTCAGGATATTTATCAAATATTACAAGAGGTTTAACTAGTAAATCATCAAAATCAACAGAGTTGTTTTGCTTTAATTGTTTTTCATATTGAGCATATATTTGGCCAATTTTTTCTTCATGAACATTTGAAGCAAGAGATAAAAATTCTTTAGGGGACTGCATACTATTTTTACTAGAACTAATTTTAATTAAAGTAGATTTTGGATCATACATTTTCAAATCTAAGTTTAAATCTTTTATAATTGACTTAACCAAAGCTTTAGCATCGGTTTGATCATATATTGTAAAATCACTAGTCCAGCCAATCTTGCTTATCTGTCTCCTTAATATCATAGCTCCTATAGAATGAAATGTACCTATTGTTATACCTTTAAGATTGCTATCTACTAACTCATGTATACGCATCTTCATCTCTTGAGCTGCTTTATTGGTAAACGTAACAGCAAGGATATGTTCTGGAGGTAAACCTGATGATTCTATTAAATGTGCTATCTTATAAGTTAAAACCCTTGTTTTACCACTTCCTGCTCCTGCAAAAACAAGCATAGGGCCACCAACATCTAAAACAGCTTCTTGTTGCTTGCTATTTAATGATTTAATATCCACGTCTTATTTTCCTTATTGCTCTATTATGTTCACGTAAAGTTTTAGAAAAAATATGACCTCCAGTACCATCTGCAACAAAATACAAATATTTTTTATCTGTATTCTCAGGGAATAAAGCTGCATAAATAGCTTTTAACCCAGGATTGTTAATTGGAGTAGCAGGCAAACCCTGGTGATAATACGTATTATGCCTACTATCTATTCTTTTATATTTATTAAATACTTTAGAAGATTCTGAACTTCCAGGTTTATCTTTAAACAACAATAAATCTTCAGGAGTCATGTAATATAGAATAGTAGGATCTGCTTCTAATTTCATTCTCCTATTTAATCTGTTATGATAAACAGATGAAATTGTAGACATTTCTTCAGTTAACATTGCTTCACCCTGTATAATAGAAGACAATATTAATACATCAATAAATTCTAAATGACTACTAGAAAGCTTTGTCTTAATATGAGAATCATATATATTCATAAAATGTTGTATAAATGTTTCTATAATATCATTTTCAGTATAATTACTTAAAAATGTATAGGTATCAGGAAATAAAAAACCTTCTAAACTTTGAATATTAAATGGAATATTTAAAGATTGGATATATTCTTGATCTAAACAAAGATTGATAAATTTATCCTTATTAATATTTAGTTGTCTACTCAAGTTATCTGCAATATCATAAATATTCCAGCCTTCAATAATAGTTATTTTTTTAGTATTCATAGATGAAGAGGTAATTAATTTAATTAATTCACCCAGAGTACTTGAGTCATCTATGTTATATAAGCCTGGTTTAATGCGCGATTGATTAAATGTTGTATAAATAGCTAACTTAAACATAAAAGTGTTTATACATCCCTTTTCATCTAATACTTTTGCTACAGAATCAGCAGTAGAATGTCTAGGAATATTTAAAATACGGTTTTCATCTTTACAGGATACAGGTAATGTTAGTAAGCTACTATATGATAAAATGCATAGGAAAACGATAGATAATAGTCCTAAAATATATCTTTTTACATGTTTTTGCATGTACATAATTTATAATTATAATAGATAATAAAAATTTATTACTTGCAAAAATAGAACAATCACGTTTAATTTTTTCACTGTGAAAGAAAAGTATAATAAGCAAAATGCATATGATTGGACTTTTAAAAGAAACAATTATCTACTTTTCTTATCTGGAATTATATTTGTGCTTTTTGGATATATATTAATGTATACAGGAGATGTTAATAGCTACCAATCTATAACCATTGCACCTTTTTTACTGGTTATTGGGTACTGCATATTGATTCCTGTTTCTATTTTATATAAAAAATAATTGGGGTGGTAGTTCAACTGGTTAGAGCACCGGCCTGTCACGCCGGAAGTTGCGAGTTCGATCCTCGTCCATCCCGCATAAAAGCCCCTGCAATAGCAGGGGCTTTTTTTTAATCTACTCTATGGAATTTATTACACTTATAATTGCTGCATTTATTACATCTTCAATATCAGCTGTACTTGGTATGGGAGGAGGAATCATTCTACTTGGAATAATGGCAATAATAATACCAGAAGGCTATATGGTTATTGCATTGCATGGGATGATTCAATTATTTAGCAATACAACAAGAACTTATGTATTTCGAAAGCACCTTAAAAAAAACCTTATTAAAGAATTCTCAATTGGTGTTTTTTGGGGAGTAACACTTTCAATTATTATTATTATCACACTAATTCAACTATTTGAAGTATCATCAGCAAATCAAATAAAAGTTGAGTTTTTAAAGCCTTTAATTGGTCTATTTATTATTTGGTATTTATTTTTAAAAGGTCCTAAAAAAAAGAAAGAAGCATCTTCATTTATTCCCGTAGGTGCAATTAGCGGTTTAAGTTCTATTTTTGTAGGGGCAACAGGTCCATTAATTGCGCCTTTTTTTCTAAGTAGAGAGCTGCTAAAAGAAAATATTATAGCCAATAAAGCTGCTTGTCAAATGATTACGCATCTTACAAAAATCCCATTATTTATTTACTTCTTTAATGTGAATTATTTAAAGGAATACAGCATTCTCCTGCCTTTAATACTCGCTGTTTTTATTGGAACTAATTTTGGGAAAAAAGTACTTAGCTTTATTCCCGAAAAATTATTTAAAAAATTATTTAAAATTGCACTTTTTATTATTGCTGTCAGACTAATACTAAGCTATCAAATTATTTAGTTTTTTCTGATAATTGATATACATAGTGCGCAATAAGACTTCCAACCAATTGACCTGCTAAAAAGAATTTAACTGATATTGGTGCAATTCCAGTAAAAGTATCAGTAAATATTCTAGCAATAGTAACAGCTGGATTAGCGAATGATGTAGATGATGTAAACCAATATCCTGCTGTTATAAATAATGCAACTCCAATTGCTACTGATTTTTCATCATATTTTCTTATAAAAAGGATTGTTGAGACTAATCCAAAAGTTGCAACTATTTCACTCACAAGCAATGGAACCTCTCCCCTTGCATTGCTTGATATTTGGAATATATGTTCTAATTCAAAAATGTAGTGTATTAAAAATACAGCTGTAATCCCTGCAAAAAACTGTATAAATAAATATAAAATAAAATCTCGCTTATCTATTTCTTTACGTAAAAGGAAAACAAAGCTTACAATAGGATTAAAATGAGCACCTGAAATATTTGCAAACATCTTAATAAGGACAAATAATATTGCTCCTGTTGCTATAGTATTACCTAAAAGAGCTACAGCATTATTTCCATTTGATAAATTCTCAGCCATAATTCCAGATCCAACAACAACAGCGACTAAAAAGAATGTTCCAATAAACTCTGATAAGTATTTCATATAGTTCCTAATTTATCTTTTAATTCAGCAATTTTATTATATATTAAATCTCTAACCTCTGCATACTTCTTTTTCACATTCTGATGAGCGCCCTTAAAATTAGCAGGATCATCTATTGCCCAATGCATATGTCTATCCTTAGGTTCAATAATAGGGCATTTATCCCTTGCATCACCACATAAAGTGATAATCAAATCAAACTTTTTAATATCTTGATAATTTATTTTTTCAGATTGATGGTGTGAAATAGAAATTGAGATATCATTCATTACCTCTACAGCTATTGGATTAACACCATGCACTTCTGTTCCTGCACTTTTTACAAGAATATTATTTGGTAGTATTTTATTTGCAATTCCTTCTGCCATTTGAGAACGACATGAATTACCAGTACAAAGGAATAAAATAGATTTATTATTCTGGATATCCAATTCGTTCAAATGGATTTACTATACTTGAAACTAAATTTCTTGAATGCGCTGCAATTCGTTTTAAGTATCTAGCATATAAACAAAGTGCTCCTGAATTACTTGAAGAAAATTCATCACTAGATCCAGAAACTATTGAATTGACTACTTCATTACTTTTTGCTGAAATATCAGTTTTGTACTCTATCATTAGCTCTCTTGCCGCATCAATATCTTGAGATTTAAACGCATCAATTGCTTTATTAAGAAACTCACTGGTCGAATTTTCCATTTTTGTAAGTATATCTTCAAAACTCCCTGCATTTAATTTTTTAGGATGTTGCACAGCTAAATCATAAATATTTTTAGTATAATCTCCAATTCTTTCAATATCTATTACTACGCTCACTAATATTAATCCAGAACCAATATCCTCTTTACCCCCAATAGCCAGATGAGTCATTACTTTTCTTCTAACATCTCTTTCAAATTCATTTATTTTTCTATCCATAGCATAAATATCTATCGGAATATCAGCTGTATCTGAGTTTCTTAAAGATTTTACAGATTCATTGAACATTTCACGATCAATATCTAACATTTCATGGCATTCTTGCAGTGCTTGCTCATATAAACTATCAGATTTAAATATTTCAAATATTTGTTTAAACATGTGTTACCCTCCAAAGTATATTAATAAAAATGGTAATAAAAAGAAAAATATAATTAAATAAAAGAGTGGAATAAATCTATTTTTAACTGCTTTTTCTGATAGCCAATCTGCTAAATCAAGTGGAATATTTTTCAATAATGGATTAAGAAATATTACAATAATTCCAAATATATTAAAAAACAGATGGGCAAAACCTGCAACCATTGCAGTAACATTTAAAGTTAAAGATGCTAACAATGCAGTTACTGTAGTTCCTACATTCGCACCAATTGTAAATGGGTACAGCTGATGCAGCCTTACTACTCCTGCTCCAGCTAGTGGAACTATCGTTGATGTTGTTATAGAAGAACTTTGAACCATAATAGTTAATATTATTCCAAATAGCATTGCTCTAGCTGCTGATTTAAAGATATATTCCTCAAAATATTGTTGTATATTTTCTAGAACTAAACTTCTCAATAATTTTACAATAAAATATAACATTAAAAATGTTAAAAGAACACTTAATATGATATATAGGGTAGTACTATCGAAACTTAAACTCTGTACATGCTTAGAACCCCATTTTATAGCGGTTTTAATTGGACTTTGAAATACCTCTTCTGTACTAATTGTACCAAACAAAAGTGTACCTAAACCTGTAGCAGTTTTTTCTATGAATCCAAATGCTATCTCAAGTGGCAACAAAATAATAACTGATAATACATTAAATATATCATGATGGGTTGCTGCTGAAAATGCACGTTTGAATTCATTTCCTCGTCTGATATGGCCCATTGATACAATCGTATTTGTTACGGTTGTACCAATATTTGCTCCCATAATCATTGGGATAGCACCAGATAAAGTAACTGCTCCAGTACTAACCATCCCTACAATAATAGAAGTTGTTGTTGATGAGCTTTGAAATAATGTTGTTGCTAATATACCTACTAACAGGGAAATAAAAGGATTACTTGTAGTTGTCATAATTTGATTTGCAAAATCTCCTCCAAGCATTTTAATTCCACTTGACAAACCTTTAATACCAACTAAAAATAAATATAAGGCTAAAAAAACTCCTGCTATTTTCAATACTGTTCTAAGACGATTATCCATATAAAGTATCCCTGAGATTGTTTAATTAATATGATAATTTAAACTTTATTTATTAAGCAATAATTAAATAGATGTTAAGAAATTATTAATTATTTTGATATTGGGATATTGAAGTAAAACGTAGTACCTATATTAATCCTGCTTTCTACACCTATACTGATACCATGTGCGCGTAAAATATGCTTAACTATAGCTAGTCCTAGCCCCGTTCCTCCAGATGCCCTTGATCTATCAGAACTCACGCAATAAAAACGTTCAAAAATTCTATTCAAATACTTTTCTTCCATACCTATACCATGATCTGTTATCCTGATATTTAAAACATCATTTTGTTTTTTTGCAGAAACTATTATATCGCCATCATTTGAATAATTAATAGCATTATTAATTATATTATTAAAAACAGATAACATATTATCTTTATCTATTTGTACAAATATATCATCTTTAATATCAGGTAATATTAAAGAATCGCCTCTTTTAGATAGAGCATCTTGAAAGTTTAGAGATATATGTTCGATGACATCCTTAAAGCTATTCTTCTCAATATTTAATTGCAACTCATCAGATTCAATCATTGATATTTTAATTAAATCTTCCATAAGATTATTCAACCTTAAACTCTGATGCTTTATCTTATCTAAAAATTCAAGATTAACATCAGAATCATGAACAGCTCCATCAATTAAAGTATCTACATACCCTTGCAATATGAATAAAGGAGTTTTAATCTCATGAGAAACATTTCCTAAAAATTTACTCCTAGATTTTTCTAAATTTTCAATATTATCAATCTTATTAGTAATATCAGAATTAATTAAGCTTAAGGAATTACAAACAGACGATAAGTTATCATGTTTTATTCTTTTTTTAAAAACAGCATAGTACAAATCATTAGTATAATTATATATTTTATGATGAGTATCTTGATTTTGTTTTAATAAATAAAAAAGAAGCAGAATAAAGACTATCGATATTAAAAAAAAAGCTACCTCTAAAACTCTATAATTGAACAAATATAAAGTTGCCAAATATAGTATAAATAAAAATAGAGCTTTAACTTTAATATCTAAAGACTTAATCATGAATATTATTAGTCCTCAAAATAATATCCAGAACCATGTGATGTAAAGATAAGTCTATTATTTATTTCGATTTTTTTTCTTAGTTTTGTAATATGCACATCAACTGTTCTATCTGAAACGATTGTATCTCTGCCCCATACTCTATCTAATAATTCAGATCTTTTAAAGACTTTACCAGGAGATTTAATAAAAGTTCTCAATAGATTAAACTCTGTTTTAGTTAATTTAATTTTTTTATCCTGAATATGTACTGTTAAATTATCAAAATTTACGGTTAATGAATTCTTTGAATAATCAGATGTATTCTCTTTAGACTTTTTATTTAAAGTATTCTGTATTCTGAGGAGTAAGTTCTTTACTGCCACAGGCTTTACAACATAATCATCTCCTCCAACTAATAATCCTTTATATTCATCTTCAGTAGAATTTTTAGCTGTTAAAAATATAATTGGGATACTAGATGTTGTAGGATTTTTTTTAATTAATTGACAAATTTCAAATCCATCCAATTTAGGCATCATAACATCTAATATTATCAAATCTATATTTGAATTAATTTTTAATAATGCTTCTGAACCATCAGATGCAGTTAAAACATTATAATTATTCTTAGATAAATTATAAGATAAAAGATCAATTATATCCTGTTCATCATCTACTATTAAAATTGTTTTTTTCATTTAATTAATTTAGGTATCAAAAACATAAATTTCTTGTATAAAAAAAACAAGCTATCTCAATACTAATTGAAACAGCTTGTTTTTATTTAAATCATACAACTTTCTAATTAATATTTAAACATACACGATAATCGAAAATCATTATCACCATCAGACATAGTAAAGTGTGGAGCAATATGAAAATTATTATTTAATTTCCAAACAGCACCTACATATGCATTAGATTCAGTATTGCTTATTTCAATTTCTTCCACTCTATCATTTCTAACAAATACATCCCATTTATCAGATAAAGAATAATTTAAATAATTACTTAGCATAACATAAGAATCACTTCCAGCATCCAATCTATTATACTCTAAGCCTGTTCTAATCTTATCTTTAGCCCAACCACCAAACAAGCCAACAAGTTGATCATCAGCATGATTAGTAATTACAAGTCCAACATTAAAGCCATCATTTTTATTAAGCTTACCTTCACCATATAATAAACTTAAATAAAGAGCAAAATCTCCTTCAGTGCCTTGTGTGTTCTTATAACCCTCTCCATTCAAAATTTGGGCACTAATATTTATATCACCAAAGCTCTTAGCATATCCTATACCAAAATCTGCTGTATTTGTCCATTTGGCTTTATCAAGAGGAGATTTTTCAATAAATCTATAACCCCATGTTTTCTCTTGAGTTCCATAAGAGTTTGTTCCTATTACTCCAATTGAAATCAAACCAAAGCTTTGACTATAGTTAATATATGCATGTTTTAGATATGAAGATAACTTAGTATCTGGTTTTATATCGTCACATATTGTAGGGTCGTCACATTCAAAGTCACCAGCATCAAAATCATCTCTTCCGATATCATATGTTAACTTAAAGCTTAAATCATCAGAAATAGTATTAGAGTATTTAAGATACACTCTTTTCATATCAAAGGCTTTATCATTATATTCAAAAATTGAATAGCCTCCAAAATCACCTGCAATAATCATTGAAGACAGGCTTAATAATATTAGTTTTTTCATGGTTCTCCCTTATTATACGTTATTCAAAATTACGAATTTATTATTAATATTTTTCTATATTTATAATTCTTTATAACTAAACTTTTTAGTAAACTTTTTAGATTCACGATTATTGATCTCAAGTACAGGATAAATGAAAAAATTCATTATTCCTCCATTGTAACCAAATAATTCAAAGTCACGTCCAACCATCATCTCTACTCTGTTATCAGTGGCTGTTCCAAAAAAGTAATCAACTTTAGATGGATCTTTATCTGCTTCTGATATGTCTACAGGTAACCATCCTTCATTTTCAACATAATAATCAGCCCAGCAATGATATCCGCCTACTTTCCCACTTTTTCCCTCTGGAATTGAAAAACCCATATGGAATCTTGAAGGGACATCCATAGTTCTGGCAAGTGATATAAAATAGGAGTGATAGTCAGTACAATTCCCTACCCCTATATCACAAGCATATAAAGAATTACCATTACCATACGCATATTCTTTATTCTTATTTTGAGATTTGACTAATTCATCTTTTGTCTTCTTTTTAAGACCATAAGTTATATCGTTAGGTAACCATTCTTGACCAGTCTTAGGGTTTTTTCCACCATGTATATACTTGTAGTTTTTAGAGTCCTTATCATCGGTTGGCTTACCGTAATGCATACCATTTAAAACAAAGTCATATAAGCCTCGCATATCATCACCATTCAAATTATTCTCTTTAATAATTTCAGAAAAAATATTTCCTACAGGGACCATACTCGATGCTTTTAGATATCTAGAGTATTCGACGTTATCATAAGCTACATTTTGATGTTCTGATCTCACAACGTCAAACTTCATAGTTATTTCCTTAGCCTCATCTATTCCTTTCTTGCTATAAATATATACATACTTATTACCATGCTTTTCTTCATCTTTAATCTCATATTCAAGACCTTGAGTATCTAATTCTAAATTAGATATAGTTTGAACTGTACTAGTTTTAGGAACTGGTAGCCATAACTCTAAGCTCTTATTCCCCGTAGGCTCTAAAGCTACAGTGTATGTAAATTGAAACTCTCTTTGACCTGAGGAACTTGCTTTATAACAAGATACAAGTACAAATAAAGTCAAAAATAATAGAAAATACCTTTTCATATCATTAGAACTCCTTATAATTTTGAATGAATTTATTAGCTAAAGAATCAGCTATTAAACGAAGTAGGCCTATCCTTCCAAACTGGAGGAAAAAGTGCCGAATCATGTATTGTGTAAATATTTCATGATATTATAATTTATAAAGATTACAGATAATCTTGAAATTATTTTTTTAATCTAGAACGATTGCAACCAAAGCAATAACATCTACAATATTTATAATATCATCACTATTAAAATCAACAGAAGCATTATAAAAATCATCATCTTCAAGGATATTAGATACTAGCAATATGATATCAAAAATATTAACTTGATTATCAAAATTCAAATCACCGATAAGTGATCCTGTAAACTTTTCATATATAGCACCCCATAATTCGTCATGTCCATCATCATATCCAAGAGCCCATATACCTGCCCCTTGTATATTTAAATTCTTAATATAATCATATTTATTTGCTAAGCTTAAACTATCATCATACCAACATTGATACCAGTTATTATCATAATTATAAGAAAACCATGGAGCATGTGAATCTTGATTGTAATTATATCCATATATATCAGACATCAATTCTGCCTGAGAATATATTTTTGCAACACCATATCCAATCGTCTCTGAGTTTTGTGAATTATTCTGAACAGGCCAATCATATCCATAATAAGGTAAACCTAGGATTAATTTATCTAACTGATTATTTGTTTTACTTATATAGTCATACATAGTATACTCTAAATCATAATAATATGCTCCTAAAGGACTAACTGGTCCAGCTATATTACTACCACCATAAAAATAATTATAACCCATAATAAATAACCCATCTGTTATTTGAGCCAAACGATTATAATCCCACGCATCAGACCAATCAATTGCAGGTGTAGCCATAGTAATGATAGGATCTTCCATATTCTCATGAAAAACTTCAGATAATTCTTCCATAAATAAAACTAAGTTATCTCTTTGATTATTAGGCAATAATTCAAAATCAATATCTACACCATCAGCATTTTTACTAATAACACGTTCTAGTAAGTTAGCAATTGCATTCTGTCTATTATCAGGATTACTCAATAAAACAGTTAACTCAGATTCACCAAATAAAGTCGCACATAGTTTGATCTTAACACCTCTTTCATGAACATAATCCACAATATATAAATTGTTCCAATTATGATCATTTATAATGTTTCCATATGAATCAAGTTCAGCAGAAAAGAAATTTAATTGAGTTAAAAGACTGTAATCAAGATCTGGATAATGATCATATTCCCAATACGGAAGGTATCCAATAATTTCGTGCGTTAAAACACTTCTATCAATAAATTCAACTTCTCTTAACCTTGCGGCGTTATCTATAGCCTTAAAATCAATAATTTCATTACGATGATTAATTAAGTCTTGAGGATGAAAAGGTTGCCAATATTGAGAGAATACTACACTCAACATAATGATAGAAGAGATAATTTTATTAATCATTAACATATTATATTTTTATAGTATATTTCTTACTAATAATATATACTTATTTTAAAGTGATTCTATGCGTATTTTATTTTTTATACTACCGGTTATTCTACTATCTCAAAATGAGGTTTGTTTTGATATTGAAACTAATCCAAATCCGAACAACTCTGCTTTAAGCTGTTTTAGTAAATATATCCGAGTTCTTGATTGTTTTGATATTTATGCACAATCAGGAATATCTGATGATAAAGTATTACATGCCGCTGCAGTTGCTGCTGAACTATTAGATAATAATGAAGATGGCATAGTAGATGATCAAGCATTAAAAAACAGGTTATCTTCTAGAGAAGCATTAATGCCGATTTTTACTTCAGATGGAAATTCTTGTATGAATTCTTTTGAAAATAATTACAATGGAAATGGTGTTTCCGCTGTTCTATTTAGAAATGAAATAGATCCATCACAACCAGGACACTGGGGAGATGATGCTTCTGTTGAAGAAATTCTTCATACAATAAATCATGTAGGTCATGTTTCCCTGTATCCTGATGAATTTAATATTTCTCCAAATTCATCAATTATGTCTGATGCAATGGATATTGCTAGAGGTGGTCAATTTTTAAATGTTCCTAATAATTATCCAGAAGAAGCTTGGTATCACTACGATGACTGGACATGCGATTACGAATGTATGGCCATTGAATATTTATATTGGTGTATTGTATCGCATATGGGTATCCTAGATGATATTCAAACCTGTAACGGTATAGATAATGAATGGGAATTATGCACACCTGAACTTTTTGAAACTACAGATGTGATTATGCATGGATTAATTACAAATCCAAATCTAAAAATTCCTCAATTAGCTCCAGATGGAAATTATTGTCCAAATGCTACTATATCAGGGGATGTTAATAATGATAGCATTGTAAACATATTAGATATAATACTAACAATCAATATGATACTAGGAATAGATCAAGCTATTGAAGCTGCTGATATAAATAGTGATGGAATTGTTAATATACTAGATATCGTACAAATTGTTAATATAATCCTAGAATAAAAAGCTACCAATTATCATCTTCATTATCAATTAGACCCCATATATAAATTGATGCTATTGTTTTATAAGGGTTCCATTTTTTTGATCTATTTAACATAAATTCAGGCGTTGGCAATTCATCAAGCTCATAAAGTATCTTAAAACCTTTTTTAATAGCCAAATCTCCAATAGGAAGTATATTTGTCCTTAATAATGTAAACATTAGAAACATATCTATAGTCCACTGTCCTATACCTTTAATTTGAATTAATTTTTCTGATATTTCCTTATCTGATAAATCATTAAAATCAATTGAATCATTTTCTAAAAAAAAAGAAGATAATGCTTTTAAATATTTTATTTTTTGGTGTGAAAGCCCTATTGATTTCAGATCCGAATCATCTATCTTGATAATAAATTTCTCTGATGGGTTATCATTACATAAAGACAAAAAACGTTTATGAATGCTATCCGCAGATTTTCCGCTTAATTGTTGAAAAATAATAGTTTTAGATAATGCATAAAATGGAGTTTCAGGTTTCTTGAAATGTGGTCTTTCTTGATTTAAAATCAATTTATAAAGATAAGGGTCTTTTCTAAGATGCTCTATAGCATTATCAATAATATTTTCTTTCAATTAAAATAATCCTATTCATTAATTTCAAGTAAATACTGACTTAATCCTCTAGAATACATATATATAGATATAAAAATCCAAAACGCTATAACTTTTTGCGCAACAACATGATTCATTAATTGCTCAGGAAATAATCTTGGGTCACCTAAATATAATTCTGAATATAAAATATAACCTAAAACCATAAATCCAAAAGTTATAAATCCATATGCATACTTATTCTCAAACTTTTTTGTTTTAAAAATTAAAATAGAATATATCATAGATGCGGCAAATAAAGATCTAAAAATCCAATGCGCAAAAAAGATATGTGCAGACAAATATAAATTAGAAGGAGTAAAAGCAACACCTATATAGGATATAGAGCCATATAAACCTAAGAATGTTGCAAATAAAGATAAAAATTTATAATCTCCAAAAGAATTTCGCACTGTATAAAATAACATACCAAAACATAAACCTGATAAACACAAACTAGAATTAAATAGTACACATGAGAGCATATTATTTTCATTAGAATGGCTAACTGTCATACCAAGGTCGCTAAAAAAATTATGTATAAAAGAATAACCTATTTGATTTGGATTATTAATATTTCCTCCTGGGTAGAAAAACATAGCGGCAAGATTTAAGACAATGAATATCATCATTGAATATTTAGGCATGTCATTAATCCAAAATCTTTTATCCATCATAATTCTTTACTGTAATAATTTTTCAACTACTGAGGGATCTGCTAAAGTTGATATATCCCCTAAATTTTCAGTATCACCTTCAGCTATTTTTCTTAAAATTCTTCTCATGATTTTACCAGAACGTGTTTTAGGTAATGCTGGTGTAAACTTTATTTTATCTGGTGTTGCATGAGGCCCTATAATTTTACGTACTTTCTTCTTTATTTCACCATTTATTTCATCATCTTCTTCAACACCTGTCATTAATGTTACATAAGCATAAATTCCTTGTCCCTTTATATCATGGGGGTAACCAACAACTGCAGCTTCAGCAACATTCATATGAGAACCTATTGCTCCCTCTATTTCTGCTGTTCCTAATCTATGTCCTGAAACATTCAAAACATCATCTACTCTACCAGTAATCCAATAATATCCTTCATCATCTACCGTAACACCATCTCCAGTAAAATAATATCCTGGGAACTGAGAAAAATATGTATTATAAAACCTATCATGGTCACCATATATCGTTCTCATCTGCCCTGGCCAAGATGTTTTTATAGCAAGTAAACCTTTAATTGAGTTGCCTTTTAATTCAATGCCTTTTTCATCTAAGACTACAGGCTTAATGCCAAAGAATGGGAATGTTGCAGAACCTGGCTTCAGCTTAGTTACAGCAGGAATAGGAGATATCATAATACCTCCTGTTTCTGTTTGCCACCAAGTATCTACTATAGGACATTGTTTCTCACCTACTATATTAAAATACCATTTCCACTCGGGCTCTTTTATAGTTTCACCTACAGTACCCAATAACTTAAGTGATGACCTATCATGTTTTTCTACAAATTCATTTCCTTCTTTCATTAATGCTCGAAGTGCCGTTGGAGCAGTATAAAAAATATTAACTTTATGCTTATCTACTACCTGCCAAAATCTACCAAAATCAGGATAATTAGGGACTCCTTCAAACATCATTGTTGTTGCACAATTAGAAAGAGGGCCATACACAATATAAGAATGACCTGTTATCCAACCTATATCAGCAGTACACCAATAAATATCACCTCTATGGTAATCAAATATTATTTCATGTGTATAGGATGCATAAACAAGATAACCTCCTGTCGTATGTAATACTCCTTTAGGCTTACCTGTTGATCCTGATGTATATAAAATAAATAGAGGATCTTCAGCATCCATAATTTCAGGTTTACAATAAGAAGATGTCTCTTTTATAATATCATGCCACCAAACATCTCTTTTTTGATTCATACTTATTGTTGTACCTGTTCTATTAACAACAACAACGTTATCTACAGACGGACAAGATGAAAGAGCTTTATCTACATTAGACTTCATAGGGATATCAGTTTTAATTCCTCTAACACCAGTATCTTGAGTAATAACAATTTTACATTCTGAATCATTGATTCTATCAGATAAAGAATCCGATGAGAATGCTCCAAATACTATTGAATGAATGGCTCCTATTCTAGCACATGCCAGCATTGCTATTGTTAATTCTGGAACCATTTGCATATAAATGCAAACCCTATCGCCTTTTTTTACATTCATTTTTTTTAAAGCATTAGAAAATTTAGACACTTTCTCTAACAATTCAGAATAAGTAAATGTTTTATCTTCAGAGGGATCATTACCTTCCCAAATCAATGCTATATTATCACCACATCCATTTTCAACATGCCTATCAAGACAATTATATGACACATTTAATTTTCCCCCTTCGAACCATTTAATATGTGCTTTTTTATAATCAACATTTGATACTGTATTCCATTTTTCAAACCAACTAATTCTATTACCAACTTGAGACCAAAACGAATCTTTATTAGCAATAGAATATTCATAAGATTTCAGATAATCTGCATTGTTTTTAATATGAGCTTTATTACTATCTTTATACATAAAAATCCTTTTTTTTGATATATATCACACTATTTATAACTATGTGTCTCTTATCACAATTTAGATATTATTATCTACATATAATATGCAAAAGTTAAAAGGGAGTTATCATGAAAAACATAACAAGAAATAATAAAAACAACCAAATAGATGAAAAGAAATATATTAAAATATTATGCAATGAAAAATCCGATATCGTGCTAAAAACAGAATTTGGTACAGGTAGGTATAAATTCGTTGAATTCAAAGAGTTACAAGGTAATGTAATGTTAGAATTTAAGCTACTTAAAGATTCTAAATATAATGATACAAAAAATATATATGAGCATATTGGGGGATCTTGTTTTTTAAGTATAGAACAGTACCTGTGTTGCTACAGCTATTGCGCTAATGCTTAAAACTTTTTTTATTGAGCATATTTAACTAAATTTATAAATGGGTAAAAAAGTAATAAAAAGTAATGGAATTAGCTTTTCTAATATTATTGGAACACTTTTTTTAGTTTGTTTCATTGGTTTCTTTGCTAGCTTTGTTTATCGTTTTATAACAACTGAAACAATTGACTCTACAAAAAGATGGTGTCAAAATTGTAATACATATCATGATATTACAGAAGAAGTTGAAAATGAAATATGGTGTGAAAATTGCAAAGCATGGCATGCGCCTAACGAAGAATCGAAAACAAGAACTATTAATTAATAAAAATAGCTAATAATTCATTTATAATTATAAAAAACACATGTAGTAACTAACTGTAACGATAGTTTTTTATTTAAATAAATTTAAATAAATTATTTTTATGCTATATACAATATGTCTATCTGTTTTATTATCATTTTCTTATTTATTTTCACAAATAATATATGAAGAAGGTAGTTTGAGAGGATTTATATCTGGAGAATGCTCGAACTGTTTATATGATAATTATATCAGCCATATATCTGAGGGAATCGCATCTGAAGGTTATAATATTTATCCTCCTGACTCTATTGATATTCAAACAAATGGATTTGGGAATTACCAAATCATCCCTCCTGAATCTGAAACATTAAATTACTGGAATAGTATATTTACACACTTTATAAATAATGACTTTAATCAAGTAAATGAAATGCTTTTAGATTCTACAAATTCATTTAATTATGATATTGTTGAATTTTCAGATACGGTTTATAATAAAACATATTATCTACTAAGAGAAAATTTAGATTCGACTTATTATGATTCTAATTTAGAAGGTACTGATTTAGATGATGTATATGGCAGCTTTAATAATGGCTGGGGGCTTTATATTATTAATCCAACAGCAATAAATAAGCAAGTTGTAGTCCAAGTTCCTCATCCTAATGATGATTTCATTTCTCCATATGTAAGCCTTGATTTATTTTTTGAAATAGATGCTTTTGCATATTTACTATCTGGAGCAGGAAGAGAAGTGAAATGGACAAATCAAGGTAATTATACTAATGATAAATCTCTATCAGATCCTTCAAGAAACACCAATACTGTATTCCATGAATTTCATAAAGTTTTATGTGATTCACTTATAAACATAGGACCTCACTCCCCCATTGTTCTTCATATGCATAGTTTTGACGAAAATCAAAGTCATGAGGGCTTTAATTCAATAATATTATCTGGGGGACATGATGCTGCTTATGCAAATAAGCCTATTAGAGATGTTTCAAATGAGCATCTAGATATTGTTAATTTTACTGATGAAGAACCTATTACTAGCAATTATTTTTCATACTTAGGAATTAATGAAACTGTAAGAGTAGACCAATATTATCAAGCTCACTATGATAGCATATTTCATTTTCATGGACAAGATGACTCTTATGAAATTCCCCATGCTTATGAATTATTAGGTCCTCATAATGCTGTACAAATGCTCTATTTAAGAAATTACTTTGATAACAGAGAAGTTTATGAACCTTGGATTCAAATAGAATTAGATGAAATACCTGAAATTTTCAATCAAGCAAATATTAATATCTATCAATTATATGATAATAATTATATGATAATAAGAGATTATTACAGACCTTTCATACAAGCAACAAAAAGATATTTAAATAATTGGAGAACC
Organism: Fidelibacterota bacterium; assembly: GCA_002717625.1. GTDB lineage: Bacteria > Fidelibacterota > Marinisomatia > SCGC-AAA003-L08 > D37C17. Next base: position 139,296 of record PBEF01000002.1, on the reverse strand, counting down.
TATATTGATTCTACTCCTCCTGAAACAATTCAAGATCTTACCACAAGCTTTGATGGAGCACATTATGTAAAACTAGACTGGACACCCACAGACGATACTAATTTTAAATCATATAGAATATATATTGATCAAGACTCTATAACAGATCAATCATATTTTTGGGATGAAAATAACCTAGATGACCTAATTGATATAAGAACAAATGAAAGTACAGTTTATAATCTTAATACAGATAATGATTATTTATTCTCAATTAAATCAATAGATCACTTTGGTAACATAAGTGAATTTAGCAATACTACAACAAATAATGTAACAGGGCATTCTGAAAATATTATTATACAAAATTTTGATACCGATAATCTTGACTTATCATCTTTCCCAAACCATGATCAAAATCCAGAATCATGGAGTATTGATACGGTAAATACTTTTTATGATTCATATGGGAGCCTGAAATTATTTGGAAACACATGGAAAGTTGAAGAGATTAATAATCAGCAAATAGATGAAGGTACGATATGGCAGATATCATCATTTTCTGAAGATACTGGTGAAATTATTGGCTTAGCATTACAAGATTCTGTCAACACACTTTATTACTCTTTCTATGGAACCCAAGAGTTAGATATTGAAGAATGGATTACTGTATATCAAGGAGCATTTCCAGAGAATGAATGGAATATATTCCAATTGCCCATAGCTGATGATTGGTTTGCATACTTTGATTATTATCCTCTTATAGAAAAAGTTGTTTATATAAATGATAAAGATAACAATGATGTATCTAGCATATCATATTTTGATGATTTAGTAGATATTACTAACTCTATTCCTTATTCACCGATTGTAACAATAGAATATCAAATTGCAGATACAAGACGATTCATAAATAATCGTTCAATAACAATTGATTTTAGTAGTATTATTGAGGACAACGATAGCAATAGTTTTTCATATTTATGGTATTTTGGAGATGGTCAAAGCAGTACTGACCCTAACCCTTCACACACATATACCATTGAAGATAATCATATTTACAATGTTATTCTACAAGTTACAGACAATAATGGATATATTGGTTTTGACACTGAACCAATTACACTCGAATATGGACTTTCATCTCTTCCTATAACTATGAACTTCGTAGGAGATATAATGTTAGGGCGTAAATATGAAAATAATGGAGGAATCATAGACCAATACGGTGTTGAGTATATATTCGAACATACTCGTGAATATTTAGGAGAACAAGCAGATATTACCGTAGCTAATTTAGAATGCCCTTTAACAGTTGATGGAACACCTCATCCTACAAAATCTGTTGTATTTAAAGCAGACCCAAGCAGTATTCAAGGACTTATATATGCTGGAATTGATATTGTTTCTCTAGCCAATAATCATACTATAGACTATGGACTTGAAGGACTAATTAATACTCAAAATATTTTAGATGAACATAATATTTTATATTCTGGAGCAGGCTCTAATTCATATGAAGCATATAAACCATTAATATTCAATAGTCATGGTTTAAATATAGCTTTTCTTGCATCGTGCGATAGGACAGGACAATATAATAATGCTCAACCATACTTAAATGCAGGTTATAATAAGCCTGGTTTTGCTTATATGACTCCTTACTATTTATTACAACAAATAGAAGCCGTTGATGATATAGCTGATTTTATCATTGTTGAGATGCATGCAGGAAGTGAATATTCAACATCTCCAGGACAAGATTATGATAATATTATTCTTGATAACATTGAAACAAACAATTACATTGCTCCTGATGAAATTGTTGAATTAATGGATATCCCTGATTTTTCAAACGAAGATGAAAATTATTCATTATTCTTAGATGTCCCTCATATGTGGGATAGAGAAATACGCCATTTTGCTATTGATAATGGTGCAGATTTAGTAATAGTACACCATCCTCATATAATTCAAGGATTTGAAGTTTATAATGGAAAACTAATAGCACATTCATTAGGCAATTTTGTATTTGATTTATCTTATCCTGAAACTTTTCCTTCTGTTATACTAAATTCATCAATAGATACTCTCAATATTTATGACTTTAATATAGACCCTGTTTATATAGATGAAAATATTCCATATATAGCTGAGGGGAAATTAGGCCTGCACATTTTAGATTATTTAGCTTTTAAGTCTAAAGAGTTAGGGACCTATATTGATGTAAATAGATTAGATCATAAAGGTTATGTGATTTTAGATTCAACAAATATTAGTGAAAAGCATATAATATCTAAAAATTCTATATCATTCTATTCTGAAAATTCATACTATTATAGCAATCCAATAAAGATACATAATTTTGGAAGTTTTTCATCAGTAGACTCATTATCTAATGATTATGAATATAGAGTAGGAAAAGAGCTGATATGGTTTGGAAACATGGAGAATGAAGGATGCACACTATGGAATTTGAATAATGATGATGAATATTATGATTCATCCGATCCATATGAAGGAGAACAATCTATATGTCTAAATAGAAATATAAATTCCAGTGATAACATTATTACAAATTTTCAGCACCGCCTAAGAATAAAAAATGATTTAAATCATGGTTTATTAGCTAATATAAAATCAGAAAATGCAACTGGAGCTAACATCCAAATTAAGTATTATAGTTCAAGAAGCTCATCTATTAGCTTAGGAACAGACTCTTTTGATGAAGATATCAATGGAGATTCTAATTGGAGCACTATATATAGTGATATAAACCCTAGAGATGGCTCTTATTTTTTTGATACCAGACTAAACCTTGAAGTACCCGAAAGTGATTCTTCAAAGGCATGCTTTGATGATGTTAGCGTTATAGAATGGAGTGAATGGACAAATATTAATGATTATGAAAACTTGCTAGTACCTAATGATTATTATTTTGTTCAAATAAAAACTCCAAATTCTCCCAACATCAACAATTTAATACATACAGAAATTAGCTACAGCAATAACCTGCCAATGGTAAACCCTGATTTTTCAATTATTCAATCAGATTACATTAATCCTTCTTCTGTTATTTTTGAGAATGAATCAACAGGTAATATTGGTTGGTTCTTATGGAACTTTGGAGATGGAAATACTAGTATAGAAGAAAATCCAACACATGAATATACAACAAATGGCCCCCATACAGTTACTTTAACAATACTGGACTATAATGGAAATCCCATTAGTAAAACTATAGAAAATCTAATTTCATTTAACAATAACATGATAGATGGAGATTTGAATTTTGATCAAGAAATTGATATTCTTGATGTTATAGTAATGATTAACCTGATCTTAAATAATATAAGTGATTACTCAGGTATATTAAGCGAAGTTAGCGATTTAGATAACAATGGCTCTATTGATATTATAGATGTAGTATCTTTAGTAAATCTAATATTATAAATATTAAATAATACTTTATATAAAACTTGTAACTATTTTTAAAATATATGGTTTAAGATACTCTTATATAGGGCTTTTTTGTGACCTCAATCCATTCAGGGACATCTTTCTCAGGAGATGATTTGTAATGAGTTTTAAGGCTACTCATGGATAATTTGAAAATATTTTCAGCAAATCCATCCTTTATCAATCGTGCTCTTTCATCCCTATCAATGCCATCTAAGCTGGCGCTCCAACTTTCAGATTCACATAAACTAAAATTATAATTAGGTGTTTTAACCTTTGTCGATTCTATAAGCGATAGGGCTCTAACCATCGATTGCTTACAATTATTTACTGTTTTTTCTAAAATTTTTCTTCTTTTTAAATAATGAGCTTCCATATTTTTCAAATAATTGATTTGCCCATCTAGATACTTAACAAATCCTTCATAACCATCTAATTTATTTTCTAATTCAGCTTTATTAATATTCAATAAATCTTCAATAGAAGTATCAATTTCACCTTCATTTTCTATTATTTTAGCTTCTATATTATGATAATCATCAAGAATCTGATTTAATGTTTTTTTATTTTCTTCCAATGTATTTATTCCTTCTATTAAGTATAGTTTTTATATATATTATTGATATACATAAACTAATAAATAATTACATTAATGAGTACACCTAAAAACAAATACAATGTAGGGGTTGGAAATTTTATAAAACGTCAAATTGAAGGCTCTGGAAAAACTTATTCTACACTCACCTTTAAAAAAATTGCTGAACATGCTGAAAAAAAACTCTTAAATAAAGAGTTTAGAAGAGGATATAGGGAAGGCGTAATATTAATATCAGTAGACAGGAAATTACTTAAACGCTTCATATGCCCTATTATTAAAATAAATGAAAATACTAGATTTGAATCAATTCCAAAGAAAAGAAGACATAATGAGGAATTATATATTAGCACAAAAGCTTTAAATGGTACTCCTTTAGAAATTGGAGGAGTGGATCTTATCTTATATCGCTATGATGTATTAGAAGAAACAAATGAAAGAGAAACTAATAAATACTGGGAGCTTATTGCATTTCATGCAATTCCCAAGGAAATTAAAGAATTGCCTATGGGTCCTGTTACTATGATGAGAAATCAATTAGAGCTTCCTGGTGGAACCAAAGGGAAATATTCATCTAAACAATGGGCTGAAGGTGTTAGGTTTTGGCAACAATATGCACTATTAAAATAAACTGAGGGGTTTTATGAAAAATATATATGAATGGAATAATGAATATGCTCTATATCATAAGAATAAAACTAATAAACTAATTCATTGGATATGCATTCCTCTTATTATGTTTAGCTTGTTTGGACTTTTATCTTTAATAAAGCCTTTCACATTTACATTTAATGAATCAATATATAAAATTAGCATATTAAGTTTTTTTATTATGGGAGTAATATTCTACTATCTAAAACTTTCAAAGAATCTAGCGATAGGAATGTTATTAATCTCAGTAACTTTTATAACTATAATAGATATTATCAGCACAATGGAAACAAAGAAATTACTCTTAATATATATATTAATTTTTACAGTAGCATGGATCGGACAATTTATAGGACATAAAATAGAAGGTAAAAAACCAGCTTTTTTAAAAGATTTGCAGTTTTTATTAATTGGACCTTTATGGCTATTGTCGTTTATATATAACAAGCTAAATATAAAAATATAATGAAAAGAATACTGTTTATATTCCTACTATTAATACTCAGCTCATGTACTATTAGAAAAGATTTTATTCCTACAAAAAACGAACTTAATAATGAAATAAAGATAAACACCATATCAGAAGAGAGTTTGTTTGATAATGGAAATTTAATAATAATTAGAGATAATTGGGGCGTTCCTCATATTTTCGGGAAAAAAGATGCAGATGCTGCTTTTGGATTAGCATATGCTCATTCAGAAGATGACTTTAAAACCATACATGATCTTTTGCTTCGAACAAGAGGGGAATATGCTTCAATATATGGTTCAGGGCAAAATAAAATCAATGCATCTCTTGATTACTTGGTAGGATTACTTAAAATATGGGATACTGTTGAAAAAGAATATGAAAATAAATTAAGCAAAGAAACTCATTTATTGTGCGAAGGATATGCTAATGGAATAAATTATTATATTGAAAAAAATCCCAATATAGAGCAATATATATATCCAGTAGAACCTGAAGATATTATTGCAGGCTTTATTTATAAAAGTCCTTTTTTCTTTGATTTACCTATTTTCTTATCTGCTCTTTACACGAAAAAACCAAATGAAATTCCACGAACATTTACAATTGATGATAAAATAAATATCATAACAAAGGGATCAAATGTATTTGCAGTATCACCCAAAATAACATCAGATCAATCAACTTTTCTAGCTATAAACTCTCACCAACCATGGAGCGGAGATCTTGCATGGTATGAAGCTCATATTTACAGTGAAGAAGGCTTAAACATTAGCGGAGGATTATTCCCTGGAAGCCCTGTGATTTTAGTTGGATACAATAACCATTTAGGTTGGGGACATACAGTAAATAATCCTGATATATTAGATATATATGAACTCACAATTAATCCAAAAAATGAAAATCAATATTTATTTGATGGTGAATGGATCAATTTAGAAAAATATAATGTTGATATTGGTATAAAGGGTATCGGGAAAATAGGTGTAATGCATTCAGAACCTGCATACTGGTCTATATACGGGCCTGTAATAAAAGGAAAACATGCTACATATGCAATACGTTATAGCTGGGAAGATAATATCAAAATTATTGAACAATGGTATAAAATGAATAAAGCAAAAAACTTAGAAGATTTTAATAATGCAATGTCAATGACTGCTTTACCAATGTTTAATACAGGATACGCTGATAAAGAAGGAAATATCTTCTATCTATATAATGCAAAACTACCAATAAGAAGCAGTTCATATAACTGGGCAGGTGTTGTCCCTGGCAATACATCTAAAACTCTTTGGAAAGAATTTGTAAAATACGAACAATTACCCCAAGTATTAAACCCTCCCTCAGGATACATACAAAATTGTAATAATTCACCTATTTATACGCTCAATCAGAGTATTAACAACAATTCAAAAGAATATATTGGTATAGAGTCAAATAACACAAATCGTTCGATAAGAGCCGAATATCTTTTTTCTAATAAAGATTTAATCACATATGAAAATTTTAAAGCAATTAAATTTGATTTAAAATATTCAAAAACATCAAATATTGCACAAATAACTAATAAAGCTATTGATTTAGTAAAAAATAAAAAAGGTATCCAAAATAAAAACATATTTTTAACTTTATCAAACTGGAACCTTGCAACCAATATAAATAATACAAATGCAGCTCTTCCAATTATTAGTTTTGGAAGATTTATAGATTACCCCATTGAAAACATAACAGATCAAATGATAATAAAAAATTTAAACAAAGGAGTAAAATTTCTTAAAAAACATCATAAAAGTATAAATACTCCATGGGGCGACATTAATAAACTAATCAGAGGAGATATTATCCTTCCTTTATCTGGAGGACCTGATATATTAAGAGCAATCTATGGAACAAAAACAAAAAAAGGATTATTAAAAGCAGTTGCAGGAGATGCATATATGGCTCTAATACAATGGGATAAAGATGGAAATATAAAATCTGAGACTATACATCAATTTGGCTCTGCAACGAATAATAAAAAATCTTCACATTATTCTGACCAAACTTACTTATTCTCAAAAGAGGCTTTAAAACAAACTTCTTTAGATATAAATCAGATTATTAAACAAGCTCACTCAATCCGAATTATTTATTAAACTACCTATCTAAGATAAAATCTAGCATAATAATAATATCTGTTATATTTAAAATAGAATTCATATTCATATCAACTGAGCATATATTGATAGCATAAATATTTTGTTCTAAAATATAATCTAGGACTAAAACAACATCAAGAATATCTGTACTAAAATCATAATTAACATCTCCATTAACACCCCCACCTCCACACACACCACATTCATCAATTTCCTGACTACAATTCCCATCACAATCAAATCCATTTACTTCAAATACACATTCACTGTTATCTTCTAATAAACCAGGATTATAATTACATGCCAATTCATCAGAGCAACCTTTATAGGTAACTATATATGCTGAACCAGAAGAATCTCCTAAATCATCATCAAACTGAGAACCAACAAGTAATTGATTATGATATAAAGATATAGAACCACTAAATTCATCATATTCAGATACATCTTCAGGGATATATTTGACTTGATTTAAAATAGATGATTCCCCCACTTCGTAAATATAAACTGCTCCTGAATTTATACCATTATCATCATCAATAGAGCCAACGGAAATATAATCATTAAAAATTGATACAGATAATCCAAAATTATCATTAATCGAACGGTCATCAGGATATATACTAAGATTAAAATTAAACATACCATTAAAATAATCATATATATAAACTGATCCCGAATTAATATAATCGGTATCTTTATGAAAAGCTCCAACAATTAACCTTCCATTATGAATATCAACATCATTACCAAATAAATCATATTCACTAGCATCAGGAGCTAAAACAATTTGTTGCTCTTGCCAACCATTTAAAGCATCATAAGAAAATATTGTAACGGAACCAGAATTAAAACCATTTTGATCATTATATACAGAACCAACAGCAATTTTATCTGATTCAATTGATAAGCTAGCACCAAAAAAATCATCCGCCTCTTGATTACTCGAAAAAAGTTTACCCTCTAATACCCAAGAATTAGAGCTATTAGAATAAAGATATACAGAGCCTGAATCTTCACCCATATCATCATCATATACTGCTCCAACAACTATATTATTCTCATTAATATCAACAGAATAACCAAATCTATCATATGGACTACCATCATGAGGAACTAACTTAGTATGAAATTGCCAATTCAAACCATCGTAATAATAAATGTAAACAGAACCTGATTTCTCGCCATTGACATTATCATAAAGAGAACCTATAACTAACCAATTTTCATCAATAGCAACAGATTTTCCAAAATAGTCATTATAATCACCATCATAAGCCGTAATTTTATACTCTTCTAAAACTTGAGAATTTTCATAACTGTAAACATAGACTGAACCAGAGTTAGAACCATTATCATCATCTCTATTTGCCCCTATTGCAAGCCAATTTTCAGTTATAGAAACAGCTTTTCCAAATCTATCATCAAAATTTCCATCAGATGGAATGATTTTAGAATCTGCAATTATAAATGACAATAAAAACAAAACAAAAATTTGAATATTAACAATAAACATACTAGCCTTTTTATTAAAATATCTAAAAATTAATAATATTTAATAATAAAAAATGAAATTAATATCACAAAATTATATTTTTGTTTTCAAAATATAATCCCATACTGTAAATGTAGAAGAATAATTTCCTTCTCTTTTTGCATGATGAACATCATGATGTTCATTTGTACCATAAAAAGGAATTAAAGAAAATAAATTTGATGTTTTTAAACCTGAATGAATCGCAATTTCATGAAAATTTCGTATAAAAAGATACATCCAAAAAGTATACAAAGATACTCCACCCATACATAATATTCCTATAAAGGGGCCTATAAAGCCAGACATCCACTCTAAAGGGTGTACATAGATATAATCAATTGGTATGGGAGAGTTGGCCCTATGATGTATTTTATGAACTTTAGAATAAATATATTTATTTTCATGCATCAACCTATGTAAAAAATAAAAAAATGTATCATCAAAAATTAAAATAATAAATAATTGAAATGAAATTTGTGTAAAATAGAAATCAGCTTGCGGCTTTATAATAAAATCTTTAAAAAATAAAAAGCCTATAAAAACAAAAAACATCAAAGTAAATACATTAATAATAAATAATGGAGTATGTTTCCTTAAATATTTTAATTCTCTATTTGAATTTGGCTGAATTTGCATATTAACGCCTATTTTTTTAGATGCAATTAAATAAGAATACATATAACCTAATGCATTAGTAGAAAATAGCAATATAAGTGTTATAATTAAATCTTTATCAAATAGGTTCATTTCTTTTCTCTTTTTAATTAATTTAACATAAATTAATTCTATATTATTAATTTAATATTATTTTACTTATCAGGATAAAACAATTATGACTTTTATATATAAATATATTATAACTCTAATTATTGTTAATATAGGATGGATGCAATTAATAAATCATGAAATTCCTCTATCGCATTTAAACAGTACAAATAAAACTTCTTTTTATAACATTAATGATATTCTAAATGTAGAAATACCTATGGAGTGTTCTACTATAAACAGTAATAAAAGTATTTGTCAAATAGGAATAAATCTAGATATAGATGAATTATTTCACATTGAATTTTCATTACTTAATAAGCAAAATAAAAAAATTTTCATATTAAATAGTAATAATAAAGAAATATTTAGTGGTCCATATTATGAGCACAATCAAATAATTCAATCAAAGCCTCTAAATATGAATTCAATAATCATAGAAGTAAATATTTCAGATTCTATAAAATATTTACCTATACAAATATCTAGCTATAAACTCCTTAAAAGGAAATACAATATTAAAGAAAAAAGTATATTATACAAACGAAACAATCAAAGAGAAGAACCAACTATACTAGTTACAGGATATTGGCCCCCTACAAATGAAATGATTAGACACTTTAGTCAAAATGAGAGTCTAAACCCAAATGGATGGCAAGGAGATAATTGGGAAAATAGAGGTTATGATATTATTTCATATTTTCCTGAATTTTCCAATCCTGATTGTTCAAGTTGCGGGCAAGGCTTTGGAGATATAGAAGTAGATTATCAAGATACATCTGAAGATTTTTGGCCTATTGCAAATCAACACAATCCCATTGCAATCATTACATTTAGCAGAGGATATATGGATCAAAGTTGGGAATTAGAATATAATGCATACAATCGAACTAATTGGTACAATGATTTCACATCTCCATTTCAACCAACACCTAATCCTCCAGATTCTAATGAAGACGCATTTCATCTAAGAAATTCAAATTTGCCAATGGATCAAATTGTTGGCGCTATATCTGAATTAGATATTGGATTAAATCCATACATTGATATCAATGGAGATCCAGGAAGATACGTTTCTGAATTCATGGCCTACCACGGTACATGGTATAGAGATTTAAACCAATTTAATAATATACAGAATTGCATATCAGCTGGGCACATTCATGTTGGAGGGTATATTGATTGGGATACTGCAAAAATTGCAACAGAAGAAAGCATTAGAGTTCTTATAAATCAACTCGATTCTTTTATTTATACTCCAGGAGATTTAAATCAAGATAGTATTATTGATATATTAGATTTAGTTATAGTAATTAATTTTATATTAGGGGATATAGAACTCTCCAGCATACAAATATTTGCAGCCGACCTTAATGAAGATAGTATTATTAATATCCAAGATATTATAATGATTATCAATATAATTTTAAACTAAAAAGCCCTTCTAAATAAGAAGGGCTTTAAAGGTGTGGTCGAGCAGGGACTCGAACCCCGGACTTCCGCCTTGTAAGGGCGGCACTCTGAACCAACTGAGTTACTCGACCTAAATAAGCTATTTATCAAGTGCTAATTTAATAACATCTTGCACATCTTTCACAAATGTTATTTTAAGATCTTTTTTTACCTGAGGAGGAATCTCTTCTAAATCTTTTTCATTTAAATAAGGAGCTATAATTTGTTTCAATCCTGCACGATGAGCAGCTGTCGATTTTTCTTTTAAACCTCCTATAGGTAAAACATTACCTCTTAAAGATATTTCGCCTGTCATCCCCAAGAAACTTTTAACAGGTTTATTAGTTAACAAAGAAACAATTGCTGTAATCATAGATACTCCAGCAGAAGGTCCATCCTTTGGAATTGCACCTGCTGGAACATGAATATGAATGTCATTATTTTTGTAAAAATTTTCATTCAGACCTATCTTTTTTGCATTAGTTCGCACATAGGAAAATGCTGCTTGAGCAGACTCTTTCATTACATCTCCTAGCTTACCTGTTAATTTAAGCATGCCTTTTCCAGGCATTTTACATGCTTCTATAAATAAAATATCTCCACCAAACCCAGTCCAAGCTAATCCTACTACAACACCAGGTTTACTAGCTCTTTCTGCAATATCTGAAAAAAATATTTCAGGACCAAGATATTGATGCACAACCTCAGGTGTGACAGTAACTTTTTTCTTAACTTTTGTCGCGATATCTTTAGCAGTTTTTCGACATACATTAGAAACCTGTCTCTCAAGATTTCTAACACCAGCTTCTCTAGTATAAGATTCAATCAATTTAGATAAAGATTCATCCTTAACTTCAATTTCACTTTTTCTTAAACCATGGCTATCTATAGATTTAGGCAACAAATGTTTTTTTGCTATTTGTAATTTTTCATCATGAATATATCCTGTAAACTCTAAAATTTCCATTCTATCTCTTAATGGACCAGGAATTTGGTCTAATCTATTAGCTGTTGTAATAAACATAATATTAGATAAATCAAAATCAACTTCTAAATAATGATCATTAAATGAAAAGTTTTGTTCAGGATCTAGAACTTCTAGTAATGCACTAGAGGGATCACCCCTGAAATCCATTCCTAATTTATCAATCTCATCTAAAATAAATATAGGATTATTTGTTCCTGCTTTTTTCAAACTTGAAATTATTCTTCCAGGTAATGCCCCTATATATGTTCTACGGTGACCTCTTATTTCTGCTTCATCTCTTATTCCTCCTAAAGATATACGAACAAACTCTCTACCCATAGATTTAGCAATTGATTTACCAATTGATGTTTTGCCTGTTCCCGGTGGACCAGAAAAACATAAAATAGGACTCTTGATCTTTTCCCCTTTTTTACTTCTACTTCTTTTTAAATTCCTTACAGCTAAATGTTCAATAACTCTTTCTTTAACTTTTGCTAAACCATAATGGTCTTCATCTAATGTTTTTTCTGCAAAATCCAAATCTTCTATATCTTTAGACTCTTTATTCCAAGGAAGCTCTACTAACCAATCTAAATATGTTCTAGTCACCGTATACTCAGGAGAATGTGTTGGTATTTTTTCCAATCTAGACAATTCTTTATTTGCAACTTTTAATACATCTTCAGGCATTTCTGCTTTTTTAACTTTTTCTTCAATTTCTTTAATTTCTAAGTTAGATTCATCTTCACCTAATTCTTTCTTTATAGCCTTCATTTGCTCTCTAAGATAATATTCTTTTTGTGTTTTTGAAATTTCATCTTGAACGTCAGCTTGAATTCTTTCACCTAATTCAATTCTCTGAATTTCATGATTTATTAAAACTAAAGTCCTCTCTAATCTTTTATAAACATTTAATTCCTCAAGAATTGTTTGTTTTTCTTTAGTCTGTATACTCATTAAAGAGATAGCCTTATCAGCTATTTTATTTGGCTCTTGAACATTACTTAATACATTTGATTGTTCTTCTGATAAATAAGGAGCTACTTCTATCAAATTTGAAAATAATGACTTTACATTACCACATAAGGCTTTAAATTCCAACTCATCATGATCTAATATATCACTACTTATTTCATACTCACATTTATAATAATTTGAATGTTCAATAAAATTAGAAATTTTAACTCTCTTAATACCTTTAACAATGGCAGATTTAGAATTATCAGGCATATCAAACACTTTCATTACCTTGGCAATAACAGCATCCTCATATAAATCATCAGGCTTAGGATTTTCTTTATTTCCATCTTTTTGAGCTACAACAATTATTGTTTTATCATCTATCTCATTTACATCTGATATCAATTGTAATGACTGCTTACGACCAATATAAATTGGAATGATTTGGTTAGGAAATAATACTGTATTTCGCAATGGTAATACTGGATATACTTTATTTAATTCTGCCACTATTCTTTCTCCCGTAAATTTATGTATTATATTAGTCAAAGATTATACCATAGCAAGAAATCATTAACTAATTGTATCACTAATGTAATTTTGTCATAATAATTATTATAAATTGTGACAAAAAATACATTATTATAAAATATTGCTATTTAACCCAAATTCTCTAGCCTGTTTATCTGCATGATAAGAAGAACGTACAAGAGGACCTGACTCTACTACATCAAATCCTATTTCATAGCCATATTGTTCATATTTCTTAAATATATCAGGATGTACAAAACGCTGAACTTTAAGATTATTAGAGGTAGGCTGTAAATATTGGCCCACATTAAAAATACGTACACCTAAATCTAAGACTTCCTTCATAGTCTTAAAAACCTCATCATCTGTTTCACCAAGGCCAACCATCATTCCTGTTTTTGTAGCCATTTGATTATCAACAGCATATTTCAGAACATCTAAAGAACGCTTCCAATTTGATTGTATTCTAACTTGTTTTGATACTCTCTCTACACATTCAATATTATGTGAAAAAATATGTGGCTGTGCAGCAAAAACATTATCTAGAGAGGGTTTATAGCCTCTGAAATCTGGTGTTAAAATTTCAATCGTACAATTTGGAGCTTCTCTTTTAATACTTTGTATCGTTTGATACCAAATCATTGAGCCATAATCATTTTTAAGATCATCTCTATCAACAGATGTAATTACAACATGCCTAAGATTAAGGGTTTTTACAAGGCTAGCAACTCTTTGAGGCTCTTGCTCATCAACCTGCGATGGCTTTCCTGTTTTTACAGAACAAAAGCCACATGCCCTTGTACAAATATCACCCAAGATCATTACAGTAGCTGTCCTATGATTCCAACATTCATAAATATTAGGGCACCTAGCTTCTTCACAAACAGTATTTAAAGAATGCTTACTCATCAAATCTTTCATATCTGCAAAATTATCAGATGTATTGAGCTTAATTTTAAGCCAATCAGGTTTTTTAATTGGAGGTTCTTGAATTTTTATCACTATTGCTTAAGGTAATTGTTCTTTAAATGATTGATGGCGATTTAAAATATTTTGTGTTAATTCAAGTTCTTTATCAGCATCTTTGTATAAATCATAAGCTTTTAATAAAAAATTTAAAGCTTCATCCATATTATTCTGTTGTTCTTTTAAAAGCGAATATTCATAAAATAATTCTGCAGATTCATCTTGAAGCGTTAAAACTGTTTTAAATGCTTCCTCTGCTTCTTTAAACATCCCTAATTCTCTATATGATCGACCTAAAGATAAAAATATAGGGGCCTTTGCTTGTTCTCCCATAAATAGTGGTTTAGAGATTATTTCGTTATATAAATCAACAGCTGATTGATATTGCTCTTGTGATTCTAAATATTCTCCTTTTAAAGACTCAGCTAAGAATATCATAAAAGCAAAAGAACCACTACTTATATTTTCTACTCCTGAATCATAATTTTCTATAAAACTATCCCAATCTTCTACAGCTGCATAATAGGTCAACTCTGCAATTTGAGCCATCGCATCCCATGGTGGCATTGATAACTCTTTTTGCATTTCCAAAAGTATTTCTTTAGCCTTATCAAAATCATCAAGTTCTGCATATGAAGCCATAGTATTAATCTTAAATAATTTACCAAATACAGGTACTCCAATATTAGCAAACTCTATAAACTCTTCAACTACAGGAATAGAGATTCTACATTTACCCATTGAATGATACACTTGTATAATCTCACCATATAATTGGACTATATCCATATAAGCAGAAGATTCATTTTTATATTTTTCTACGATTAAATGCAATTCATCTATATACTTTTCTTTGGACCAATCATTAAGTTTATAATTTATACTAATTAAAGAACTTTCAAATTTAGGTCCAGCAGCACCCATCATTTGTGCTTTTAATAAATAGCTTTGTGCATTTTTATAATCAAGTTGTCTTAAATATTGATCTGCAATAGTCTTATATCCTTCTGGATTTTTTGGATTAAGATTAACATACTGTTTATAATGGAACAAAGCTGTATCATAATCGCCTTGCGCAGCATACAAACCACCTAACTTTAAGCGAAATTCATGTCGTTCAGGTGCAAGATCTAATACTTCTTTAATATATAGAATAGCCTGTTCAATATTTTGCTCAGTTAAAAGCATAAATTCTGCAAGACGTAACTTTGGTCTTATCGAATCCGGATAAAGGTCATTCCACATCATCAAAATATCTCTATCCCTCTTCGTTGATTTTTTTTCATCTAATAGGTCTAAATCCATTCTAACTAAAAATTTATCCTCATCACTTAACTTATTAATATGTTTTAATGCAAGATTAATATATTTTTTAAAACTCTCTTGATCATTATTTTGTACTGCATTTGCATATAATCCAATATAGGCAACTACAAATGCTTCATCATACTTAATAGCCGTTTCATATAAAGATCTTTGGTTACTATGGTTAGCACTCAAACTTCCATAAGTATAATATTTCAATGCATTTATTGAACCTGTAAATGTATCTGCTATTGGAAGATCATCTAAATTTTCTAAATAAGATGGAGGAATTCCCATATCAATTTTTATTTGATTTGTAGCTAAATCAATAAGTGTAAAAAGATTCTCTCCTTGATAAGTATTGGAAGTAACTAATTTTGCATTATCAGTTTTATAAAGATTAATAGTCAGACTATAGGTGTCATTATCTACAGTATAATTTCCCATTATAAAATATTCAGATAAAGTTCTTTTAGCAATAGTTTGTTGTTCTGGAATTGATAAATGATCTGATTCTTTAAAGCCCATTCCCATTTTTATGTAATCAGCTCTTCCTGTCTTTGAATTGCAAAATATATCTTGATACAAATCTTCCAAAATCAATTTTTGGATTCCTGATTCCATCCAATTATACGTTGTATCTGATGATGTGTTTTTAAATAAATGAACATTATATGTTTTTCGAAATTCTGTTTTAATAATTGTCTTAGTAATTTCAACACCATTTTCATCAATTGCTGTAACATCTTTTGTTACAGCACCTAAATCTTTAGGATAAAAAGAAATAAATAAAACAATTGTCGCTATGATAAAATTTGCAGGGACAATAATTTTTTCAATCCTATTCCACCTATCTTTACCTGGCCTACCATGAAAATAGGATAGAAGCAACATACTTGGAAGCATAGATGCTGCAATACCAAGAGATAAATCAACTAAATGAGGAGATAATAAATAACGATCTACAGCCCAATTGACAAATTGAATAATACCCCAACAAATGGCAAAATATAAACCTATAAATTGAGGAACTCTTCGTTCAAATAAATCATTCATGATAGTCTTTTCAATATAGGAATCATCTTCATTTATATTTTCATCTATATCCATTTTTTTTAATGAAACCTCATGAATATGTATTGAATCATCAATACCTTTAATATTTTTTTTACCTATGGATACAATAGAAAAATCTGATTTATTTTTAATTTCCTGAAAAACACTTTCTGATATAACAGTGGAACCAGGAGATGCAAAAGCATGAATACGAGAAGCCATATTAACACCAGATCCAAAAATATCTTCTCCTTCCCTAACAACATCTCCAATATGAATTGCTGCTCGCATAGAATAATCATCATTAGGACCAATATCATTCTGAAGCCTAAGTGTAAAATGCACTGCATCAGTAGCGCTTTGAAACATCATTAAATCACCATCACCAATTTCTTTAATATATTCACCATCAAAATCTTTAAGAATAGATTGTATGCTGTTCCTTTGCCTATATCTTATTTTAAGAGCTTTAGACTCATCTTTATCCATCATAGATGTGAAATCAGTAATATCTGTAAAAACTATTGCACCTAATTCTCTTTTTTGACTCATATTTTTACCTCATTATCTGAAAAATTTTCTAATAAGTCTTTAAGCTTTGCTAAAAATTGCGTACCATAAGCACCATCAATAACCCTGTGATCATATGCAAGTGTTAAATACATCATACTTCTAATAACCACAACATCTCCATATTCAGTTTCCTTAACAACAGGTCTTTTATGTATAGACCCAACACTTAGAATTGCAACATTAGGTTGATTAATAATACCCATGCCAAACAAGCTTCCAAAAATCCCAGGATTAGTAATAGTAAATGTTGAACCTTGTGCTTCTTCTGGCTGTAATTTACTTTCTCTTGCTCTTAATGCTAAATCTGCTGTTGATCGAGTTAATCCTAAAAAGTTAAGTTCTTCAGAACGCTTAATAACAGGAACAATTAAATTATTATCTGGTAGAGCTACAGCAACACCCATATTAATATTTTGATTATGTTTAATATTATCTCCCTGTATACTGCAATTAATTAAAGGAAATTCATGAATAGCTCTAATTGTAGCATCTGTTATAAAAGGAGTATATGTTAAAGGGGTTTGATACTTTGTTTTAAATGTCTCTTTATAATTAGCTCTAAATTCTACAATTTTAGTCATATCAACTTCATTTGAGGAATAAACATGCACAGATGTATCTCTAGATTTTATCATATGCTGTGCAATCATTTTTCGAACATGACCCATTGGCTCAACCTTATCCTCCAAACTATAACTAACAGTATCTGCAGTTACAGGAACTTTAGAAATAGAGGATGTTGTTCTAGAATGAATATAATCTAAAATATCTTTTTTGTTAACACGCCCATTATGCCCTGAACCAGAAATTGAATCTAGCTCACTTAGCTCCAAACCTTCCTTTTGAGCAATAGATTTAACAAGAGGAGAATAAAATTTTCTATTGGATGATTTTTGAATTATTTTTTTTACTTCTTCTTTTACAGGAATTTCTTCTACAGATTCTTGTTTTACATCAATATTAGTCTCTGTACTATCTTTAATTTCTTTAGGCTCAATTTTTTTCCCAGATTCACCAATTCTAGCAATAACTTCTCCAACAGCAACAGTATCATTTTTTTGATATAATATTTCAAGCAGTATACCTGATGCTGGAGCAGGAACTTCTGAATCTACTTTATCTGTTGATATTTCTAAAATAGTTTCATCTCTTGATATAGAATCCCCTACATTCTTTTTCCATTCAAGAATAGTTCCTTCTGTAATTGACTCTCCTAACTTTGGCATAATAACATCAGTTGACATGCATTCTCCTAATATTGTACCACTTCATTAATTGTATCTAATATCCAATCTGTTTGAACTAATATCTGGTCTTCCAAGACAGATGAATATGCAACAGGAACATCTTTTGAAGCAACTCTTTTTACAGGTGCATCTAAATGTTCAAATGCATATTCATTAATTAAAGATGAAATCTCTCCACCAAATCCACCTGTAAGATTATCTTCATGTACTATAATTGCTCTATTTGTTTTAGAAATTGATTTAATAATCAATTCTAAATCTAATGGATAAAGGGTTCTTAAATCTAGTATTTCAATATCAAATCCTGATTGCTTGCTTGCCTCAATACTTTTTTGAACAAGAGCTCCCCAAGTTATAATTGTTAAATCATTTCCTTCTTGAACAATATTGCCCTTTCCAAAATCAAGACAATAATTTTCATCTGGTTCTTTTGACGTTGCATAACCTTGTCTATACAAACCTTTATGTTCAAAAAATAAAACAGGATTATTCATTCTACAAGCAGCTTTAAGTAATCCTTTTGCATCTGCAGCATTTGAAGGGTAAGCTATCATTACTCCTGGTAAATGAGTAAAATAACCATCAATACTTTGACTATGACATAAAGAACCGTGAATATATCCACCAACAGGAACACGTATGACAGCAGGACATTGCCAATTTCCATTTGATCTATAATTCATTGTTGCCAATTCATTCCTTATTTGCATCATACTTGTCCATATATAATCTCCAAATTGAATTTCAACTACAGGTTTATAACCTAAAGTTGCCATTCCTATTGCTGTACCAATAATAGAAGACTCAGCTAAAGGAGAATTAAAAACCCTATCTTTACCATGTTTATCTGTTAAACCTTTTGTAGCTGTAAAAACACCACCTTTTCCACCCGCTACATCCTGACCATATATAAGCATTTTTTTATTATGAGATAGTTCTTCATCTAATGCATGATTAATTGCATCTACAAGCACAATGTCATTATCATTATACTGCGCTTCATGCTCAAACTTAATCTCTTCTTCAAATAAATTCACCATTGGATCAGTTGGGTCTTGTTGTTCTTCTGCCCAAAGAGTATCATTATCTATATCATTAGATATTTTCTGTTCTAATTTATCAAATTCTTCTTGTTTAATAATTTTTGACTGAATACACTCATTTTTAAACTTTTCTATAGGATCATTAAGTTTATCTGTTTCTATATCTTCTTTTGATCTATACTTATTATGATCATCAGATGATGAATGAGGAAGCAGACGTACAACCATAGATTCTATAACTGTTGGACCAAGACCTTTTCTCGCTCTATCAACAGCAAACTTAAATGCTAAAAGCGATTCAAAGTAATCTGTACCATCAACTTTAATTCTATGTAAATTCTCATATCCTGATGAAATTTTATAAACGGAACTACCAGCTGTTTGTTCTTCTACTGGAACAGAAATAGCATAACCATTATTTTCAATATGAAAAATAACAGGAGCTTTTTCTCTACTTGCCCAATTCAAAGCTTCGTGATAATCACCTTGACTTGTTGTTCCTTCACCAGATGACACATAAACAACACCTTGAGCACCATCTCTTTTCAATGCAAAACTAGCACCTGTCGCCTGCAAATACTGAGTTCCTGTTGGACTTGATTGACTTACAATATTTAAACCCTTATGACCAAAATGTTGAGGCATTTGCCTGCCACCTGAATTAGGATCATCTTCCTTTGCCATAAAAGATAATAACATATCTTTAGAGGTCATACCATATGCCAAGCAAAAAGCTTGATTTCTATAATAAGGATAGGCATAATCTATAGATGAATTCATAGAATGAGCTGCTGCTACCTGAGCTGCTTCATGGCCAGAAGCTCCTATATGAAAAAAACCTTTACCTTGTTTTAAAAGAATAAGCTGTTTTTCATCTAGGCGCCTAGACTTAAACATCAATTCAAAGATGCCTAATAAATCTTTTTTTGAATATTTTTTATACCTCTTCAATGTTAAATGTTTTAATAAAATTAATTGTTAAAGATTCAATAATCTTATCTATTGAAATATTATCAGACAGTTTATCAGAGATAGACGTAATACCATACTCTTGTATTCCACATGGAATCATGCTATCATAATATTCCATTTTAGGTTCTAAATTTAAAGCAAATCCATGCATTGCAACCCATCTTGAAAGTCTTACTCCCATAGCACAAATCTTTTCATCATCAACCCAAACACCTGTCATTCCATCTTTACGCTCTGCTGAAATACCATAATCACTTAAAGTCATTATGATAACTTTTTCTAAACTTCTCATATACCAGCTAACACTTTTTTTAAAATGATTTAAATTAATAATAGGGTAACCTACTAATTGACCTGGACCATGATATGTAACCTGTCCTCCACGATCAGTTTCTACGACATCAATATCTTTAGGGTATGAATTAAGTAAAAAATCTTTATTTGCATTTTTCCCAAAAGTATAAACATGATCATGTTCCAAAAATAAAACTGTACTACATATTGTATTATTTTTAACCTCATTATGTATTTGTTGTTGAAGATTCCATATAGGTCTATAACTTCTCTTACCTAAATAAACAAAATTAATCATATTATCTTGTAAATTAACAATCTCACTTCTAATCTCAGATAAAGATAAATTATTATCTGATAAATCTAATATGTTTTCTATAGCAGTGTCTATTATCATATATGAATTGCCTCATCTAATGCAACCCCTGTTGATTCCTGTATAGCTTCTGATAAAGTAGGATGAGGATGTATCGTTTTAAGTATTTCATGATACGTTGTTTCCAATGTTCTGGCTATTGCAATCTCACTAATAAGATTAGATGCATTGTTACCTATAATATGACATCCTAGAAGTTCTCCATATTTTGCGTCATAAATAGTTTTAACAAATCCTTCATGACTACCATCTGCTAAACTCTTACCTAAAGCTCTAAAAGGAAATTTTCCAACTTTAATTTCATAGCCCTTTTCTTTTGCAACTTTTTCAGTTAAGCCAACAGATGCTATTTCAGGCTCACAATAAGTACAAGCAGGAATATTATCATAATAAATTCCCTTGTTCTTAATACCACAAATATGTTCAACTGCTTCAATACCTTCAGCTGAAGCAACATGTGCTAATAAAGGAGGTCCACTAACATCACCAATTGCATAGATATTAGATACATTGCTCTGCATATGCTTATTTGTTAATATAAAATTTCCATCTGTCTTAATATTTAATTTTTCTAATCCTAAATCAAAAATATTTCCAGAAACACCAACAGCCACTAAAACAATATCAGTTTCTATAACATCTTTCCCTAAATGAAGCTTAATAGTTTTCTTATTTTTAATCACTTTATCAACTAATTTATTTGTAATAATATTAATCTTTCTCTTAGAAAAAAGGGTTTGCAACTCAGATGATATTTCTAAGTCTTCATTAGGAAGAATATTTTCCTGAGCCTCTACAAGAGTAACATTACATCCAAATGCATTATACAAATGAGCAAATTCTACTCCAATAGCACCAGCTCCTATAATAGTCATTCTTTTTGGAATATTATCAAGAACCATAGCTTCTTTAGATGAAATAATCTGCTTATGATCTATAGTTAGATTTGGAAGATTCCTTTGCTTTGTTCCTGTTGCAATAACAATATAATCAGATGTAATCATATTAATACTATCATCCGATGACTTAATTGATATACTGTTAGAATCTTTCAAGATTGCAATTCCATAAAAATGATCGATTTTATTTTTTTTCATTAAATATTCTATGCCTTTACTTAGCCTTTTTGCTATATTTCGTGAACGTTTAACAACTTTAGTCCAATCAACTGTAAATGAAGGAATATCAATACCATATTTACTAGCATTCTTAACTAAATCTAATACATATGCATTCTTTAATAATGATTTTGTAGGTATACAACCCCAATTTAAGCAGACACCACCTAAACTCTCTTTCTCAATAATTGCAACTTTTTTACCTAGTTGTGCGGCTCTAATTGCAGCGACATATCCTCCAGGGCCACCGCCAACAACAACAATATCATAATCATAATTCATTAGAATTTTTTCCTAAGCTTAACAATATCTAAAAATTCTTTTCTTGTTTTATCATCATCTCTAAAGATGCCAAGCATTGCAGATGTAGACATATAAGATTGTTTTTTTTCAACTCCTCTCATTTGCATACACATATGCTGAGCTTCAATAATGACAGCAACACCTTTAGGTTCTAATACATCATTCAGCATCCCTGCAACTTCTTGCGTCATTCTTTCTTGAACCTGCAACCTTCTTGAGAACATATCTAAAATTCTGGGAATTTTAGATAAACCTACAATTTTTCCATTTGGGATGTATGCGATATGTGCATGCCCAAAAAATGGTAGTAAATGATGTTCACACATACTATGAAATTCAATATCTTTGACAGCAACCATTTGATCATATTTTTCATTGAAAATAGCATTATTAATTAATTGCTTAATATCTTGTCTATAACCTCTTGATAAATACTCCCAAGCTCTAGATACTCGATCAGGGGTACTCAACAAACCTTCACGTTCAGGGTCTTCACCTATTTGTGTTAATAACTCTTTAGTAATATTTTTTATATTGTCTTTATTATATTTAGTCATTTATTCTCCATCTGGACCATAATATTCAGTATAAATAGTTGGCGTTTCTCTTAATTTTATTTTAAATAATTTTCCATTACCTATTATATGAGGACTTATCTGTTCCCAGATAAAAATCACTAAATTTTCCGTTGAAGGCTGTTTGTTTTCAAACCATTCTACATCTTGTTCAATTTGAGAATGGTCTAAATATTTGATAACATATTTGTCAACAATTTTCTTCAAATCTGATATATTAATTATAAAACCTGAATCATCTAAAGGTTGACCTTTAATTGTTATATCTAAAGTATAATTGTGACCATGAATTTTAATATCATCCTCAAAGATTTTTTTGTTCTTCTGATCAGACCAGTTAGGATTCCAATATTTGTGTGCAGCACAAAACTTAAATTGCTTTGTAATATACGGCATAACAGTTCCTCATTTAAATAGATAAATCTGAATACTTAATTTAAACAAATTATACTATCTTGAACAAATGTCAATTGATATAAAAAAACTTGTTTTTATTATATATTTATATTTATGTTTTAAATATAAACAAAAAAAAAGAAATTTTATGAATAGAAAATTTATATTATTTGCCGTAACAGCTATCATATTATCTTTAATATACTTAAATGTTTCAGATAGTAATCAAAATACATACTCTTTAAGTAAAAGTGATTATATGCATAATAATGAACTATCAAAAAAATTTAAAAGTGGAATTTCTATTCAAGATATAGGAGATCTTGTAATTATAGAACAAAAACCAAATGAAGCCACAGTTATTATTGATAAAGAAGAATTAGATGATATCATTGTCTTCCTAAATAACACAAATTCTTTAGAAGAATAATTTTACCTAAAAGCTACTATACCTTATAACAAAAAACTTTTATTAAAATTCTTTATTTTATAAATTGAGGGTGAATCTCAATATCAAAAAGGATAAAAATGGCTGAATTAATAATTGTATTCAGAGAAGTTTTAGAAGCTGCTCTAATAATTGGTATTTTATATACATACCTTAAAAAATCAAATAATGAATCAAATATCAAGCTACTATGGAACGGTGTATTGCTTGCTATCATTTTAAGTGTTATTTGTTCTTTTCTATTCCAAAAATTTGCAGGAGGATTCACTGGAAATGCTGGTAAAATTTTTGAAGGGATAGTTATGATTATAGCCTCTGCCGTTCTTGCAAGTATGATAATTTGGATGGCAAAAAATAAAAATATTACTCAAGATTTAAAGGATAAGGCAGAAAAATCTTTGAATTCAAAATTCGGTCTAGGAATTTTCAGTTTATCATTTATTGCTGTTTTCAGGGAAGGAGTTGAAACAATTCTTTTTCTCTATGGGATTACAATCAAACAAGGAGGGATATCTA
This sequence comes from Fidelibacterota bacterium, assembly GCA_002717625.1. Taxonomy (GTDB): domain Bacteria; phylum Fidelibacterota; class Marinisomatia; order SCGC-AAA003-L08; family D37C17. The sequence goes on along the minus strand of PBEF01000002.1, from coordinate 114,602 downwards.
TTGGCTCATCTTTATTTGGAGGATTTTTAGCTCTAATAGCAGGATATGCTATTTTTATTCAAGGTAGAAAAATGCCTATAAAAAAGTTCTTTAACATAACTTCTATATTATTAATTTTTGTAGCTTCAGGTATGTTAGCTTATGGGGTACATGAACTTGAATCTGCTAAAGTTATACCTTATTTTTCAGGAAAAGTTGAAAAAATTAAAAAAACAAATGATGATAATAATGATAATGTAGAATTTTACTTACTAAGAGCTACAAGAATTAATGGGTTTAGTAAAGACTTTGATATTGATAAAGGAGAAAAAGCAAAAAAATGGGCATCTAGAATTTGGGATATAAATCCTAACTTATTAGAAACAAATATTAAGTCACAAGAAGAATGTCCTATTGATTATAAATGGATTGAAGCAAAGGGAATCTGCTATTCTTATCCGTTATTACATGATAAAGGTAGAATAGGTCAACTAGTTAAAGGATTTTTTGGATATAATGGTGATCCTAGTTTAATTGAATTTGTTATTTGGCTATTATCAATTCTTGGATTTAGTTACTTATGGAGAAATGCTACAAATAAAAATTAAAGGAATCAAAATGAAAAATACTCTTTATATATTAATACTAATTTTAACTTCAAATTTATTATTAGCTGGACCTGAACTAGTAATAGGAGAAGAAAGAATTGAACCAGGCATAGTTTTCATTTTTGAAGGAGCTGTAAAAGATCATGTAATGCCAATGGGAATACATCTTAGTGAAGATCAAACTCATGTACACATAGAGGCACGTGTAAATTGGGATGAAAAAAATATTCCAGAGGGAACTCCTAAAGGAGGTTTTGTTCCTTATTTACATATTACATCATTAATAACAAATCAAAAAACAGGAATGACTACTTTTGTAGATTTGTTACCACATATAAATCTAATAGATAACTTTCATTATGCTAGAAATATATCGCTACCTGGAAAAGATACAGACTTCTATACTGTTGAGTTTTTTGTAATACCCCCTACCCACATTGACTTAGCTCTTCATAGAGATTGGCTAGATTTTTATGGGAATCAATTAATGGAAGAAAATACCTTTTTATATAAAGATGTTTATTTTGAAGAAATTTGTGGTGCATCAAGAGCTATCATAAAAAAGAAATAGAATCTTAAAAAATTAATATTTTTTTATTAATCTAATTGAGAATATTATTTTTATTAATGTAAGTTAGGTTATGTTTTTTAAACTATAAATAACAAAGGACTATATGTTCATGAATAAACCACTATTATTTATAATCAGTCTTTTTATATCAATTTCATTTCCTAATGATTCAATATTTTCAAATACTAATATTGGAGCATATGGAGAACTTCATTGGAATACTGAAAAACAAAAAATTGATTTTCATAGATTTGTTATATTTTTAGGCTATAACTGGGATAAAAACTGGTCATTTAAATCAGAGGTTCAACTTAAGAATAATGTTGTTGGAGATTCACATGATGGAACAATTGAGCTACAAAAAGGATATGTTAATTATAATAGCGAGCTATGGGGTTTTAAAGGAGGCGTATTAGTTGCACCTGTTGGAATTATAAACCCTTACCATGAACCGCCAACATTTCTCAGTGTTGAGAGACCCTTCTATTCAACAGAAATAATCCCTACCACATGGTTCGGAAATGGATTTTCTTTTTATGGAAACATAGGAAATATTCAATTAGAATTAGCAATGTTAGAAGATCTTAATGGGAAAAATATTCTTGAAGGAGAAACGAAGTCAATTAAATATGGTCAAAACAAAGGTTCAAATGCAACAGCTACAGATATTCTTGGGACAAAAATATTCAGTATTTCATGGATTGGTATAGACGGTCTTAGAATAGCAGGATCTTATGCTCTAAATGATGCCCCTGTTGAAATTGATCCTGCAAGCGGTGAAGCTATTGATATTTTAAGTACAACTTTAATTGAACTAAATACAATGTATTCAAAAAATAACATTCACGCTGTATTCGAATATGGAATGAATGAATTTTCACATCCAAGTTCATCATGGAAAAATTCTGGATACTATCTAGATATTGGCTACAATATAGGAAGCCTTATAGATATGAATTCTGTTTTAATGCCTTGGATAAGAACAAGTTCATATTCTATTGATAGTATTAAAACCAATATTCTATTATATGGATTGACCTACAAACCTATTCCAAGCATATCTTTCAAAGTAGATATGGGTACTAATAAAACAAGTAATACAAAAAGCAATATTCTAAATATAGGCCTAGGATATATGTTCTGAATAAATATATGAAATATATAATATACATCTTCACCATATTACTATCATTTGCTTTTTCATCAAAAATAATTGATGAAACTAACCTTAAAATTAAAAAAGCTATTCCTGACTTTAAAAAAATTGAGCATAAAATGTTTAATCTTAAATCTTCATATAAAGAAACAAAAAAAGTTGTTAATCAAAAGTTTTTCAGAGATGAAGTAAATACTTGGAAGATACAAAAAGATGATAGCACCTACTACTATGCTGTTCTTGATAACGTAATAGGAAAGGCTATGCCTATAACATTTCTCGTAATTTTCAATCAAAAAGGGAAAGTATTTGAAACTTCAATCATTAAATATCGTGAACCTTATGGAGGAGAAGTTAAGAGTAAAAAGTGGCTGAATCAATTCTCACAATACACTGATACTTCAAACTATAAAATAGGAGATGGAATTTACGCAATATCAGGAGCAACACTATCTGTACACTCTGTTTCAAAAGGGGTTCATAAACTGGCATTAATAATTAATCATATTATAAAAAATTTTGATGGAGAATAATTTTTATTTAAACAATTTAAGTGATGATATAAAATATATTTTAGTATCATTTCTAATTACACTAGCAATAGGAATTACAACTGGGATGCTATATCTCTATTATACCACAAATGCAAATACATTAGGAGTTATAGAACATTATAAAGGATCAACAAATTTATCATATGAAGGTGATTTAGATGATTTTTTAGATAAACCTCCTAAAACAAAAAAGTATTTACATGATATGCTAGAAACTACACACACACATGTTATAGCATTCTCTGTTATTTCAATATTAATAGGTTTAATTTTTTATTTTAATTCTATAATAAAAGGGAAACTAAAATTATTCTTAATCATAGAACCATTTATATCGACAATCATTACATTTAGTTCTTTATGGATAATGAGATATTTCAATGATAGTTTTGTATATTTAACTATAGCTTCAGCCATACTTTTATACCCCTGCTGGTATATAATGATATTTATATCGATTTATGAATTATGCTTTAAAAAAGAAATAGATAAAAATAAAAATTTTTAATCCATAAATCTTGTTGCGATAAACCAAGGGAGAAAAATATACAAAAAAACATCTCTAATTAAGTAGTACATAAAAATTGCAATTCCAAACTTCCAACCATATTTAGCCAATAATTCTTTAAACTTTTTAATCATTTTCAGGTCTTAAAAAATTTTGCAACATTAATTCGAATTCTTTTTGATCTAAATCTTGTTGATTCTCAATAAGAAGCCCATGAAATAAACCTCCAATTGCCTTCATAAGCATTCCTGAATTCAAATTTATAAACTCTTCTTTCTTAATACCCTCTTCTATAATACTTTTAAGGATTGCATATAATCTCTCTTGATATGTTTTCCATATTTGTTTTGTTTCATCCTGTATATGATTAGGAGCAGTAAAAAGAAAGCCATATAAATTTTTATCACTTTTAACAATTTCTGCCATTTTTTTTATAATACTCATAAATTTTTTTCTAGGTTTAGTATCAGTAATTATCAAGTGTTCTATTCCTTCCCAAAGTTGTTGCCAACCATCTTCCATAATTGCAATAAAGACTTCATCCTTAGATGCAAAATAATAATATAAGGTTGCTTTTCCAAAACCAGACTCTATAGCAATCTCATCCATTGTAGTTTTTTCTATACCATAGCTTTTAAAAACTTTAAGAGCACCATTAAGAATAGTTTTTTTTCTTATACTTCTTTCTTCTTTTTGACGTTTACTTAACATGTATATATTCTATTAAAATATTTTTCTAAAATTACAAAAGGTCAAACAAGTTTCATATTTTATTTTATAGACTAAATACTTATGTACTCATCTCTTGTTTAATTCTTTTTTTGGATGAAGCCCAAGAACAAATTAAACAATTTTCAAGGTTATGATTACGAGCTGGACAATACTCTCTACCAAAAAATATAATTTGCAAATGACGTTTATTCCATAATTCTTTAGACCAAATTCTTTTAAGATCCTTCTCTGTCATAGTAACATTTTTAGCTTTTGATAAGCCCCATCTTGCAGCAAGTCTATGAATATGAGTATCTATAGGGAAAGCAGGAATCCCGTACCATTGCGACATAACTACACTAGCAGTCTTATGTCCTACACCTGCTAAATTCTCAAGATAATTCCAGTTTGGCTTAACACCACCTCCTTCTATCAACTGTTTGGCCATTTTTTTTAAATTTCTTGCCTTAGTAGGAGCTAATCCTATCTCCTTAATCAAGCTTCTAATTAAACTTTCTTTAAGAGAGAACATTTTTTCAGGGGTATCTGCATAATCAAATAATAAAGGTGTTACCTCATTAACCTTCTTGTCAGTAGTTTGAGCAGAAAGCATTACTGCAACTAATAATGTATATGCACTAAAATGATTTAAAGGAATAGGTGTATCTGGATATAAATCATCTAAAATTTTGCCTATTTTTTTAGACTTTTCAATACGATTCATAAACAATATTATTCATTTGAAACATGTATAACAACCTCTCTAATACTTTTTATAAGCATTTTTTTAGTAAATACTAAATCAAATCCACTTTTCCTTGCCTCTTCCTGCAATTGCTTACTAAATATATTCAAAACTCCAAAAACAGGGATTCCATATTTATTTTTAATACTTTTACATAACTTAAAAGGACTAATATTATATTCATGTAGATCTATAAGTGTAACAACAATAATATTATTTTCTAACTCACATAATATCTCATCTGAATCATCAACAAAAGATAATAAAAAACCATACTTATTACACTCTGTAGCTAGAGATATAGAGAAATCAGGGTCATTTGTAAACGCTATAATTTTAAATTCATATTTCATTTTTAAATTTTAGGCACTAAAGACCAATCAAATTTTGAAGTATCTGGATTTTTTTCTAAAAATTTTAAACTTTTATCAATAGCATCAATAATAATTGAAATATTAATTCCTCTATATTCAGGATAAAACTCTATAAGCTTAGGTTTACATTTATTTAATAATCCTCTTGCTCCATTAATATTAAAATTAGAAATATGAAAATATCCGACGGAAAGTTGGATAAGGCCTTGAATAAAGTTAGCATCTTGTAATCTATAATCGGACCAAAGTTCTTCCCAAAATTCATGCGCATCATAAAAGTTATGCTGCCTAAATGCTTCTAGTCCTTTATTAAATAATTTTATTTTATTTCTCTCTTCTATATTCATTTATAATTTTATAATATTTTTTATCTTTACAAATTTTAACCGCAATAGTATCAGGATCATGGTAAAAAAATAATAACCAATTTTTATCAGAAGCTTCATCTAAAAATATTTTTTTTTCTTTTAAAGTTAAAGCTGCATTTAAATCATAACCCATAATCCAAGGAAGCTTTAAATGTGATTTCAATGGGATTAAATCAGAAACAAAAACTAAAGTACTCCCCTTATCTGAAACTTTAATAAGTTGCTGACCTATAGTATGTCCATCAACTGCATATCCTGAAATACCATTTAATATATCATCATTATCATTAAATAATTCTAACACATTACTTTCATCGAGTAACTTATAATTATCTTTTAAATAACTAGCACTATCTCTTGGGCTAGGATTTAATGCTATATCCCAATTTTTTTTAGACACATAATATTTTGCATTTGGAAATGCAATTTTGGAGCATCTATTTTCATCATAATAAATAGCTCCTCCCGAATGATCAAAATGTAAATGAGTCAATATCACATGTGTTATATCTTTAAAGCTATAGCCATATTTACTTAAAGTATTACTTAATGTATATTCAGAATGATCTATAGCAAATATTTTTTTGAATTTTTTTGAATTTTTTTGGCCAATACCGCTTTCAATCAAAACTACATTTTCACCATCATCAACAAGGAGGCATCTTAGAGATAAATTTATTCTATTAAGCTTATCAGGAGGATTAGTTTTCTCCCAAAGTACTTTTGGAACTGAGCCCATCATAGCTCCTCCATCAAGCTTAAAAAAGCCTGATTCAATCGCAAACACTTTCCATTTTCCTATATTTTCTAATTGCATAAATTTTTATTCAAATAGTTCCAAAACAATTTAATGTCTACATATTGTTTCTCAAATAACAAACATGAACGTATTTGATCTAGTAAAATAATTTGACTTAAACTAATATCTTTTATTTTTAGGTTGTCAAAATACCTATTAATCCACAGTTTACCTTCTATTAACTGTTCTTCTTTTACATTAATATCATCGCTAGAACAATCTTGCATACTAGATATTTCCAGTTTACCTGAAATCAATCTACGTATAGTATCAGACCTTGTTAACTCACTATTATACACTATATAATATAACAGGACATTATCTGTTTTTGAATTAAAACAATTATCCCATTCTAATGCAGAGTTCCGTTCTGAGGGGCAGCAATCAATGTAATCAGCAATCATTAATAAGTCGACACATCGATTCAAGCTTTCAATTCTATACTTTCCATTAAAAAGCCTCTCTAATCTCATAATATGCCAAATATATTTAAAACAATCTTCTGTATATTTTAAGGAAAATTCTAATAAAAACTCAAAAACCTGTGTTCCTTCAGATACTTTAGATAAATAAAAGATACTTTCATAAGATTTTTTTTTATTATTATCCAATAATGCAGATTCTAAGCTGTAAAAGGATATAGCTCCAGGAATATTTTTAAAATTGTTCATTTTATATTCGTTTATTTTAATACCTTTCAAACTATCTGAAAACCAATCTAAAAGGCTAATTTTAACTTGATCTAGATTTATACCAATAATAGACTTAATTGCATCTAAAGCTATTAGAAAATCAGGATTATCTACATTTAGAGACTTTATATAAAAAGTTTCAATTTTATTCTTTAAATCTTCTTTATTCATTTTTTTAATTATATTAATTTATAATTTACAAATCTTATAATATTTTATATTTTAAATTTATCAATGACTCAATTAGGACTTCGTATATATATAATATTAAAACTAAAGAAATTCTTACCGAAGAATGAGATGTTTGTTACATCCTTTATTATAGGCTCTTTTTTCCCTGATATAGATATTATTTTAGTTGCCATATCAAGTTTTTTAACTCCACTTAATCAAAGTATTTTTCTTTTTCATAAAACACTCACACATAGTTTCATAAGCTTAGCAGGAATATATCTTATTTTTTTAATAGCATATGAAATAAAAAAAAACAAACTCATATTATATATAGGAAATGGTTTTTCATGGGGTATAATAACTCATATTATACTTGATTTGATCTTTAGATTTGGGAAAATTGATATACTATGGCCTCTACCAATAGGATTAATCAATGGGCTTCATTACGAAAACTACAGAAATATAGTATTAGGTTTAGATTTATTATTTTTCAGATTACTAGCTTCTGAATTAATAAAAATTATCTTAAATGCTAATATAGAGAATAATAACATTAATTTTATAAAACCGTTAACTTTATGGATGAAGTACCACTCATATCTACTAATGCTATTTATATTGACTGTATATTTCAAACCAGAATACACTTTGATTATATTCGGGATATTATATATCCCATCATATATAATGTCATTATTATCAATATATAAAATTAGAAATTATATAGAAGCAAAGTAATTTTTTACTTAAATGCAGGGATACCTGTTATATCATGTCCTAATATAAGAGTATGCATTTCATCTGTGCCCTCATAAGTATACACACTTTCAATATTCATCATATGACGCATTATAGAGTAATCAGACGTTATTCCATTTGCGCCCAATATACCTCTTGCAAGCTTAGCACATTCTCTTGCAACATTTACATTATTACGTTTAATCATAGATACTTGAGTATGTTTTAAAGTACCATCATCTTTATTTTTACCAACCTGTAATGCTAAAAGCTGACCTTTCGTTATTTCAGTCAACATCCATACTAATTTATCCTGTATCATTTGGAAAGAAGCTATAGGCTTATCAAATTGGATTCTATCTTTTGAATAATTAAGAGCTATATCATATAAATTCATCGCAGCACCTAGAGCACCCCAACCTATTCCATAACGAGCTTGAGTTAAGCATCCAAGAGGACCTTTAAGACCTTTAATATTAGGTAATACATTAGAATCTGGAACAAAAACATTTTCTAGAACTAATTCAGATGTAACAGATGCCCTTAAAGACCATTTGCCATGCATCTCAGGTGCAGAAAAACCTTCAAAATCTTTTTCAACAATAAAACCTAAGACATCTTCATTATCATCCTTAGCCCAAACAATAGCTATATCAGCTATACTCCCATTGGTAATCCACATTTTAGAACCATTTAAAATATAGCCTCCATCAACTTTTTTTGCATTTGTTAACATTCCAGATGGATTAGAACCAAAATTAGGCTCAGTTAAACCAAAACAACCAATCTTTTCTCCTTTTGCAAGTTTTGGTAACCATTTCATTTTTTGATCTTCATTACCATATGCATAAATAGGATACATTACAAGAGAACCCTGGACTGATGCAAAAGATCTTATACCTGAGTCCACTCTTTCAAGCTCTTGACATATTAAGCCATATGCAATATTTGACATTCCACCACATCCATATTTTTCAGGAATATTAACACCAAAAAAACCTAATTCTCCAAATTTAGGAATTAAATGTTCAGGAAACGTTCCTTTTTCATAATGCTCCTCTATAATTGGCATAATTTCTTTTTCTGAAAAATCTCTAGCTGTATTTTGAACCATTAATTCTTCTTCAGAAAAGTGGCTTGTGATACCCATATAATCTAATGCATTCAGTTTCATCTAATTTTTCCTATAAATTTTATTTTATAAGTTAAGCAAATTCTTTATTTAATATTCTATAAGTTTTTTAATGCTTTCCTCTATCTTATTAATAGGGAAATAAATTTCTTTTTCTAAAGATGGAAAAAATGGGATTGGAGTATCTAGAGATCCTAATCTTAATATCGGAGCATCTAAATATTCAAACGCATTTTCTGCAATATAAGCACTAATCTCTCCACTAATAGAACCAGTTATATTATCTTCATTAATAATAAGTAATTTATTTGTCTTTTTTATTGATTGTAAAATGGTATTCTTATCCCATGGAAGAAGAGTCCTTAAGTCTATAACTTCTAATAATTCTTTATAATCAGGATTTTTATTAATAAAATCTTTAATCCATATAATACCCATACCATAACTAACAATAGTTAAGTTATCCCCATGTTGTATAATCTTTGCTTTGCCTAAATCAGTATGAAAATCACCTACAGGAACCTTGTCAGATAAACTACGATAAAGGGCTTTATGTTCAAAAAATAAAACGGGATTCTCATCATCAATTGAGCTAAGCAACAAACCTTTTGCATCTACTGGATTTGAGGGGTAAACTAATTTTAAACCTGGAACATGAAAAAACCATGATTCATTGCTTTGAGAATGGAATGGACCAGCCCCTATACCACCACCAGTTGGTAAACGCAATGTAACATTAACTGGTTGTCTCCATCGATAATAAGTTTTAGCAAGGTTGTTTACAATCTGATTAAAGCCGACACTTACAAAATCTGCAAATTGCATTTCTACAATAGGTTTATATCCTTCTATTGCAAGGCCCATAGCCGTTCCTATAATACCAGATTCTATAATAGGAGTATTACGCACTCTATCTTTTCCAAATTTATCCAAGAAACCTTCTGTAACTTTAAAAACACCTCCATATTCAGCAATATCTTGCCCCATAATTAAAACATTAGAATCACAATCCATTTTACGATATAAGCAATCTTTAATAGCATCAACAAATCTCATATTTAAAGTTTCACTAAATGACTTAATACTTTTTTTATAAGATGATTTTTTATAGACTAAATCCAATTCCCTTTCTTCTGTACTTGCAGGGTCCTTTGAACCAAGAGATTTAGTAATAACAGGTAATATTTTTTTGTTAAACTCATTTTCAATTTTTTCTATGTATTTTTTATCAATAACTTTTTTAGATAATAAATAATTTTCAAATTGTAAAATTGGATCTTTCTTTTTCCATTTATCAATCATTTTTTTAGGGACATATTTAATTCCAGAAGCCTCTTCGTGCCCTCTAACTCTAAAAGTTAAAGCTTCAATAAGAACAGGACCTCTCCCTCTTAAAATATCTTTTTTTGCTTTTCTAATAGTATCATAGACTTCAACAATATTATTTCCATCTATTTGTATGCCTTGAATACCATAGCCAATAGCTTTATCAGATATTTTTTCACACTTATATTGTTCATTAACAGGGGTAGATAAACCATAACCATTATTTTCAACTAAAAATATAATAGGTAAATTCCATACAGATGCAATATTTAGGGCCTCATGAAAATCACCTTCACTCGTTGAACCATCTCCTGTAAAAGATACTACAATACGTTTTTGTTTTCTTAGAGACATCGATAAAGCTAAACCATTAGCGACAGGGAGCATTGCTGCTAAATGAGAAATCATTCCTATTATATTATATTCTAATGTTCCAAAATGAAAAGTTCTATCTCTTCCTTGGGTAAAGCCATCTTGCTTGCCAAACAGCTGACAAAACAAAATATAAAAATCAACATTTCTAGTTGTAAAAACACCAAGGTTACGATGCATTGGCAAAATATAATCTTTATGGCTAAGAGCAAAGGTAGTACCAACAGATATTGCTTCTTGACCAATGCCAGAAAACCACTTAGAAATTTTTCCTTGTCTAAGCAGAATCAACATTCTTTCTTCAATATATCTAGGAAGTTTTAGGTAGTAAAAAAGTTCTTTAAGCTTAGAATTTGACAGCATAATTAAATCAATTTTACAGTATTAACAAGAGAGCCTAATTTATCAATTTCCAATTTAATTTCATCACCATCTTGAAGCCAAATATTTGTATTATTTGTTTGATTAAGTTCCAACAAACAACCTGTTGCACAAGTGCCAGAACCAATAACATCACCAGGATAAATTATAGTACCATTAGATATACGAGATATTATTTGAGCAAATGTCCATGTAATATTTTTAAAATTATCTTGAGATATTAAATCGCCATTTAGATATGCCTTCATATTTAAATCATATCTATCTCCATCACTACCTTTAATCAATTTATCTTCCAATTCATCTTTTGTAATAATATATGGACCTAACGTAGTTAAAAAATCTTTGCCTTTTGCAGGACCCAAGCTTAACTTCATTTCCTCTTTTTGCAATGCACGTGCACTCAAATCATTCATAATAGTATAACCCATAATATAATCATCTGCCTCATCTACCGATATATTTTTACCTTCTTTACCTATAACAGCAGCTATTTCAAGTTCATAATCTAATTTTACAGATTGATCTTTTTCAACTTCAATTTCTCCTGGTCCACTAATAGCATTATGATTACCATAATAGAAAACAGGAAACTTATCATATTCAGGAATCATATCAAGACCTCTACTTTTCCTTCCTGCCTCTACATGCTGTCTAAAAGCATATGCGTCTCTTAATGATGTTGGCTTTGGGATTGGAGAAATAAGAGTAATTTCACTAATACTAATAGTTTCTTTTTCTAATAGTTCTTGATTGTTTTGAATCAAATGCTCAAAATGTAATATACCTAAATCTGTAACATAGTCATTTTTAAATATGCCCCATCCTTTATTACCTGTTCTATTATGTATAAAATAAACTAATTTCAAGAGACTTTTGGAGGCTGATTAGGCTCTTCATAATATCTAATTGTAGGATATGCAAACTCTATTTTTTTCTCTTTTTCAAAGGCATCCAATATTCCTTCCCATATTGCCTGAGAAGAAGCTCTTCTTTTACGAGGATTACATAAATACCTAATCGTTAATTTTATACCAGAATCTTCAACAGAGGTGTATACTTCAGGATCAAAATTAGGCTGATGCATCATAAATAGTTTTGATACTTCTTGGAATTTTTTTGCTGCAGCTTTGCTTACATGTGTAGTATGTTTCATACTTAAATCTTTTAAAATTTTTTTAGCTTTCTTCCAATCACTTTCAAATGTAACAAGCACAGGTAATTCATTCCATATATACTTAAAACCTTTACCATAATTAGCTAAATTATCAGTAAAAACTTTCCCATTTGGGATATGGATTACTCTTCCTGTATTAGATTCTCCATCTATCCATTTACCTATTTCCATTATACTGAACTTAAAAAAATTAATATCAATTACATCACCAGCATTTTCACCAATTTCGATTCTATCTCCAACTGTAAATGGAGACCTCCATAAAATAAACATCCAAGCAGTTATATTAGTAATAGGATCTCTTAATGCTATTGCAATACCTGCAGATAAAAGACCTAAATAAGTTGCAATGGATTCAATACCTTTAAACCAAACTCTTCCAATTGTAATTGTTGCAAGAATAAATACTATATAAGTAGTTGTTTTTTGCCATCTATATCGCAATAAAGAATCATTAATATTTTTAAAAATAATACTAACTATTATTCTTCTAATAATAACAAAAATTATAAGAGCTAAAAAACTAGATATAAATTTCACCTGAATAGATGAATATGTGAAAAATTTATATAACCATTGTAAATTATTTTCCATAATACATTTTATATTTGATTAGGGTTCCATAATGTCTCTTTAACTGATAACTTATTATTCGACCATCTACTAAATACAAACAAGGCATCAGAAAGTCTATTTAAATATTTAATAATATTAACATCAATTTTCTCTTTGTATGATAAGTCTACTATTTTTCTTTCACAATTTCTGCAAACAGTCCTTGCAATATGAAACCAAACATTAATTTTTGAACCTCCAGGAAGCACAAAAGATTTCAATGCTGGTAAACCATTATTAAAATAGTCTATTTCTTTTTCTAAAGCCTCAATATGAGACACTTCTACTTTAGGCATACCTTCCTTAATATCTTCTTCTAAAGTTGCCAACATATTACCAACATTAAACAATTCATTTTGTATTCGATATAATACATTAATTAATCTCTTTAAATCAGAATCTATCTTATTAGAATCTACAATCAAATATTCTTTACAAGCACCTATATAAGAATTCAATTCATCTATTTTTCCATAAGCACATATTCTTAAAACACTTTTTGAAACAGATTGACCTCCAACAAGAGATGTCATTCCTAAATCTCCAGTACGAGTATAAACCTTATTTATAGTAATTTTTGGTTCGTTATATTTATCTTTACTCAATTTATAATTACTTTCTTCTTATTAATATAAATCTTTATGAATAATTTAAGCATATTTTTATTGCTATATAAATAAGAATAAATCCCATAAGTTTACTTATATAGTAATGATAATGATATGCTATTTTATTAACTTTATTTGCAGATAATAAAATAGTTAAGAATATAAACCACCCTCCCGTTACTAGAGTCATCCAAAGGGCATAAAAAAACAATACATATTTAGGGGTTGATAAATCTATAAAAGAATAAAGAGAAATAAAAAATAAACTGGCTTTAACATTAAGTAAATTAGTAATAAAACCTTGCCTATATGCAGCAAAAGAACTAATAGATGAATTTAGTTTTTCTTTAACATCAATACTATTATCAGTATCAATAATATTCATGAAAAAAATAGAATTAAAACCTAAATAAAATAAATATAAAGAACATAAAATTCTTAAAACATCATGTAAAAAGGTATCAGTCAGTACATAAGATAAACCTAAAACGCAGTAAAGACTATGAACCAAAATTCCTGTTGCTACACCTAGAGAAGTCAGTATGGTTTTTTGTTTTCCATATACAAAAGATTGTCTTAGAATTAAAAAGAAATCTGGTCCAGGGCTTACAACTGCAAAAAAATGAGCCATTGCGATGATTAAAAATTGATCTAAATATTCAAAATAAGGCATTATTAAAATTCTTATTTAAAGGAAATGATATAAGTTGTACCGAGGGCCGGAGTCGAACCGGCACGGACAAATATGTCCGAGGGATTTTAAGTCCCTTGTGTCTACCAATTTCACCACCTCGGCAACTTAATCGAGAGGCGTCGACCAGATTCGAACTGGTGCATGACAGTTTTGCAGACTGCTCCCTTACCACTTGGGTACGACGCCAAAAAAAAACGAGGCCTCTTTACAGAGGCCTGTAGAGCGAAAGATGGGATTCGAACCCACGACCCTCACGTTGGCAACGTGATGCTCTACCAGCTGAGCTACTTTCGCAAAACCTACATAATACAAGGTCTAAATTTTATATTAAATATGTATGTATTACAACTTTTTTTTATTCTAATGATCTGGAATTCCATCACCATCATGATCATGTGGAACACGATAATTTGGATTTAAATTAGTTAATTCTTTTATTTTAACCTTTCCATCATCAATTATTTTTAGAATATCAATTTGACTATCTATTTTCTTTCCTAAATCTACCTTATTAATTGTAATTTTATTAATAGCATTTTCTATTTTCTGATTTGCTTCTTCAATATTACTTTCATATTTAAATATTTTTTCTAAAACAATAGGATCATCTCTAAATAATGTTTTTAAATCAACAGTAGAATCTCCTTTTTTCATTTTATTAAGATTAATATTTGATTGTTTTATAACTTTTTCAAATGATGCTAAATCAGTTAATTCTACAGAACTATCATTAATCTCTAAATCAAATGCATATAAAGTTCTTCCTCTATCTCCAAGTGAATAAGTGGGAATTCCCTTACCTCCATCAGCAGATTTCTTTTTGTTTTTACTCCTAATAATCATTGATAAATTCAAGCTTTCAGCTTGCAATCTCC
The DNA here is from genome assembly GCA_002717625.1 of Fidelibacterota bacterium. Lineage (GTDB taxonomy): Bacteria > Fidelibacterota > Marinisomatia > SCGC-AAA003-L08 > D37C17. The sequence continues at coordinate 99,442 of PBEF01000002.1, read as the reverse complement.
TCATATCATCATTACTTGAACTAAATAAAAGTATTTTAATATCTGCTTTAGATTCTAACTCAGTTAATATAGGTTTCAGTGATTCAATAGGGTCTTTAACAATAATCTCTTCAGATATAAAATTGGATGTTAAACCTATAAAAGCTACATTAATTCCTTTAAGTTCATAAATAATATATGGATTAAATAATAATCCTTGATCTAAATCATAAATGTTAGCTGATATAAATGGAAAATTAACATTTTTTGAAGATTCAACAATAAAATCTTTACCTGCTGCAAAATCTTTTTCTCCAGGAGAAAATGCATGACAACCTATTTTGTCAAATGATTGTAATATAATATCAGCATTAATACGTGCAATTTCACCTCCAACACCTGGCTCTAAAGATGTTTTTTTAAACAAAAGGTTCCCTGCATCAACAATATAATGATTCTTAATATTACGTGCAAACTCATCTATTACTGTAGCTCTTCGAGCAAGACCGCCCGTTGGTTTTTTCTTTCAACCACATGGGTCTATTTCATTATTGATATTTGCAGAAGCAATAATTCTAAATGTATTATCTGCAGCATATAAAAAATGAATTAGAAAACATAACAGAAAAATAACTCTTTTAATCATTTACTCTCCTAAATATAGCCCTATATTTTACAATTATTGCATATGCTATAAAACAAATATCTTGAATAATACGTTGAATCATATGCATCCTTTTATTACTTGCAGACAAATCATTTATATCTGATAACAAACAACCACAATCGATACTTTTACCTCTTAAAAGAGCTTGAGAAATCATTAAAATAAATAGCAATAATAGTGATATTGATATTGTAGCAGAAGTATCTAAAACAACACCTAAAATTAAACAAACTCCTATAATAAATTCTAGCCAAGGGAGTATTAACGCACCTATCTTAATTAAACTAATAGGTAACATATCATAATTTACAATTAATTTTGCAAAAGAATCAGGTGATAAAATTTTATCCCAACTAAAATATATAAAAATAAAACCTAATATCAACCTAGAAATAATTGGAATCAAATACTTATAATTATGTGTGAAATAAAAACAAATTATAAAGCAAATTGATAAAATTATAATATAATCAATGAATGTAAAAAATGTTTCACCTTCAATATCAAAAGTTTCATTATTATACCCCTTTTTAATAGGATAATTAAGTTTTTCCCAATCAGGATAACCTTCTTCAAAATAAAATACAGAATATAAATTATAATTTTCATATAAATCATATGATAAATCTTCACTAAGCGAACAACCCTCTCCGCTACAATATGTAATAATTATTTTATCAGCATACAATAACGAATCCAGAAATTCTTTACTGTAATCAGATTCAGAAGAATAAGGCAAATTCAAAGATCCTTCAATATGGCCTTCCGCAAAATCAATACTTTCTCTTGCATCAATAAAAATCCCAATATCTTGGTCATATATTGATTTAGCCATTGATATATCTATAGATTCAGGAGAACTCATATCATCTAGAATCTGATTTAATTCTATATTTTCAGAATTATCTAATGAAGATTTTTTAGATTCAAAAATGTTATAATCATCAAGTAAAGAATACCTGCCCAAGGCTAATAGGACCGATAAAATTATTATATATGAAGTTTGTTTAACTAGACTGTACATTAATTTATTATAATAGCTTGTTATATTAAAGTTTCAATAAAACTTTACTCAAAATTAACCTTTTTGTTTGAGAAAATAATAATAAAAAATAAATTAGGACTTTGTATAATGACGTATTTTATACGTTTAGGGGATATAGCTCAGTTGGGAGAGCGCTTGAATGGCATTCAAGAGGTCAGCGGTTCGACCCCGCTTATCTCCACTTTAAAATTAAAAAAGGAGTTCATATTATGAAAATGAGCGATATAAGAGAAAAATCTAAAATATTTCTATGGGTATGCTTAATAGGCTTCGTACTATCATTAGTAGGGGTTATGGGAACTAGTTCTGGTGGAGGTGGTGGCTTTTTAGGTGGAGCAAGCTTAACATCATTATTCTCTAATTCCGTTAATCCAGCCCTTTACGTTGGAAAAGTTGGAGATAAAAAAATTACCAGAAGTTTCTTTGCTACAGAATTAAGGAAGCAAAGAGCTTCATCTCAACAATTCCAAATCAATACAACAGAAAGCTATTATATTGGAAGAGCATGGGATGCTATTATATCCAGCACAATAATCAATAATAAAATAGAGCAACTGAACCTTAAAACTCAGGATCAAGAATTAAAACAATTTTTAAGAAATACTCCACCAATAAGTTTACAAAACTTCTTGACACAGAATAATTTATTTAAACTTGAAGATGAATCTTTTGATTTAGAACTCTATCAATATTCAATTGATGAAAATATAAAGTGGATTCCCGATTCATTAATCAATGTATTTACAAATTATGAATCACAATTAAAATCAAATGATTTGCCAAGACAAAAACTACAATCTTTATATAGCATGCTTGCATCTACCTCTGATCTTGAAATTAAAAATGAAATAAATAAAAGTACACAAACTTGCAACATAGATATACTATCACTTGATTACAAAGCAATAGATGATAGCAAAATCAATGTAGATGATTCTGAAATTGAAAAATATTACACTGAAAACATTGATGAAAAATTTTCTATTGATGAAAGTATAAAATTAGATTATATACTATTTGAAAATATAGAAAATGAAAATGATTCTCTAGAAATTGTACTTAATGAAGAACAAAGATTAGAAGCTATTGATTTTGCATTAGATGCACAGCCTGATATCATGGGTTTTAATGCTGCTCTAGAAGAATATGATTTATCAATTACAGGAACGATTGATGTAACAGAAAAATTCACAAATAATTCAGGGATACCACTAAGCATGGGTTATAGCAGAGCTATTGTACGATTTGCATTTGATAATGATATCAACTCTGTCTCAGATAGAATCATAACAGATGATGGTATTGCAATTTTTAGAATAATTGATAAAAATGAAAAATCTATAAAACCATTAAACGAAGTTACAGAACAAATCAAAAAAGAATTATTAAATGAAAATAAAAAAATATATGCTTTAAATTTACTAAATGATGAAAATTTAGAATGGGATGAAATTGAAAAAATGCTTAATCCTACTAGTCCAAAAATTGAAAATAAACCTTTCAAAGAAGATATTGAGAAAATCAAAGACTTCCAATCTAATAATAACTTAGAAGCAGATGGAATTTGGGGACCTTCTTCTCAATCTAAATATGAAGAAATAGAAAATCAAAAATATAATAAAAGCAAAATTGTATCTATAAGTGAATCTGAAGAGTCTCTTATTAATGGAAGCTTTAAAACCATGGGAAGAAACTATAAATTGATGGGCTGTCTATCAGCAATGAAAGAAGGTGATATTACAAACCCAATAGATTCAAACAATAAATTATTTCTAGTTAAACTAAATAGTAAAACAAAATTATATGATAATGAATATGATTTAAAATACACTGATACAAGAGATAAAATAATATCAAATATATCAGATAATATATTTTATAATTGGATACAGTATATGACAGAAAACATTGAAAAAATAGATGTTAGACATAAATCAATTTAACATTCTATAATTAATATTTTCAATATTACAACCCCAACGATTAAAAGCGGCATTGATAGATTGCATTTCAAGTTCGTTGTCTGAAATTTCTAGAACAACAATACTAGTCAATATAGATCCTTCAATAAACTTTATATTATTATAACTATTTAGCTCTTCTTCTAAAGACTCTATAACATCGTAAGTTAAAAGATTATCTACGCTAATTATAACTTGAGTTTTTGTTTTTTCATGAGGAATAACGCTATAGCAAATTATACTAATGAGTATAAATGAAAATATGAATCTAAATATTTTTATCAAAATTTACGTTATATTTACTCATCAAATATAATATATCCAAATAAAAAGAAACAAGATTTACTTAAAGTAATTTATTAAGTTAAATAATTTTTAACTCATTTGAGGATCTTTGACTTTCTTTAATAAAATCATTCCAATTAAGAATAAAAAAGCTAACATTAAAAGAGACAGCCTCATACTATCAGTGTAACTTATCACTATCGTAAAAAGCAATGGTCCTAAAAATGCAGTTGCTTTGCCTGAAAAAGCAAAAAATCCATAAAACTCATTTTCTTTATTTTCAGGAATTAATCTTCCCATAAGGGATCTACTTGCAGCCTGATTTGGACCCATAAAAATTCCTATAAGAATTCCAGATATCCAAAAATATATTTCACCATTTTTTAAACTTGGAGCTAAAAACGCAATAATAAGAGCAATAATAAAGCCTAAGTTAGTTAACTGGATTGTTTTTTTACCTCCAATACAATCATCTATAAAGCCAAATAAAAATGCTCCTATACCAGCAAATACATTTAATACTATTGCAAATATCATCAGTTTACCATTTGTATCCATATCAAAACCAAATTGCGTGTATGCATAAGGGCCACCAAATGCAATAACAGTAATTAAAGCATCATTATAAACTATTCTAGCAAATAAAAATCTTAATATTTCTTTATATTGTTTTATTTCTAAAAATGTTTTTTTAAATTCTAAAAAAGACTTTGAAATAAGAGCATCTCTTTTTTTAGATGTTTTCTTATTACTCTTAACAAATAAAAAAGTTGGTATAGAAAATACAGCCAACCAAATAGCTACTATTACATTAATTATTCTTATATGTTCAAATGAATTCTTATTAAAAGTATTTCCTGTTAATGGATTAATAGGATTTTCGGGGAATACTAAAAAAATAAAACATACAGAAAGAGCTAATAATCCTCCAACATAACCAAAGGACCAACCATATCCAGATATTCTACCAATTTTATTTTTAGGCGCAATTTCAGGCAAATAAGCATTTAAAAAAACACCCCCCATTTCAAAACCAATATTTGCAACACAGAAAAATAACAAAGCTTTAAAAACATCACCTGGTAAAGGGAAATAAAGCAAAAAAGAGAACAGGACACAAACCCATGTCCAAAACATTAAAAATAATTTTCTATATCCACCTCTATCTGCTATTGCTCCCATAAATGGAGATAAAAATGCAACTATTAATGATGAAATTGTTATTGCTTTCCCCCAAGCAGCAACACCAGCTTCTTCAGAGCCTAGAAAAATAGTTGAAGCAAAAAAAGTTGAATAAATAAAGGTTATCGTTATAGTTGTAAAAGGTTGATTAGCAAAATCATACAAAGACCAAGAAAAAACTGTTCTTTTATATTCACTAATCATTTTTAAGGATTTCCTTAAGCTCTTTATAACCTGCAAATGTAAATTTAAAAAACATAAATACAAATAATACCATTGTAATAAATAAAAGTAATTGCCACATTAATTTCCACATTATATTATATCCTTATTTTGATCAGGGAATAAAAGAGAACCTAAAATCATTACAGAACAACTAAAGGCAAGAGTTAAAAGACCAATAATTGCAGGATTACTTACATTTATTCCTAGATAAAGTCTAACAGGTTCTAGCCCAATCAATGAAGACATTCCTGCTAAAAGAGATAAAACTGCACCAGTAGAACTTGCCTTAGGCCAATAAAGACCAAAAATTATTACAGATATAGCTCCTGTAAAATAAATTGCTCCCGTTATACCCAAATAATCCCATATAGCATCAGATCCTTCATAAAACATACCCCAATAAAAAATATATAAACCTAATACTATGATAATAAATCGTGTAATTTGAATTTTTATTGAAGAAGATAATGTTTTATTACTTAGAGGTTCAATAATATCATTTGTGATAATAGTACTCCAGCACAACAAATAACTATCATGAGTACTCATAAAGGCTGCTAACATACCAGCTACAACAATACCTAAAACACCAACTGGAAGTATTTCGTATAGATACATTGGCATTAACGATAATGTATTATAAGACTTAGAATTTCCATCAAAATAAAGAAATGCACATATACCTAAAAAACAGGGTATAATAAATCTTGATAAAAATGATATAGAAGACCAAATATATTGCATTTTTACCATTTCTACTTGCTTAATTGCTAAAACTCTAGTTATTGCTGTAGGCCATATAACAGCACTAACGAAACCTAGTATAACTTGCCAAGACAGATATGAAAAACCCTTATTTTCTAAAGGATTATATATTTCGTCATAGCTTTTAATTTTTTCAAGTTCTAAAAAAATATTACTCCAACCAAAATAGCTTATAGAGTATAATACAGCAAATATAAAACCTAAAGATAAAACAACATACTGAATATAATCAGTAACAATAACTGAAACCATACCACCACTTATTGTATAAACTAAAACAAGAACAAGTAATATGAACATAATAATAATAAGCGTAGAGCCTTCTGCATCTAAACCAAATACTGCCTGTATAAATATAGCACCTACTTTCAAAAATAAACCCATATTAAGAATTCCACCTAAAACAAGTAAAGATGCACCAATAATCCTAACTTTTTTTCCAAATCTCAATTGATAATACTCAGGTATACTCTTCACTCTAAGTTTTCTTAGCTTTACTACTACAAAACCTGTTAAACCAATGAATAAAGTGACTAAAAAAGCTGCAAATCCAATATGAAATGATGTAAATAAACCATTTACTCCTGTTTGAGCTGTATACATTACAGTTATTAGTCCTAATTCTGAACCAAGCATTGTAACTACAGATAAAGAAAGCTTAACATTTCTTCCTGCTATCATAAAATCTGAGAAATCATTTATATAATGACGCGTATATATCCCAATAGCAAAAATTGATAATAAATATAAAATTATTATTGATATATCTATAATACTCATATAATACTGAAAATAGTTAAACCACTACCAAAAATTGATATTAATAGCATAAATAGAATCCAAAGTATTATTATTGCAGGTATTGAAGCTATTGCCCATTTAACCATAAAAATTACCATTGAAGAAAATGGCATGTTAAAATCTTTAATTGCAACATTATGTTCTTGCTCTTCTTTCAATACATCCTCCCTTTAATAAATTAAAAAATCTTTCCTCATTTTTCTAAAGTTCTCTGAATCTTGATCCCATTTTTCAAATAAAGCATCCAAACTTTGATCTAATAAAATAAATTTTCTTAATTCATCTGAACCATATAGTTTATCAAAAAAATTATCTTGATTAAATTTAAATTTATCTGGATGTAAATCAGATACAATATTAATTATATTTGCAGTAATCAATAAAGGTGAAGATAATTCTCTATTAAAAATATCAATCTCTATTCCATAGCACTTTTTATCTTTATATTTTGGTGAAATTGACTTTCCTGGAATAAACCTAGGAATAAAAGTAACTTCATTAAATTTCACCCCTTTTAAATTTAAATCATTTAGTCTAGCTATTATTTTTTTTGAATCAAGCCATGGAGAACCCACAAAAACAAAAGGACTATTTGTACCTCTTCCTTCAGATAAATTGGTTCCCTCAATCAAACAAGTTCCCTGATAAATAAAAGCTGTTTTATTATTTGGGATATTAGGTGATGGAGAAATCCATTTTTTACCTGTATTTTCAAAATGCATAGATCTATTCCAGCCTTGCATAGCAACGATTTTCAAATCTATCTTTTCACCATTATGCCAACCAAGTTCATTAATCATAAAGGCTAATTCTCCTATTGTCATTCCATGCCTAACAGGAATAGGATGCATACCAACAAATGAACTATAATCTAAGCTTAAAGTAGGGCCATCAATAGCCTCTCCTCCTATTGGATTAGGACGATCAAGCACATAAAGAGGTAATCCTATTTCAGCACATGAAGACATAATATTAGTCAAAGTACTTACATAGGTATAATAACGACTACCTATATCTTGGATATCAAAAATCAAGGCATCTAAACCTTCTAATTCAGAAATATCAGGCTTAAAGTTTTTACCATAAAGACTTATAATTGGAATATTATAGCTCATATCCCCTAATATTTTTTCTCCTGCTTGATATTTATTATTAAGGCCATGTTCTGGAGTAAAAATCTTTTTAACATAAATAGGTGTTGAGCCTAAACTAACCTCAATTACTTTATCAATATCATTAATATTTATAATTGAACTAGTATGATTAACAACTAATCCAACATTCATAATATCTAGCCTATCAGGATTAGCAACTAAAACATCATAACCATCCCAAATACTATACTGTTTACAACTTTCTTTAATTGGAAAATTAAGAATTTCTGTTTTATAGTTGTTTTTTTGATCTTTGGAATTTAACAAAGGGAATAAACTGAAAAATAAAAGTAATATTAAAAAATGTCTTATATAATTAAGATTAAAATTATTTAAAAAAAGTACAATCGAAATATTAATAAATAAACTAATCGCAATATAAAATGTCCAGGAAATATTATAATGCATGAGATAAAAGACTACAACAATCCCAAATACATAGCCTAAAAATATATCCCTATCTTCTATGGTAAAATTAAATTTTGATAATATAAAAAAACTTAATAATGACCCATATGTAAAAGAGGCTATTTTTAAACCTACAATAACTAAAGAACTATTAGAATCATTAAAAATAAAAGCCATTATTATAAGTATAAATGTCCAAAACATTGCAATTAATCGAGAAATTTTTAAACTTTTAACTTTTGGAAACCAATCTTTTAAAGTTGAAGAGGCTAATGCATTGACTGATGAGCTAAGTGTAGACATTGCAGCAGAAAGAACACCAGCAATAACTATACCCTTAGCACCAATAGGAAGAATATCATTAATAACATATGAAATTTCACGATCTTTATCAATTAATAAACAGTCACTAGCAATGTATATAAGTGAACCAATAAAAAGAAATAATGAAAACTGTATAATTACAAAAAAACCACTTCCTATCATCGCTTTTTTAGCTGAGCTTATATTATTAGTTGCTAGCACTCTTTGCACCATCATGTAATCAGCTCCATGTGATGCAAATGATAACATCGCGCCTCCTATGAATGCAGAAAAGAACATAAATGGATTTAAAAATATATTACCATAAAAATCAACAATTTTCAACTTATCAGATATATGTAAGCTCGATATAATTTGATTAAACGGAAGGTTAATAAATAATAAAAGATAATAAATGCAAATAAATGCACTAATAAGATAAATAATAAACTGGAAAGCATCAATTCTAATAACAGTTTTAAGACCACCTGTAACAGTATATATAAGAGTAACTAAGCCAATTAATAAAACGGACCCTCCAATACTCCAACCTGTAATTGTTTGCAATATTATAGCTGTAGCTAAAAATCTTACCCCATCTGCTAAAACTCGAGTTATAAGAAATGTGATAGAAGCTAATTTTTGAATTTTTATACTAAATTTTTTATTTAGTATTTCATATATAGATACAATACCTTTCTCAAAGAAAATTGGAAGTAAAAATATACTAACTAAAACTCGTCCAAATAAATATCCAATAGCTAATTGCAAAAATGTCCAATCACCTCTATAAGATATACCTGGAATGCTTATAAAAGTTAAAACAGAGGTTTCTGTTGCAACAATTGAAAACATTGATGTAGACCAATGTATATTTTGTCCTCCTAAAAAAAAATCTTTTTGAGTTTTATTATTATAAGATTGATAAACACCATAGGAACATATCAATAATAAAAAAGAAATAATTATTATTATATCTAAAGGACTAATATTAAGCTCCTAATATTTGCTTCATTACTTCATTATGGAAATTTCTTCTAAAATTATACATTTTTTTTTGAATATCTTTTTTATTTCTAGTGGGATAAACACGGTTGGTTAAAAGTACAACAATAATATCATTTACAGGGTCAGACCAAACAGATGTTCCCGTAAATCCAAGATGTCCATAACTATTATTCGAAAAATAATCACCTGCTGTGCTACCTATTTCAGATGGAGTATCCCAGCCCAAAGCTCGATCTGAGTTTTTTGGAATATTTTTTCTAACTGTAAAAGAATCAATTATTTCTGAATTAAAATAACGTGTACCTAAATAATAACCTCCATCTAACAGCATTTTACAAAAAATACCTATATTGCTAGCATTTGAAAATAATCCAGCATGACCAGAAACTCCACCTAAGATATAAGCATTTTCATCATGCACTATACCTCGAAGTAATTTGTGTCTAAAATAACGGTCTCTTTCTGTTGGAGCAATTTTATCTATAAAATTATCTTCAGGATTAAACATTGTATTGTGCATTCCAAGAGGATTATAGAAATATTTATTAGATAATTCATCTAATTTTGACCCTGTGACATTTTCTATAATATCTAGTAATAAAATCATTCCTAAGTCACTGTACTTTGTTTTTGAATCAGGCTTATATTCTAAATCTTGATTAATAATATCATTTATAATAGCATCTCTATCTATGCCAGGAATATCATAGTAAGCTATATGACTTTTTAAACCTGAACTATGTGTTAGTAAATGTCTAATAGTTACATTTTTTTTATCATTAGTATTATAGCTTGGATAAAAATCTTTTAATGGGAAATTTAAACTCAATTTATTTTTTTCTATAAGCTTCATAACAACAGGAGTAGTAGACAATACTTTAGTTAAAGAGGCGGTATCATAAATAGTAGATCTAGTTACATCTTCTGAATTCTTATCATTTGATATTTTTCCAAACCCTTCATTTAAAAGAATACTATTCCCTTTAGAAATAAAAACTTGTGCTCCTGGGAATATGCTATCATTTATAGCTTTATAAATCATCTCCTTTGTATTAGAGAAATTAACATCTTGATTCTCATTAAATACACTAGAAATTCTTTTTACTTCTAACCCATATCCATTTTTGTATTTATCATTTAAAGTGACAGGAAGTTTTCCTGAAATATTAATTCTACCAAAAATAGCACTTGATGCAGATCTTAATGATACTGAACCATAACCATATGTACATATATAAGTATCCAAATTTTTATAATTAGGTAAATATGGGCTACCAAAACTAACACCAATAATAGGGATACCCATTTTACTGATTTTTGTTATAAGTTCATCATGTGATAAATCAATAGTTGAAATTCCTTTATCCATTTTAATTCTTACAAGCATAGAAATTAATACTAAATCACTTTTTTTAACCTTTTTCAAAATATCTTTAATTCCTAAAGCTGATAATTCATTATTAACAACAATTTCTTGCACATTACCATGAGTCTTATTAATATCCCTTGCATAACTTTTAAATCTAGATTTCACACCATCATCCATTGAGAGCATAATATGGGTAATATTTTTATTTTTTTTAACATCTAATGGAATAAGATTATGTTTATCCTTAACTAAAGTAATTGATTCATTAGCGATTTTTTGAGCAATCTTTGTATGCTTTCTTATTTTAACATTTTTCTCAATATGACTCCAATTATGAATATTATTATCAAACAACTTCATTCTTTCTTTCTCAAGTATAATTCTATTTACAGATTCATCTATTCTTTTTTCAGATATTCTATTTTCAAGTACAGCATTATAAATAGAATTAATAGCTATTTCAACATCAATTGGAAGGAGTATTATATCAGCACCAGCTTCTATAGCCTTAACAGCAGCTTCTCCATGCCAAGTATGACTAGTCAATGCACCCATTTCTAAAGCATCTGTTATAATCAAACCTTTATATCCCCATTTTTCTCTTAAAATACCAGTTGTTATTTTTTTTGAAAGAGTTGCAGGGTTATCAGAATCTAACTCAGGAAATAATATATGAGCCACCATTACAGATCTTACTTTATTATCGCAAGCATTCTTAAACGGAATCAACTCATTATTAAAAAGTTCTTCTATAGTTTTATTTATAATAGGCAGACTTGTATGACTATCCGTATTTGTATCTCCATGACCTGGAAAATGCTTACCACAAGCTATTATATTTTGACTTTGAATACCTTTAATATATGGTAAACTATATTTAGTAACTATATCAGGATTATCACCATATGACCTAAAATTAATTATAGGGTTATCTAAATTGTTATTAATATCTAAAACTGGAGCAAAAATCATATTTATACCTACTGCTTTTGCCTCTATAGCTGTTATTTCTCCCTGTTTAAATGCATTTTCTGGATTTCCTGATGCAGATACAGCCATATTACTTGGGAATAATGTACCGTCTATAAACTGACCAACTCCCCTTTCATAATCAGCTGCAATAAATAAAGGGATTTCAGAAAGTTCTTGGAATTCTTTTAAATTATAATATGTACCATGCACACTACCTGTATACGATATTATTCCTCCTATATTATAATTCTGAATTAAACTAGTTACCTTCTTTTTCCTCCAATGCTCATCATTATAGAATTCTCCATTAATTCGGACCATTATCATTTGTGCAATTTTATCCTTCAATGTCATAGATTCTAAATTATAATTATGTTTATATTTTATATCATTTGCATAAATAAAACTAAATAGCAATATTATTCTAATTAAGTTAATCATCAATATATTCCCTAACAACCCTATCTGTTATTCCAGTTATATATGTATAAGGAATATTATTAAAATAATCCGCTATATCTTCTAATCTAGAGGCACTAGATTCTCCTCCCCAGATAGTTACATATTCATTAATTTTACAATCTACAAGCGTTGTATCTACAGATATTAAATCCATAGAAACACGACCAACTATTGGAATTTTTTTATTATTATAATATACAAAACCTTGATTAGAAAATTCATATGGAACGCCATCTCCATATCCACATTGTATAATACTTATTTTCATATCTTTTTTTGCTTCATAGGAGCACCCATAACCAATCATAGTTCCTTGAACTATATCTTTATTAAGTACAATAGGAGCTTTAAACTCCATAACAGGCTTAAACTTATTACGAGTATTATGCAATGGTGAAATACCATAAAGCGCTAAACCTGTCCTTATAATATCATAATTAAAATGAGGGTAATTAAGCAGACCACCACTATTTAATAAATGAATTTTTAAATAATTAAGAGATTTATCTTTTAAATGATTAATAATTTTTTGAAACATTATAAATTGTTGATTATTATAATCAGAATTAGAAGTTTCCGAGTTAGCTAAATGAGAATAAATACCTTCTAATGAAATAGACTTTTCCTTTAAGCAAGAGTCAAGAACTTCAATAAATTCTTTTATATCACAACCCATGCGAGTCATTCCCGTATCAACTTTAATATGAGCTCTTATCGGCTTACTAGAATTATTATACTTTTTAATTTTTTTAATATCATCTAATGTATTTATAGTTGCTATAACATTTGAATTCTGATAAAGCATAAAATCTAAAAAAGATATTTTTCCAAGATGCAATATCGAATAATTAAAATTAAGATGAATTAATTGTTTTAATTCATTTATAGTTGCAATACAAACACCTTTAAGTTTCAAATCAGCTATTTTATGAGCTATTCTATCAAATCCATGACCGTATGCATTTGCTTTAATAACAGGATATAAATCTGCTTTTTTTGCAATTGACTGCATATATCGAATATTATGCTCAAAATTATTAAGATTTATAATAACTTTTGCTGTACTCAATTACTAACACCTTTAATTATATTAGATAAATTAATATTTATATTTCTATAGTTTCCAGCCATAATACCCGCTCCATATGCAGGAGATAAAACAGAAGAAATCCAATGGATTTTATTAAAATCATATTGTAAAGATTCTTCTAATAAATTTCTATAAAAATTATTTTTTATTACACTTCCATTTATAGATAACATTATATCAGAATTGATAATTTGCATTCTTCCAGATATAGACTTAATATACTCAGAAACATACCTAGTACCTTCTTGAACAATAGATAAGGCTATATCATTTCCAGATTCTGCTAAATCAATAGTATCTTCTCCGAGAGATGCTAAATATGGGAAAATATTAATATCATCTTCTATACATTTATACAGTTCTCTAAATGACTGAACATCAAACTTAGACTTAACTATTTCAAATATTTGATTTAATTCTGAATCCTCTAATACTATTCCTTCATTTAAGATTAATCTTGAAAAAATCTCCTTACCTAGCCAATATCCACTTCCTAAATCGCCTTGGTCATAACCATTCCCAGCTTCTTTAATAATATTGCCTGCTTCATCTCTAGCGAAACAAACTATTCCAGTTCCTATATTTACAAGTATACCTGTATTATTGGGACATAAAACTTTATAGGCAGCTTCTACATCTGATAATATAAGAGAATGTTTAGTTATATTTATCCGATCCAGTTCTTTAAGCAATTTTTCTCTACTATCTAAATCTGAAATACCTGCTAATCCAAAACCAAATGCAGTAATATCAGAATGATTCAGCTTATTCTTTTCTAAAATAGACCTGACAATAGATAATATTCTAGCTATAGCTTCATCTTTAAATACATAAATATTGGTTCCTTTATCAGAGGCTATGTCTATAGTAAAACCTTTATGGTCAAATAATACGCAAGTCGTCTTAGTTCCTCCTCCATCTAAACCAATAATTAACTGATTACTCATATATTAATGTGCCTCGTACCAATTTTTACCATAATTTGAATCAACTTTTATAGGAACATTTAAATTCAATGCATTTTCCATTTCATATATAACCAAATCTTTAATTACATGCAATTCATCTTTTGGTACCTCAAATAATAACTCATCATGAATTTGTAAAATCATTTTTGATTTCATATTATTAGACTGCATTTTTTTATGAATATTAATCATAGCAATTTTGATTAATTCTGATGCTGTACCCTGTATTGGCATATTAATAATTGCTCTTTTTTCAGCTTCTACAATATTTCTATTAGATGATTTTAGATTAAATGTTTTTCGAATTCTACCATTAAGTGTTCTTACTAAACCATTTTGAAAACCATCATCTATAACATTATCTATATATTCTTTTATATTGGGATACGTTTTAAAATAGTTTTCTATAATAGAGGCGGCCTCTTTAATTGGAATTTTAAGTTCTTGAGATATTCTATAGGGACCAGCACCGTAAATAATACTATAATTTATTGTTTTTGCAATACGCCTTTCATCAAACCCTACATCAGATTTATTAATTTCAAAAATAAGTGCGGCCGTTCTAGTATGTATATCATCATCTCTAATGAATGAATCTATTAAATTTTTTTCATTAGAATAATGAGCAAGGATACGTAATTCGATTTGTGAATAATCAAATGAATATATAAAGGAATTTTTCTGCTCAGCGACAAATGCTTTTCTAATTTTTTTACCTATTTCAGTTTTAATTGGAATATTCTGAAAATTTGGCTTGGTACTTGATAATCGACCTGTAGAAGTAATAGCTTGATTGAATGAAGTATGTATTCGATTAGTATCTTCAATAATAAAATTAGGCATAGTTTCTAAGTAAGTATTAACTAATTTACTTAAATGCCTAAAATCTAAAATATATTCAGCAATAGGATGAAAATCTTTTAATTTCTCCAATACATTTGAAGCAGTGCTTCTCTTTTTTATTGGCTTTAGTTGTAAATCATCAAAGAGAACTTCTGATAATTGTTTAGGAGAATTAATATTAAATTGTTTATTTGCCATTGAATAAATAATTTCAGAAATTTCAATAATCTTCTTTTTCAAGTCCACAGACAATTTTTTTATATAATTTTGATTAATATAAATACCATTATATTCTATATCTAATAAAATATTAACTAGAGGCATTTCAATTTTATAAAATAAATTAGCCAAATCCATACTGTCTATTAATTTTAATTGTTTATAAAATATTTGCAGAGTTATATCGGCATCTTCACAAGCATAAAAACAAATCTTTTCAATAGGAACTTCAGACATTGAAATTTGAGTATTTTTTTTATCACCAATTAAATCTTCAATCGGTTGCATTTTATATGCTAAATAATCTAAAGATAAATCATCAAGCTTATAATTATTCTTTTCAGGTGAGATAAGGCTTTCAGCAAGCATCGTATCAAAATATATATTTTCAAATTCTACACCATACCTTTTTAAAATCAATAAATCATATTTTATATTTTGTCCTATAATTTTATATTTATCAGATATTAATACTGAAATAATTTTTCTTACAAATAAATCTAACTTAATAATAGAACTATTTGGTGATATAAAAGGAATGTAATAAGCCTGATTTATATTAAATGCTATAGATACACCAACTATTTCTGCAATATTAGGATTAATATCAGTTGTTTCTAGATCAATTGCGATATACTCATAATCAGTCATTCTATTAGATAACTCTATTAATTCTTTTTCATTTTGAATAACCTTATAGTTTTTTTTTACTTCTTTATTTTCTACAAGCTTATCATCATAAATATATTTTTTAACAGTATTATCAAAAGCATAAATTTCTAAATCATTCAATTCTTTTTGCATACTAGAAAAATCTATTAAATCAAAAGATGTTTGTGCCATTGAAAAGTTAATGGGAACATTATTATCTATTGTAACTAATTCTTTAGATAGTAGAGCATTATCCTTATTTAAAATTAATTTTTCACGCAATCTATCATTTTTAATATTTTCTATTAATTCATAAATATTTTCAACTTTGTAATCAAATTGATCTAATAATTTAACAGCTGTTTTTGGACCAACTCCAGGAACTCCAGGAACATTATCTGAAGAATCTCCCACAAGAGCAAGATAATCTATTATGGATTTACAATGTACTCCCCATTTATCAATAACTTTTTCTTCTGTATAGATTTTTTTTGGTTGAAAATTATTTCCTGGAGAATAAACAAAAGTATTTTCATTAACAAGTTGCATTAAATCTTTATCTCCACTTACGATATATTGCTGTATATTTTTCTTTCTATTCAATGAAACAATAGTACCTAATATATCATCTGCTTCAAAGCCATCCAATTTAAACATACTAATATTTGATTTATCTAGAATGTCATAAAATATTGGAATTTGTTCTTGAAGTTCTACAGGCATTTGCTTCCGATTTGCTTTATATTCAGCATACCTTTCATGCCTAAAAGTAGGCTTTTTAGAATCCATTGCAATTAAAAAATAATCAGGATTCTCTTCTTTTAAAATTTTAAATATAATATTAAAAAAACCAAATATTGCAGATGTATGAACGCCAGACTGAGTAGTCAATGGATTATTAATCATTGCATAGTGAGCTCTATACAAAATAGCCATACCATCAATTAAAAATATTTTTTTCATTTTCTCTTAAAAATTGGAATAGGAATCATTTTATGTAAATTAGAATATCTGAAATTATTATATATTGACAACACCTCTTTTTCTCTATCAGATAAATCCATTTGATTATTATCTGTATTTTTCATTGCCCATTCTAATTCATCATAACTAACTCCAAGCTGTTCTTCATCAGTTCTACCGTCATCCCATAACCCATCTGTGGGAGCTGCATCTAAAATTTCTTTTATAATGCCCAAATCTTTTGCAACAGAATAAACCTCCGACTTCATTAAATCTGCAATAGGACTAATATCAACACCACCATCACCATATTTTGTAAAGAATCCTACCCCAAAATCTTCAATTTTATTACCTGTTCCAACCACAATTCCTTTTGAACCTCCTGCAATCAAATATAATGAAGACATTCTTATTCTTGCTCTAGTATTAGCTAATGCTAATTGATTGTGAAACTGAACAGGAATTGTTTTCAAATATTCTAAATAAAGATTTGTTAAGTCTATCTTTAGTATTTCTACATTATGATATTTTGAACTAAGCCAATTACAATGTTTTTCTGCCCTATCAGTTTCATTTGGGTTTTGCTGTATAGGCATAATAACTAAAATTGTCTTTTGACCTGTCATTGCACATAATGTTGATGTAAGAGCAGAATCTATTCCTCCTGATACACCCACAACAAATGTGCTCAATTTACTTTTAATAAGGTAGGTATCTAACCAGGAAGATATTTCGTTTTGAAGATTCATTTATTTTTTATGGATTAATACGATTCATTGTTCTTGCAAACGGAATAGTTTCCCTAATATGAGATATTCCGCAAATCCAAGCAACAACACGCTCCAAACCCATTCCAAAACCTGAATGTGGTACAGAACCATATCTCCTCAAATCTAAAAACCATTCATAATCAGATTTATTTAACTTTTCTTCTTTAATTCTATCTAATAAAGTGTTAATATTCACTTCTCTTTCAGAACCTCCTATAATTTCACCATATCCTTCCGGAGCTAAAATATCCATACCAAGAACAACTTTTTCATTATTAGGATCTCTCTTCATATAAAATGCTTTAATTTCAGATGGAAAACCATAAACAATAACAGGTTTATCAAATTGATTTGCTATATAAGTTTCTTCAGGGGAACCAAAATCTTCCCCCCATTTAATCTCATTACCTGATTTATTTAAAATTTCTATACATTCAGTATAGCTAACTCTTGGAAATGGAGTCATAATATTTTTTATTTTATCTATATCTCTACCTAAAACATTCAATTCATTCATCCTATTATCTAAAACTTGCTTCACAATATAAGCTATTAACCTTTCAGCCCATTCCATATTATCATTTATATCTGCATATGCAATTTCAGGTTCAACCATCCAAAATTCTGTAAGATGCCTCCTTGTTTTACTTTTTTCAGCACGAAAGCATGGTCCGAAATTATAATGCCTTCCAAATGCCATAGCACTAGCTTCACCATATAATTGACCTGTTTGACATAAATATGCTTTAGAATCAAAATAATTAGTTTCAAATAATGTAGATGTTCCTTCAGCAGCATTAGGAGTAAATATTGGAGTATCAACTAAAGTAAAATCATTATTATCAAAAAAATCTCTAATTGCCTTCACAATCTGATGTCTGATTTTTAAAATTGAATGCTGTTTTTTTGATCTTAACCATAGATGCCTATGATTCATTAGAAAATCTGTACCATGCTCTTTTGGTGTAATCGGATAATTTTCAGTTAATTGGTGTATAGTAAAATCTTCTACTAAAATTTCATAGCCTCCAATAGCTCTTGAGTTTTCAACGACCTTACCTATAACAGATATAGAAGATTCCTGATGTAATCTTTTAAAAGATTCAAATAATTCATCTCCTATTTTTTGTTTTTCAACAATACATTGTATAATTCCAAAACCATCACGTAAAGATAAAAAGCCAATTTTTCCACTTCTACGTGAATTATAGGTCCATCCATCTACGATAACATTTTGTTCATTATATTCTGAAATTTTACTTATAATAGCTTTTTTCATTTTTACTCCAATTTACCAATTTGAAATTAATTCTTCTATAATACGATCAACTGTATTATTCGCAATAATTCTTAAGGCTGCTTGTCTAGAAGGACCATACTCATCAGAATCCTCCGCATCTATTAATCCATCTGAATCATTATCAATACCATCAGAACTAATATCTAAACCAGAATTATCATACATTGCCCATTCTGTAAAAACCTTATCTAAAATAGTATTATTATTTAAATTATCAAGCCAAGTTATAGAAACTCTAGCATTTAATTTCCATTGTTCTATAACCTCATAACTATTAATGTTAGATGTATAACTATTTGGAATATCTTCAACTAATTGAATGCTAATATCAAGCTTGCTATCAGAATTATAAAATTCTTCTATTTTTAAAATATTTTTTTTTACTAACTGTTCATTAATCTGTTCATTAAGCATATTACTAAGTGCATATTCAGAACTTGAATTTATAACAGGAGATATATATATCGTTTTAATATTAGGTGGTAAAGAACCCTTAAACGAATATATTCCACAACCATTAAATAAAATGACAGCTATTAGAATTAGTATATTATTATGCCTGCAAATCATATTCTTTTATTTTTCTATATAAAGTTCTCTCTGATATATCAAGTGCTTTAGCAGTTTTCCTTCTATTGCCTTTGAATTCTTTTAAATATCGTTCAATCACTTCTCTCTCAATCTCAGTCATAGTTATTTCGCCAACAGCATCATCTTTTATTGCTCTTAACTGAGCATCATTAATATCATTTCCTTCTAGATTATTCACCATTGAAGAATTTTCAGTTTTAGCTTTATCAACAGGTAAAAACAATGCAGGATTAGTTTTAATAAATTCGGCATCAGATGAATTGGATAATAAATATTGCTTTATTTCATTTATATCTTGTCTTAAAAAAAGCAATTGTTTCAATATGAGTTCTCTTTCAATTTTATCACTATTTTCATTAACAGGCACTAAATTATTACTCGATTCTGTATCTGATAAGTTTAACTGGCGACTAACCATTTTAGGAATAATTCTCTCACCTTTATTCATAACTAATAAACTTTCAACGGTATTTTTTAATTCTCTTATATTTCCTGGCCAATTATAATTTTTCATTAAATTAATTGCATCAGGACTAAATCCCTTAAATGGAATATTGTTTTGATCTGAAAATTCTAATCCAAATCTTTCTATAAATAAATTAATATCACTTAGGTGTTTTCTTAATGGAGGAACATTAATATTAATTGTTTTTAATCTGAAATATAAATCTTGTCTAAAATTATCCTTATTAACTTCTAATTTTAAATCACGATTTGTAGCTGCAATGATTCTAACATTTGTTTTTTGTGACTTTGACTCTCCTACTCTAATAAATTCACCTGATTCAATAACTCTTAATAACTTTGCCTGTGTTTCCTTTGGGAGCTCACCTATTTCATCTAAAAAAATACTTCCTTTATCAGCCTCTTCAAAATAACCTTTTTTATTTTCAATCGCGCCTGTAAAAGAGCCCTTCTTATGACCAAAAAGTTCACTCTCTATAATTCCAGATGGAATAGCAGCACAATTAACAATAATTAAAGATTCAAATTTTCTTTTACTATTTTTGTGTATGGCTTGAGCAATCATATCTTTACCAGAACCAGATTCCCCTGTAATTAAAACAGATATATCAGTTAGAGCTACTTGAGAAACCAAAGATAACATTTCTATCATTTCATCAGACTCACCAATAAATCCAACAGACCTCCTTATTTTATCTATATTATTCACTAGATAATCCTCTCAGATATAACAAACCTTTTTCCCCTATATCAGTTCTATAGTACATATTATCAAACATAATTTTTTTTACATTCTGATATGCATCAAAAATAGCACCATCTAATGAAACATCATGCCCGATTACATTCAATACCCTCCCACCATTAGCATAAATCTTATCATCTATCCTACTTGTTCCAGAATGAAAAGCAAGAAAAGAGTCATCAAGACCACTTATTAACATATTTTTTTTATATTCATCAGGGTAGCCTTCTGAAGATAATACAACCGCAACAGAATACCCCTCTTTATTATTAATAACAAGATTACTAACATCTCGAGATAATACGCTTTTAACTATAGGAAATAATCCATCTTTGAGCATCGGCATTAAAACCTGTGATTCTGGATCTCCTAATCTTGCATTATATTCAATAACATAAGGGTCCCCTGCAACAATCATAATTCCAATATATAAAAAACCTTTATAGGGGTGTCCTTCTTTTTTCATACCTCTAATAGTTGGTAAAATAATTCTATCTACTACCTTCTTTTCTAAAAATTCATCGAATAAAGGTGCAGGACAATATGCTCCCATACCACCTGTATTAGGTCCTTTATCACCATCAAATACTCTCTTATGATCTTGAGCTGAATTTAAAATCTTATAATCTTCACCATCTGTAACTACAAATATTGATAATTCTTCTCCTTTCAAGCATTCTTCTACAGAAATTTTATTAGAAGCATCTCCAAATTTTTTATTTGTAAACATTACATCAAGACCATCATTAAGATCTGATTGATTAGAACATATAAGAACTCCTTTTCCAGCAGCTAATCCATCAGCTTTTAAAACAATAGGGAAACCTAATTTAGTACTAACAGATATAACTTCTTCTTCACTAGAACATTCAAAAAATGAAGGTTGAGGAATATTGTATTTTTCCATAAATTTTCTTGCAAACAGTTTACTGCACTCTAATTGAGAAGCATGCTGAGTAGGACCAAACACATCACAATCATTAATAGATAAAAAATCTACAATTCCATTATTCAACGGATTTTCAGGACCAACCACAGTATAATCAATATTATACTTTTTAATGATATTAAGAATTTGATTATTATCATTCAAATCTACACTTACATTTTTTGCTATAGATTCTGTTCCAGCATTTCCAGGAGCACAAAATACTTTTGATATATTTTTATCTTTTATTAAAGACCAAACCATTGAATGTTCTCGCCCTCCAGACCCTAGTACTAAAACATTATACATCAATTTAAACCTTTCTTATCTAATTTTACTTTATTCAATTTATCTCTAAGTAAAGCTGCTTGCTCGAACTTCAAATCCTTAGCATAATTTAACATTTTTCTTTCTATTTTTTTAATAATGTCTTCTGATTCAATTGAATCAATATTAGAAATATCAATTTCTTCATCAATATCAATGATTTCATCAATCTGATTATTTGCAATAACAGTAGTATTTTTAATTTCATCTACACTTTTAAATATTGTTTTAGGCTTAATATTATTTGATTTATTATAATCAATCTGAAGTTTTCTTCTTCGAGCTGTTTCATCAATCAAATATTGCATAGCAACAGATGTAAAATCACCATACAATATTACCTTTCCATTAACATTTCTTGCTGCCCTTCCAGAAACTTGCATTAAGGAAGATTTTGACCTTAAGAAACCCTGCTTATCAGCATCTAATACAGCGACTAAAGAAACCTCAGGAAGATCTAAGCCTTCTCTTAAAAGGTTAATCCCTACTAAAATATCAAATTCATTCAATCGAAGGCTTCTTAAAATTTTAACCCTTTCTAAAGAATCAATTTCACTATGCAAATATTCAGCTCTTAAATTAAGTGATTTTAAATGTTCTGTTAAATCTTCAGACATTCTTTTAGTTAAAGTTGTAATAAGTACTTTTTCACCTCTTTTTGTAGTGTTTTTAATATTTTCAATTAAATGATCTATTTGATTCTTTGTTTTATGGCAGATAATTTCAGGGTCTAATAATCCTGTAGGTCTAATAATCTGTTCAATTATATTTTTTTTTGACAAATCTAATTCATATTCTGAAGGAGTAGCAGAAACATAAACTGTTTTACCTATTTTGTCTACAAACTCTTCAAATTTCATGGGTCTATTATCTAAAGCTGAGGGCAATCTAAATCCATGTTCAACTAAATTCAATTTCCTAGCTTTATCACCATTATACATTGCTTTAATTTGGGGAATAGTAACATGAGATTCATCAATAACTAGCAGAAAATCATCTGGGAAAAAATCTAAAAGGCAAAAAGGTCTCTGCCCTTCCTTCCTGCCATCTAAATGTCTAGAATAATTTTCAATACCGGAACAATATCCAAGTTCCATCATCATCTCTATATCATACATTGTTCTTTGTTCTAATCTTTGAGCTTCTAATAATTTATCGTTATTTCTCAAATCTTTTAATCTAGCAAAAAGCTCTGTCCTAATCTTTTCAATTCCCTTTTTCATCAAATCATCAGATACAACAAAGTGTTTTGAAGGATATATATACTCAAATTCAACATCATCATTGATAATTTCACCTGTGATTGAATCAAATCTACTAATATTATCAATCTCATCACAAAACAGCTCTATTCTAATAGGATAATCAGAATATAAAGGAAAAACATCAATAACATCACCTCTAACTCTGAAATTACCAGGCTGTAATACCATATCATTCCTTAAATAATGAATAGATACTAAAGCTTTAAAAAAAGATTTAGTATCTATTTTTTCACCTTTAGATACTTTAACTAACATTTTTTTATACTCTTCGGGAGATCCAAGTCCATATATACTACTAACACTTGCAATAATAACAATATCTTGCCTAGAAATAAGAGATGCTGTCGCTTTAATTCTAAGCTTATCAATTTCTTCATTAATAGAAGAATCTTTTTCTATATATGTATCTGTAACGGGGAGATATGCTTCGGGCTGATAATAATCATAATAAGATATAAAAAATTCAACAGCATTTTTAGGAAACAAAACTTTAAATTCACCATAAAGTTGAGCTGCTAATGTTTTATTATGTGATAATATAATAGTAGGTTTTTGATACTTTTGTATCAAATTAGCAATTGTAAACGTTTTACCAGAACCAGTTACACCTAAAAGAGTCTGATCTTTAATACCTCTATTAAGATTAGAAAACAATTTATCTATTGC
Source organism: Fidelibacterota bacterium (assembly GCA_002717625.1). Taxonomy (GTDB): domain Bacteria; phylum Fidelibacterota; class Marinisomatia; order SCGC-AAA003-L08; family D37C17. The sequence continues at coordinate 75,065 of PBEF01000002.1, read as the reverse complement.
CTGGGGTTGATCTCCAGATGGAGAATAGTTTGAGATTAATTCAAATTCTGTCATATTGTCTTATTTTCATATACTTCTCTTCGGTAAATTTAATGACATTTTTTCTTAAAATAAACATTTTTTTATTTATTTTTTAATATTTAATTTATAATCAAATTGGAGTTATTTTTATGAACATAGCTGTTTTTGGTGCAGGTTGTTTTTGGTGTGTTGAAGCAATATTTTCTCAACTTTCTGGAGTTAACAGTGTTACCTCTGGATATTCTAATGGTATCACAAAAAACCCAACATATGAAAGTGTATGCTCAGGGGAAACAGGTTATGTTGAAGTATGTAAAATTTCATATGACCCTAACATTGTATCATTTAAGGAACTTTTAACCGTATTTTTCCAAACACATGATCCTACAACACTTAATATGCAAGGTGCAGATAAAGGAACTCAATATAGATCTGGAATCTATTATACAAGCGAAGAACAAAAAGAAATTGCTAAAGAATATATTAAAAAACTTACTACAGAGAACGCTTTTAATAATCCTATTGTAACAGAGATAATAAAGCTAAACAATTTCCATGAAGCGGAAGATTATCACCAAGATTATTATAAGAATAACGAAAATGCGCCATACTGCAGAATTGTAATTAAACCTAAATTAGATAATTTTTTTAAATAATTATCAATTAAAAATAAATTAAATAAAGAGTCAAGCTAATAACAGCGACCGACTTAATTCCTTTTGAAAGCACATAACCTAGCATAGTACTATCTGCAACTTTAACTGCATCTTTTATATTTTTACCTTCTCTTCTTTCATTGAAATAAGTTACTAAATAAGTTCCCATAATTAGCCCAATAAGTGCACCAAGAAATGGAAAAATAAAACTTCCTATCATTGCACCAGATATACCTCCTAATATAGATAAGAAAATTGATGATTTTTTACCATCATATACTTTTACAGTTAACCCTAATAACAAAAATTCAATAATCTCAAATAATATAAAAACTAATAATATTACCAATAAAATATTTTTTGAAATTATATTAAAACCATTTAAAGCACCCAAAATAGCTATGATAAAAAAATAAATAAATGTTCCTGGCAAATTAATCCAAATTAAAATAATAGATAAAATAGAAAACATAATAAAAATAGGAATTAATAATAAATCTATAAAAATCACTTAATTGCCTTTTTAATATTGGCTACTACATTCAAAGGAATTTTTGTTTTTTCAGATATTGCTTCAATTGAATCTTTTTTTATTTCTTCTAATGATTCATAATAACTCCATATTTTTTTTATGTAATTAGGTCCCATACCTTTAATATCATTAAAGACTGAACTAAATGTATCTTTTTTTCTTTTACTCCTATGAAACGTAATAGCATAACGATGCACTTCATCTCTTATCTTTCTCAACAGATACAATGCAGGAGATGTTTTGCTTATATTTTGGGGACTAGAAGAGCTAGGTAAAAAAACTTCTTCTAATTTCTTAGCAATACCTATAATAGATATATAGCCTAAACCTAGCTTATCAAGAGAACTTTTCGCTGCAGATAATTGTCCCTTACCTCCATCGATAAGTATCAAATCAGGCAACTGAGCATTATCTTTAATTTGGCGACTGTATCGTCTAAAAACAACCTCTCGCATTGATTCAAAATCATCAATACCTTCAACAGTTTTAATATTAAATTTTCTATATTCTTTTTTTAGTGGTTTCCCATTTACAAAACATACCATTCCAGCAACAGCATTTTTACCTTGTATATTTGAATTATCAAATGCTTCTATTCTTTTTGGAAGTACTGGCATAGATAAAACTTCTTGTAATTCACTCAAAATTTTAGGGGCATACTCTTTTCGTTTAATTTTCTTAAAAACTAAATCCTGAATAACCATATTAGAATTCTTGATACAAAGATCAAGCATTTTCCTCTTATCACCTTTAATAGGCTTTAATACTTTTACTTTTTTACCCTTTTTAGATGTCAACCAACTTTCAATAGAATCAAGATCATCAAAGCTAACATCAACAACTATTTCTGGGGGAATATCAAAAGTGCTATTATAATATTGAATTAAAAACATATTCATTAAAGTCTCAAAATTATCATTTGTAATTTTCAAGTCAAACTTTTCCCTACCAATAAGAAGGCTGTTTCTGATTCTCATTACAAATCCAACTCCGTATGTATCTTTAATCGAAACATGTAAAATATCTCTATCATTAAAATCATGAGCTATTTTTTTTTGTTTCTTGCTAAAAGAATCAATTGCTATTAATTGGTCTCTTAATCTTGCAGCTTCTTCATAATTCAACTTAGCACTTGCATCACTCATCATAGATTTGATTTTATTTTTAATATCTTTATTTCTACCCTTTAAAAACTGTACTACAGATTCTATCATATCGATATAATCTTTATTTGAGACTAAACCCTCACAAGGACCTTGACATTTTTTTATATGATAGTCAAGACAAACCTGAGCCTTATTATTTTCAATAAATTGCTTATCTATAAAATAAGAGCATGTTCTAATTGGGAAAATACGATGTAATGCTTTTACAACTTCCCGCAAATAACTAACATCAGTATAAGGACCAAAATACATATTACCATCCTTATGTAAATTTTTCTTCCTAATAATTTCAACTCTAGGATAAGGCTCATTAGTAATAATGATATATGGAAAGGTTTTATCATCTTTTAAAAAAACATTATAACGAGGTTTATATTGTTTAATCATATTAGCTTCTGTGATAATTGCTTCAACTTCATCACTAACAACTAGATATTCAAGACTAGAAGCATTCGATATCATTACTGCTGTTTTAGTATCTTTATTATTTTTATTGAAATAAGATGAAACTCTACTTCTAAGGTTCTTAGCTTTACCTATATATATTATATCATCATATTTGTTTTTAAAAAAATATACTCCTGGGTTCTTAGGGACAGTTTTAACTTGCTTTTTAAGGGACATAACCTAGGCTGACTGACATAACTCTATTAATACACCAGATGTACAATTTGGATGTATAAATGTAATCAATTTATTGTCTGCGCCTTTTTGCGGGGGACTATAAATAACTTGAATATTATTCTCTACTAAATAATCAATAGCATTATAAATATTATCAACTTCAAGAGCTATATGATGTAATCCTTGACCTTTTTTATTTAAAAATTTATGAACTGAAGATTCTATGCTATTTGGCTCTAGTAGCTCAATTGTATGTTCATTAGAATCTGGGTGAATTTTAAGAACATCAACATTTTCAGTAATCACATTTTCAACATGGCCAATATTCATACCAAGTAAAGAGTATATTTTTCTAGTCTCTTCCAAACTATTTACAGCTATAGCTACATGATCTATCTTTAATATTTTAAAATTTTTATTCATTAATAAGGCTACCCTCTACATCATATTCATATGCTTTATCTATTTTAATATTATACATATTCCCAACTTCTAATTTTTGATTAATTTTCACATAATTATCTATCTCAGGAGCATCCCTATATGAACGCCCAAGTGACCAACCCTCATCATTAACAACATCAACTAATATTCTTTCTATAGAGCCTACTCTATCTATATTCTTTTTATAATTAATTTTTTGCTGAAGCATCATAATAGCTTCTCGCCTTTCTTTTTTAATAGCCTTAGGAACATCATCAGTAAATGCTTTTGCTCCGTGCGTACCCTCTTCTTCTGAATATTCAAACACACCTAAACGATCAAATTCAATTTCATTAACAAAATCATATAATTCGTTAAATTCTTTATCTGTTTCTCCTGGAAAACCAACAATAATGCTAGTTCTAATAGATATATCATTATTAGCTTCTCTTAAAGCGTCAATACGCCTTTTAATGCCTGATACACCAAGTCCTCTTCTCATATCTTTTAATACAGCATCAGAGCCATGTTGTGTTGGCATATCAATATATGGAATCAATTTATTCAAAGTAGAAAACCTATTTATAACCCGTCTATGCAAATGAGCAGGATGGGCATAATGTAAACGAATCCAATCAATATTATCAATATTATCTAAAATATCTAATAAATCATGAAGAGAGGACTTAGGGTTTAAATCCCAGCCATATGAAGTAGTATCTTGAGCAATAAGCAACAGTTCTTTTACTCCACTATCAGCTAATCGCTGAGCTTCTATTAAATTATTTTCCAATGTACTACTAACTTGTAAGCCTCTCATTGATGGAATAGAACAAAAACTACAAACATTATCACAACCTTCAGCTATTTTTAGATAAGCATAATGTTTAGGAGTAAGAATTGATCTGTAATAATCGGGATCATCTTTTTTATATTTTTTGCCTGTAAGATAACTTAAAACAATACTATGATCATTAGTTCCAAAAAATTTATCAACCTCTGGCATTTCTTTTATAAGGTCATCTCCATAGCGCTCTGAAAAACAACCCATGACTAAAAGTTTTTTTACATTTGTACTACTTTTAATCTGTCCACATTCTAAAATTGTATCAATAGATTCTTCCCTAGCTGTATCTAAAAACCCACATGTATTAACAATAATCACATCAGAATCCTCAGGCTTATTTACAAATTTAAAGTTTTCTTTCTTTAATCCACCTAAAAGAATTTCAGAATCAACTAAATTTTTAGCACAACCAAGACTTACTAACGATATTCTTTTATATGATTTCATTTAATCACTCTCTTGCTATTAAAGATTTTATATAATCATTTATATTAAATGGGACTATATCATCTATCTTTTCTCCAATACCTATAAAAGATATTGGAATATTAAATTTATCAATAATAGACAATGCAATTCCACCTTTTGAAGTTCCATCCATTTTATTTAAAATCACAGTATCTATAGGAACAATATCATTAAATTCTTCAATTTGAGCAATTGAATTTTGACCAATATTTGCATCTAAATTCATTATAATCGAAATATTATCTGATAATTTAGATATTACTTTATATACCTTCTTAAGTTCAAGCATTAAATTCTTTGAATTTTGCAAACGGCCAGCAGTATCTATTATAATATGATCGCAATTTTTAGCCAATCCAGATTGCACACCATCATAAGCTACTGATGCGGGGTCAGCTGTCCTATCATTAGATACGCAATCAATGCCTAATTGTTTTGACCATAATAATAATTGATTAGTTGCTGCGGCTCTATACGTATCAGCTGCTACTAAAGTTACTTTTTTATTTAAACCAATTAAATAATTTGCAAGCTTAGCGCATGAAGTTGTCTTACCTACCCCATTAACACCAACCATCAATATAATCTTATTAAGACCAATATCTTTTTTAATAAGAATTTCAGATAATAACTCTTGCAAGATTCCTTCCCAATCAGTGTTTTTAAATGATTTAGACTTTATTTTATCTATAATATTATTAGTAATACCCCAACTAATATCTGCACTTAAAAGACTTTCTTCTATAATTTCATAATCACTATCGTGAAGATTAGATTTTCCCAAAACTTTTCTAAAAGTTTCTCTTATAATAGAACGTGTTTTAAATAAACTAGAAAATGTCTTATTAAATAAACTCATTTTTTTCTAACCATATTATGCTCTTTAATATAAAACATAGTACTAAGAATCATTGAAAACAATGCAAGGATATAAAATAATTGTGCAATTAAATTATTTATATCATATACATAAAAAATAATCATAATACTAGAAAAGAAAATAAAAATTTTTCCTGAAGTATTTGCCTGTGAAACATATTTTTTTTGAGTAATATTATATAGACTCAATAACAGCAATATAGTATCTCTTATAACTAATATAATATAAAAAATTAAAAAAGGGTTAAAGATATGATTAACTACAGAATATTTATCAATTAAATAAATTAAGACAACCATAAAACATGTTTTATCTGCAATAGGATCAATAATTTTACCAAAATCAGTAACACAGTTAGATAATCTTGCAAAGTAACCATCTAACACATCAGATAGAATAATAAATAAAATAATACCAATAGAATAATAATAGTATTTTATATCTACATCAAAATTTTCAAAGCAAATAATTAAGGGAATAGATACTACTATCCTTGATATACTCAAAAAATTTGCAAAATTATATATACTTTTTTTTGTTTTCAAAATTTAATAGCTTCTGCTAATATTAAAATCTACAGCTAAATTTAAAGCATCCTTATATTTAGATTCAGGAAATTGATTAAGCATACTTTTTGCTTTTTCAGAAATCTCAAAAATTTTATTTTCAGTATACGCTATACCGCCATACTCAACAATCATTTTTTTTATATTATTAATATCTGATTTTGAAGCATACTTTTTAATTTTAGTTAGGAATATCTTTCTTTCTATTTTATTAAGCGATGATAAAGCATGGATATATGGCAAAGTTAACATATTTTTTTTTAAATCAAGATTTGACTGTTTCCCTGTATTATTAATATTGCCTACAATATCAAATAAATCATCCTTTATTTGATAAGCAATACCTAGATATTCACCAAATTTTTTCATTGCTTCGCACAGATGTTCATCTTTATTAGTACTATATAATCCAAGATAGCAAGAAGCTGAAATCAATGAAGCTGTTTTATCAGCAATCATTTTAAAATATTCTTGTTCATTCATATTTTTATTTATAGCTTTTTCAATCTGCAAAATCTCACCTTCACTTAAGCGCTGAGATACACTAGATAATATACTAACACAATTAAGATCATTAAATTTAGATATATTTGAAAGCGATTTTGAAAAAAGATAATCTCCAATAAGAATAGATAGTTTATTTTTCCATATTTTGTTAACTGTAGGCCAACCTCTACGTACATCTGAATCATCTACAACATCATCATGCAACAATGTTGCAACATGTAAAATCTCAACAGTTGCAGCACTCAAAAAGCTAAACTTATTGACTTTTTCTCCTGTTAGACGTGACGATAATAAACACAAAACAGTCCTAAATTGTTTCCCTTTACTCTTAATTAAATACTTTGTAATACTATTAATAACATTCACTTCAGAATGTAAGTTTTCCATTAAAAAACTATCAAATTTTTTCAAATCTTTATTAATAGGAAAAGCTATATTATCAATCTTTTTTTTCATTTATTTTTATATATAATAGATATAAAAAGCAAACTAAACTCATAAAGTAAAATTAAAGGAAAAGCTATCATAATCTGGCTTATTGGATCTGGAGGAGTAAGAAGAGCTGCTAAGATAAAAAATATGACTATCACATAATGTCTATTAGACTTAAACCACATCAAATCAGCTATTCCTATTTTAATAAGCATAAAAATCAAAATTGGCATTTGGTAAACAAATGATGATATCATAAGAATCCATATTAAATAAATTAAATAATTTTCTAACGTGTAATTTAAGCCAACCAATCCTGAAAGGTTTAATGATATACTTTTAAAAAATGTTACTGATGTAGGAATCATAACATAATAACCAAAAAGAAAACCTAAAATCAATAAAAAAATAGATAGAGAAATAAAGAAGACAATCTTTAAAAAAGTTACTTTTTTATTAAATACAGGCAAAATAAAAGCTAATAGCTGATATAAAAAAACAGGGAATGAAAGAATTACACCAAAAAAAAATGCAACTGTTAATTTAGTTATAAATATACTAGTAATTTTTAACACCTGAAGATTAATATGCGGATCAGAGATAGGCCTTATTAAAAATTGAATAATTATATCAGCATAATAGTAACCAATAATAGAAAATACAACAATTGATAAGAAAAATTTAAGGAGTCTTCCTCTTAATTCTAATAAATGTTCTAAAAATGTCATTTCTTTAATCATATCTAAATAGATTTAATTTTATTTATAATAGAATCTATATCCAACCTATCATTAATATCTTTTTCAATTTCGCTATTAAGAAATTCATATCGTTTTTTATTCCAAAATGAATTTTCAAAATCAGAAATTAATCTATGCTTAATTTTTTTAATAAATCTATCATTATATTTATCTAAACCTTTATTTGATTTGATTAAATGTTTCCTATGTATAGCTAATTCATCTTTTAAAGAGTCTATGCCTATATCATTTATTGCTACTGTTTTTACTATTTTTGGTATCCATTTATCTTTATCAGCTAATTGCAACATATTTGTAAGTGTTAAAAATAATTTATCTGAGTCTTTTCTATCATATTTATTAATTACATATATATCAGCAATCTCAATAAGCCCAGCTTTCATCACTTGAATATCATCTCCAGATTCAGGAACCAATACAACGATGGTTGTATCAACAGAATCTACAACATCTAATTCAACCTGACCAACCCCAACAGTTTCATAAATAATAACATCAAAACCTGAAAATTCTACTATATCTGAAATATAATCAATATTTTCAGCTAAACCTCCTTTACTTCCTCTAGAAGCTATACTACGAATAAAAACTTTACTATCATTATAAAAATCTCTCATACGTATTCTATCTCCTAACACAGCCCCTTTTGTAAAAGGGCTGCTAGGGTCTACCAATAAAGCACAGACGCTCTTATCTTCAAATCTATATTTTTTAATTAACTGATTAGTAATAGAACTTTTGCCTGCTCCAGGAGGACCGGTAATACCAATTTTAATGGATTCCATTGAAGAAGTTTTTAAATTCAGTAAAAGGTTTTTATTTAAAGAACTATTATTTTCAACAATGGATATTGCTTGAGCTATATATTTATGTTCTTGGTTCTTTAATCCTTTAAGAATGTCATTTATCACAATATAAAAACAAATTTAGTTAACTAAAATAACGTCTAAAACTATTGTAATTAGGAATGATTAATTTATGGCCACTTTTTGATAACATATTTTTATCTTCAAATAATTTTAATATTCTAGAAACTGTCTCTCTTGATGTTCCAGACATATTAGCAATATCTTGTTGAAAAGGTAAATTTTCTATAGTAACCATCCCTTGCCTAATAATGCCCATCTCTTCTGCTAAATTTAAAATGGACACCCCTATTCTATGTTCTGCATCAGATAATGATAAAGCTTCTATATGCTGATCAGATTTCCTTATTCTACTCGCAAGCTCTCCCATAAGGGCTAAAGATACTTCAAAATTATTTTTTAATATTTTCAAAAAATCTTCACTTGATATAGCATATAATTCACAATTTTCTTGAGCTAATACATTAGCAGATCTAGCTTCTCCATCTATAATTGATAATTCACCAACTATATCGTAAGAACCCATCAATGATAAAATAACTTCCTTACCTTCATCATTCACTCTTGTTATTTTCACAGTTCCCTTTTTAACAATAAAAACAATATCCCCATACTCTTCTTCTAATATTATCATACTTCCTTTGGGATATTCTCTTAATACAAACAAATCTTCAATATCTTTTAATCCATCATCAGATAAATCGGAAAAAATATTAATATTTTTCAAGAAATCACTAATCATAAAGTCTCCTATTTAAGCTATTAATTGACTATACAATAATATAGTTTAAAACCTAAGTGTTTTTTTTCCTAAAAATAAATAATTAATTATTTGCATTGAATAATATATAATTGTTTATATTTCACGGTCTTTATTAAATAAATATTATATATCTAAATGAGTGCTAAAGGTTCAGAATTAAAAAGAGTAAGGCAATCTAGAAAAGCTAATTCTAGGAACAGACACTATAAATCTAAGATGGGAACTGCTATAAAAAAGTTTCTAGCACTAGATAAAAAAGAAGCTAAAGAAGCTTTTCCAAGTGTAATTAAAATGATTGACCAAATATGTTCTAAGGGAATTATCCATAAGAATAAAGCTAATAATAAAAAATCTAGATTAGCTCAGCATCTAAATAATCAATAAAAACTACTTTAAATTTTTTAATTTTCTATAATTAGGAGAATCCTTCGTAATATTCATATCATGAGGATGGCTCTCTACAATTCCAGATGAAGTGATTTGAACAAATTCTGATTTCTTGTAAAATTCTTGTATGTTTTTTGAGCCACAGTATCCGAAACAAGACTTAACACCTCCAACTAACTGATGTACTGTTTCACCTAAAAGTCCTTTATAAGGGACCAATCCTTCAACTCCCTCTGGAACTAGCTTCTTAGATGTAGATGCCTCTTGAAAATATCTATCTGAGCTTCCTGCTTTCATTGCAGCAATAGAGCCCATGCCTCTATATGCTTTATATGATCTACCTTCCCAAAGAATAATTTCACCAGGACTTTCATCTGTACCTGCAAACATACCTCCTAACATAACAGCATCAGCTCCAGCAGCAAAAGACTTTGCAATGTCTCCTGAAAATCTCATTCCTCCATCTGAAATTATTTTTTTATTATGTTTCTTAACAAATTCAGAGCATTCCATAACTGAGGTTAATTGAGGGACACCTACACCTGCTACAATTCTTGTTGTACAGCTAGATCCAGCTCCAATACCTATCTTGATAATATCAGCACCATTGTCAATTAATGCTTCTGCTGCCTCAACAGTAGCAATATTACCTACAATTAAGTCCATTGTAGGATAACTTGACTTAACTTTATTAATAAGATCTAGTACTCCCTGAGAATGTCCATGAGCAGTATCAATCACAAGAGCATCTACATTATTTTCAACTAAAGCTGCAACTCTATCTAAAACATTTGCATCTGTTCCAATAGCAGCTGCTACAATTAACCTTCCATGCTTATCTTTAGAAGCATTAGGATATCTTTCTTTTTTCTGTATATCTTTAACTGTAATAAGACCTCTTAATGATCCCTCATCACTTACAACCAATAATTTTTCTATTCTATGTTCTTGAAGAACTGTTTTTGCATCATTTAATGTTGTTCCTACAGGAACCGTTATTAAATTTGAAGAAGTCATCCTATCTTTTACCTTAAGATCTAAATTTTCTTCAAACCTAATATCTCTATTTGTTAAGATTCCAACTAGTCTATCTTCATCTATAACAGGAACTCCTGAAATTTTGTATTTTTTCATCATTTTCAGAGCATCTCTAATACTCCTATTTGATGATATAGTAATAGGGTCTATAATCATACCACTTTCAGAACGTTTAACTCTATCAACTTCAACAGCCTGTTCTTCTATTGATAAATTTTTATGTATTACTCCCATACCACCTTCTCTAGCAAGAGCAATAGCCATATCACTTTCTGTAACTGTATCCATAGCTGCACTAATAAAAGGTATATTAAGCTTTATGCTATCAGATAAATTCGTTGATAAATCAACATCTTTAGGCAATACATTTGAATATCGAGGTTTTAATAAAACATCGTCAAATGTAAGGGCCAATGGAAATTCTTTAATCATATAATATTTATTTCACTTTCTATTCCAGCTAATAATTCACCATCCATCAGTTCTATCATTTTATCTAAATCATTTTTTAACAACCTATCTTGATTTAAAAATTTGATATTATTTCTAACTAATTTATGCAAGATATTTAATATTTTAGAGGGTTTTAATCCATCTCTAAAATCAACCCCCTGGCAAGCAGCTAGTAATTCTATGCTCAATATAGCTCGTAAATTATTTACAGAATTTAACAATTTCCTTCCTGAATAAGGAGCCATACTAACATAATCCTCCTGGTCTGAACAAGTAGGGATAGAATCTGTAGATGATGGATTAGATAAAACTTTATTTTCAGATGCTAAAGCTGCAGCAGTAACTTGCAGCATCATAAAGCCAGAATTTAGCCCAGGATTATTAATTAAAAATTCAGGTAGCCCATAATCTCCCTTTAATAAAGCAAATATTCTTCTTTCAGAAATATTAGATATTGAACAAACTCCCATAGCACAAATATCTAGACTATGCGCCATAGCTTCTGCATGAAATTGACCTGCAGATACAATCTCTTTCTCATTAATAAATACCAATGGATTATCACTAACAGAATTTATTTCAACATTAATTTGTTTTTTTGCAAAATATAATAAATCTCTAGATGAACCATGAACCTGTGGAATACAACGTAAACTATACATATCTTGAACCCTATCACAATTTTTATGAGATTCCATAATTTCACTATCATTTAAAATTAAACTAATATTTTTACATACATCTAATTGTCCTTCATAAGGTTTAACAGCATTAACATAATTTAAGAATGGCTTTTTAGAGCCTTTTAAAGCTTCAATTGTCATTGCACTAACTAAATCAGACATCTTAAACAAATCATGCGCTTTCTTTAATGAATAAACACCATATGCTGTTGAAAATTGGGTGCCATTAATCAAAGCTAGACCTTCCTTTGATTTAAGTTCAATAGGTTTAATATCAAGTTTTTTTAAAGCTAACTTTGAAGATATAATTTTATTCTTATATTTAACTTGTCCAATACCTATAAAAGATAAAGTCATATGTGATAATGGAGCTAAATCTCCACTAGCTCCAACAGAGCCTTTTGATGGAATTAAAGGTAAACAATCATTATTTAAAAATATCAACATTTGCTTAATGAGAGCTAAACTGACCCCACTATTACCTTTTATAAAAGATATTATCTTAAGAAGAAGAATAATTCTAACAATTCTATCAGGAATATAATTTCCAACGCCAACAGAATGTGATAAAATTAAATTCTTCTGCAATTTTGCAATATCCATATTTTGGATTTTAATAGTACTTAACTTTCCAAAACCTGTATTAATACCATACACAGGGTTATCTTGCATTATTTTACTATCAACTAAAGCTCTAGATTCTAAAACTTTTTGTTCTGCTTCTTTTGATATAGAAAAGTGATATTTATGTTTCTTAGAAAATAAATAAATATCATCTAATGTATATTTTTTATTTCTTAAAATTATTTTTTTCATTATATATAGTTTTACCTATAGCTAATTTATTATAATTTTTGCTATTATTCAGATAATCTTTTAAAATTCAATCAATTCAAAAACCTATCAATTTCATAAGTCAAAACTGGAGACGAAGAATAGTATACAGGCTCTACAGGTAGAGAATCAAGAACATATTTGCCATACCTTCTTTTAGCTAATCTTGGATCAGAGATAATACATACTCCCATATCATTATATCCTCTAATTAATCTACCAAAGCCTTGTTTTAATTTTATGATTGTATCTTGTAATTGATAATAAGAAAAAGCATCTAAATTATTAGAGTTATAATAATCAATATTTGCCTTAACAAAAGGGTCTTTGGGATTGCTAAAGGGCAACTTAAATATAATCAATATTTCTAACTGATCCTGAGGTAAATCAATTCCTTCCCAAAATGTATTTGTTCCAAATAAAACTGAATTTGTATTTTCTAAATAATTAGATAAAAGCAATTCTCTAGATGAACCCTTTTTCTGAAATAAAAAACAATTATCTTCGATATTGCATAAAGAAATTATGGCTTGCTCAAAAGCATAAATTTGCTTAAAAGATGTACATAACACTAATATACGCTTATTAATATTTAAATGTATATCTACAATATGGGATGCAACATTTTTAATGTGACTTTCTGAATCAATTTGAATATCTGAATTGAGAATGAAAAGTCTTGTTTGGTCTGAATAATAATAGGGTGAAATATATTTTTGAAATTTTACTTCATCCTTATAGACAAGATCATTCAATCCCATTTGCCTTACAAAAAAATCAAAGTTAGAATTAGTAGATAAAGTAGCAGAACAAAAAACGGCAGTATCAAAACCACCAAAAATGTTATGGTTTATATCTTGTAAATTTTCAGGACATAGATTAAATGAAAAACTATCAAGATTTCTATTAAAATAACGATAAGAAAACCAATTAATTGAATTATCTTTATTATTAATAATAATATCTGAGATATTATAAAATTCATCCAAATTCAATAATAAATAATCAAATTCTTGTAAAATATTTTTATTTATATAATTTTTATTCTCATTTAATATGATCTTATAATCTTCTAATTCAATTAACAATTTATTTAATACTTCTAAATAATTCAATGCATAGGAATCATTTGAAAGGAATACATTATCACTATTAATTGAAATATTTTGAATATATTCAGACTGAATTTGATTTGTAATATTCAAAGAATAAAAATTTTCAGAAAAACTTTTAAATGAATCTAAAACACAGTCTATAATTTCTAGCAAATCTTGAGTTTGAACTCTTAAATTAATTTTTTTATTTTTTGCTATAATTTTAGTTATCCTTAAATAAGAATCCTTATACTCTTTAATCTTTTTTATTGATATTGTTTTAGATGATTGTTGCTGACAAATAGATGGAAAATTATGACACTCATCAACAATACAAATAGCATTATCAGAAATCAAACTGTCTTGCTTATCTTGATAGCTCACTAACATTGAATGGTTAACCACTAAAATATCAGATTGTTTAGCATTATTTCTAATTTTACTATAATAGCATCCTTTATAAGCATTACACTTATAAGTTAAACAAAACTCTGAACGAGCATTAATAAGTAACCATAAATGACTATAATATTTATAATTAAAACTATTACACTCAGAAATGTCACCACTTTTAGTATTTTGAATCCATAAAAATATTGAAAGCAATTCCATAGCTTCATACTTATTGACTTTATTTTCTATATCACTCAAAATATCTTTTAACCTTGTTAAACAAATATAATTATTAATTCCTTTTATAATTGTAGCTCTAGATTCTTTTTCTAAAATATCCATAACAAAAGGAATATCCTTATAAAATAGTTGACTCTGCAAACTATGAGTATTTGTTGAAATTATTATTTGTTTACCACTTTCATATCCATATAAAAGGGCAGAAAATAAATAAGCATAAGACTTTCCCAAACCAGCACCAGCTTCTGCAACTAAAAAATATTCTTCATTACAAGCACGTAAAATATCTTTTGAAAATTGTATTTGCTGAGAACGAAGTTCATAATTGCTTAAATGCTTATCCACTAATCCATCTTTTTTAAAAATATCATCAATAAAATACCTGCGATCTGAATTATTTTCATAAGCCAATGACGGTTCTAAATGATTAAACATATTGATTTTATTATTACTAGATTGATTACTTTGTATAATATAGTCTATAACTTTATCAAACAATTTATTATTAGGGACATTAAATCCTTCAATACATTGCTTTAAATTTTGTACTAAATCAAGATTGCTATTTTTTATTTTTTCTAACAACTTAATAAATAATAAACCTGAATTTTTTGCATCTTCTTCAGCTCTATGTGAATCTAAAATTTCAATATTAAATTTTTGGCATAAAGATACTAAGCTAAATGAATTATAATTATAACAATATATTTTAGATAAATAATAAGTGTCACATATCATTCTATCAGAAAAAATAGAATTATAATTAGCTAGATATGATTTTAAAAAATTCATATCAAAAATTATATTATGTCCTACAATTGGTAAATCTTGAACAAAAGATAAAAAGTCTAATTCAATATCTTGAAATAAAGGTTTATCTTTTACCATTTGATTGCTAATACCTGTAATTTGAATTGTCGTATTAGCAATCTTTTGTTCTGGATTTATTAATGATGTAAAACTATCTACTAGTATACCTTCCTTAAACTTACATGCAGATATTTCAATGATTTTATCTTCTTTAGGATTTAAACCTGTAGTCTCTAAATCAATTGCTATAAAATCAGATAAGCCTATATATTTAATAAAGTTTTTCATATTTACAATTTAAAAAGCTTTTTCAGACTTAATCGTTTTCAACTAAGAACGTAGGGAAATGAATATCAAATCTATGCCAATAATAATACTTACTGATATAAAAAATTAAAATTAATGGTATAAACATATATGGATAAATAGTAGAAATAAAAAAATTAAATACAAACAATGGATACTTAACTGAACGACTTAAATCTTTATTAAGATTTCTAAATAAAGCGTATAATAAAAAAGGAAGAGAGCATATAGAAGATATAGATAAGAAAGGATTATTAAAAATAAAAGAGCAAATAAAAACTATCAACATAATTAAGCAAGAAAAAAATCTAAGGATAAATCTATTAGTAAATTCTAATATTTGCATCATTATGAAAATAGGCAAAACTGCTAATGCATAAAAAAATATTTTTAAAAAAAAATCAATATTAAAAATATTAAATAATGAGAAAAAATAGCTTTTATCTGAAAATGCAATTACATATCCATTAAAAATTAATAAAACTGATATAAAAAATAATAAAAAATACTGTTGATAAATTTTCAACAAAGTGTATTTTTTATTAATATAAAAATTAAGAATAAAGAAAAGCAATATACTTAAAAACAAATTATAAATATTTGTAAGTAATACAGTAAAAAAGCTTATTGCTAATGATACATTTATTATATTTACAGCCTTATCTTTACTTATAAAAATATGCAATGGGCTTCTTTCATTTCTTATCTTATCTAATTCATAAATAATTATCTGCTGTTTTATAAATAATGCACCAGTTAAAAATGTTAATGAAATAAATAAACAAATAGTTTTAAAATTAATGACAGAAGTAAGCCACTGAGGATAAAGTAAAGTGTCACTATGAAAGATATACATACCTATACAAATCATTACCCATACTGCAAAGAAAAGGGTTGGATTATAGATAAAAAAAGTATCTAAATACGGAACTATTTTTTTATGTATGGGATGATTCTTTAAAAATTTTTTTAACATTTAATTTGACTTTCTAATATCTTTTAATTTTTTTAAATATTCAACTGAAACACCTTCTGTTATATATTCACCATTAAAACAAGAACAATCAAATGTATCAATTTCAGGATTATATTTTTTCACAGATGCTTTTAAATCATCTAGTGATTGATATATTAACTTGTCAGCACCAATCTCTTGTTTAATTTGATCTACGGTTCTATCGTGAGCAACTAATTCATTAACATAAGGCATATCAATACCATAAACATTTGGATACCTAATTGGAGGAGAAGCACTAGCAAAATAAACCTTTTTTGCACCTGCATCTCTTGCCATTTGTATAATTTGTTTACTAGTATTACCTCTTACAATTGAATCATCTATTAATAGAACTACTCTATTTTCAAATTCAAGATTAATAGTATTCAGTTTTTGTTTAACTGATTTTTTACGCACTTTCTGCCCTGGCATTATAAATGTTCTACCAATATATCTATTTTTAATAAAACCTTCTCTTAATTTTTTATTTAATTCAATACTAAGGGGTAATGCACTTGTTTTACTTGTATCAGGAATTGGTATAACAACATCTATTTCATCTAACTCATCAGTTGTTAAATCTTGTTTTATTTTATTTGCTAATTTTTTTCCCATTTCTAGACGACTTTGATAAACATTAATTCCATCTATCACGCTATCTGGGCGTGCTAAATAAACATATTCAAAAATACAAGGGCTATAGCTATGTGACTGATTATAATGATGAAAGTGTATATCATTTTTCATATCAATGAAGATTGTTTCACCTGGCTTAATATCTCTTTCTACTTTATAGCCCAAACAATCAAGTGCAACACTTTCAGATGCAACCATATACTTATTATTACTCTTAGAACCATATATTAGAGGGCGTATACCATGAGGATCTCTAAAAGCTATCAAACCATGACCTAATAACATAATAATAACAGAATATGCTCCTTGTACTCTTCTATGAACTTCATCAACAGCTTTAAATATTTGTTCTTTAGATAACTCAAGACTTTTATTTTCTTGTAATGCATGAGCAAATATATTAAGTATAACCTCAGAATCAGATGAAGTTTTCAGATGCCTATAATCTTCTTTTTCTATCTCTTCTCTAAGCTGCTTTACATTTACAATATTACCATTATGGACTAATACAATCCCGTAAGGAGAATTAACATAAAAAGGCTGAGCTTCTTCATAATTATATGAACCTGCAGTAGGATACCGTGTATGCCCTACACCAATATTACCTTTCAATGAAATCATAGAGTTTTCATTAAAGACATCTCTAACTAAACCATTATCTTTATGAATATTAAGATTATTTCCATTTTGCAAAGTTGCCATACCAGCAGCATCTTGACCTCTATGTTGCAAAACTGTCAGAGCATTATACATAGTCAGTGAAGCATTATCTTTATCTGTAACTAATCCTAAAATTGCACACATTATTTACTTTCTCCATTATTACCATTAATTGTTGTAGCATTAATTTTATTTATATTTTGATCTAAATGTGCATCAACATAAGCATCTGCCATACCATAAAGAACAAGAATAAGTAACCACCATAAACTTCTATTTCGATCTTTAATATCATTATATTTTGATGATTTGTGATACTCTGAAAGCCAATAAGATTTCATTGCCATCATACTAAATGCTTTAAATGGCTTTTTATTATAAAGCTGACCAAATGCAGGTATATATAACACTTCATTATCACTAATCAAATTCAACATTGGAATTGAGCTAAGGAACAAGGCTCTGTTTGGATCTGGATATTCATTGTTCATCGTATCCCTGCTATGAATAGCTAAAAGTAATGATGATAATGCAAACATAACTTCTGGATTATTATTCAGAAAAGGCAATGTAGATATAAGTAATGGAGCTTTTGAATCACTCTTAACCTTCAAACTATCTAAAGGATCCTGTAAAAAGGCAACCCCAAAAGCAATCAAAATAAAAAGGATATATTTAATTTTCATAACTGCAGACAGCTTCAATTTCAACTTGAGAATCTTTAGGTAATCTAGATACTTCTACTGCTGACCGTGCAGGATAATTACCCTTAAAAAAATCTTTAAAAACTTCATTTAATTGAGAAAAATTATTTAAATCAACAACATATACTGTTAATTTAATAATATGATTTAAAGATAAATTCTCTTCTTCTAAAATTCCTTTAATATTAATCAAACATTGATAAACTTGATCTTTAAAATTTTGAGATACCATTAAGCCTGTACTAGGTTCAATTGGAATTTGTCCTGATGTAAATAAAAGCTGATTAAACTTTACTGCCTGTGAATAAGGACCAATTGCTTTAGGAGATTTATCTGTATTAATTATTTTCATTTAAATCCCATAAATATAATCCAATATCAGAAGATTCTGTTCTATTTACAATACAATCAGATAAAAATATAATAAATTCACCTGTTACAGCAATTGTAGCAGAAAATAAATGTCCTCCAAATGCATTGCATTCCTCATCAGAAATATTTGCATGAATATGAACAAAAGATTCTTTGTTTTTAGTTGTAATATTACCCATTACATTAGTTAACTCAAATTCCCCTTTAAATGTTTTTTTTATATACTTTTTTATTTTGGATGGGTAGGCTCCTAATACAATATTTTCTGCAGCACCAATTCCATTAATCCAACCAAATTTAATATTAGCTTCTTTAATAACAGTATAAAGACAATCAAGGATTTCATCTCCTTTTGCTAGACTAACTAAAACTTTATTTTTTTCAACTCTATAGTTCATTTATTATTACCATTCCATTTTACATCTAATTCCCTATTAGCTTTTGCTTCATCAAGTTTTCTTATAGGGGTATGATGAGGAGCATCTTTAAAATATTCTAACTTTTGAGCAATATTATCATTTAAATACTTCATTTTTTCACAAAATAAATCTAAAGTTTCTTTAGTCTCAGTTTCTGTAGGCTCAATCATAATTGATTCAGGAATATTAATAGGAAAATAAACAGTTGGAGAATGAAAGCCAAAATCTAATAAATTTTTTGCTATATCAAATGCTTTCATTCCTTTCTTTTTTTGTTTTTCTGCAGAAATCACAAATTCATGCATTGTTCCTTCACTATAAGGAACATCATAAAATTCCATTAAAAGAGTTTTTAAATAATTAGCATTCAATAATGCCTTTTGAGAGACTTCTTTTAATCCTTCTTTTCCTAATGATAAAATATAAACATAGGCTCTTAATAAAACTCCATAATTACCAAAAAATGTGTGAACCTTACCAATTGAATGTTCAAGATCTTTAAAATAAAATACAGACTCATCACATTCTACAATTGGAGTTGGTAGATAATTGGATAATTTTTGGTTAACTGCAACAGGTCCTGCCCCGGGACCTCCTCCACCATGCGGAGTTGAAAAAGTTTTGTGTAAATTAATATGCGTAATATCAAATCCCATTTTAGATGGGTTAACCATTCCTACAAGTGCGTTTAAATTTGCACCATCCATATACATAAGTCCATCTACAGAATGAATCATACTGCAAATTTCATCAATATTGTCTTCAAATAATCCTAAAGTATTAGGCTGAGTTAACATCATACCAGCTGTTTCATTATCAACTAATTCTTTAAGATGTTTAATACAAACTCGACCTCTTTCATCAGATTGAACCTGTTTAACAAGATAGCCCGACATTATTACACTAGCAGGATTAGTACCATGAGCTGTTTTAGGTATAATAATATATTTTTTATCTTTATTATTATTCATTTCATGATATTTCTTCATTAATAATAAACCTACTAATTCTCCTTGAGAACCAGCTGAAGGTTGCAAAGTAACCTTATGCATACCTGTTATCTCACAAAGGTATTTACCTAGATTATAATACACTTCTAAAATACCTTGTATACTTTTTTCATCTATTTGATTTGGATGAATTTGAGCAAAATTACTTAACATAGCAATTTTATCATTAATTTTAGGATTATATTTCATAGTGCATGAACCCAATGGATAAAAATTTTTATCCACATGATGATTCTTAACTGAAAGATTTGTAAAATGTCTAACAACTTGTGATTCTGAAACCTGTGGAAGTTCTGCATCTTTATATCTCAAATATTTATTATCTATAATGTTTTCTAAAACATAAGAATTAATTTTATTTTCTGGAGCTTTAAAAGGAGCTCTAGAATCTTTTGATAAGGTGAATAAAATAGGGGTAGAATTATCCAATAGTCATCTCCTTTAAACGTTTAATAAATAAATCATAAGACTTATTATATATATTTTCAGTATCAAAACCACATGATCCAAAATGTGGAGGACCGCCTCCTCCAGAGCCAAGCTCTTTAGATATATTTTTTACAATCAAGCCTGCATTGAATTGATTCAACAGATCTTTAGTAATACATAAAACTATCATTGGCTTGTTAGATTTAATACCAAGTAAAAGCATTGTCTTTGTATTATAGATATTAAGAAATTCATCAACACAATTTTTAATATCTACAGAAAATGATATTTCATTTTTAAAAATTGAAATGCCATTGTTTTCAATTGCCAGTTCCGGAGATTTTATAATACTTTTAATTTTATTAACTTCTAATTGCTTAATTGCACCTGTACCTACCTTAGCTTTTTCTAACAACTCATCTATCTTAAACATAACATCTTCCTTATTACACTGCAATTTAGCTTTAATAGCATTAATCATATTAATGTTCATATTAGAATAGTCATATGCCTGAGAACCTGTAATAGCCTCAATACGTCTAATACCAGAAGATAAGGCTGACTCTGAAATAATTTTAAAAAAACCAATGTCTCCAGTTCTATTAACATGAGTTCCTCCACAAAGCTCAACAGAAAAGTCTCCTACACTTACAACACGAACAATATCATCATATTTTTCCCCAAATAATGCTTCTGCACCTATTTTTTTAGCTTCATCATATTTCTTATGTTCTATACCTAATTTTGTATTCTTGATAATACTATCATTAACATGACTTTCAACTTTTTCTAATTGAGAATGAGATAATTTTTCATAATGTGTTAAATCAAATCTAAGTTTATTATCTGATACAAGCGAACCTGCCTGCTGGACATGGGAGCCTAAAACTATTTTTAGAGCTTTATGCAATAAATGTGTTGCTGTATGATTTAATTTTATTTTTTGTCTTCTATCCATATCTATTTCTACATTAAAAGAATTAATAATTGTATCAGATATAGAACCCTCCAAAAGATTACAAAGATGGCATATTTCATCACCTATCTTATATGTATCTTTTACAGATAGGGATATATCATTAGAGGTGATTTGGCCTGTATCACCAATTTGTCCTCCAGATTCAGCATAAAAAGGTGTTTTATCTAATATGATTTCAACAATTGAATCATCAACAAATCGATATTTAAGTATTTTAGATATACTTTTAAATTCATCATAACCAATAAATTCAGATTGACCATCTAATAAAACATTCCAAGAGCCCCCATCATTAGCTGAATGGAATTTATTACCTTCCCTGGCTTTGTTTTTTTGTTTATCCATAAAAGTATTAAATGAATCAATATCAATATCACAGTTATTTTCTTTAGCAATTAGCTGAGTTAAATCAACCGGAAAACCATAAGTGTCATACAATTTAAAAATATCTTCCCCAGATATCATTTTATCTTCTTGCGAATTTATAATATCATTAATAAGATTAAGTCCTCTATCTAAAGTTTTACCAAAAGAGACTTCCTCAATTTTAATAACTTTTTTTATGTGTTCTTTTTTATCAATTAATTCAGGATAGGCATCACCTATAACATTGCATAAAGAGTCTACTAAATTATACAAAAATGCTCCTTTTATATCTAATACCCTTCCAAATCTAGCTGCCCTTCTAAGCACTCTTCTAACAACATAGCCACGACCTTCATTTGAAGGCATAATTCCATCTGCTAAAGAAAAAGAAACCATCCTAAGGTGGTCAGCAATAACTCTATGAGCCATACCTGATTTTTCACAATACGAGACATCTGATATTTCTTCAATTTTATTAATAATAGGTAAGAATAAATCTGTTTTATAATGATCATCTAGCCCGTTCAATGTTGCTAAAATTCTTTCAAGCCCCATACCTGTATCTACATGAGTTGTTGGTAGTTTTTCTAAGGACCCATCTTTCAATCTATTGTTCTCAATAAAAACTAAATTCCACAATTCTCTATATTCATCTAGTTTATTAACTCCACCTGCATTTTGATTAGATAAATCATCTCCTGTATAATAATGTATTTCTGAACAAGGACCACAAGGACCAACACTACCCATTTCCCAAAAATTATCTTTATCGCCAAATTTAAGAACTCTATCATGACTAATATCTGTATACTGTTTCCATAAATCAAATGCAACATCATCATCCTTATAAACTGTGACCCATAATCTATCTTTATCTAATTTCCACACATCCGTTAATAATTCCCATGACCACATAATAATTTCTTTTTTAGAAAAATCAGCAAACGACCAATTTCCTAACATCTCAAAAAAAGTATGGTGAAATTTATCTAATCCAACTTCTTCTAAATCATTATGCTTTCCACTAACTCTAATACATTTTTGTGAATTTACAACTCTAGGATACTTTATTTTTTCCTTACCTAAAAAAATATCTTTAAATTGATTCATTCCTGCATTAATAAAGAGAAGGGTTGGATCGTTTAAACTAAAAACTGGAGAACTACGTACAATTTTATGTTCTTTATCTAAAAAAAAATTAATAAAATCTTCTCTAATCTTATTAGATGAAAATTTCATTAAAAATATAAAGATGTTTCAATTTGTGTATTTTTAACTGGATTATACTCTCCAGTTTCATGATCGAGAACATATGTTTTTCGGCCTTTAAGCATAAGAGCTAAGTTATTTGCTAAAGTAATACCTATATTGTACCCAAACAGCGTATTTTCATTATTCTTGAATTTTAATGGATTAGCTGTATTTGTTTGCTGATAAAATATCTCTGCAATTTCTACTTTTGGAATCATAGAAGTATCTATTTCAAATTTTGAATAAAATGAATTATTTTTATCAGACACATAACGAGATACCGAAGAATCCCATTTATCTCCTCTTAAATAAAGATAATTAACTGAGAATCTCAAATATTTAGAAATATTAGCTATAAAGCCAAAAGAACCTCCTTTTTGCTTCCCAAACTGATACAATAGAGACTCTTTTGTAACAACTTCCTTTTGATCTTCATTAACAATAGAAACCATTGCTCTATTATGTTCATAATTTTTATCCCAATAATGAAAAATAAAATTTTCTGAAGACTGCCTATAATCAATTGTCAATTTAATTGCATTAAAGGTTGCCTCTAAACCTATTGGAATAAAACCATAACCTAAATTAGTATTAAAAATAGTATTATCAGGATATGGATTTTTAGTATCACCAGTCAACTGTGCAAACTCACTAAAAAGTCTCACTTTATCACTAATTTTATATGTTAAATCAAGAGAAATACCAGAAACATTATCTTTAGAAAGATTACTAATAGCTATATCCTGGTTCCACATCTCATTGTATTCAAAAATTGTTGAATTTATGCCTTGAGGACAATCAGAATCATTTTCATCATAATAAGTGCAGTTAAAATCTTCTTGAAGATTTTGAATCATACTTTGATAATAATTTGATAATGTTCCATCGTTTGGAAAATCATCCCAATCATCAGGAAAGGAATCATTATCACTATCTGGCAAACCACTATTTTGGTCTAAATCTGTAACAACCGCAAAACCCATATCAATATTCGGAACTAATGGGAAAACGGTTCTTAACCCAAATAAACCTGCACTAGAGGGCTCCTTAACATTACTATGCAACACCTCTAATCTAAAACCTGAAAAAGTATATCTAAAATCAAATCCTACTCTTCTTGTTTGCGGATAATCAATATCATTTGCATAATTACTAACCAATATACCATGACCTATAGTTTGTTTTGGAAGCGCGCCTATTTTAAAATAAAATGTATCTGTTGGCATCCCATATCTTATATAATAAATTTTATCAAGTATCGTCTTCAATGAAGCTTCAGGAGTTGAAAAATCCCAATTTTCATCATATATATTTCCATCTTCATCAAAATAAAAATAAAAATCTAAACCCAAACCAACCTTACCCATTGTAAACTCAGGTTTAAAAGAAATTTGATTATATAATTTATCATTAATTGTTACAGAGCCAAAAGAGGCCATATAAGTTGGAGGAATTTTTTCTTGTGATAATGATAATGAAAATAAAATAATCGAAATTATAAAATATTTCAGCTTCATTTATGTATTATTAATCCTATCTTTAATTTTATTAGCAACTGACTCTGGATTTAATCCAAAATGATCTGCAACCACTTTTCCTGGAGCAGATTCTCCAAATGTATTAATTCCAATATTTAAACCGTTTCTACCTGTATATTTTTGCCAGCCATCTGTAATACCTGCTTCTATTGATACAATCAATGTATCTTTACTACATTGTAAAACATCATTCTTATATGATAGACTTTGTTTTTCAAATAATTCCCAACATGCTAGATTAACTACTTTAATATTTAAATCCATTAACATTTTTTGAACTTCCAAAGCAATCCAAACCTCAGATCCAGTTGCAAGAATCATAACATCAGGATTACTATGATTACACATAACATATCCACCTTTTTCTATGCTAGAAGATGAAGGGTAAACAGATCTATCAAAAACCGGCAATCCTTGTCTTGTTAGTAAAACTAAGGATGGTTGCTTTGTACTTTCAAAAGCAATTTTAGCAGCAAAAACTGCCTCATTTGCATCTGCAGGCCTTATAACTAACAAATTAGGGATTGCTCTATAAGACATCAAATGTTCAACAGGTTGATGCGTAGGACCATCTTCACCAACATAAATAGAATCATGTGTAAATTCTGAAATAACAGGAAGCTCTTGCAAAGCTCTCATCCTTATAGCAGGTCTTTCATAATCTGCAAAAACAAAAAAAGTTGCACCAAAAACAAACAACCCTCCATGCAGACTAATACCATTATTAATAGCACCCATCGGGAATTCTCTAACTCCATATGGGAAATTCATACCAGAATGATTATCTTTTGAAAAATCCCCTACCATTTCAGCAAATCCAGTCGTTACATTTGAAGGTTCAAGATCAGCTGAACCACCAACCAGAAGAGTTTGTTTTTCAGCTAATTCCTCAATTACTTTTCCCCAAACTTTACGGGTTGCAATTGTTTCCCCAGAATCAAAAACAGGCCATTCAATTGCATCAGGGAGTTCTAGCTTAATTGCTTGGTTCCACATTTTAGCGAACAATTTATCTTCTAATTTATCAGCTAGCATCTTTTTCCAAGCAGCAACTTCCTCACGTGCATATCCATAAGATTGTTGAAAATCCTCTAAAACTTCATCTGGTAAAACAAAAAACTTTTCTGAATCTAAACCTAATTTTTCTTTTGTTTGCGCTATTTCATCTGGAGATAATGGTGCACCATGAGTATTATGATCACCTTCAACATTTGCACAACCTTTAGCCATTGTTGTATGCCCTATAATAATAGATGGCTTTTCAACCTCCATTTGAGCAATACGTATCGCAGATCTAATAGCATCATGATTATGACCATCAATTTCCTGGACATGCCAACCATGAGATTTATACATCATGGCATAATCAGTAGAATCTGAACGAGAAACTTTGCCAGAAATTTGAGCATCATTAGCATCATAAAATGCAATCAACTTGCCTAATCCAAAATGGCCTGCT
This sequence comes from Fidelibacterota bacterium, assembly GCA_002717625.1. Lineage (GTDB taxonomy): Bacteria > Fidelibacterota > Marinisomatia > SCGC-AAA003-L08 > D37C17. The sequence continues at coordinate 48,495 of PBEF01000002.1, read as the reverse complement.
AATGCAATAGAACCTTGTGCTACGGGCTCTTGTATATCACCATCTCCATGCAATACATAAGTAAAGTGATTCACAATATCATCACCAAACTTCGAAGCTAATATTCTTTCAGCTATTGCCATTCCAACAGCATTTCCAACTCCTTGACCTAAAGGTCCTGTTGTTGCTTCTACACCCGGAGTCAAACCTCTCTCTGGATGCCCTGGAGTTCTAGAGCCTAATTGTCGAAAATTCTTCAATTCTTCTATATCAAGCCAACCTACAAGAGTAAGCATTGCATATAAAAGGGCTGATTCATGACCTATTGATAACACAAATCTATCTCTATTTTCCCAATTAGGATTATCGGGGTCAAATTTTAAAAACTCTTTAAATAAAATATATGTAAAGTCTAAAGAAGATAACGGCCCACCTGTATGACCTGAATTTGCATTACGTACAGTATCCATAATAATACCCTTAGTAATATTAATTGAATACTGTTCTATACTTAATTTGACATCTTCCATCAATGCCCCTTTAAATTTGTATTTTGGTGAGTAAATTCCTTACCCGAATTTATAAATGAATTATATTATTTCAATGCTTTAAATTATAATAATTAAAAATAATTGTATTTTAAATGATGAAAGCTTATTCTTTTACATATTTTCTAATATTTTTTGTCAGCCTAATACTATCCCAAATACCTGTGGATCTTGGACAAAATCAAACATATACACACACATTTCTTGCAGATTCTAGCAGTGAGTATTTAATGGATATAACGTTATCATCAGATACTTCATGGGAGGATCAAGATAATGAATCTGCTATTCTTTCTGTATTTATAAATGATATTTACAATCAAGATATTGTTATTTATAATGGGCAGATCAATCATTCTTACCAACAAGCTATTGGCTATTTAGAATCAGGAGAATATCAAATCGACTTTTACTTTGATTACACAAAATCAAGTATAGGAGCATCAAATATACATATTGAAACTATAAACTTTACTAATACATTGTTGCTTGATACAGATACTGATGTATTTAAATATTCACCCATACTATATGGAAGAAATATTTTTGCATGGAATGAAAGCAACTATACGGATATTCCTTTACTATTATATCATGATATAGCATATGAAAATGGAATTAAAATAATTACATATGGTATTATCTTTAGCAATGAAGATAGTAGAGTTGGAATTGGACTTTCAGATATGATGTTAAGCTGGGGACGAACAACAGATATTGAATGGATTTACCAAGTTTCATTAAATCAAGAGGGCGAAATTGTTAATGAAATATTTCAAGGAGCAAGCCATATTACAACTCCATTTAATGGAGAAAAACTTGGAACACACCCATATCTTATAAATGCTACAGCAAATTGTAATTTTTCAGATACAGGAACATCTGACTATATATTTTTTCTATCTGCCCATCACACATTAACTTCAGGACATACCAGGGAATACCTTATGGATCAAAATCCATGGTCATATAAAATTATGGGGCAAGAGCTTATTAATGAAAATAAATATGAGAACGAACAAGATCCAACTCACTGGGAAATGAGTGATGTTAGAAATTATCTTTACATGGAATATGAAGGCTATCAATCAGAAGCTAATATTTTGACAAAAATATCGACAAATCTATATAATGACTGCTATCAATATTCTAATAATCATAATAATACTGAGATCATATTTAATTATGGCAATGGAATAAATAGAACGGCAATTGAGCTACCAGAAAATTTTTCTCCTAGCGACTTACAGTATCTAACACTTACGACAAATGGAGATAATGATTACAATATTACATTAAACCAAATTATCAATCTATTTTATTTATCTAATGATTATGATATTATGCATTTAGATATTCAAAATATTAATGAACCAATTATTCTAGATAATAGCAATCCAACTATTAGCCTACTCATCAATGAAGAAACATTAATATATGATTGTAATGGGGATTTATATGGAACCGCTATTTGTGATGAATGCAGCATATGTTATGGCGGAAATACAGGATTAGGACCTAATCAAGATATGGACGATTGTGGGGTATGCTTTGGGAATAATTCAGATATAGATTGTGCTGGAGAATGCTTTGGTAATGCTTATATTGATGATTGCTATGTATGTGATGATAACCCTGATAATGACAACCAAACATGTGATGCAGGGTGCCTTGATATAAATGCTGAAAATTATGATGCTAATGCTACTATTGATAATGGGAGTTGTATATATTCAGATAGAATCTTTAATGTACCTGAAGAATATGAAAAAATAGGACAAGCTATACTTTTTGCATCCAATGGAGATACTGTACTGGTTGAACCTGGAACCTATTATGAAGAAATTGATTTTATGAGCAAATCTATTTTTCTCTTAAGTACAGATGGACCAAGCGTTACATCAATTATTGCTAATTCAGAAGATGGTTATATTGAAGAACAAAATTCAGTTATAACAATTAGAGATGCTAATCAAAGTTTTGCTTATTTAGATGGTTTTACATTGCAAGGAGGATATGGAAAAGGTGTAGATTTTGAATACTTTATCAGCGTAGCATCCGACCCTGAAATGTTTAATGATATGATGTATAACTATATTAGTTCAGGTGGAGTTTCAATTATCAATTCAAGTGTTACTTTAAGTAATTTAATCATAAAAAATAACTCAGCTAGAAATTTTGGGGCAGGCATTGGAATTGTGGATTCATACACTGAATTGAATAACATTATTTTAGAAGAAAACAATATCCCAGATACCGATGCCCTAGGTGGAAGCGGAATTGCAATTAATGGGGGCGCAACTTCAATCAATAATTGTACTATAAGAGATAACTCAGTGGGATTAAATGCATATCAATTAAATGGCGGTGGTGGTATTTTATGCGGCTTTAACTTTGCAGGAAATCCTTTAGAATTAATAATAACTAATTCTCAAATATATAATAACTCTGCTAATATTGGGGCTGGCATTGGCGCCCTATCAGGTAATATTCAACTTAATCATGTTCTTATGTATGCAAATCATGGAGACTATGGTTCTGCTATTAGCTTAGGAGAGCCTTTAGGACTTGTTGTTGACAATATTAATATGTCTATCATAAATTCAACAATCACAGATAATCAAGGGGTTATCTCATTTGGATTGATTGATAATTCAAATGTTATTATTGCAAATTCTATACTTTGGAATGAACAATCAGAATATGAATTTTCACCATTACCTAACAATTCTATTATCAATGTAGAGTCTTATTATTCAGATATAAGAATTTTAAATGATTTTGAATCAACCTCATCGATATCTCTTGATCCACTCTTCATAGATATAAATAACTACAATTTCAATTTAACAGAAACTTCTCCTTGCATTGACTCAGGGATAGATTTTCTTACAATCAACAATAATACTTTAATAGATATAGACTTATCAGAATACAGCGGAATAATGCCTGATATGGGCTATTTTGAATATTCCCAGATTCTGTATGGAGATGTAAATCAAAATCTTCTTATTGATATTGTAGATTTGATTTTAATGATCAATATTATTCTTAACCAAAATACATCAAATACATATAGCTTTGAAGCAGCAGATACCAATCAGGATGACGTGATTGATATCATTGATGTAGTATCCGTTATTAACATAATTTTAGATAATTAATATGAACTCAATTTATTTAGTACTATTTGCATTTATATGTTTCTTTCTAGGATATAAGTTCTACAGTAAATATATCGCAACCAAAATTTTTAACCTAAATAATGATAATATTACACCTGCCCATGAGAACAAGGACGGCCTTGATTATGTTCCAACTAAAAAACATATTTTATTTGGACATCATTTCACATCAATTGCAGGAGCAGCTCCAATTATAGGGCCGTGCATTGCAGTCTTTTGGGGATGGGCTCCTGCATTACTTTGGGTTGTTATCGGAACAATATTTATGGGTGCTATACATGATTTTGGAGCATTAGTTGTAAGCCTTAAAGAAAAAGGGCGCTCTATAGCAGATATTACATCTAAAGTAATTAACAAGCGAACCAGAATTATGTTCTTATGTTTCGTTATGTGTTTAACATGGCTTGTGCTTGCAGTTTTTGCAATGGCTATAGCTAAACTATTTACGCTTTATCCCGCATCTGTAATTCCTGTTAATATTGAAATTATAATTGCTATTATCATGGGATACTTAATCTACAAGAAAAAAATAGATTCATTTATTCCATCAGTTATAGCCCTGTGTCTACTCTATCTTTTTGTTTATCTTGGAACCCTCTATCCAATTAGTATTAATGCAGATAATCCACAAAACATATGGATTGTTCTATTATTTACATATTCAGGTATTGCTAGTATGCTACCTGTATGGTTACTATTACAACCAAGAGATTATATTAACTCACACCAACTTCTTGTTGGACTTGGACTTATTTATATATCTATATTTATTTTTAGGCCTGAGGTAACCGCTCCTGCTCTGAATTTATCTACAAATGCTCCACCAATTATTCCTTTTTTATTTGTAACAATTGCATGTGGAGCAATCAGCGGTTTTCATGGACTTGTATCATCTGGAACAACATCAAAACAAATCGATAAAGCCTCTGATGCTCGTATAATCGGATATGGGAGTATGCTTGGAGAAGGAACGCTTGCCCTTGCAACAATAATTGCATCAGTTGCAGGTATTGCTCTTGTGACAAATTGTGAAATCAATGGAGTTTTTCATGAACATTTAGCATGGAGTGATTATTATGATACATGGGAGCATGCAGCTAAAAATAAATTTATGGCTTTTGTTCTTGGAGGTGCGGCTCTTCTTGAAAAACTTGGATTGTCTGTAGAGATTGCAAGAACATTAATATCTGTTCTTATTATTTCTTTTGCTGCAACAACCTTAGATACAGCAACACGAATACAACGAATGATTATAACAGAGCTTGGTAGCGCAACAAATATAACTCCATTAAAAAATAAAATTGGAGCTACCATGCTAGGAGTTATACCAGCCTATTTACTAACTTTAAATGGTACAGGATGGAAACTCTGGCCTGTATTTGGAGCATCCAATCAAATGCTCGCAGCTCTAACACTTATGGTACTTTCTCTTTACTTCTGTAAAAAAGGAAGAAATATATTACCACTGATAATACCGATGCTCTTTATTATGGTAATTACCATTATTTCTTTATTCCTTAAAACTAAAGAGTTTTTTATTGCACAAAATTATTTATTATTGTCTATAAATATGATTCTAATTGTCCTTATCTTATGGATGATTATAGAAGGCTTTATACAAATTAAAAATAAAGTCTTTAAATGAAAAAAGCAGGACTTTATATCCATATCCCCTTTTGTAAGGTTAAATGCGTCTACTGTGATTTTTATTCTATTACAAAAAAAGAAGACCAAATTCCTTTATTTACAGAATGTCTTTTAAAAGAGATTGATAACTATAAACATTATGCTGGAAAATGGGAATTTAACACTATCTTTTTTGGAGGGGGAACCCCTTCCCTTCTACCTGCAAAATATTTAGAAAAAATTCTACAAAAACTCCATAATACATTTGATACCTCAAAAGTAAAAGAGATTACACTTGAAGCAAATCCAGGAGAAGCGCCTCTAGAACATCTTAAAGATATAAAAAATCTTGGTGTAAATCGTCTTTCTATGGGATTCCAAAGTTTTGATGATAAAATACTCAAAATACTTGGAAGGCTACACAAATCTGATGATTGTTTTAAAACCTTTAAAAATGCACGTAAAGCTGGCTTTGACAATATAAGTACAGATATGATATTTAATATCCCAAAATTATCAACAGATAATTGGAAAAAAGATTTAAATAAACTTTTAGACTTAGGTCCTAATCATATATCTGCGTACTCCTTAACTGTTGAACCTAGCACAAAACTTTTTCATTTAGTAAAAAGAAAAGAGGTTTTGATGCCTCTTGAGAGTACAGATATAGAACAGTTTTTATTAACAGAAGATATTCTATTAAAACATGGATTTTATCACTATGAAATCTCTAATTATGCAAAAAAAGGTATGGAGTCTAAACATAATCTTCACTACTGGAATCTATCACCCTATTTATCATTTGGTCCATCTGCTCATTCGTATGATTTAAAGAAAAGATGGTGGAACGTAAAATCCTTAGAAAAATACATTAATCTACTATCTAAAAACAAGTCTCCTGTAGATAATAAAGAACTACTTTCTAGGCATGACAATTTCAATGAAATTATATTAAATGGGCTTCGATTAAAAAGAGGAATTAAACTTTCTGATTTAAATAATTATAATGACTTAATCAGCAAAGATAGTCTAAATAAAATAAACAACAAATGGGACTGCCTATCTATATCAAACAAAAATATAAAACTTATAGATAACGGTTTTCTATTTGTAGATGAAATTACTAAAGATTTATTTATCTAATTATATAGATTAACTTTCTAGAATAAGATTAACTACAAGAATAATATCTAAAACATCTACCATACCATCTTCATTAAGATCGCCTAAAGAATTGAAATCAGATTCTAAAACCATATTGATAATTAAAACAACATCTAATACACTAATAAGATTATCTTGATTTACATCTCCTTGCATTGCGCCATCACCATCATCTTCAATCATAGATGGAGGAAAAGTAATATAATCAACCCAAGCACAATCCTCAGGCATGTCAGTAGAACCACCTCCACCATCTTTAATATAAGACCATGTAAAGGTATGTTCTCCTGGCTGAACAGAAAAACTAGCCTGAGTCCATGGAGTCTCTCCATTTGAACCCGGTTGATACTGACCAACTAATGTACTGTCAATATAAAACTCTAAGCCATCATAAAAATACTCACCTGAAGGACTATACTCTGAAGCGACTCTATAATAAAATTCAATATTACCATCCATTACAACGTCCATAGTAACAGACATCTGTGAATTTTGATTATCATTAATATTTCCTGATTGTGCAGAATAATAACCTTCATATTGATCATTTTCTGTTATCTGCCAATCCTGATTGCCTAAAAACTCCCAATTAAGATTATTGGAAAATCCTGATTCAAAATTTTCTGTGATTTGGCCAACAGCTAAATAAACAGGGAAAGAAATATCAAGACCCGCATTCAAATTATTAACATGCACCATCAATTCAGCGACATGTCCTATTGGAGCAGAAGAGCTTACAGTAACATTTGCAAGAAGAACTTCTTGATTATTATTTTGAATATAATCCCAATAATAAGCATTACCAATACCTGAATTGTTTACAGAAACATACATATCTCCTTCTAAAGATACCATTGGATAATTAATAGCTGCTGATCCAATATTAGATAAAGATATATTTAAATCTGTAGTTTGTCCTGGATCAAGGGAACCTGAGATACTGTTAAAAGTAATCATTGGAGATTGTGCTGTGAATGGCATGTCAATTTCTATTGTACCATCATTACTTATAATTTGAAATGTTATATTAATTAGTTCTTGATCAGGAACATTCCAATCAAGTTCAACACTCAAGCCATCAATATTGGCATTCTGATTTGGAGCTATACTATTGTAAGTAACCACATCTTGAGTAATATTCACGTATTGATTATTTGAACTTATAGCTACAGTAATATTATTAGCAGCATCACTACCAACATTAGCAATATTAAGACTTAGATTATTATCTCTTCCATATAACAAATAACCACTATCAACAAGACCATATTCAACTTCAACTCCATCTATCACTAAATATGAACCTTCTGGAGCGATTACTGAAACCTCAGCTTCATATACATAAGAATTAAATCCAGAAACAACTAAATCTAAAGTTCCCGGAACAGTAGAAGCATCACCCAATTCTAAAATAGCAACACCACCATCAGAATACGTACTTGATAAGAGAGCTCCATTTTGAGATATTGCAGCTAATGCCCCATTCTCACCTACATCAATGATAAACTGATCTTGGCCAACTAAAACAACATCATCATGTATAGCGTTCATCGTTGTTGGAGATGCTGTTCTAATATTAATAGATGGATCTCCAAAGAATGTCCAATATTTTGTTTCATTAATACCTGATGAGCCCTGAACATCATTCATATACATACACCCATTAGTCGTAATACCTCCTAATGAACGAGTTAAATTATTATCATAGCTTTCTGTTAAAATTAAATTCATAGCATATTGGCCATGCATTGGAGGCTCCCAAGATTGACTGATTGTTGAACCAAAATGAGCAATACCTCCTGTAGGTTCACCCTGATTTGTAGCTCTTTGCCATGCTTCTGCGTAACATTCATTGGTGCTATTAAATTCACCAACATTACATCCTACAGTAATAACAAAAGGCAACTTATCATTATTTGTTAATTGATTGATTTGGGTAGTATTCAAAGAAGCTCCATTACCCCAACTTGATATTGAGCCATGTCCTGTATAATTAATTAAACTAACACCATTGTTAATTGCTGTAATTCCTTGAGTGTCACTTCCACCACTACCATCATAAACACCCTGATAACTATCATACGTAAAATCTGATAAAACTGTATCCCAAAGATAATCATTAAAATCATCATCTGTCATTCCACCAAAACCAGGTCCTTGATTTGATGCAACACCTAACGCATTATCATGCCAATCACCAGCTATTTGTGGAGATCTTTCATATTCAATTGAACGCTCTACCTGAGTACTCACTTGAGAAGGGTTACTTGCTGATATTCTACCAACAATAACTTCTTGATAAAAATCATTTCCTGTTATACAACCATAAGAAATATCAGAAGCACTTCCACTTACGCTAGGGGAAGGAATTTGAGCAATATCACCAACAAGTAAAAGGAATGTTAGCCCATTATCATTATAATAGTCTGCAACATAATTTGTAATCGATGTAGAATTAGATCCTATTGAATTTACATCAACTATTTCAGTTGGAATTCCTTTACGATTTTTCCAGTCAACTAAAGGTTGCATCTCATCTATAAAATCACCATATGATATTATAAGCATATTCCCATGATCTACTAAGTAATCAAAACGAGTATCATTATCAAAATTAATAAAATGATTTTTATAAATATTCTTAAACTCATTATCGATCTTTTCTAAAGATCTATTTCTATTAAAAACATTAATAGAATTCTGATTATCACTGACAACTTCTACTGTTATGTTCGTATAAACACGTAATACTTTTGTAATTGAATTGTACTGCATAGGATTAAACTGAACAGTTTGTCCTCTAAAATCTCGTATAATGTAAGGTTCATTTAATACTGCAATATTTGATGGATATAAAGCATCAATCTGATAATTTTTATTAAATTCATATGGAATATCTTCAGGCATAATCATTCTTGAAAAGTTTCCTTTTGATGGAGCAATGTTCATATCTCTAAATTCAATAAATTCACTAGAAACTATTTCTATAACCATATTTTTATCATCAGGAATAATAATAGAAGCTGATGTTTTAGGTAAATCTGGAGACCCCTTATCCATTATAGATGCACTTAATGGAAATTTTACAGTTGAATAATCCATATTATTAATAGATATATTCCCTAATGAAAAACCTTTTAAATCAAAAGATAAAACAGACCTTTCAATATCAGAGGATAAAACTGAAATTTCTGGCTTTACAGGAATATTAGAACCTGTATCAATCCATTGACTAGAAAAACCAAAAGTTAATAATAATAACAAATAAATGCTTTTTTGCATATAGACCTCACCATTAGCTGAATTAATAGAACATACAAAAATTATATTATTAAATTAAATTTAACAACCAAGTTTACATGCTGTTACACTATGATTTATTTCAAAAGAAGCATTTTTTGAGTACGAGTAAAATTGCTATTACTTAAAGTATACAAATACATTCCTGATGCAACTGATTGACCAAAGCTATCTTTACCATTCCATTGATAAATATAATTACCAATATCTAAAGTCTGATCTACCAATGTAGTAATATATCTACCATTAACATCATAAATGACTAAACGTATATGATCTAAAGTATTATTTTCAATTTCAATATTTGTTGTTGGATTAAACGGATTTGGGTAATTTTTCTTTAAAACAAATGTTTCAGGTAAAACATAATCAGTATAATCATATTTAACATCAACTGACTTATGGTTTGTATTACTTGCCATAAATTTAACAAGCTTAAAAGGATCTTTCGTCTCAAATAGAGTAAAACTACCATTTAAAATTGATTTTCCATCAATATCATAGATTAAATAATGATGCATATCACCTATTTGGTTGTAAGCTATATCCATACTTAAATCATCCTTAATACTTATATTTTTTTCAGATGACTTAATGATAATTTCTAAACCTTTAATGGGTCCTTCTGACTGCAATTCCAGCTTATAATCAGATACTAACAAATCAACCTTATCAACGATACTATGAGATCGAAATCCTCTATTATTATCATCTAAAACTAAATTAATAATAATAAGAATATCTAAAACATCTATTGAATTATCAAGATTAAGATCTGCTGCACAATTCTCCATATCTGTTGGAAGCTCACCTGAACCAATAATAATGTTTACAACTCGTACTATATCCATAACATCAATAACAGCATCAGAGTTAATATCACCTAAAATACATTCTGGGTTGGGATTATTTCCTCCTTGTTCAAAGAAATTTAAGATTCCATTAATATAGCTATTAAAATCATCCCCTTGAAGGCCTCCTAATTCATGAGATGCTCCTATTGTTCTATATCCTACAAGCACATTTTGATAAGCAACCGCTGTAATATATTCAGTAGGAGAATTTTCAAGCAGTGAAAAACCTCCAGATGGAGATAATTGATCAACATAAGAATTCCCTCCATTATATGAAAATGATAAACCTTCAGCAAAAGAACCTAATGAACCTGTAATGAAAGATAAATCACTTGAGCCATCTGATATACCAACTAATCCAAACATAGGCTGTAAAGATGTTTGCATATCAAAAGCCCACGTATCAGCTCCTTCAAGATAAATATTCTTACCAGTTTGCAGCATATCAACAAAGACTGCAGCATTAGCCTCTTGAAGCATATAATTTTCTGGATAAACACCTAATAAAATAAATGCTGTTAAATAATTTTCAACATCAGGAACATTAGTTGATGTAATATAATCATAACCATTAAATCCTATTTCATCAAAATATTCAACTAATCTATTTCCTGAAATATGGTTGTCTGATGGATCCCATATTAGGATACTAGGATGACCTATGACTACGGAATAAACTAAATTAGCTTGTTCAACACAATCACCAAAGCATTCACTAATAGAACTATATCCCCAACTAATATTAAAATCAACAGATGTGCCTAATGGTACAGAAGCATCAGCCTGAACTAAAAATTGTCCTTGATAGCTAGCATTAGCATCAATCCCATAAAAAGTATTTATATTTTCTTCTGATAGAATCGTAACATATGGACTAGACGTTGTTATAACAGCACCTGGATAATAACCAAAACCAGCTGATCCAGAATTAGCTAATTCAACATCTATAATTGCTGTTTCACCTGCATCCCAAATATTATCTTGATTTTCATCTGTTATTTGTGGATTTAAAATTTCAAACACAGGAGCATGAATTTCAATATTAAAAGACATTTCCCATTGATTATTACCATCATCTAAAAATGCACTGAATTGCGCTAAATGTCCATCAGGAACGCTATTTAAAACAGAAAAGCTAATAGGGCTTTCTGTTGTTGCAGTTTCATTTACAATGGCGTAAGCGATCATAGACTCTCCATTAATCATTGTAACATATTCATCATTTGATGTAACAGTAACATTAATAGCATTCGTATTTAATAAACCTACATTTTCTACAATAAGATTAATTTCAGCCTGATCACCATATTGCACGTAACCTTCAAAATTATTTGTTCCTTCAAATTCATATCCATTATAAACAAGAAAAGCTCCATCTGGTGTTATAACAGCAATTTGATCTTCTACAGGGATAGTATTAAAAGAACTAATCAATAAATCAAGCTCTCCTGGGACACTACTTGCATTTGTTAAATCAAGTATTGCTACTCCTCCAACTGAATATGATGATGATAAAAGTTCTCCCTCTGATGAAAGAGCAACAAGAGCTCCATCAATACCAACGTCTACTACGAATTCATCTTGTCCAACTGAGATTGTTTGATTATATGTAGCATTTAAAGTTTCAGGTTCATCTGTCCTAATCAACAATGAAGGATCTCCAAAAATTGTCCAATGATTAGTTTCATTTATTCCATAAGGGCCTTGTGCTTCATTCATGTGCATACATCCATTAACAATTATTCCACCAAAAGATCTTGAAAGATTCCCTTCATAAGATTCTGTTAAGATAGCATTCATAGCCCACTGTCCATGCATTGGAGGTTCCCATGACTGACTAATAGTAGATCCTAAATGGCCTACAGCTCCAGTTGGATTACCATCATCATCAGTAGCTCTTAACCATGCTTCACAAAAGCATTCTCCATAATTATTAAATTCACCAGGATTACAACCTACTGTAAAAATAAATGGAAGTTTACCAGTATTTGTCAAGCCATGTACATCATTAACTGATAAAGGAGCTCCATTACCCCATCCAGTAGGACCTGCATGACCAGTGTAATTTATAACACCAACTCCTTCATTAATAGCTGCAACACCTTGGGCTACAGAACCCCCTCCATCATATATTCCTTGGTAATTATCATATGTAAATGGAGATAAAAAATCATTCCACAATAAATCATTAAATGCATTATCAGCTAATCCCCCATATCCAGGACCTTGAGTAGATGCTATACCAAGAGCATTATCTAAATGATCCGTATATGTACCAGGATTCATTTCATAGTTAATAGTACGTTCAATTTGCGTTTGAAGTTCTGATGGATTATTTGCAGAGAATCTTCCGACAATAACCTCAGCAAATGAATCATCCCCATTTATAAAACCAAAGGATGGATCCGAAGCCGCTCCATTTACAATATGCGTAGGCATTTGATTAATATCACCTACCAATAATAAATAAGTTAAATTATGATTATAATAATAATTATTAATATAATCTTGCATTGATGAAAGAGTCCCACCAATATCAGATAAGCCAACAATATCTGTATGAATTCCCTTTTTATTCTTCCAATTGACAAAAGGCTGCATCTCATCTATAAAATCATCATAACAAATAATCAACATAACGCCATCATCTGCAATATATTCAAAACGCGTATCATTTGGAGAATTAATAAAAAGATTATTATACATATGTACAAACTCATTGTTAGAAGAAACCATATTAGAATTCCTCGATAATGCATTTTTAGTCATACTGCTATCAATAAATTCAACATCAATAGTTATATTGCTATATATTCTTAGTTTTTTTGTTACGGGGTTATATTGGACAGGATAAAAAAGAACTGTTTGTCCTCTTAAATCTCTTATAATATATGGAGATTCTAATTTAGCTAATTCTCCTGGATAAAATGCATTTTTAGTATAACTTTTATTATACATATAAGGAATAGAACTAGGTTCAATATCTCTAGTAATATTACCCTTAGATGATGACAAATCTACATCCGAATACTCAATATATTCAGAATCAATAATTTTAATTTTCATATTCCCCTGATCTGGGATAATAATAGAAGTTGATAATTTTGGTACATCTGGACTACCTTGACTTATTAAAGATGTACCCTTATCTATGTAAACTTTAAATTTTTTATTTTCTGTAGGAATAAGCAAATAATCATCTACTTTAACTTTTAAAGATGTTTTACTTATATCAGAATATATCAACTCAATTTCTGCTGTACCTGAAATATTATGTATATCATAATTTGCTTCAGATAAATAAATATTTGAAATCATAAATAAAGATATCAAAATATAATATATTTTTCTACTTTTCATATCGCTCCCTAAACTTTACATAAATTACACAAACTTAATAATAAAATATTGAGATATATATCACATTTACAAACTATTACATTATGAACTTAATATTATATCTACAAGTAACATAATATCAATAACATCTATACTAAAATCATTATTAATATCATAAGGACAAACAGACTCATACAATAAATCATCTAAAATAATATTAATAAGAAAAATTATATCAACAATATCTACAACTAAATTTTGGTTAAAATCACCTGCTAAACTACAAGATTCATAACTTAGATAATAAGCTCCGCCTGTTGATAAGCCTGAAATGAGATTAATTTTTCCATTATCATAATATAAAGCAGGGATAGTATTTAAACCTAAAAAAGGAATATTTATATTCTCATTAATAATAAATTGAGGAGACTGCATGCTCCCAATATTTTCAAAAATAACTATTCCATTATTTTGAGAACCTACAAATAAATCTAAATCATTATCGAAATCAATATCAATGAAATCTATAGCTGACCTACTACCTACATTAATATCATCAAAATCATTTGACACTAGAACAAAGTCATGTAATAAGGAGGTACCTATATTTTCATAAAAAAATATTGACCCTGACATTTCTCCTATAAATAAATCAAGATCGTTATCATTGTCTATATCAACTAATTTTGGAACTGAATATCCTGATAAATCAATATTCTGATTGTTGTTATCAAAAATAAAATTATCAAAAATAAAATTCGGACTATTTTGACTCCCAATATTAATATACAATTTAACTCTTCCATTAAAGTCTCCAACAACGAGATCAAAATCACTATCATTATCAATATCACCAAAATCTAATGATAAATTATTGCCTACTTCTCCACCTAAATATTCCGAACTAGATAAGGACCATACTGGCTCATTATCAACTGTAGAAATATTTTCAAAAAACTTAATTTTTCCAAACCATGGTAAAGATGAAAAATCTACATCTGTTCCAATAAATAAATCAAGGTCTCCATCATTATCAATATCAACTAACTCAGGATAAATATCAGAGAATAAATCAAGAGTTTCAATAAACTCATTTGTAATTAAATCATATTCTCCTTCATTATTTTGGAAATATATAAAATTATCAATTAATTGATAACCATAAGCCCCGGATAAAACTGTTACAAATAAATCCATATCTAAATCTCCATCAATATCTGTAAAAGAAGGCATATTTAAGCCAGCTGTTATAACTGGAAAATTTTGGGGATAATACGTCATAACATTAATATTATCCATATCAGGAATATCAGCGGTACCTTCATTTTTAATAATATATAGACTTTGCTGGAAATAATCGCCCCATGATAAATCATAATCATTATCATTATCTATATCTATAAATTTAATAGCACTTGCCCCATGCCTATTAGAAGGACCAACTATATATATCTCTTCCCAGAATATTGTAATAAGTTCAAAATCAGGGGTAAAAGAAAAATTATTAAAGCCTATATTTTCATAATAAGTTATAGTTCCTATCATATTGCCTGTAAAGAAATCCAGGTCTCCATCATTATCAATATCTACAAATGTAGGGGTCATAACAGGATCACTAATAACAGGTTCTGATAAATTATCATAAACAGTTCCTAAAAAAATAAGATTTGAATCAATTATATCATAATAAATCATTTGATTAATATTATTATAATCTTGAATAATAATTTCATATTCTAAATCTTGATCAAAATCTGCTATATAAAACCATGATATAGGCTCAAAATCAAAATAATGTGTACTAATTAATACAAACTCAGAATTTTCATCAAAAAGTTGATTATTATAGTATTTAATAGAGCCATCTTCATCTAATAAAAATAAGTCATCATCGCCATCATAGTCCCAATCTAACCACTGTACTTTAGGCTTATTAAAACCACCTAAAAAGGGTTTATGATAAGACATATCATCTATATTGATTTGAGCAAAATTTTGATCAATTAAAAAAGAATTACAAAATAAGAATGAAAAATATATTATTATATAGATTATTTTATTCATTTACTCAATTCCAACTTCTGACTCTATGCTAAACATTTCAAATACGGGTAAATTATCTAGAAACTCTTCATTATGATTAATAATAAATTCAGGTGTAAAGGGTCTAAATAGCATTCTTGCTGTAATAATCAAAGGACCATTTGCAATATCAGGAACAATAAAATCATAAATTTTGAATCTTTGACTATATGCAGGCAAACTATTATTAATGATTCCATGTGAATCAATTACTGAATTTGTAGTATCAGAGTTTTCATCTAATAAATATGATTTAAATAATAATAAATTAGGATCATTGTAATTCAAATTAGTAGTATTATTATCTAATAGACCTGATGAATACAAAATACCACCATCATTGTCAGATATTGTTAATTCTATCCATGCTTCTCTATTAAACGATGTACCTGAAGGAATACTGTGAGCTGTTAAACTTTCAATAGCAATAGGTATATATAATGTATCTAACGGTGAAATTACATTGGGTAAATATTGTCCCCAAACTTCAAAATTCATAGATACAGAAGATTCTAACATATCTGAAACTTTACTAAATAATGGATTCTCTAAATGTGGAATACTAAGGTCTAAATCAACACCAATAAAATTATGGTCATGTGTTCCATCTTCTTTTTCAGGCATATGGCATGACTGACATGATACTCCACCAAACATTGAAAAACCTGGAATTCTATTCCATTCTGTAAAAGTTATTTCTGCTTCAACATCTCTTACTACTAAATCATGGCAAGGTAAACATTGCTCTGATACTTGATAAGTTGGGAGATAAAAGGATTCATGATAATTATTAGGTTCAGGATTATCAATTGGTCCAAATTTAATATTTTCTCCAGGATATAATTTATATAAGGCTGAAGCTGCACCTGAATCTGAAGTATATACTGTTTGACTTATACCTGTTACTGTATGGCATACATCACACGAAATTCCTTCTTTAATAACAGCAGGTAAATTTGAATTTTGGAATTCTTCTACTGTTGGATAATCTGATAAGCTAACATTTGCTAAATATGCAATAGGATTATGGCATTGAGTACAGAATTTATCTCCTACATCAGGATGATTATTTACAGTTTCTTCTTTATAAGAAAAGAATAAGGGGCTATGAGCAGTATAAGCATGCATAGATGAAGACCATTCTTCATAATGCGAACTATGACAACCTTGACAATTTTCAGCAGAATCAAAATCATCTAAATTAAATGAATTACTAATAACATTACCTAAACTATCAACATCATAATGGAAATAAGGGAGATCATATAAAAACTGATCTCCAAAAACTTCACATCCCATAAAGTCAACAGTACCAATTTTAAAAAAATTTTGTTCTTTTAAATCAAAATTTCCTATAATAATAGAAGTATCAGCAATATCATAAGTAGTATAAATCAAATCATCTTCATCTGATAAAATATTAGAATAATACAAATTATAATTAATAAAACCATTTTGATCTTGAGAAGATTCCCACATTATATGTAAATTTTCAAAATTATAATCGACAGATAAAATATTACTATAAAATGGAGCATCAGATAAAATTCTATTAACAAGGACTATAATATCTACTATATCTACAATATTATTAGAATTTAAATCATAAAGCTCATTATATGCATCTTCAAATAAAATAAAATTAACCATTTCCAAAACATCTATAATATCAAGATTCTGATCCTCATTAATATCACCAATAGAATAATCACACTGTGCCAATAAAATATTAGAAAATATTATTATAAATAAAAATTTCATATCATAATTAAAATAAATTAAATCAAAACCAATTTAATAATATTTGATTGATTATATATACAGTTGATACAATATGACACATCAATATTTATTTTAGAGAAAGTGTAAGCTTAAACTTTGCAATAGGTTCATTTTGAAATTTAGTTGGAACGAAAGCATTTACATCAACAGTTGTATTACATCTTTTTTGTTTAGTAGCAACTTCATTTACCAAATCTTTTATTTTTTTTCCATCTTTACAAATAAAATGCACATCCCCTTCTGCTCTTTTTAAAAAATCAGCATGAAAATCCTTAAATAGTAAATTAATTTTATAGTTTGATTTTTTAATTATATCCATAGCAATCATTGCCCCTGTAATATCAGCACCAACAGCTAATACACCAAAGTACATACTATTAACATGATTTTTGGTTTTTCTATTTAATGAGATTTTCACTTCCACTTTTTCTTCTGATATAAATAAAACTTTAGGTTTACAATAAAAAATTAATGGAACCTTTAAAAAACCAAATGCCCTTATAAAAAAAGTTGCTTTTCTAGCTTGTGATAAAAATCTCAAAATTTAATTCCTTTTATTGTTATAATTAGTTACAAATAATATAATCAAATTATTGCTATATTTAGTAGGTTTAATATATCGCCTTTTTAAAACTAATTAGGTTAAAATAAAGAAAGAGGGACTATGAGAGTAATTACTATATTTTTTTTAATGATAACTTTTATATTTTGTGCACCAATATCGCAAAATGATGCAGAAAATATTGCTCAAAATTTTTACAACTATAAGAATGATCCTAGAACTAATACTTTTAGTATTAACTCTACTGAACTTTATTCTATAGATAATGAAAATATTTTCTATGTTATAACACTTAATCCTGAAGGTTTTATTTTAATTAGTTATGATAATTTAATTCGTCCAATACTAGGTTATAGCTTTAATAATAATTTTAGATTTGACAATATTCCTACAAATATTAATTATATTTTTAATCTATACAAAAAACAAATAAATGAAGAAAAAGAATTGAGAAATGAAATTCCAGATCAAGAAATTGTTTTAGAATGGGAAAGGTTTTCAAGATATGTTGAATATGAACCACAAACAAGAAATGTAAACCCACTACTTCAATCACGATTTGATCAAGGAAGTGCCTGGAATGATATGTGTCCTGAGGATCCTGATGGTCCAGGAGGGAATGCACTAGTAGGCTGTGTAGCTGTTTCTATGGCACAAGTTATGCACTACTGGTCTTATCCTGAGATAGGATACGGGACTCATGGCTATAACCATTGGGAGTACGGTTACCAATATGCTGATTTTGGCAATGCCTATTATGATTATTCAGATATGCCAAACAGCTACGCAACCACTGAGACACAAGAATTACTCTATCATTGCGGAGTAGCTGTTAATATGGGATATGGTGTTGATGGCTCTGGAGCCAATGTATTTGGAGGCAACCCATCTACATACTATGCAATGAGAAATTATTTTTTATTTAAAAATAGTATGGACCAAGTAGAACCTTGGCAATATGGGACTACCGCATATAGAGAATTGTTACAAAATGAACTTAATAATAATAGGCCAATCATCTATGTAGGTTATAGTAATGATGGAGGTCATGCTTGGAATATAGATGGTTATGATGATGACTATTTCCATAATAATTGGGGCTGGGGAGGATCTCAAAATGGCTATTACCTATTAAGCTCACTAAATGGATTTGACTCAGGACAGGGAGCTTTAATTGAAATTGAACCACAAAGTCTTGATAATCCAAATGTAATACTTCAAGATTATCAATATAACGAATATATTGGAGATGGAGACTTAGTTGTCAATCCAGGAGAGACAATTAATCTGTATATATCTGTTGAAAATTTAGTGCCTTGGAATAATGCTGCAAATATTGATATGATTTTATCATCTGATGATGCTGATTTAACTATAATCAATGACTATGTTACATTTAGTAATTTATCAGCTGGAAATTCATATACTAATAATAGCAGTCCTTTTACAATTGCATTTTCAGATGATATATCCTTTGATGTTCATCAATTAAGTCTAAATATTTTATCCTTTGGAAATAATGGAGAATACAATGAAAATCAATATTATATTGATATAAATGTATCTCTTGATCAATCAGGCTTCCCTTATCAGGTTACATTATTAGATGATAATAATCAAGAATATAATGCTGTAACCACAGTACAATCTTCTCCTTTATTATACGATATAAATAGTGATGGAGAGACAGAAATATTTTTTGGTGACGATTCTGGTTATTTTCATGGCATTGATAATCAAGGTAATAGCTTAAATGGATTTCCAATTTTATTAGAAGGAAACAATGCAGATATTTGGGGTTCAGCTGTAGCAGATGATATAGATAATGATGGTGAAATAGAATTTGTTGTTAGTTCTAAAAATAAACACTGTTATATCATTGACCAATATGGAAATATAGAGCTAGATTTTGAAGCTGAACACTTTCTAATGGCAACACCTTCTTTAGCAAATTTAGATTCCGATGATGATTTAGAAATTATAATGTATAGTTATTCTTCTTCTGGAGATATCTATGCCATAAATCATAATGGTACAAGTGTTCCAAACTTTCCTGTAGATATCAATGAAAAAATACTAAAAGGTGGAGCCATATATGACCTAAATAATAATGGTAAAGATGATATCGTTGTTGCAACGGAAAATGATGATTTAATTGCTATCATTTATGATGATGGTACAATTTCTAATTTATTTACAGGTTCAGATAAATTTAAAACTGTTCCTTCAATCATAGATAATAATGGAGAAATTATTATTGTAGCTGGAAATGAAGATGGCTTTTATTACGGAGTAAATTTAAATGGAAATCTTGAATTTACTGTAATAACAGGAGGTAGTATTCATTCATCCTCTGGATTTGTAGAGTTTAATAATCAATTAGGTATATTTTTTGGATCTGAAGACGGTTATTTATATGGAATTGATATAAATGGAAATGCACTTCCTGGATGGCCTCAAAATATTTCTGGAGATTCAACTGAAAATAAAATAAACTCAAGTCCTGTATTTGCTGATTTAAATGATGATCAAATACCTGAAATAGTCACAGCTTCAGAAGAAGGATTAATTATTATTTACAATATAGATGGTACTCCATTTCAAAATTTTCCTATAAGCTATAATTATGGCTTTATAAGCTCTCCTACAATAGCAGATATTGATTCAGATAATGATTTAGAAATAATTATAGGTTCTGCTCAAAATCTTAGTGTGATCGATTTAAAACAAAGTGCTACATCTCAAGAATATTGGAATACATATCAAGGAGATGAACGTCGTACTGGAGTTTACATAGTAGGTGAAGATTCAAATATACTGTTTGGAGATTTAAATTCAGATGGAATAATTGATGTATTAGATTTAGTTACTATAGTTAATATTATTATTGGGAACTCAAATGCATCAAACTCTCAATTAATATCAGGAGATTTAAATAACGACAACCTGATAGATGTTCTTGATCTTGTTCAACTACTTAATACCATCTTAGAAGGTTAATATAATACCTTAAAATATTCATCCTATAAATGAGTAATCCCCCTTGGGGGATTACTGTGTCCATTTAAAAAAGAGGTTTTAAGGAGTAAGAGTGGATTGAGAATAAACTCTAAATTCTTACTACACTAATTTATAATAAAGAATTAAAATGATTTTTGAGCCATATCACATTTATAAAATTATTTTTATAATCCAAGATACCCTTTAATATCATTTTCTAATTCAGATCTAAGTTTTTTATCCTCTTTAAGTTTTTGTCTTAAGTTTTCTTTACCTTGTGCTACTTTGTTTTCTTTATAAGAAAACCAAGAACCTGATTGAACTAATGCATTTGCCTCAATAGCTTTTTCAATTAGATCTCCTTCATATGATATTCCTTGTCCATAAAGTATATCAAATTCAACTTTTTGAAAAGGAGGTGCTAATTTATTCTTTGCAACTTTTACTACAGTTCTGTTACCAACTATACTATCACCATCTTTAATTTGACTTTTTCTTCTAATTTCTAGTCTTAAAGAAGAATAAAATTTTAAAGCATTACCACCTGTTGTTGTCTCTGGATTACCAAACATAATCCCTATCTTATGCCTTATTTGATTAATGAAAATAACACAAGTTTTAGATTTACTAACTATACCTGTTAATTTTCTCATTGCTTGAGACATTAATCTAGCCTGCAAACCCATATGAGAATCTCCCATAGTTCCATCAATTTCAGCTTTTGGAACTAATGCTGCAACAGAATCAATTACAAGTACATCTAACTTACAACTCTTAACTAAAGATTCTGTTATTTCTAAAGCCTGTTCACCTGTATCAGGCTGTGAAATCAATAAATTTTGTACATCTACTCCAATTTTTTCTGCATAAACGGGATCAAGAGCATGTTCTACATCTATAAAAGCAGCATTTCCACCTGATTTTTGAGCTTCAGCAATAATATGTAATGTTAATGTAGTTTTACCAGATGATTCTGGGCCATATATTTCAACTATTCTTCCTTTAGGAACTCCACCAATACCTATCGCTGTATTTAAAGCTAATGACCCTGTTGATATTACCTCTATATCTTTCATTTTTTTCTTACCATCACCTAAACGCATTATAGCATCAGGATCTTTCGTTTGCTTTTTTATTTTTTCTATAACTTGATCAAGCTCTTTATTTTTAACTTTTGTCATATTACTCCCTATTTAATATTCTCTAATTACAGCAACAAGTTTGCCTTGAATGATTAATTCATCCTGTTCATCAATATGTATAATACTATAGTTATCATTTCTAGGATGAAGTTCAATCCCATTTGATCCAACATAAAATCTTTTTAATGTCGCTTCACCATCAATACTAGCAATTACTGTATCTCCTGGTTCTGCTACCTGAATTTTTTTTGCTACAATATAATCTCCATCTAATATCCCATCATCAATCATTGAGTCCCCTGCTACTTTTAACATAAAATTATTAGGTTTACAATATACTTCTGGAGCATCAACATATTCTATTGTATCAAATACATCAATAGGAGAACCAGCAGAAACGACTCCTAAAAGAGGTAATTGATTAGCTATATGAGATTCAAGTATTGATAAAGCTCGTTTACCATTGAAGCCTTTCACTCTTTCAATGATGCCATCTTTTTCAAGCTCTACAATATACCAATTAACAGTTCCAAGTGATTTGAAATTTAAACCTTTCATAATTTCAATGAATGTTGGAGGTCTATGATTTTGATTTGTAAAATCTTTAATATAATCAACAAATTTTTGCTTTTTAGGTGACAACATAATTTACTCGTAAGTTACTCGTAAGTATATTACGATGGATATAACATATAAACAAAGTTTTTTTTAAAAAAAGATTAAAACAACTTATTTTATAAGGAGTCTAACCATATTAAGAGCTGTATGAGAGGCAACATTCCGATGCTCTTTTCTATAAGGAATTAAATTATATTTTTTAACAATTGTTTCATTTTTCATAGAAACAGCAATATAAATTAAACCTACAGGCTTATCTTCAGAGCCCCCATCTGGACCCGATATACCAGTAGTAGAAACACCAATATCTGATTTAAATTTTCTCCTAATACTTTCTGCCATTTTAACTGCGACTTCACTACTTACAGCACCATAACTACTCAACAATTCATTAGGTACATCTAAAAAATATTCTTTAATAGAATTACCATAAGCAATAATACTACCTTTAAAATATAAAGAACTTCCCGAAATATCCGTTAATTTTTTAGATATATAACCTCCAGTGCATGATTCTGCTACAGCAATAGTTAATTGATTTGAAAATAATTTATCAGCTATAATATTTTCCATATTTTGATTATCAAAGCCATAAACATACTTACCAACTTTACCTATAATATTATTTTTAAAGTCTTCTAAACAAGCACTGCTTTCTTTTTTAGACAGTCTTATATTAACACCAGTATATTTAGGTAGAAATGAAACTGAAAAATCATCAATATTCTGCTTAATGATATCCTTAAGCATATCAAAAAGCTTACTTTCATATATACCAGTTGTTAATAATGTTATATATTTCTTTTCTTTTTTAAAATTAGGAGATAGATATAATGAGGATATTCCCTCTTCAAACATACCTTTAACTTCTTTTGGTACCCCAGGTAAAACAAATATTATTGATTCCTTATGTTTGATTTTCATACCAAGAGCCGTTCCATATCTATTAGGAATAGGAACGCTATTTTCAAGTATCTGTGCTTGAGATTTTAAATTTGAACTCTTTTTAATATTTTTATCCTTAAAAAATAGCTTAAGACGAGAGTAATATGATGAATTTAAAACTAAATCTACATTAAAATAGTCAGATAAAACTTTTTTTGTTATATCATCATGAGTGGGACCTAATCCACCTGTAATAAAAATATAATCAACTTTATTTTTAATCAAACCATCTAAATTATTTTTTATATCTACAGGATCATCTTTTACAGTGATTTTTGAAACAACATCTAATGATTGATATTCAAGTATTCTCTTTGCAATCCATGATGAATTAGTATCAATGGTAAACCCATTCATCAATTCATCTCCTATACTCATTATAGCAACATTCATATTAATAAAAAATACCATATACTATTAACAAAGACAAAAAACCAGAAATAATATCATCTAACATAATACCAATACCATAATTAACATACTGCGCTCTATCAATAATTGAAGGTTTTAAAATATCAAAAAATCTAAACAAAATAAAAGCCATTAAATAAGCACTAAAAATTTTAGGAGCTAAATACAAACTAATCATCATACCAACAACCTCATCAATCACTATAAAACTAGGGTCTTTATCAATGGGCCTTGTACTGTAAAATAAATAGCAAAAATAAAAACCCATTAATAAATGAATTAATAAAAATAATAATTTAAAGAGCATACTATCAGGTATAAAAAACCAAACTAAGGCAGCAAATAAACTAGAGAGTGATCCTGGAGCATATTGGAAATTCCCAATATAAAAATACTTAAGGACTAAATTACTAATCCAGTTCATTTTTATTTAAAAAATAGTATTGTTTCAAATAATCACAAGCAGATAAGAGGCTTAATAATAAACAAATTAACATTATATAGTAAAATATTGAGTAATTAATAATATAAATATTACTCTCATTTAAAATCATAAATAAAAATATAATGTATATTGCTATAATTTGAACTAAAGTTTTATTTTTAGCCAACCTAGAAGTTTTAAACTTAAATCCTCTTTTACTAGAAACAGTTCTTAAAACAGTAACAAATATATCTCTTAAAAAAATCATCAATACAATCCATAAAGAAATATAATCTACTAAAATATAATGCAGCGCAAATAAAATAGATAAAACAAAAATTTTATCAGCTGCAGGATCTAAATATTTTCCAAAATCTGATATAAGATTATATTTTCGTGCATAGTAACCATCTAATGCATCAGTTAAAGAAACAAACAATATTATAAAAAAAGAAATGATTCTATAATAAATATCCTGTTCCAACATCAATAATACGATAATAGGAGTCATGAAAATTCTAAAAAAAGAAAGAATATTGGGAAAATTCTTATGTAAAATATTATTTATATTCAATCCTATCCTCTAATGAATGAGTTAAGGTGACTTCATCTATATAATCAAAACTAGAGCCTACAGGAACACCTCTAGCTAATCTTGAAATTTTAACATCATAATCTTTCAATATTTCTAAAAGATAAGTAGAGGTCACATCTCCTTCAGATGATGGTTCAAGGGCAATTATCAGCTCTTCAAAACCATCCAATCTAGTTATAAGAGTTTTAAAATTAAGCATATCTGGTTCAATACCATCTAAAGGAGAAATCAATCCCCCAATAGAATGATAGTAGCCATTAAATCCAGTTTTTTCAATCATAAAAATATCTGTGGGATCTTTAATTATACAAAGGACGGATGAATTTCTTGAAGAATCATCACATATGACACATTCATTTTGTTCCATAAAACAATGGCATATATTATGAAGTTTGATTTTATTCTTAACATCTATTAATGCCTGAGAAAATGGAAGCACTACTTCTTTATCTTTTTTTAAAATAAAAATTGCTAAACGCTCTGCAGTTTTTTTACCTATTCCAGGAAGTGTTGAGAACTGCTGGATTAATTCATTTAAGCTTTCTGGTATTCCTCTCATTATTAAAATAACCCAGGTATATTCATACCTCCTGTTAGAGAACCCATTTTTTCTTTTGATATAGAGTCCACTTTTTCAATTGCCTGATTGATTGCTACCAAAATCAAATCTTCTATCATTTCTTTATCTTCATTTAAAAGATTTGGGTCTAAATTTAAAGATAATATTTTTTTCTCTCCACTAACAACAACTTTAACCATATCACCTCCAGAAGAGCCTTCAACTTCCATAGAACTAATCTCAGATTGAATATCTGCCATCTTTTTCTGCATTTCTTGTGCTTTTTTATACATACCACTCATTCCACCTTTAGGAAACATAGGCTTACTCCTTATTTTATAATTTTACCTTCAAACTTTTCTAATGCATCCATAAAAAGAGGATGCTCTTTATCTACTTTAATTTTTTTTTCCTTATCGATGTTTTGAGGGATTTCTGTACCTTTTATAATAATAATATTATGATCAGTATTTAAGCATCTATTAAAGGCATCCTTAATTAAAGGAATATCCTTCAATAAAGTATCATATAAAAATTTACTAATATTATTTATTTTAATTTTTATATCAGTATCATTTACATCTAAAATTTCAATATCACCCATAAATCCAGCTGTTTTACTATTTTTATCATCTATAAAATCAATAATATCATTTAATTTTTCATTAATTTTTATTGCATCAATCTTAACTTTATCATCATTCTGTTGGTCAGTGTGGGTAGCATCTAATATATTATCAATATTTTTATCATTTAGATTCTTAAGATTATTATTTTCAGAAACTACTATATCGCTAGCATTATCATCAGAAGTATTTTTTATATTATCATCTAAAATATCCTCAATTGATGAATTAATAGCATCATTGGACCCATCTATAGATTTATTAATATTATTTTGTTCAGAAACTACATTATCATTTGCAGCACCCTTATCAATAGCATTACTAGAGTCATCTATCAATCTATTAATATTTTCATCATTATGATTTAACTGTTTTATAATTTCTGATATTTCTATAACATTATCTAACTTACATAATTTAATCATTAATAACTCTAAAGCTAAATCAGGATGATCTATAAATTTAATCTTATTTTCTAATTTCATTAACAATTCCATAATTCTAATAACAT
Source organism: Fidelibacterota bacterium (assembly GCA_002717625.1). Lineage (GTDB taxonomy): Bacteria > Fidelibacterota > Marinisomatia > SCGC-AAA003-L08 > D37C17. The sequence continues at coordinate 21,243 of PBEF01000002.1, read as the reverse complement.
CTAACTCGCCAATATTTTTATTATTCTTAATCCATACATCTATCATATTATCACTATTTTTCTTTCCAATCATACAATATAGAATTTGTCTTAAAAAAATATTAAAATCAGAAATAAAATTAATTACCGATACGCCACCAACATTAATTGAATTATTCATTATTTTAATAACATTATTGATATCTTTATTACATATAGCATCAAATAATTCCAAATACGATGAATCACTAATTACACCTAAAACATTTTGAATTTCATTCAAATCAATACTATCTTCACAATAATTGATTACCTGATCTAAATAACCTAAAGCATCTCTCATGCTTCCATCAGCTTTCCTTGCAATCAGCCCCAAACTATCATTATTAAAATTTTTATTTTCAGATTGTAATATAATCATTAATTGTTTTTTAATATCATCTATACTAAGTCTTCTAAAATCATATCTTTGAGTTCGCGATAAAATAGTTGCTGGCATTTTATAGGCATCTGTTGTTGCTAATATAAAAACAACATGCTCAGGAGGCTCTTCTAAAGTTTTAAGCAATGCGTTAAATGCTTCTTTAGTAAGCATATGGACTTCATCAATAATATATATTTTATATTGTCCATGTGCAGGTGCAATTGAAACATTCTCTCGCAAGCTCCTTATTTCATCAATCCCTCTATTTGAAGCAGCATCCATTTCTATTATATCAAATGATGAATTAATATCATCTACAGAATTAAGTTCTTTAGCTAATATTCTAGCTGTCGTAGTTTTTCCAACACCTCTCGGTCCACTAAATGTAAAAGCATGGGATATTCTGTTAAACTTAATAGCATTTTTAAGAGCTTTAGTTATATGCTGTTGACCTATAATTTGATCAAAATTATTAGGACGCCATTTTAATGCTAATACTTTATATGTCATAATTTAATTTATCTGTGCACCAATAGTAGAATCTTCTGTAAATATAAAAAAATAGACAGCCAACTCAGCATAAGGATTCTGCGGCACCTAAATATAATTCCTACCGTTGCTTCTTTCCAGATCTGGCGGAGTTCAGAAAACATTCATTGCGCAAAGCTCATACTTCAACATCGCTTATATATTTTTATTATATCCAGCAAAACCCATCTATTGGAATTCAACCCTGCATATAGCGGATTTCAGGTTACAGGAAACCGCTAACTCCCCATCTAGCACAGAATTATTTTTTATTCTTTTTATTTTGATATTCTGCAATAAAAGATGGAACTCCATCTTCAGAATCTATACTCTCATTTTTTTTATTTAAAATCTTAGATTTATCACTACTAAATGCATCTTTCAATACAATATTAACATCATCATGAAAGTCTTCAATAGTTTTCTTTAATCTTTTTTGTAGCTCTTCAAGCATCAATGGACCATAATCATTTTCCATTTTTTCCATAAGTTCATTTACCTGTATAAGCAAATCACCCTTCTTTTCAGAAGATTTTGATAAATTTTCTACTTTACTGGAAAATTTTATATTTTTTTTTAATTTCATTTAATATCCTTTATAAATAAGGCACCATATACAATAAGAAATGATGCTATAATAAAAATAGGAACCGAACAATAAAACCAATAATTATTCATTGCATGAATCCCTATATAAAAACCTACAACATATCCAATAGATATACCTAGTATTGTCATGCCTATAAAAATATAAAAAAAAGATTTAAAATTCATCAAAAATTTAATCTAAGTTGCAGCCCTGAATTAAGTACATTATTTCTCTTTCCATTTAAACTAACATCATAAAAGACTTGGCCAATATCAAAAAGTATATATACATCAGAAGGTAAATCAAACATCATATTAAATCCAAACGTATATTCTTCCCTATCATCTCTTTCAAGAAAGAATACATTTGAAACATAAAAATTAAGGCTTGATAAATTTCTTAAAATATTTTCTTTAATAGATAGCTTAGCATCAAAGGTATAATAAGTTTGAGACTTTATTTTTTCTTGTCCAACATTCTGAGTATATACAGAAATAGCATTGTAATATTCAATCTTATTTCTAAAATTATATTTATAATCAATAGAAAATCCTCTTAATGGGAACACGTTAATTTTATTTGTCAATATTGGATATAATTCTTTAGGTACAAAAAATTCCATATTAGTTGAATTAATTGCAAAATCATTTAGCATCCCTATTTGATTACCTACTAAATTAAAACCTAATGTATTAAAATCAAATGGCTGAGCTGTCAAATAATACAGTGATCTATTATATAAATAGTTAGTATTAAAATAAGAGGGATAAAAAGCCGCTGAATTAAAGTTAAAAGCAAAATTAATTTCATGTTTATTATCTATAAGCAACGATACACCTGGAGCCATAACTCCCCAAGTCCCTCTCCTCCATCTAAGATCATCTGAAAATGGCATCAAACCATCAGACCTGAAATAAAATATATTTTCAGGATACCATATTCCAACTAATTCTCCATAAATAGATACATCTAAATTCATACTTCGTATAATATCTAATTCAAAATCTAATTCAAATGCTTTGATTTGCCTTGAATCAATACTTGAATCTACATCATATACTCTAGGGGATTGACTGAATTGATTAAAATCCATCACAAAGCCAAGTCCAAGAGTTAAAGGAAAACGATGAGATAGAAAAAGAGAAGCATGCATACCAAAAATGCCACCATCGCGAAAATATTCTCTAATACTAGGAACAAGAAATTTAAAATTCAAAAAATCATTATCTATTTTCCAATCAATATTCACACCAAAATCACTTCTAAGTGGGTATTCATAATAATTAGAAAATTTATTCACAAGATACCCATGCCCAAAAGTTACTTGTGGAATTTCTCCTGCATAAATACTGAAACTATTATTATAATCAGAACGATGATACCGTAAATGAAATTTTTCTAAAATATCATTTTTAGATTCCCAATTAGAATAAATACCTGATTCTGTAAATTCACAATCATCAAATGAACTACATTTTAAAAAATAATCATAATAAACATTTAGCTTACTATATACAATAAAATTATTATGTTTATATTGAGGGAATAAGCCAAATGTCAAATATTCATTATTATTCATATATCGAGTTCCAGCTGTCAATCCAAGCTTAAACCCATTATCATCAAAACTACGTTTTTCAGTTTCTCTACCATAAACTGGAATCAAGTCATAATCATTCAAATAAACATCATACTTGTTTCTATTTTCTTTTCTAACCTGAAGATAACTTTCATCCTCAATATAATCAGGAACTAAATCTAAATTGTTATCTATTTTTACTGAACCATTAGAAAAAATATTATAGGCAGTTAAAGGTTTAAGTATAATTTGAGAATTTGATATATAATTATAAATATTAGCATTATAGTTAATTGAAACCACCTTATCAAAATCTCTATAAGAGTTAACCCAAATATTATTATTATTAACATAAATATTATTATTGAGTGTTTGTATATACGTTTTAATATGAGTTTTTGCATTACTTACAAATACACTACCATAATACACTTCAAAAACTCGTGAATAATTATCTGATAAAATTTTTACTCTTGTATTTTCATCAATATGAATTTTAGTAGCATCGTCATCAAAAATAATATCACAAAAAGAATCCTCCTTTGAATGAATAATATCATTATTCATTATAGAATTTCCAGCAAGAGGAGTAATAGATTTATCTTGAATAGAATTTTCAATATAACAAGAGCCCTTAATATAAGAGACTGTAGCTATTTTTAAAGCACTTTGTGCAAATGAAAAACTTAGTAGTAGTATATATATGAATATGATATTTTTAGTTTTCATAACTATCATGCGGAGAGGGGGAGATTCGAACTCCCGATGGATTTTCATCCATACACGCGTTCCAGGCGTGCACCTTAAACCGCTCGGACACCTCTCCTAATTTATAAAAATTAATAATTAATTAGGTTATAATTTAGGATATTATCTCTTTTTTAAAAAAAAATCTTGAATTATTTTTTGACACTCGTCTTTTAATATTTCACCTTCTACATATTTTAAATGACTCATCCTTACATCTAGCTTATTTTTTATGATTGAAAATTTACTTTCTACATCTGGCAAACCATAAAAAACATTTTCAATTCTTGAATTTATAATTGCTCCAATACACATAATACAAGGTTCTTTTGTTATATATATAGATGAAGAATTCAGTCTCCAATCTCCTAACTTATTAGATGCTGCTGTAATTGCTATAATCTCTGCATGAGCTGTAGAATCATTTAAAGTTTCCATTTGATTATATCCTGTTCCCATAATCATACCATCTTTAACAATAATAGATCCTACAGGAACTTCATCAATATTATATGCTTTTTTAGCTTCTTTAAGTGCATAAAGCATCCATCTTTGATGTTCATTTAATGCAATCATAAATTTTGTATACTATTAATAAGATTACAAGCTACAACACCTGCTGTTTCAGTTCTAAGACGACTATCTCCAAGCGTTATTGAATTAAAACCAGAGCCAACAAGCATAGAAATTTCATCTAAACTGAAATCACCTTCAGGGCCAATAAGAATACAAGTATTAGAATATTTTTTTATATTTTCTTTAAATGCAAACAAACTTTTTCTATCTTGATTTTCAAGATGACAAATAAACTTATTTACATTATTACATTCTTTTATAAAATCATCGATACTAATAGGATTATTAATAGCAGGTAATTTGGCTTTAAGTGTCTGTTTAAGTGCTGATATAGCAGTTCTATGCAATCTATCTATTTTAATTTTTTTTCTTAAAGTCCTAGAACAATTAATAAAAGAAATCTCATCTACACCTATTTCAATCGCTTTTTCAATAAACCATTCTAGCCTATCATGATTTTTAATTGGAGATATTCCGATATGCGTATAATATTCTTTTTTACAATAATTTTCTATTACATCATCAACTAAAATTTCACAATTACCCCTATTAATTATTTTGATTTTACCTTTATAAACATTACCTTTCCCATCAATAACGCTAACCCTATCTCCTACATTATTTCTCATGACTTTAATACAATGTCTGAATTCCATAGAATCTAAAATAATAGTAGAGTTATTTATATTTTCTGAAAAGAAAAATTCCATTTATTTTAAAATTGATTGCAATACATCTAATTTGCCATCAACATCCCAATAAGGTTTGATATTAAGTAATTTACATAACATTGGATATATATGGATTAACTCGAATGTATTGATTTGCATATTCTCTTTAAAAAGCGGGCCATATGCATAAAAAATAGCGTGCATATTAGGATTATCAGTTATATATCCATGCATTCCCTTAACCGGTAAAGAACCATCATATTCTTCAAGATGACTATTTTTATAAAGCATCCACCCTTCATCTGCAACAAGTAAAAAATCATAATAAGGATTATGATATTGGAGTGCATTATTGTTAACAGCAGAAACAACTGAAGCATGAGGGATACTAATATCGTAGAAGCTTTCACCTTTAACACTCATTAATGGGCCTTTTCCATCTATAACTCCAGGTATATTAAAATTATCTATATTGATTATTCTTTTTTCAGATACGTCTACCATACCATGATCACTTACAACAACAAAATTAATATTATCATAAATGTCTAATTCACTCAAAGTATCCATAAGATATCCTAAAATATAATCTGAGTTTTCAATTTGCTTATTAACTTCTTTAGAATCAGCACCATAAACATGACCTGCATGATCAGGTTCATTAAAATAAAGACAAATTAATCGAGGCCTTTCTTTAATTGGTAATTCAAGCCAATCTACAACTTGTTTAATTTTAACTTTAGGGTCTATTCCTGATTGATAATTTTTATAATATGTAGGATAATAGCCTCCTATTTTTGCTTCTGAGCCAACCCAAAAATAAGTCGCCGTTATAATACCACTTTTCTCAGCAGTAACCCATATAGGTTCTGCCCCATACCATTTAGCATCTTGCACTGTATCTTTATTTTTATAAGAATATTCACCAGAGAATGTTTTGAACTGATTTCCTAATATTTTATGTTTATTTGCATAACAGCCCGTTGCAATTGCATAATGATTAGGGAATGTAAGAGATGGGAAAACGGGCTTTAAAGATTCGGCTCTAATACCATTTTTTTCTATATAATCAAAATTAGGAGTATCAACACGTTCTATATAATCATAACGGAAGCCATCAAATGAAACTAAGATAACATATGAATCATCTACTTTAGAAAACAGTATAGAAAAAAATAATAAAAATAAATAAAGTGATTTATTCTTTTTCATTTAATGCCTTATTATATAAAGACTGACAATCTTCTCTTCCCCAATTTGGCCAATATGGTTTTGCTTCAAATTCATCATAATATTTCAATGATTTTTCAAGTAAAGGCAAAGCTATATCAACACCTCCGCCTACAAAAGAAGGCATATAATATTTTCCTTGTCCATCAAGAAAATAAGCGCGTGGATTTCTTGAATAAAATTTTAATGCAACTTTCAAACTATTTCCTGATAATGGACCATACTTCATAGCACTTGACATAGAAGATATTTTTGCTGCATAAATTAGAGCTTTCAAAGCATTAATCTCAGAGTATGCTATAGAATCTAATTTAACAGTATCAATTAAATCATAAGGATTAATTATATCCAAAGCTTTATCTAAATAAATTTCTTTAATATCATTATCATCTTGAAATCTGCTAATTCTGGCATTACATAATGCATAATAATAACTAGATAACCAATCTGTTTTAACAGCATTCGAAATACGATAAAAATAATTAGAAACTTTTAAATAATCATCTTCTGTTTCAGCTGAATTTAAATTTTCTAAAGCTTTATCCATTGAAGTATAATATTTTTCAGGATATTTATCACAAAAAACAGAAGAAATCAATAATATATAAAATATATATATCATTTTTATTTTTTAATATTAAGGATCATAAAGCAACCAATAAAAATTGTTCTCATACTTGCAGGCAAATTTTCTTTAGGCTCATCAAGTTTAGAATAATCCTCAGCTATATAATTATACCCAAAACTATTTCTATATCCTAGAGGATTTGAAATATTGAAAAATAAAACTAAAAAGCCTTTATCTTTCATATCAGGGAGATAGCTACCTCCTATATCTAGAGAAAAATATGGAGTTGAAGTATATTGCACTTTATCAAAGGGATCATAATATGGAAAACCAGATGTTCCTGTTAAAGCTAAACTTGCACTTAGCCTATTCTCGGTTTCATTTATATTAAATGTATTATTATAAGAAAAGGTAACTTTATGCTCAGATGCAAAGCTCGGCCTTATTGTATCAAGGTATTCTTTAAACGATCTTTTACTATCTAAATAAGAATAGGTCATAAATATATCTTGGCCAACACCCTGATTATCTTTTTGATCATACCGCCAAAACATTTCAAACCCTTTCGAATAACCTTTACCATTATTAGAGATAGTATTTGGACAAACATTATTATCACATTCAATAGGGTGTAAAGTAATTAAATTATTATAAGTTTTTTCAAACACCTCCAACCTAAGCATCTTACCTTTTTTATTCCATTCATAGTTTAAAATATGATGCTCTGAATTCTCAAATTTCAAATTTTCAATATCAATATAATTAAAATCAATATTATTCCTTCTATACCACTGATCAAATCCTAATTCTGGAGTCTGATAATACTTTCCATAAGCATATGAAGTTTGTGTATTTTTAGTAATTTTATAAGCCATTGAAAAGCGAGGTGATATATTTTCTCTATTAATTAATTTTGAATCTTCATATCTAACACCTGTATTTATTGCAAACTTTTTTGATAAACGTAAATCTAATTCTAAAAAGCCTGTAACTAAAAACTCTTCAAATACAACAGGGCTTGTTTTTATAAAATCAATTGACTGAAAAACGCCCTGTGTTTCAGGATTTGTCTCTTCTTTAAAAACATAATTATAGAATGCACTTGATTGATCAAATATATGAAATCCATATTTAAAACGAGATTTTGAAAATATTTTTCTTGATAAAACTGACCTAAATTGTAATAAATCATCATTAGAATAGGCTAAAAGATCAACATTAGAGATACCATATACTAATTGAGCATCTTCTTCTAATTCTATACCTATTGTCGCATCGCTATGATTATCAGAGTATGATAGACCTAATTGAACATCTAGCTTATCATTCACAGAGCCTTTATATGTTGTTAATAAATATAATACATCATTACTTAAACTGAAATTTGCGCCTACATCTGAATCATTAGTTCCAAGCGAATAATCAGTATATCTTCCTAAAAATTTATATATCCCATTTGTAAATTTCTTAGAATAACTTGTTCTAATACCTGTTCCTTCAGGAGGCTCAGAGAAACTTGTCCTATTTTTTATAAAATCTGCAAGAATACCATTGTTATTAAAATCTTGCAATAGTTCTTGATTACCATAATTAAAATCAAGATTGCAATAAGTGCTATCATTCGCATATCCACGTCCATATCTAAATCCTATAGGTGTAACACCCAATATATGGGCATTGAAATCTGTAAACCGAGTCCATGTTTGTAAATCAACTATAGATGATAAAGCTTGGCCATATTGGGCAGAATATCCCCCTTGGCTAAATGCTGTCCCCTGAAAATCAAAAGGCTCAAAACGTCCTCTTTGAGGAATATCAGGCACATCGCTAAAATATGGGTTTTGGACAAGCATTCCATCTATAATTTGCTTTGCTTCAGAAGCATCACCACCTCTTACATAAATACCTTCTTTATCAGCTTGAGGTTGAGTGCCAGGCAAAGCTTCAAGTGCACCAGAAATTTCCCCTCTAGAACTTGCAACAGATACAATATCTACAGGATCTAGAACTATGACCTTTTCATCATCACTTGCACCGAATGAACCTGCTGTTATAACAACTTCATTTGCCTGTGTAATCAATTCCTCTAAAACAATTTCAAAAACACGAGCTATATCTACATTGTGTTCCTGTTCATAAGTTTCATAACCAACATAGCTAACTACTAATGTTTGCAATCCACTTTCATACGTTTCAAATTGAAATTCTCCATTTTCATCAGAAGAAGTCCCATCAAATGTATCTTTCAAATATACATTTGCATATATAATAGGCTCATTGTTTTCATCTGTCACCTTACCAGTAATTATAATAACTGGGTAAACAAATGAAATCATTAATAAATAAAAAAATAATTTCATTATTTAACCTTACCATTTAAATGTTTTAAAATTTCTTCATTTAAAGGATTTATTGTCGCTGAATAATATTGAATAAGTTTCCCATTCTCATCTACTAGATATTTATAAAAATTCCAAGATGGAGCTTGATCATTCCAGCCATTTAAAGATTTAGTTGACAGCCATGTATAAATAGGATGCTGTTCTTTACTTTTTTTAACTGATGTTTTTTCAAACATAGGAAAAGAAACATTATATTTTGTTGAACAGAATTGCTTAATTTTATCATTACTTGCAGGCTCTTGCCATAAAAAATCATTTGCAGGAAAACCAAGTACTATAATTTCATCTTTATATTGTTCTGAGAGCAACTGTAATTCCTCATACTGAGGAGTATAGCCACAACGTGAAGCTACATTTACAATTAGAAGTTTTTTTCCTTTATATTTCGAAATAGAAATAGGGTCTCCATCTATACTTTGAGCTGAATAATCATAAATAGATTTAGAAAAATCTTTTACATCTATTTTTTCATTATCACCCCAAAAAAATGCATATAAAGATGTAAAAAATATTAATATAAAAAAAGGCACAAGATAATTTGACATAAAAAACTCCTATTTCTTATTATTTTTAATGATATAATTTAAGACATCTTCCATAACAGATTCTGCACTATTCCTCATTACGCTATTCAAAACAAAACCAGGGATATTCATATCAGGATTAATATATAAATAATGAATCAATAAATTAGTATCATCTCCCTCTAAAAATTCCCATCTACCAGCACCTGTTCTAAGCTCTTTAATTCTTCTATGCTTAAATTGATCATACAATTTGCTATCCTTATCTATTATAACCCATTCCATTTTATTATCACCTATCCTATAAAGCTTAAAAATTAAATGTCTATTCCTTACAAAAGGGATATAATTTTTTGTTTTTTGATATCCATAAACAGTATCAGATTCAACTGTAACAAATTCAGAATATAAATTTCTATCTGTAAGCACATTGTTATAATTCTTGACATTAAGTATTGTACTGAATATTTCATCTTTAGATAAGTTAGGAGCTAAAACTTTTTCTACTTTTACAATACGAAGGTTAGGGTTATCATACATATAAACACTAACATCATCATGTCTATCATAAAAAACCCATGGCATGTCTTTATACATATGAGTTAAGACTTCATTATTTGGGATACAAAATAAAAAACTAAAAAAATAAAAAATAATACTAATCAAGTACATATCTATTCACTATTATATTAATAAAAAAGAATATAAAAATCCATGAAACAGCTAAAATAATATAGCTATAAGCCAAACTATAAACTAAGGTAATAGAACCAATTTTATGAGCTGAAATATAAATTAAAGGTGTAATTAATGCTACTACAATTGATGATAATATATTTCTTTTCAATAGCCATTTAAAGCTATGTAATAAAGTTAATCCAAAACCAAACCAAAGAATAAGAACCCAAAAAGGAATTATATTAAAATTATTTATTAAAATACCTTTATAAATTATAAAGCCACTATAATGTAAAGTAGATTCAAAAAACAATCCTAAAAATCCACATAGAACAAATATTTTAAAATCATTTATCTTCTTATCTACAACAATGAAATGGAAACAAAAATATAATAAACCTATTATTGGACCAAAATAATAATTTTCTTTAGATGGACCCAGCAAGCACAAATACCAGTAAACATAGAACATCACCATATTTACTATGCTAAACATAATTTTATTCATTATTTAAATAAGTTAACTGCTTACTATTAAATTCAATGGGAGAAATATTATATTTATTAAATAGATATTTACTATCACATACATTCCCCTCAAGAAGCATCGAAATTTGATCTACAGAAATAGGAAACCATTCAAAACGGTCTAGAAACAGTGCCACCATTTTAACTCCAAATGCAGGTGCAGGCACAATCAACTTATTTTTACCATAAGCAGAAGATATAATATTAATAATTTCCTTCCAATTATAATCATCACCTCCTAGTTTAAAGCATTTTTTAAATGCATAGCTATCTTCAATAGATTTAACAAATATTTTAGCAACATCTGTAACATGGATTGGACTCATCTTAAATTTTCCTGCTGATAAAAAATTTATCCCTGGAAAGAAAGCTGGCGCAGGAAATGGAAGTGAAAGCATATTTTTTTTCAATTCAATACAAAACTCCTTTTTACCATTAGAATCTCCAAAAATAAGCGAAGGGCTAATAATTGTCCAATTTTGAATATTATTTTTCAAATAAACTTCTGCTTTATATTTTGTAATCTGATATCCTGTTCCATTAGGGCATGTACCATTAGCAGACATCATTAAATATCTATTAATATTATATTTTTTTGCTAAATCAATAGTTGATTTTGCCCCTTCATAATGAAGTTTTTCAAATGTAATATCTTTACTTTTAAATTCTCTGATTACACCAATATTATATATAATAACATCAGAATTTTTGATAACCTCTTCAACAGCATCCATATCATCAATGTTACCATTTACAATGTTACACTCACTGGCACTCTCTAGTTTATGTTCACTTCCAGAGCGAACTAAAGTATTTATTTCATAACCATTATTTAATAATTCTGAAATTATATAATTACCTACAAACCCAGTTCCTCCAAAAACAGCTACTTTCATCGTTTATTTTTTCTCCTTAAAATATTTATCAATAACTTTTTTTCTATATTCAAAAATATCTAATAAATCATGCTTAATAAATATAAAATTTACAATTTGGCCTATAATACCAAATGGCACGGAATAACTAATTTCATCTACCATCTGGACATAATTACCATAATCATTAAAAGTATGAGTATGATGCCACATTGAATATGGTCCTTTTAATTGCTGATCTACAAATTTTTTTGGTTTTTCATATTCAGTAATTAAAGTTCTCCATCTTATTTCTTTTTTAAAAAGCTTAATAGTATAATCAATAAGCTGGCCTTCTTTCATTTTTATAGGAATTGGAGTTAAAATTTTAAAATCCAATTTCTTAGGTGTAATTAATTCTAAATTTTCAGGCTTAGCAAAAAAAGAAAATACTTCCTCAATAGGCTTATTGATATTCTGTTCAAATCTTAATTTATATACTTTCATTATTTTAATAATTTAAATCATTTATAATTTGCACGAATTGCACGTTTATATTAAAACAAAATAAGTTATCAATCAAGATATTTGTACACCCGGTAGGATTTGAACCCACAACCTCTTGATCCGTAGTCAAGCGCTCTATCCAATTGAGCTACGGGTGCAAAATACTAATTAATTATTACTAAAATTTAAGTATAAATATTAAATTATTATAGGATGTTAAAAACTAATAATCCTAATATTATATTTATCCATGCTAATGGGTTTCCTCCTGATAGCTATAAACCTCTGTTTCAAGATATAGAAACCAATAATAATTTAGAAAAATATCTACTAAGACCTCTATGGAAAAAAGATATGAATCCTCTAGAACTAAAAGACTGGAATTTATTTCACAATGATTTTAAAAGTACTTTAGATACTCAAAAAAAATATATCGGCATAGGACATTCAATTGGAGGGAACATTATATTAAGAACAGCAATTTCAGACCCTAAATATTTCTCAAAAATTATCCTTTTAGATCCTACATTATTTGTACCTAGAATTATTTATCTATGGAAAATTGCATTTTTAACAGGCTTTCAAAATCAATTCCATCCATGGATAAAATCAACACTAAAACGCAAAATGTCATATGACAATTACACTGAAATCTTCAATTCTTATAGAAAAAAGCATGTATTTTCTAAAATCAATGATAAAAATCTTAAAATTTATATCAGATCAATCACTTCAGAAAAAAATAAACAATTATTTATCAACTACTCTAAAGCTTGGGAGTATCAAATTTACAAAACAGGACTTCTTGCAGATATGTTTATATGGAAAAATATAAAAAATATTAAAATACCTTGTTTGATTATTAGAGCAGAAGAGTCCAATGCATTTTTAAACTCCTCACAAAACAAAATAGAAAAAAATAATTCTAATATTAAATTCACTACAATTAAAAATTCATCTCATCTATTCCCTTTAGAATATCCTGAAAAGACATCTAAAATAATAAAATCTTTCATAGATAATCAATCAATCTGAATTAAGCCATATACATATTCGGCAATTGCCAATGAAGATGTTAATCCTGGGGAGTCTATACCTATTAGGTTATAAAAATTCTTCAATGTTTTTTCTTCTTTAATAATAAAATCATTCAGTCTACCATCATATTTTATTTTAGGACGTATTCCAGAATAATCAATATATATATCCTTTATATTATTTACTAAAAGCTTATTTGCTTCTTTTAAAAAAGTCTCTTTGTATCTACTATCATTCTGATAACTCACACTATCAATCTTATAAACATTAGGACCAAATAAAACTTCACCATTTAAGTTGATAACAACATGAATACCTAATGATAAATTATTTGGGACAGGATAAATAAGAGAGTTGATGTTTTTTATATCTGATGTTTTAAAGTAATCTCCTTTATAATACTCTACTTCGTATTTATTTTCAAGCAATTGATTTGCTATCTCATGAGCCCATAAACCAGCACAATTAATAATACAATCTGTTGTTATAATAGAATCATCATTAACAAAATCAATGCTATAGCCACTATCTATTTTTTGAATACTATCTAACTCTAAATTATATAATATGGAAACATCTCTTGATAAGGATAAATTCTCTAATTTAGACATCACTAAATGCGAATCAACTATACCTGTTGATGGAACCCATAAGGACTTCTTGCAACGTACATTTGGCTCAATTTTCAATGAATCTTTTTTTGAAATAATTTGAGCCTCAACACCATTTTTATATGATGATAACAAAATATCATCTAAAACAGAAATTTCTTCTTTAGTATTTGCAACTATCAACTTACCACATTTTTTATAAGGAATATTATACTTATCACAAAATTCATACATCATTTTATTACCTTTTACACAGAGTTTTGATTTTAAAGAATCTTTGGGATAATAAAATCCTGAATGGACAACCTCACTATTTCTACTGGATGTATGCAAACCAAATTTTTTTTCTTTATCTATAACTAAAATATTACCATTAGACTTTCTACTCAATATTTCAGATATAGCTAATCCAACAATTCCTGCACCTACAACTATATATTGGAAATTATTTTTCATATAATAAAAAAGGGAGCATATAAAATATATACTCCCTTTTTAATCTAATTAATTAATAAAAACTTTTATTTAACCACTACAGCTTTCATTGTTTCAATCTGGCCATTCATTGCCATATTCACAAAATAAACACCAGAAGAAAATGATGCTGCATCCCATTGTACACTAAAAGATTCTCCTTCAGTTTGATATCCATTGTAAAGAACAGCAACTTCTTGTCCTAAAATATTATAAACAGACAAACGTAATTCACCTGCTTTTTCAACACTATAATCAATTGATGTAATAGGATTAAATGGATTAGGATACAAACTATTAATTGCAAAATTACGCACTTCAGGAGCCGTAAATCGAACTTGCATATTTGTTCCAAATCTATCTCCAGCTACAGCCGTAATTTTATTACAATCTAATTTAGCTGCACCTTCAACTTCTATGGTAAAAGTATCATTACCAAATTCTCTATTTTCAAGAGAATAAATAACACATCTATCAATCTTTCCATCAATTTTATCTAAAGTTAAATAACCTTTATTATCTACTAAGTTTACATCAGAAACAAAATCATTGAAATTTATTTGAAGTCCTGCTGCATATTCTGAATCTACAGTTAAATATAAATTTCCATTTTTCTTTGTAGCTTCAATTTCAACATACTCTGATTTTACAGATGAATCAAATGATAAACTCAAATTATTACCAAGAACTGCATTAATGATTTGAATAACATCAAGAATATTAATAGTTCCATCACCTGTCATATCTGCATCAGTCTTTTGACACTCCGTGAAATCTGTAGAATTAACACCACCAGTTAAAACAATATTAACAGTAGTTACGATATCTAAAATATCTATAGTCATATCATCATTAACATCACCTACATTATTAAGACAATCATCACAGGCATCACCAATTCCATCATTATCACCATCTTCTTGATTAGGGTTATAATCATTAGGGCAGTTATCTCCATCTATAATACCATCATTATCTATATCTACAGATCCACATAATCCATCTGCGATACAAGCATCAAGCATTTCTTGAATTCTAAGTTTTGTTGAATATGTACCAGCACTATTACTCTTTTGATAAACAGTCATATTATGATCAACAAATGCAAAACTAGGAAAGCCATTTTGGCTATTATATAAGTTAAACATTCCATACCCCACATCTGAGACTATATCACCTGCTCCATTAGGGGCAAGACTTGCCCACGCCTCACAAGAATAAGGCTGATTAAGATCAGCTAATGCTGCAAAAGTTGCTATGTTGTCTTCATAAGTTTCATAATCATCTAGATATGTAGCTAAATAGTAGTCAATAGAACCAACCGGACCGGTTTGGCTTGTATAACAAGGGCCTCACCAAGTAGCACTCATATCAAAGAACATAACATGATAAGTTCCTCCATTGTACGCACCATTTAAATCGTATAATGAAAAACTATCACCTACTTCATAATCACTATTTAAGTCAGAACTATAACAAACTTCTCGTGTTAATTGCTGATCACTCAAACTAATTGTTTCACCAACATTATATGCACAAAAAACAAAATTAAGCGCAACACATGATAATAATATTTTTTTCATAATAACTACCCCTGTAATTAATTATTTTTTTGAACTGCAAGGTTTTACTGCTTCAGTTGTTTGATTTTTACAACAAGATGATGATGTATCACAAGACTTCATACAACACACAAGACTCATTACTCCCCATGTAAAAACACCTACAAAAACTAATTTTAAAACTAAATCTATCTTATCTTTACAACTCATATCCATATCACATTTCATTTTTACTTACCCCTTTATTAAAAAATTATATACCATAAAATAATATATCTCTCTACAAATAACTATTAAATTCTATCCTAGAATAAAATTAACTAAAGAGACTATATCAATAACATTAACAATTCCATCTGAATTCATATCAGCCACAGCTAATTGTTCAGAATCAAAATTACCACTAAGAATACCATTAACCATCGATACAACATCAATAACATTTATAATTCCATCGAAATTCAAATCACCTAATAAGACATCATCTTCAGTTGGCTCATAATAATAATTACCAAAAGCTGATCCCCAATAATTATTATTTGGATATCCAATTGACAATGTATACTTAATGGCTGCTATATCATCTAAACCATATTCATCGGTATCTGAAAAATCATCTATAAAATCCATTTCTTCATATAAAGGCATAGGAGGAATAATCATTACACACATTTCATACTCAAACTCTCCATCGTTATCATTGTCTCCATCAATATCAGCACATCTCATCAAAACATATTGATCAACAGAAACGGGAGGACTAAAATCACTCCAATCAATCATCAAACCATCATTTTCTAAAGTAATAGTAACTTCATCAGAATCAGGAACATCATTATACATACATAAACCATTATCTATAGTAGCATCAGAGTTATAATAATTTTCACATGGATTATCATCAGAACAGGTATTGCACTCAGGAAAATATAATGGATCAATCTCATCATCACACGTAATAGCATTTGGATCCATACAACCTGATATATCAGATGAAGAATCTATTACAATAATCACTCCAACCATTCCATTTGCTGCATGACTACCAACAGAACAATCATAATTATAAGTACCAGGCACATTAAATGTATAGCTACCTATAACACTTGAATTAGTTGGAGGTCCTACATAGAAATTTTCAGGATTATCATAAAGTTCATTAGTAAAAGTACTATAATTTCCATTAACATCATGGAACCCTCCATCATTAATCCACTCCACAGTATCTCCTGCATTTATTTCTAATAAAGAAGGGCTATAATAAAAATTACCAGCATTAATTTGCCATTCAGTAGCATATAATACAAATGACTGTGTTACTAATAACATAAATATTTTTTTCATTTTATCTCCTAGTTTAAATAACTTCTAAAATTAATCTGTTAACATTTCCTCTAAAAAAGCTTTTGCTTCTGGTTCACTTTGTGTTCTAAACTGATAAATAAAGTTTTCATCTAATATTAAATACCAAGGAGAAGAATAAGTAATATTAAACCAATTACCAAATGTATGATTTTCATTATAATCATTTACAATGATAGGAACTCTATCATCTCCATTATTACCCCACATATCACAACTACGCCCACCAGGACCATCAGATAAAAAATTAATAATTGCAATATTCGGATTATCTAAATAATTCAGAATAATATCTTCCTCTAACTGAGGAATATCATCATAACAAAAGCCTCACCAATCTTCCTCATAAACAATAAATATAATCTTATCTTCAAAATCAGCTAATTTAATAGAACCACAATCAGAAGGGAAGCAAATGTCAAACTCAGTCTGAATATCTTCACAGCTCAATTGATCTCCTATATCATATGGTGCTNTTCCCTGCGCAGTACAGTTAAAATCATTATTAGAATCAAAATAATCTGTACATAAATCATAGATACACATATTAGAATCATGTTCATATTCATACACATCACAATTATCTGAACATGATGTCTGGCTAGCATCACAACAAGGAACTAAGTGATTGTCACAACCAGAACTAAAATCAAATGCACATTCATTGAAATTAATAGCATCTTGATTACCACATTTAAAGCAAGGGATATCACAATCAACATGATCACCAAAACAATCTCCACAACAATCCTTATCACTATTAGGATAACGTCCCGTATCACCTCCAGAACATATACCGCAATCATCTATTTTTGCTAAACCTGATTCAACACCATTACAATCTTTATTAGCCTCACTTGGCAAATCACATGAAATTATCAAAAAACAAACTAAAAATATATAAATACGCATATATAAATTATTTAACCACTACAGCTTTCATTGTTTCAATCTGGCCATTCATTGCCATATTCACAAAATAAACACCAGAAGAAAATGATGCTGCATCCCATTGTACACTAAAAGATTCTCCTTCAGTTTGATATCCATTGTAAAGAACAGCAACTTCTTGTCCTAAAATATTATAAACAGACAAACGTAATTCACCTGCTTTTTCAACACTATAATCAATTGATGTAATAGGATTAAATGGATTAGGATACAAACTATTAATTGCAAAATTACGCACTTCAGGAGCCGTAAATCGAACTTGCATATTTGTTCCAAATCTATCTCCAGCTACAGCCGTAATTTTATTACAATCTAATTTAGCTGCACCTTCAACTTCTATGGTAAAAGTATCATTACCAAATTCTCTATTTTCAAGAGAATAAATAACACATCTATCAATCTTTCCATCAATTTTATCTAAAGTTAAATAACCTTTATTATCTACTAAGTTTACATCAGAAACAAAATCATTGAAATTTATTTGAAGTCCTGCTGCATATTCTGAATCTACAGTTAAATATAAATTTCCATTTTTCTTTGTAGCTTCAATTTCAACATACTCTGATTTTACAGATGAATCAAATGATAAACTCAAATTATTACCAAGAACTGCATTAATGATTTGAATAACATCAAGAATATTAATAGTTCCATCACCTGTCATATCTGCATCAGTCTTTTGACACTCCGTGAAATCTGTAGAATTAACACCACCAGTTAAAACAATATTAACAGTAGTTACGATATCTAAAATATCTATAGTCATATCATCATTAACATCACCTACATTATTAAGACAATCATCACAGGCATCACCAATTCCATCATTATCACCATCTTCTTGATTAGGGTTATAATCATTAGGGCAGTTATCTCCATCTATAATACCATCATTATCTATATCTACAGATCCACATAATCCATCTGCGATACAAGCATCAAGCATTTCTTGAATTCTAAGTTTTGTTGAATATGTACCAGCACTATTACTCTTTTGATAAACAGTCATATTATGATCAACAAATGCAAAACTAGGAAAGCCATTTTGGCTATTATATAAGTTAAACATTCCATACCCCACATCTGAGACTATATCACCTGCTCCATTAGGGGCAAGACTTGCCCACGCCTCACAAGAATAAGGCTGATTAAGATCAGCTAATGCTGCAAAAGTTGCTATGTTGTCTTCATAAGTTTCATAATCATCTAGATATGTAGCTAAATAGTAGTCAATAGAACCAACCGGACCGGTTTGGCTTGTATAACAAGGGCCTCACCAAGTAGCACTCATATCAAAGAACATAACATGATAAGTTCCTCCATTGTACGCACCATTTAAATCGTATAATGAAAAACTATCACCTACTTCATAATCACTATTTAAGTCAGAACTATAACAAACTTCTCGTGTTAATTGCTGATCACTCAAACTAATTGTTTCACCAACATTATATGCACAAAAAACAAAATTAAGCGCAAGACATAACAATAATAATATTTTTTTCATAATAACTACCCCTGTAATTAATTATTTTTTTGAACTGCAAGGTTTTACTGCTTCAGTTGTTTGATTTTTACAACAAGATGATGATGTATCACAAGACTTCATACAACACACAAGACTCATTACTCCCCATGTAAAAACACCTACAAAAACTAATTTTAAAACTAAATCTATCTTATCTTTACAACTCATATCCATATCACATTTCATTTTTACTTACCCCTTTATTAAAAAATTATATACCATAAAATAATATATCTCTCTACAAATAACTATTAAATTCTATCCTAGAATAAAATTAACTAAAGAGACTATATCAATAACATTAACAATTCCATCTGAATTCATATCAGCCACAGCTAATTGTTCAGAATCAAAATTACCACTAAGAATACCATTAACCATCGATACAACATCAATAACATTTATAATTCCATCGAAATTCAAATCACCTAATAAGACATCATCTTCAGTTGGCTCATAATAATAATTACCAAAAGCTGATCCCCAATAATTATTATTTGGATATCCAATTGACAATGTATACTTAATGGCTGCTATATCATCTAAACCATATTCATCGGTATCTGAAAAATCATCTATAAAATCCATTTCTTCATATAAAGGCATAGGAGGAATAATCATTACACACATTTCATACTCAAACTCTCCATCGTTATCATTGTCTCCATCAATATCAGCACATCTCATCAAAACATATTGATCAACAGAAACGGGAGGACTAAAATCACTCCAATCAATCATCAAACCATCATTTTCTAAAGTAATAGTAACTTCATCAGAATCAGGAACATCATTATACATACATAAACCATTATCTATAGTAGCATCAGAGTTATAATAATTTTCACATGGATTATCATCAGAACAGGTATTGCACTCAGGAAAATATAATGGATCAATCTCATCATCACACGTAATAGCATTTGGATCCATACAACCTGATATATCAGATGAAGAATCTATTACAATAATCACTCCAACCATCCCATTTGCTGCATGACTACCAACAGAACAATCATAATTATAAGTACCAGGCACATTAAATGTATAGCTACCTATAACACTTGAATTAGTTGGAGGTCCTACATAGAAATTTTCAGGATTATCATAAAGTTCATTAGTAAAAGTACTATAATTTCCATTAACATCATGGAACCCTCCATCATTAATCCACTCCACAGTATCTCCTGCATTTATTTCTAATAAAGAAGGGCTATAATAAAAATTACCAGCATTAATTTGCCATTCAGTAGCATATAATACAAATGACTGTGTTACTAATAACATAAATATTTTTTTCATTTTATCTCCTAGTTTAAATAACTTCTAAAAT
>PBEF01000001.1 GCA_002717625.1 Fidelibacterota bacterium | reverse complement strand
ATTCATTCCATTTTTATGGTAATTTGATTTATATCACATTATATAAAATTTTGTTATAAATCACATTATTTTTTTTGTTTTTATTTTAACTTTTAAAAAACAGGAGGTTATTATGAAAACATTAGCTTCAAGAAAAATACTAAATACAAGTTCGAGTTCAAACAAAAAATATATTCAAGAACTGTGTTTTCAAACCCCATTTTTAGTTATAAACACATCCTGTGGTATAGGCAAATATAAATTTAATAAAATTGGGTATGATAGCAATGATGATTTAATCCTGGAATATATTTTGATAAATGATAGGAAGTATAATGATACTCCTAATATAATGTATAAGCTGGGTAAATATTATTATTTAAGTGCTCAGCAAGTTTTATATGCCTTTAAATATTTTGCTAATACTTAATAGTATTTGTTTCTTAAAACCCAAAAAAAATACTAATTTATCCCTTCAATTTTAGGGATCAAATGTCAAAAGGTAAATTCAAAGAGATTAAAAATAAAGTTGATTTTATTAGTTTAGAACATGAAGTTTTAGATCAATGGAAATCAGATGATACTTTCAATAAGTTAAGAGAGAAAAACAAGGGTAATAAGCCTTGGTCATTTCTTGATGGACCAATTACAGCAAACAATCCCATGGGAGTTCATCATGCTTGGGGGAGAACTTTAAAAGATGTTTTTCAAAGATATCATGCAATGCAAGGATATGATTTAAGATATCAAAATGGTTTTGATTGTCAAGGATTATGGGTTGAAGTTGAAGTTGAAAAAGAATTAGGGTTTAAATCTAAGAGGGATATAATAGATTTTGGAATAGAAAAATTTGTTCAATTATGTAAGGACAGAGTAAAAAAATATTCAAAAATTCAGACTGAACAGTCAATTAGGTTGGGTTATTGGATGGACTGGGATAATTCTTATTATACAATGTCTGATGAAAATAATTATACGATTTGGTCTTTTCTAAAAAAATTATATGATAAAGGTAAAATTTATAGAGGAACTGATGTGGTCCCATGGTCTGGTCGTTCAGGAACCTCTTACTCTCAAATGGAAATCATTGAAGGCCGTAAGCTTGTTGCTCATAATGCTATATTTATTAAATTCCCTTTAAAAGATAGAAAAAATGAGAATTTGTTAATATGGACAACAACTCCATGGACATTAACGTCTAATATTGCTGCTGCTGTTAATGTCGATTTAGAATATTTAAAAGTTAAAATGAATGATGAATCTATTTATTATTTTGCTAAAGATAATTATTTATTTCAAAGATTAGAAAAGCAATTTAGTGATAAAAAGCAATGGATAGATGGAGTCCCTAAATTGAAAACTTTAGAACAGATTTTTAAAGAAAGAGGTGGTTGTACAATTGTTGATACGATAAAAGGTTCAGATATGTTAGGGTGGGAATACTATGGTCCTTTTGATGAATTAGATGCTCAATCATCTTTTGGTGGTTATCCTTTTATTAATGATAATTTGAAAGATAAAAAGATTAATGCTTTATCTTGTCATAGAGTTATAGATGGTGGTAAGGATAATATAGGTAATGATATTGTTGTTTCCGGAGAGGGAACTGGTATTGTACATATAGCAACAGGATGTGGCGCTATAGATAATAAAATTGGAAAAAAATTAGATTTGGTAGAGCTTGCACCACTTAATGATGAATCTAAGTATATTGATAGTTTTGGATGGCTTACAGGTAAAACAGCAACTGACCCTATAACTACAGAACAAATTTTGGATAATTTAAAGGATAAGGGCATATTGTTCCATGTTGAAAAGTATCCACATGTATATCCTCATTGTTGGAGATCTGGTGATGAACTTGTATACAGAACTGTTGATGAATGGTATATTAATATGGATTGGAGAGATAGCATTAAAAGACATGTTGACAAAATCAACTGGATTCCAGATTGGGGTTCTGATAGAGAAAAAGAATGGTTAGAGAATATGGGTGATTGGATGATTTCAAAAAAACGTTTTTGGGGTTTAGCATTACCAATTTGGACATTTGATGATGGTTCTTATTATGTTGTTGGTTCAAGAGAAGAGTTAAAAGATCTTGCTGTTGAAGGTTGGGAAGATTTTAGAGATAAAAGTCCTCATAAACCATGGATAGATAAGGTTAAAATTAAGCATCCTGAAACAGGATTAATTGGCAGCAGAATCCCTGATGTAGGGAATCCATGGCTAGATGCTGGAATTGTTCCCTATTCAACATTGCAATATAATACAAATAAAAATTATTGGAAAGAGTGGTTCCCTGTAGATTTTGTTGTTGAATGCTTTCCAGGTCAATTTAGAAATTGGTTTTATTCTCTTCTTGCTATGTCTACAATTATGGAAGATAAGTCTCCATTTAAAACTCTTCTAGGTCATGCTTTGGTAAAAGATGAAACTGGACGGGATATGCATAAATCATGGGGGAATGCAATATGGTTTGATGATGCTGCAGAAAAGATGGGTGTTGATACAATGAGATGGCTTTATGCAAGTCAAAATACAGAACATAATCTATTGTTTGGATATAAAATAGCAGATGAAGTTAGAAAAAATCTTATTACTCTGTGGAATACTTATTCATTTTTTACTACTTATGCAAATTTAGATAATTTTAATCCATCTTTATCTGATATTGAAAATTGTGAATTAACAGATATAGATAAATGGATTCTTGCAAAAATGAATAATTTTATTAAACAATCAAAAATTCTGTATGAATCTTTTGAATTATATAAATTAATGAAATATTCAGTTGAGATTTTAGATGATATATCTAATTGGTATATTAGAAGAAATAGAAGAAGGTTCTGGAAATCTGAAAATGATGATGATAAACTTTCAGCTTATCATACACTTTACAGCGTATTGTTAGATTATATTAAGGTAATGAGTCCTGTGATTCCTTTTATATCAGAGAAAATTTATCAAAACCTTGTGTGTGAAATTTTTGATAATGCTCCACAAAGCATACACCTTTCAGATTTCCCAAAATATAATGAAAAGTTTGAAAATGAAAAACTTATAGCTGATATTGATACAGTAAAAAATATTGTCAACTTAGGGAGATCAATAAGGAATAAGGCTAATATCAAAATACGACAACCATTAAATAATATTAAAATATTTATAAAGGATAAAGATATATCTTTAGATAAATATGACAAACAAATTTTAGATGAATTAAATATAAAAAATATTGAGTATATCCATAAAGCTAATGAGATTGTATCTTATGATGTGAAACTTAATTTTGGAGTTTTAAATAAAGATTATAATAAAATTAAATCTGATATTATAAATACCTTTAATTCTGCTAATAAGATAGAAGTTTTAGAATCTTTAAATGAAAATAAATGTTTTGAAATTAATGATTCAATCACTTTGAGTGAAGATTGTTTTATTATAAATGAAATTGCTTCTAAGGGTTATTGTGTTTCATCAAATAGAGAAGTTATTGCTAGTATTAATGTTGAGCTGAATGATAATTTGATTAATGAAGGTATGGTTAGAGATTTAATTAGAAAAATTCAAAATTTAAGAAAAGATTCAAATTTTAAAGTTGATGATAGAATTAATATAGGTTTAGTTTCAGATAAAAAGCTTTATAATGCAGTTCAATTTAATGAAGAATATTTCTTAAATGAAGTGCTTGGAGTGAATTTAATACTTGATAAGTGTGACAATGATTTTGTAGTAGATTCTATGATAAATGATATAAAAGTAAAGCTAGGAATCTCAAAAAATAATAAATAATTTGAAGCATTGGGGAGAAATGTATTATGGCTAATAAAAAGAAATGGTTAAAAAAGGATTTAGATAGTTTTAAAAACTTAATTAGTTCAAAAATTAGTATTGCTGAGGATGAATTAGAAGAAAGTAAAAAAATAGCAGATCAAATGTTAGATTCTAGTCAAACTAATGCTATCTATTCATCTCATATGGCTGATGCAAGTGGAGATCATGTAGAACTTGAAAAAGCTTATTATATGATTTCAAGAACTAAAAAATATTTAAATTATTTAAATAAAGCTTTAACTATGATTCAAGAAGGAACTTTTGGTATATGTGTGGCTTGTAATCAGTTGATACCTAAGGCTAGGTTAGAAGAAGTTCCTCATACGACTAAGTGTGTTGCTTGTAAAGAAGATAGATAACATTATATATTATTAATAGTTTGTTGAATTCATTATTTCAAAATAGATTTTCTTTCTTAATAGGATTTGTTATATTTTTTGACCAAATAACAAAATATTTAGTTAAAAAATTTATCCCATATTATGATAGTATTTCAATTATTGGAGACTATATACGATTTACATTTATTGAAAATAGTGGGATTGCATTTGGTATTGATACTTCTGATTTTCATGTTTATATCACAATATTAACTGTTGTTGCAATCATCGTTTTATTCTTTTATTATTTTGATATAAAATCTAAAGAACCTCAATTAGTTTTACCTTTATCTTTAATTATAGGTGGTGCAATTGGAAATGCTATAGATCGAATTCTAGTTTTAGTGCCTGATTCAGGCTATAATGGAGTTGTTGATTTTATTGATTTAGGAATTAATGATTTTAGATGGTATGTATTTAATGTTGCAGATACTTCTATAACAATTGGTGCAATATTATATATATTATTACAATATAGTTATAATAAAAAAGATAATGCTAAATCAAGAAATATATAATGAAAAAGATACAAATATTAGATTAGACATATTTCTTAAAAATCATATAAAAAACACATCAAGAAGTAAAATTCAAAAATTAATAATTAATGGCTCTATTAGGATTGATGATTATATTGTAAAGCCCTCATATATTTTAAAAGGTAACGAATGTATAACTATTGATACAGTAAAATCTAAAAGTTCATTTGATTATTTAGAGAAACAAGATATCTCTTTTGATGTTATTTATGAAGATAATGATATTATTGTTATTAATAAGCCTGCAGGTCTTATTGTCCATCCAGGCGCAGGTAATAAAGATAGAACATTATTAAATGGATTATTATATCGTTTTAGAGAATTGTCAAAGATTAATGCTTTAAGGCCTGGAATAGTTCATCGTCTTGATAAACAAACTTCAGGAGTTATGTTGGTTGCAAAGACAGATGAAGCACATTATTTTCTTAGTGAACAATTTTTAAATAGAACAATTAGTAAAACGTATAGAGCGATTGTATGGGGTGATACATTATGCTCAGGTGAAATAGAAGGTTACATATCAAGAGATGAAAAAAATAGAATGAGATTTAAATTAAACGGTTCAAAAGGTAAATTTTCGTCTACAAAATATAAGAAATTAAACTCTTTTTCTCCTTTTTCATATTTAGAGCTTTATCCATTAACAGGTAGAACTCATCAAATACGTGTTCATCTTAATAGTATAAATCATCCTATTTTTTTAGATGATATGTATGGAGGGGGTGATAGTCTTATTAAGAGTTATAGTTCTGAATATGTTCCTTTAATAAACCAGGCTTTAAAAAAAATCAATAGATTTGCATTACATGCATATCAAATTGAATTTATCCATCCAACATTAAATAAAAAAGTTAACTTTAAAGCAGAAATTCCAAAAGATATATCTAGTTTACTGGATTTGATATCATGAATCAAAAACTAATTAAACAATTCATATCTTATATAGATAAAGAGCGTAAGTTTTCTAAACATACAATACGTAGCTATCAAAATGATTTAGAGCAGTTTAATGATTTTTTATCTAAATATGATAAGAAATTAACTTTTTTGAGTATTGATAAAACTGCTATACAGTTTTATATACAAAAATGTTCAAAAAAAAATGTATCAGATAAAACTTTATTAAGAAAAGTTTCAACAATTAAGTCGTTTTTTAAATATCTTACAAATATTCAATTGATTAATTATAATATTTCAAAACTTATTGATTCTCCGAAAATTTCAAAAAAAATTCCTCATTATTTATCAAAAAATAAAATACAGGAATTAATGTCACTCCCAAATTTAAGTCTTAAAGAGGGAATAATGCATAAATCTATATTAGAATTATTCTATTCCTCAGGTTTAAGAATATCAGAATTAGTTAAAATAAAAAGGGTTGATTTGAATTTAGATAAGAGTATATTAAAAATTTTAGGTAAGGGTGATAAAGAAAGAATTGTGATTATAGGAAAAATAGCATTGGAATCAATAAAAAACTATTTGAGAGTTTGTAAAAATAGTGATAATATATATTTATATCCTTCTTCAAATAAAATGAATTCTCATGTAAGTGTGAGTTATATATATAAAATGGTTAAAAGGTACCTTGTGAAAGTTACAAATGATGAAAAAATGAGTCCTCATTCTCTTAGGCATTCATTTGCAACACATCTTTTAGATAATGGAGCAGATTTAATGTCTGTTAAAGAATTGTTGGGTCATGAAGATTTGTCTTCTACTCAGATTTATACACATATTAGTATAGATAAAATGAAAAAAATATATAAACAATCTCATCCTCATGGAAAATAATATTATTATATCAAATAAGATAGAAACTCTATTGCAAATGGACAATTTATATGTTAATCCTCCTATTCAATTAATAGCAGAACATATTATTAAAAATAATGAGGGTCATATAAGTATGAATGGTGCATTGGCCGTTGATACAGGTATTTTTACGGGTAGATCTCCTAATGATAAATATTTTGTTGAAGAAAATTCTTCTAAAGATAATTTATGGTGGGGGCCTGTAAATCGTAAAGTAGAAGAAACGATATTTGATGCTTTATTTGATAAAGTTATAGACTATTATTCTTCTGATAATCAAAATCCTACATATGTCTTTGAAGGTTATGCTGGTGCAGATGATCAACATTCTCTTTCTGTTAGAGTTATTGCAAAAAAAGCATGGCAATATCATTTCTGTAGAAATATGTTTATTAATAAGGATTGTAAAATAAATGATTTTAGTCCTGAATTTACAATTATTAATGCTTCTGATGTTATTAACGAAGATTTTAAAAAACACAATATGAATTCTGAAGTTTTTGTGATATTTAATATGAAGAAAAAGATAGCTATTATTGGTGGGACAGAATATGGCGGAGAAATGAAAAAAGGTATTTTTTCTGTTCTACATTATTTGCTTCCATTAAAAGGAGTTTTATCAATGCATTGTTCCGCAAATGTTGATCAAAATCTTGAACATACAGCTTTGTTTTTTGGCCTTAGTGGTACGGGGAAGACAACACTTTCAACTGATCCTAATAGGCCGCTTATAGGTGATGATGAGCATGGTTGGTCAGAAAATGGAATATTTAATTTTGAAGGAGGATGTTATGCTAAAACAATAAGGCTTGATTATAAATCTGAACCAGATATTTATAATGCAATTAAGTTTGGAGCCTTATTAGAAAATATAGTTTATGATGAAAAGACAAGACTTGTAGATTTTGATGATTCTAGTAAAACAGAAAATACTAGAGTTTCTTATCCATTGAGCCATATTAAAAATTCTTTAGTTTCTAAAGGTTATAAGAGTATAGCGGGACATCCTGAAAAAATTATTTTTTTGACATGTGATGCATATGGAGTATTACCCCCCATTGCAAAATTAGATATTTATCAAGCAATGTATCATTTTATCAGTGGATATACAGCAAAAGTAGCTGGTACAGAAAGAGGAATTACAGAACCTCAGGCAACATTTTCTCCTTGTTTTGGAGGTCCTTTTTTAACTTTACATCCTTTGAAGTATGCAGAACTTTTGAAACAGAAAATTGAAAAACATAAAGTTGAAGTATTTTTAGTAAACACAGGATGGATTGGTGGTTCCCCATCATCTGGTGCAAAAAGAATTAGTATACAAGATACGAGACAGATGATTTCATCTATCTTAGATGGTACAATTAATACTTCATCTTATGAAAAAGAAAACTTTTTTGGTTTTAATATTCCTCAAAGTGTAAATGGTGTAAATTCTGATATATTAAATCCTATCAATTCATGGGATGATAGAGATAAATATATTAATGAAGCAAAAAGATTAGCTAAATTATTTGTAGAAAATTTTGAAAATTATGGTAAAGAAGTTGAATATTTAACTAATTCAGGACCAACTATATAAGAATGAAAAATTATTTATTTACATCAGAATCTGTTACTGAAGGGCATCCTGATAAGGTTGCAGATTGTATATCCGATGCCATTCTTGATGCTATTTTAAGTCAGGATTCTGAATCGAGAGTAGCCTGTGAAACAATGATTACGGGCGCTAAAGATAAGCAGTCTTTAAAGGTTTTTATATCAGGAGAAATTACTTCTAATGCAAATGTTGACTATGCAGGTATCGCAAGACGAACTTTAGAAAAAATTGGATATTTAGAAGAGTGTGATATTGAAACTTTGATTAAACCTCAAAGTAAGCATATTGCTCAAGGGGTTGATTCAGATGATAATCATGAACAAGGAGCTGGAGATCAAGGATTAATGTTTGGGTATGCTTGCAGAGAAACACCTGAATTGATGCCTTTACCAATAACATTGTCTCAAAGATTAGTAGAAAAGCTCACATATGTTAGGAAACAGGAAATTCTTCCTTGGTTAAAACCAGATGGGAAAAGTCAAGTTACGATAGAATATGATGGTAATAATAATCCTGTGAAAATTGATAAGGTGGTTATTGCTACTCAGCATGATGATATGATAAATGACTTTGAGACTGAAATCAATGAAAATAAATTTATAAAAGATAAGATTATAGAATATGTTATAAAACCTGTACTTGAAAATTATGGCTTAGCATATAATGAAAATTTCTTAGTTAATGAAACAGGACGTTTTGTTGAAGGTGGTCCTGTAGCAGATGTTGGTCTAACAGGAAGAAAAATTATCGTTGATACTTATGGTGGTTATGCAAGACATGGTGGTGGAGCTTTTTCTGGTAAAGATCCATCCAAAGTTGATAGATCAGCAGCTTATATGACTAGATATATAGCAAAAAATATAGTCGCATCAAAATTAGCAGATAGGTGTGAAGTGCAAGTTGCATATTGTATTGGTGTTGCTAAGCCAATGTCTGTTAATGTTAATACGTTTAATACAGGCAAATTAGCAGATAATGAATTGATTGATATTATAAATGAAGTTTTTGATTTGAGGCCTAAGCAAATTATATCATGTCTTAAACTTAAAAATCCAATTTATAAAGAGTTAGCTGCTTATGGACATTTTGGAAGAAATCTTGATAAATGTACTTGGGAAAAATTAGACAAAGTTGATCAATTATCTAAATATTTATAGAATAGGAGATTTATGAGTATAGTGGAATTAGAAAAATTTAAAGTTGCAGATATAGGTTTAGCTGATTTTGGTAGAAAAGAAATTAATTTGGCTGAAAAAGAAATGCCTGGATTAATGTCCTTAAGAAAACAATTTAAAAATTCTAAACCTTTGAAAGGTGCTAGAATTGCAGGATGTATACATATGACAATTCAAACAGCTGTTTTGATAGAAACATTACAAATTCTTGGTGCAGAAGTTAAGTGGTCATCATGTAACATTTATTCAACTCAAGATCATGCTGCTGCAGCTATTGCTAATGAAGGTGTAGGTATTTTTGCTTGGAAAGGTGAAACTGAAGAAGAATACTGGTGGTGTATAGAGCAAACATTAAAGTTCTCTGATAATAAGGGACCAAATTTATTAATAGATGATGGTGGTGATTTGACAGAAGTTATTTTAAAAAAGGACCCAGATTTTATATCTAAAATAAAAGGGGTTTCAGAAGAAACAACTACAGGTGTAAATAGATTATATCAATTATTTAATAATGGAGAATTACCATTTCCTGCTGTTAATGTAAATGATTCTGTCACTAAGTCTAAATTTGATAATAAATATGGCTGTAGAGAATCATTAGCTGATGGTATTAAAAGAGCAACAGATATAATGCTTGCAGGAAAAAAAGTAGTTGTTTGTGGTTATGGTGATGTTGGAAAAGGATGTGCTCAGTCAATGGCAGGGTATGGTGCGCAAGTTTTTGTTACAGAAATTGATCCTATATGTGCATTGCAGGCAGCTATGGAGGGATATTCTGTTGTTACTATGGAAGATGCTTCAGATTATGGCGATATATTTGTTACAACAACAGGAAATTGCGATGTGATTACTTTTGACCATATGAAAAAAATGAAAGATAATGCAATATTATGTAATATAGGACATTTTGATGATGAGATTGATATTGCTTCTCTTGAAAATAATCCTGATATAGTAGAGGAAAATATTAAACCTCAAGTAGACAAGTTTACACTTCCTAATAATCGTTCAATTATTGTTTTATCTAGAGGGCGTTTAGTTAATTTAGGAAATGCTACAGGTCATTCATCGTTTGTAATGTCTACTTCATTTACTAATCAAACTTTAGCTCAAATTGCGTTGTGGAATGGTGATTTTAATGAAGGTGTACATGTGTTGCCAAAGTATTTAGATGAAGATGTAGCTAGGTTGCATTTAGAACATTTAGATGTTAAACTAACGAAATTAACTAATAAGCAAGCAAATTATATTGGTGTTAATGAAAAAGGCCCTTTTAAATCTGACCAATATAGGTATTAATACTTTAAAGTCATATATTCCTATACGATTAAAGTATTTAATTTTTATTATATTTTTACTATTCATTTCTTGTGAAAGTTTTGAGTCTCCAGTTTGGACAACAACCATAAATCTACCTTTATTAGATGAACAGTATCCACTTTCTCAAATTACTGAAAGCGAAGGTATTGTAGAAGATGAAAATCATTTAGTCTCCCTTGAATTTGAAGATTCTATGTTTGATGGATTAGGTATTCCTTCAGAATACTTTACGACATCAGAATTTGTTTTATCTCCAATTAGTTTTTCGTTAAGTGACTTAGTAGATGAGCTTGATATTCCTGCAATTTCAATCAATGAAACCATAGAATTTGATATACCTAATAATGTTCCTCAAGGGTTATGTTTGGATGTAGATGATTTTCATCAAAGTGTTTTAGATGTGGTTAATGCTACTCCTGATTTATCATTTCCAATACCTACTGAAGTTTTTAATCTTTTATTGAGTGATTATGAATATATGACTGTCAACCAAGGTACAATTGTTTTGAACATTGATGATGACAATTTTTTATATCCGATAAAGATTGAATATACCGTATCAAGTGAAATAGATGGTCTGTTTAATGAACTTTTTACAGATGAAAACACATCTATAAATACAGATAAAAATATAGGAGATAATGTTGTCTTTGATTATAATATTTATCCTGATTATGATCAAGACTTTAGTTGCAATACATGTTTTGATTTAGCCACTGGACTTCCTTATTTATGTAATGGATTTGAAATTAATCAAAACTTATCATACTCTATTGGATTAAATGGACAAATTGATATTAATAGTATTTATTCGATTACGGGAACTACAGTCCCTTTTGTTCAAAACACAGAGCAATCATTCCCCTTGGTAAATAATGTATTTGATATTTTAGAAGGAGATATATCATCAGAAACGCAAAATGAATTTGGTGATCCTATAAATAGGTTAGAGTTTGAAATTACTAATAATTCTCAAATTCCTTTAGTAATATCATTGGATCTTTTAAACTTTATAAATGATAACAATGAGACACTAGAGCTTATTGAGTTTACAGTAGATGCAAATGGTGGAGTGCAACAGAAAATCACAGAGTTTAATGGGCGCTCAATACAGCATTACCCTACTATAGCTGAAAATGAACCAAAGCAAGCTATAGATGATATTTATATGAATATAGCGATAGATTATCCTTCCCAACAAGGCACTTTTATATTAGAAGATTTATATAGTTTTGATATTGATGATGTTGTTATTAAACCTATAAAATTTGATAGAATTACAACCGTTGTTCATGACTTTATTATAGATGTACCATCTTTAAGTCTAAGTAGTGTTCCTTATGGGATTGAAGGTTTAGAGTTTGTTAATCCTATCCTTGAAATTAATCTTGATAATCAAATTAAAATAGATAATACATTAAGTTTTTATTTACAGTCTTTATTAGATGAAGAAATAGTTTCAGAATTAGCTCTTGATATCATCTTAAATATTCCAAATGATTCTAATGCTTCTGCTAATACAAATATTATAATACAAGGTGATAGTTATACAGTTTTTTATAATGATATTCCACAATATACTAATTTATTGCAAAACGGCTCTAATAACCCAATAACACTACCTCAGTTTTTAGAGAATACATCAGATGAATTAAGAGTATCTGGTAAAGCCTCCTTAAATGGAACAGGTTATTTAGAGCCTGGAGATCAAGCTTCCATATCTGGTGATTTTGGTCTAAAAGTTCCTTTTACTATTATAGTTGGGGAGTATGTGGAACCAGATATATATACAGATATTAATTTATTTCCATCTAATCCAACATTTTTATCTCCTCTTGGTAGTGCTACTAAGGAAAGTATAGATAATTCGTTGCATCAAGCCTCTATGTCAAACTATATTGAGAATAATAGTATTTTTGTAGGCTCTGTTTCTATTTTGGTATCTACAGATGAAAATTATTTTCCTTTAAATTTTAATAGCTTTGGACAGATTGAAGGTATATCAGAATGTGAAGATACTTGTATTTTAGATGAAGACTCTAATACCTTTCATAATTTTTTAAATTTTTTAAAAGTTTCTTCAAATGATAATTCTGATGAGTTGGAGGTTGCCGAAACTAATATAGGCCCTTTGAATTCAGATAATATTGTATTGATTAAGTATACTCCAATGAATTCTGAAAATTCTAGTCCTAAATTAATAAAGTTTATTTCTAATAATGATTCTTTATTGCTTGGTAGATTGACAACATTAGATTTACCCTATCCTGATATTGATCAAAATGGGAATATTTTAAACCCTGGTTATATAAACTATGATAACCCCATGCTTATTGATGAAGATCAAATTGAATTAATAAACTATACGGAAGAACAAAAAAATAGATATATTAATCCTCTTATTACTTTAGCAAATTCAAATTATTTAAATCATGCTAATCAGGCGCAAAACCAGGGCGGTATAGTTAATATACTAAGTACACATTATATTAAAATTCAATCATATATGTCTTTTGTAATTACTCCTGGAGATTATTGATGCTAAGATTGTTTGTTAGTCTAATATTATTTATAAGTATTCTCTTTTCTTATTATAAACAAGACCCACTTATGATTGCATTATCTGGTGCTTATAATACTGAATCTAGAGGATATCAATCTGTTGGTGTAAATCCAGCTAATCTTGCTTTTGATAGATTTGTTTCCTTTAATTTATTTAATATGAATTTTAATATTAAAAATAATTTTTTAACATCTAATAGAATTAGAAATATTAATGGTGCAAATTTAGAAGATGCGAATGATAATAATTATTTTCCTAAGGAGGATATTTTAGGTTATCTTAAAGGAGAAAATGTGCATATAGCAACAATGGGGCATTTTTTAATTCCAATGTTAAATTTTTCTTTAAATGATTTTGCCATTAATTCTCAGATGAATTTTATATCAAATTCTGAATTTTCTCCAGATATATTTGATATGGTTCTTAGTGGTAATGAGATTAATAAAGAATATAATCTAGATATAAAAAATAATAATATTTTAGTTTGGGAGCTTGCATATACAAAGTCTATTGCTTTTAATGATTTTGGAATAGGATTAACTATTAAATATTTAAAAGGCTTAGTTTATTATTCTTTGGAACCTATTAAAAATTCATATATACAAACAAATTTGACAAATATTAATTCTCAAGGGAGATACCTTTTGCGTCAAAATACAAACGGTCAAGGGTTCGCCTGTGATTTTGGTATCACAACTAAACGAAATAAATCCGGTTGGAAATTTGGTTTCTCTGTTATTAATGCTTTTGGTAGTATAAGGTGGAATAAAAAAACTAAATCAGATAAATTGTTTTCAGACTTATATAATTCTTTACCTTATGATGATGGAGAATCTTATTTAATAGATTTATCAATTGATAATCTGACATTAGATGCATTGAATAATGTTAATACTAATGATATATACTCAGTTGATGGACAAAAAGTATATGAATATGCTAATCAACCTATAGAGATTGAGAGTTTTTTTGATAATACATCTAATGATATAGAATATTATTGTTCAAGTGAAGATTGTGAGTCTTATTTTGTATCATCTGATTTTGAAAGTGATTTAGCATATATGGATTATGATGTTGTAAGTTTAGATTATCCTACAATAATGAGTATGGGTGTATCTAGGCAGATAAATAAAAATAAATATATCCTTTTTGATTTATCAACAGGTTTTGATAATAGCCTTGGAAATCTTAAAAAATGGAGACTTGCATTTGGTTATATTTTTGGTAAACAGCGTTTTCCATTTCGTTTAGGTATGTCCTATGGAGGTTATGATAAAAAAAGTTTTGGTTTTGGTTGGGGTGTAAGATTAGGCAAAATTAATTTTGATGTAGGTATAGGATTGAAGGGTTCTATTGATATTGATAAGTCGAATGGATTGGATCTTGGTTTTAATATGTATTGGATGAAGTTTTAAGTCCGTGCTTTTAAATATATAAAAGCACCTATAGATAGAAATAAAAAATTAACAGACCAAATTGATATCATAGGAGGTAATATATTGTTGTATCCTAATGTTTTTGCAAATGTTATTAGAGCATAATACATAAAAATAACTATTATACTCAATCCTATCCCTAATGCATGACTGCTTCTTGGTTTTTGTATAGACAATCCTAATCCAAATATAATCATTATCAAGGGGATACATGCAAATGCTGTTTTATAATATTTATTAACGAGCCATCTGTTCGTACTAAGTCCTTTATTATCAAGTTTTTTAATAAAATCAGATAATTCCCAATAATCCATTTCTTCAGGTTTTACAAAATCTTTTTTGATAATTTCAGGGTTTACATCTTCAATTGATATTATAGTATCATTAACTGTTCTGAAAATAAAATTGTTATCATTCCATTTTCTTATTTGACATTGTTGTAATTCCCATGAATTTAAAGTTTCTTTCCAAATCATCTTTTTTGCATCTATTCGATAAGATAAATCAGAATTATTATAGCTTTGCAGTGATATATTATACCCTGTATTATTTTTGTAATTAAATTTTTTAATTTCTATGAAACTATTATTTAAATGATAGTATATATTATTTTTCCTATTTTTTATATATTTTTTACTAAGAGGTTTTAATTTTTTATCAATTTCATATCTTTTTTGTATTGCATTAACAACAATTGTATTTTCAAAAAAAAATAAGAAAAAAGAAAATATAATTCCTGAAATTAATATAGATAAGCCAGCTCTTCTAACGCTAACTCCCGATGCCTTTATTGCTGTGATCTCATTGTTTTTTTGTAAGCTTCCTAGTGTAAAAATAGTTGAAATAAGAAGAGACATTGGGAGAGCAATATTTATAAACCAGGGGATTGTATATATATAATAAAGCAGTATTTCTTTACTTGTAAGATTGTATTCAATGAATTTATCTAAAAAATCAATAATACTTACTATAAGAAATATAATTATAAATGCAGAAAGTACAATTAATAATGATGATATAAATTTTTTAAAAATGTATTGATCTAGAATTCTATTCATAGCTTGTAGCAAAATTAAGGATTAATGATTAAATATAAAAAAACTATGAATAGTTATTGATATTTTTTTAAATTTTGGTAATTAATTACTTTAATTCTATACGAGATATAGATAAGTACTATTCTAAAATCTTTTCTGTATCTACTAAAGAATTATCATAAATAACATATGAGCAAAATAAAGTCAATATTATTAAATGAATTAGAGATGTCTAAAATGCTTACTAGACTTTCACATGAAATTATTGAAAGTCACAATGAAATATCTTCACTTGCAATTGTAGGAATTAGGACTAGAGGTGAAATATTTGCTAGAAAAATAGTAGATAGTATTGAGAAAATTTCAGGTCATAAAGTTGATTTTGGTATTTTAGATGTTACTTTTTATAGAGATGATTTTAGCCAAAATTTGGGCTCTCCAAAGATAGGTCCTTCAGATGTTAATTTTAATGTTAATGATAAAAACATAGTTTTAGTTGATGATGTTTTATATACAGGCAGGACTATACGTGCAGCTATGGATGAATTGTTTTCGTTTGGTAGGGCATCATCTATAAAATTAGGAGTTTTGATAGATAGAGGCCATAGAGAATTGCCTATAAAAGCAGACTTTGTAGGTAAAAACTTTCCAACTTCTAATAATGAACATGTGCATGTTTTAGTTAATGAAATTGATGGCAAAGATGAAGTAAGACTTGTAGAATATTAATGAAAAGAATAGAAGCGAAACATTTATTGGGTTTAGAAAATATATCTACTCAAGATATAGAAACAATTATTGATGTAGGGTTTACATTTAGAGAAGTGCTAGAAAGACCAGTTAAAAAAGTACCTGCTTTAAATGGGAAAAATATAGTCAACTTATTTTTTGAGAATTCTACAAGAACAAAAATTTCTTTTGAACTTGCAGAAAAAAGGCTTTCTGCTGATGTGACTAATTTTTCAGCTAGTTCATCAAGCGTTAAGAA
Source organism: Fidelibacterota bacterium (assembly GCA_002717625.1). Lineage (GTDB taxonomy): Bacteria > Fidelibacterota > Marinisomatia > SCGC-AAA003-L08 > D37C17. Next base: position 14,563 of record PBEF01000001.1, on the reverse strand, counting down.
AGGTGAAAGTTTAAGAGATACTATTCAAAATATACATGTTATGAAAATGGATTGTGTTGTTATGAGACATCCAATCCCAGGTTCTTGCTTGCAATTATCTAATTATGTTGATGTACCTATAGTGAATGCTGGAGATGGAACTCATGAGCATCCTACTCAGGCCTTGTTAGATATGATGAGCATTAAGGAAAAATTTGGTAAAATTAAAGGTTTGAATATAGGTATTGTTGGAGATATTTTGCATAGTAGAGTTGCTTTATCTAATATCTTCGGGCTTATAAAGTTAGGAGCTAATGTTAAACTATGTGCTCCTCCGCATCTACTACAGAGGCATATAGAAGATTATGGTGTTTCTATTACTTATGATGTTGATGAATTGATAGATTGGGCAGATGCAGTGAATGTTTTAAGAATTCAGAGAGAAAGAATGGGAGTAGGCTTGATTCCTTCTATTCGTGAATATAGAAAATTTTTTGGGATTACCTCAGAACGACTTAGTAGGCATAAAAAAGAAATTGTAATTATGCATCCAGGGCCTATTAATAGAGGTGTAGAAATTGATAGTCAGGTGGCTGATGGAGACCAAGCTATTATATTAGACCAGGTTTTAAATGGAGTTGCTGTTAGAATGAGTGTTCTTTATCTATTATTAGGGAGTAATGATTTTGATTAAAGGGTTAGAAAAAAATAAAGGTTTTATTCTTTTAAAAGGGGGGAGACTTTATGAACCTTTTTTATCAATAGATAAAAAAAATGATATTTTAATAAAAGATGATGTTATTGTAAAGATTAATAAAAGCATTAAAGAAGAGAAAAATTATAAAGTTATTAATTGTGATAATAACATTATTACAAATGGTTTTTTAGATTTGCATGTTCACTTTAGAGAACCTGGTTTTGAGTTTAAAGAGACTATAAAGACAGGTTCTATTTCAGCTTTTTATGGCGGTTTTACACGTGTTTGTACTATGCCCAATACCGACCCTGTGATTGATTCTCCTGAGTTAATTAAATTTATAATAGAAGAATCACAAGATACGCCTGTTTATATTCATCCTATTGGAGCTATTACAAAGGGTCAAAAAGGGTTGGAAATTTCAGAAATTGGTGAAATGGTTGAAGCCGGAGCTGTAGCTATTTCTGATGATGGAATTCCTGTTAAAAATTCTCAAGTTTTACGTTTTGCATTAGAATATGCTAAAAAATTCAATATTCCTGTTATTAATCATGCTGAGGATAACTGCTTAGTTAATGATGGTTTGATGCATGAGGGAAAAATGTCAACAAAGTTGGGTTTACCGGGCAATCCTGATATTGCTGAGTCTTCTATGGTATACAGAGACTTAGCTATTTCTGAATATGTTGGTGGAAGATTACACGTTCCACATGTTTCATCTTTTAAATCATTAGAAATAATTAAAATCTTTAGAGATAAGGGCGTTGATGTGACTGCTGAGGTTACACCACATCATTTATCTTTAACTGATAGCATATTAAGAAATTATGATACTAATGCTAAAGTAGCTCCTCCTATTAGGTCTTCTAAAGATCAAAAAGCTTTAATTGATGCTATTAAATCAGGCTTGATTGATTGTATTGCTACAGATCATGCTCCTCATGCTAATGAAGATAAAGATAGAGATTTTAAACATGCTTCATGTGGTATGATTGGTTTAGAGTCAGCCTTTGGGATAGTTAATAAAACGCTTGCTGCAGAAAAAGTTGATATTACTGATATTATTGATTTATTTACAGTTAAGCCAAGTAGAGTAATGAATATCATTCCTAATGTAATTAAAGAGGGTAATATTGCAGAAATAAATATTATTGATCCTGTTTGTAAATGGATTTTTGATCAAAATTCAATAAAATCAAAATCTAATAACTCTGCTTTATTAGATCGAGAAATGTTTGGAAAAGTACTTTATTCCATGAATAAAGGTTATATATTGAATTGTAAAGTGTAGCTTTTATTTGAATTTTGAAAATCACTCTTAAATAATATTTATATTAAAAAACTTGACTTGATACCTTTCATCCTCATAATTTAACGGGCTGTAATACTAGTTAAAATATTATTATAAATGAAAACAAATTATATAAAAGCAAGTGAAGTAGAAAAAAAATGGTTTTTAGTTGATGCTGAAGATAAAACTTTAGGTAGATTATCATCTAAGGTTGCTCAAATATTAAGAGGTAAAGGTAAGGCTAATTATACTCCTCATATGGATATGGGTGATTTTGTTATTATTGTAAATGCAGAAAAAGTAAAATTGTCAGGTAAAAAAGAGACAAAAAAAGAATATTTTAAGCATACTAACTATCCTGGAGGAGCAAAAACATCTTCTGTTAAATTAATGAGAAGTAAAAAACCTGAGTTTTTATTAATGAATTCAGTTAAAGGTATGTTGCCGCATAATAGATTAGGTAAAAAGATATTACAGCATTTAAAAGTTTATTCAGGTAGTGAACATCCACATGAATCTCAAAAACCAATAAAATTGGAGTTATAGTTTAATATTATGTCAATGAAAGAAAATATTTCTGTAGGTAGAAGAAAAGCATCCGTTGCTAGAGTAAGATTTATAAAAGGTAAAGGTAAAATTTTTATAAATGATAGAGATCCACTAGAGTATTTTAAGAGAAAGTCTCTTGTAATGGATTTTAAACAACCTTTGAATTTGGTTGGTTTTGATAATAAAAGTGATATACATATAAATGTTAAAGGTGGAGGTTTAACAGGTCAAGCAGGTGCTGTAAGACTTGGAATTGCAAGAACTCTTCAAGCTATTAATCCAGATTATAGATCTATTTTAAAAGAAGCTGGTATGTTAACTCGAGATTCTCGAGTTGTTGAAAGAAAAAAATATGGTCAACCTGGAGCAAGAAAGAAATTTCAATTCTCAAAACGTTAATAATGAAAATGGAAAATATGAATATAGAAAAATTAATTACTTCTGGTGCTCATTATGGGCATCCTGTTAATAAATGGAATCCTAAGTTTAAACCTTTTATTGCGAACAAAAAAAATGGAATTTATATTATCAATTTAGAGTTGACTCTTCAGTATTTAGATAAAGCTTTAAAAGAATTAGTAAAGATATCACAAAAGGGTGGGAATGTTTTATTTATTGGTACAAAGACTCAAGCAAAAGATATTGTGCAATCTTGTGCTGATAAATGTGGTATGTTCTATATTGTTGAAAGATGGTTAGGTGGAACTCTAACTAATTTTTCAACTATAAAAAAGAGTATTAAGAGATTAGTTATGCTTGAAAAAGAATCTTCTCCTATTTATAAAGATAAAACAAAAAAAGAAAGAAGTATGCTTGTAAGAGAAAAGCTTAAATTATCTGATTTACATAGAGGAATTAAAGATATGAAGCATCTTCCAAGTGCTATTTTTGTTATTGATGCAACACATGAAAAAATTGCTGTTTCAGAAGCAAAATGTCTTGGAATTCCAACATTTGGTTTAGTAGATACAAATACTGATCCTTTTATGGTTGATTATCCTATTCCTGCAAATGATGATTCAATTAAAACAATTCAATTAATTATGTCTCATATAACAGATACAATACATGATTCTATAGGTGGTAGTTCATCTAAGACAGATGAAGCAAAATTGGAAGAAGTAGTTCCTGAAACTTCTTCTAAAGCTAATGAAGAAAATGTTGAATTAGTTGAGGAAAATACTTCTTCTGATAATACTGATGAAGCATCAGATGACACTTCTAAAAATTAAGAAAATTTTATATACAACTTTCAAGGAGTTATAATTAATATGTCAATAAGTGCACAAGAGGTAAAAGAATTAAGAGATCGTTCTGGTGTTGGAATGATGGATTGTAAAAAGGCTTTAATAGAAGCTAATGGTGATTTAGAAAAAGCATTTGAAGTATTAAGAAAAAATGGAATTGCAAAAGCACAAAAGAAAGCTGGAAGAGATGCAAAAGAAGGAAGTGTTGTTGCTTATATCCATCCAGGTGCAAAGCTTGGAGTTTTATTAGAATTGAATTGTGAAACAGATTTTGTAGCAAATACAGATGATTTCAAAGATTTAGCTAATGATATTTGTATGCATATTGCAGCTACATCCCCCATATCAGTTAAGAGTGAAGATGTAGATAGCACAATATTAGATAAGGAAAAAGAAATTTATACAGAACAGGCTAAACAAAGCGGGAAGCCAGATGCAATTATTGAAAAAATGGTTGAAGGAAGATTGAAAAAATTTCTTCAAGAGAACGTATTGTTAGAACAGAATTTTGTTAAAGATCCATCTAAAACAATCACTGATTTAATAACGGATAAAGTTTCTGTATTGGGTGAGAATATAGTGGTTAATAGTTTTTCACGATTTCAAATTGGAGAAAAATAATCCTTAAGATTATCAATGGATAAACAAAATCTAAACTTTAACAGAATACTTCTTAAAATAAGCGGAGAAGTTCTTTCTGGAGATAAAAAGTTTGGTATAGATCCTACCCTAACACAAAAAATTTCAAAAAAAATTAAAACGTTACATGATTTGAACATCCAAATTGGTATTGTTATTGGAGGTGGTAATATTTTTAGAGGAATGGCTGTCTCAGAACAAGGTATGGATAGAGTCCCTGCAGATTATGTTGGTATGATGGCAACTCTTATGAATTCAGTAGCGTTACAATCTGAATTAGAAAAATTAGGATGTGATACTAGGGTTATGTCTGCTCTTAGTGTCACTCAGTTGGCAGAGCCTTATATTAGGAGGAGAGCAACACGACATTTAGAAAAAAAGAGAATTGTTATATTTGCAGGAGGTACAGGGAATCCTTATTTTACAACTGATACTGCTGCTGCTTTAAGAGGAATTGAAATTAAAGCAGACGTTATTATTAAAGGAACTAAAGTTGATGGTATATACTCTAGTGACCCTGTTAAAGATAAAAATGCAGTGAAATATGATAACTTGACTTTTAAAGAAGTTATAGAAAAAGAATTAAAAGTGATGGATTTGACAGCATTTACTTTATGTAAGGAAAATAATCTTCCGATTGTTGTTTTAAATATTAACGATAAAGATTGTTTGTCTAGTTTAGTTCAATATAAAAAAATTGGTACTTTAGTATCTTAAAAGGAGAATAACGTAATGGTTGATGAAATATTTAATGATGCAAAATTAAGGATGAATAAAGCAATAGAGCATTGTATGCAAGAAGTTTCCCAAGTTAGAACAGGTAGGGCATCAGCTAACTTGCTTGATAATATCAAAGTTGATTATTATGGAGTTCCTACTCCTTTAAAAAATATTGCTCACGTTTCAGCTCCTGAAGCTCAATTACTTTTAATCCAACCATTTGATCCTACTAGTTTAGAATTAATTGAAAAGGCTATATCAGATTCTAACGTTGGACTAACTCCTAATAATGATGGTGCTGTTATTAGATTAAATGTCCCTATGTTAACAGAAGAGAGAAGGAAAGAGCTAATGAAGACTGTCCATCAATATGCAGAAGATGGCAAGGTTTCTATTAGAAATATAAGAAGAGATATTAATGATAGGTTGAAATCTCAAAAAGATAATGGTCTTTCTGAAGATAACCTTAAAAGAGCACTAGACAATGTTCAAGAATTAACTGATGCTAATATTAAAAAAGTTGATTCTATTGTTATTGAAAAAGAAAAAGATATATTGATTTAATTTATATTATGAAAATATCTTTTTCATATCAGATTTAGATTGTATTAAATCTTGATGATTGACATTTAAAATAGTTGCAATTTTTTTTATTATATGTTCTTCAAAATAATGTAAATCACCATCGGAATATCCTACTTCAAAAGTACAGCATATAAAATCTACTTTATCTTCATAGGACCAATTATTGTTTAATGCTCTTCCAAATTCAAAGATATCTGTAGATTCATTTAATTTATTTTGAGCTATATCTACTAATTTATCTATTTTACTATCATTTGATAGCTGAAAAAAATCTTTGATAATATCTTTAATAGATTCGATTTCTTTATTATCTAAATTGTCATCTGCTTTTGCAATTGATAGTAACATTGCTGATGCAGATATTATCTCTTCATTTTTATTCAATGAAATAACTCCGTATTTAATTGAGAAAAAATAGATTATTTATTATAAATTAGCTAATAATAATTTATAATATTTTAATTTACTTCAAATGGCTTCAGAACCAACAATAGCAATATTAGGAAGACCCAATGTGGGCAAATCAACATTGTTTAACAGATTGGTGGGTAAGAGGCATTCTATTGTATCAGAAGAAGAAGGTGTAACTAGAGATAGAATTTATTCAAAAATAGAATGGCTAAATAAAAAATATAATCTTATAGATACAGGTGGTTATATTCCTAAAAGTAGAGATGTTATTTCAAAACAAGTTACATTTCAATCTGAGATAGCAAGAGAAGAAGCCCATTTGATTTTATTTGTTGTTGATGGTAGGGATGAAATTACAAGTAGTGATAGATTGTTAGCAGATGCTATTATTAAAAGTAATAAACCTGCTATTCTTGTTATTAATAAAATTGATGATTTAAAAAATGAAGATTTGACATATAATTTTTATGAATTAGGATTTAGTGAACATGTTTCTCTTTCTGCACAGAGTGGTCGTCAAGTAGGTTTGTTATTAGATAAAATTGAATCTTTAATGCCTGGGAAAATAGATTCTGCTACATATGATGATTTGATTAATTTTTCAATTGTGGGCATGCCTAATGTTGGGAAATCATCCCTGATGAATTATATATTAGATGATGAAAAATCAATAGTTACAGATATAGCTGGAACAACTAGAGATTCTATTGATTCTTATATTAAATATTTCAAAAAAGATATAAGAATTATTGATACTGCTGGATTGAGGAGGCGTTCTAAAGTTGATGATTCAATTGAGTTTTATAGTAATTTAAGAACATTTAAAGTTATTGATGAATGTGATGTTTCTGCTGTTTTAATAGATGTAAGTAAAGGATTTGATAGTCAGGATAAAAATATTATTAGATATATTATTGATAAAGGAAAGGGCTTGTTAGTTGTTATTAATAAATGGGATTTAGTAGATGATAAAGAAACTAATACTATGCGTGATCTTAAAGATGATATAAGATATGATTATTCTGACTTACAGCATTATCCAATACAATTTGTTTCGATAAAAAATAATTTTAGAGTTGGAGAAATATTAAAAACTGCTTTAGAAATATATGATAGAAGGTGTGCAAAAATCACAACTTCTAAATTAAATAATGCACTTAGGGATATTGTGGCTCATTATCCCCCCCCATCAACTAAAGGAAAAGAAATTAAACTTAATTATATTGCACAGGTAAGTACATCCCCTCCTCTTTTAGCAATATTTTCTAATCATCCTGATTTAATCAGTGAATCTTATAAAAGGTATATTGAAAATCAAATAAGGGTAGCATTTGATTTTCATGGTGTCCCAATACGTATATCATTTAGGAAAAAGTAGTTTATGTACTATATAACTGATGAAGATCTATCTGATGAGATTAAAATTAGAAACTCACGTTTTATATCTATTTCTTATAGAGTAGATGATTTGAAACAGGTTAAAAGTATGCTTTCTCAAATGAATAATCGTTTTTCAGATGCAAATCATATATGCTATGCATATAGAATCTGTAATGTTAAACAATTAGATTTATTTTATAATCCAGAAATCATAGAACATTCAACCGATGATGGAGAACCCTCAGGAACAGCAGGTAGGCAGATATTAAACGTAATGAAAAATAAATCATTAGTTAATAGAATTATATTGGTTATACGCTATTTTGGAGGGATAAAACTTGGAATAAAGGGTTTGATTGATGCTTATAGGCAGTCTGCTGAATTAGTTGTCTCTGATATTAAATTAATTAAATGGGTTTTATATAAAAATTTAGTTATAAAAACAAATTATGAATATCATAAATTTTTAGAACAAATTTTAATTAATTATGATGGAAAAATAGTAGATAGTAAATTCTCAGATACTATTATTATGTCTGTTAAAATTCCTTTTAAAGAATTAAAAATGTTTAAAAAAAATATAAATGAAAAAAGTAAGGGAACAATTCAGATAATTGGTTAGTTAATAAATTAGTATTTGTTTTTTGTAATATAAAATATATAATTTAAGCCCCCTTTAAGGGTAGGTTTAACGGACGCGGGGTGGAGCAGTCTGGTAGCTCGTCGGGCTCATAACCCGAAGGTCATAGGTTCAAATCCTGTCCCCGCTACAAAAATTACCGACTAAAGTGTGCGGTAAAGTGTCTGATGAGGAGATACATGATAAGGGGCCTGGAAACAGGCCCCTTTTTATTTATGTATAAAATTTGTAGATTCCATTTATGAAAAAAATAATTTTATATAATTTTTTGCTACTTTGTTTTGCATATGCTGATATCTATACAGGATATGTTAAAACAATAGATATGAGTTTTTGCATGAGTGAGTGTTCTGAATATTATTTAGAAGATGAGCAGGGAACACCTCTTACAAATATTATGTTTCCAGATGCGTTTGATCCTCTGTTATATATTGATCGCTTTGTTACTGTGCAAGGTGAAGAATATTCATGTATTGAATGTTCTGCAATTGACATACAAGAAATATCCTTATCATATGAATGTAATGATCCTGTATCTTGTTTTGTGGATCCATGTGAGGTAGCTCAAGAATGTCAATTAAATACTCCTGTTGAATGTACTTCTAATTATTGTGGTGGTTGTTACGCTGATTTTTATGATTTAAATGGTAATTTGGTTGATTGTTATAGTCAGAGTGTTCTTCCTTGTGATGATCTTGGAGATTTGTTTTTTGGATGGTGTGATATGTATTTAGGTGTTGCTATTGTTAATGGAGAGTGTCAAGGAGTATCTGGATGTGGTTGGTCTGCTAATGGAATTGATTATAGTGATGCTTTTTTTAATAGTTTTTCTGAATGTGAGTCTGCTTGTTTAAATGAATCTTATGTATGTGAAGATATTCAGTATGATTATGACCAATTACATAGTGGGCTTTATACCGAATGTACTAATGATGTTGATTGTATGTCAGTATGGGGTGATTGTGGTGTAGGTCTTGGTGGCTGTCATTATGCTATTAATGAGTCTTTATATAATCAGAATTTAGTTGATGGCCTTGTTTCTCAATGGCTTGAGAATGATTGCATGGAATGGGTATGTGATTGTTTTGATCTTCCTGGTTCGGTATGTAATGATGGAGCATGTGAATTAGCATACTGTTTAGAAGAAAATCCTGCGGGCTGTTTTTCAACAGGGTGTTCTCAAGGGTACGCTTGTATTGATTATGAAGAAGCTGGTGATTGCGTTCCATCAACATGCTATTGTGATGAATATTTTGGAACTTGGTATTGCACTGAAGATTGCAATGGAGGAACATGTTTTGAGCTAGGGGATGTGAACTATGATGCTAATATTAATATTGTTGATGTAGTAACTATTGTTAATATAATATTAGGTTTATCTACATATACTGATCTTAGCGATGTTGATTTAGATGGAACAGTAAATGTGATTGATGTTATTATTTTAGTTAATCGNATCCTTAATTAAGTTGGAATTAGGTAAAAATCTTCTTTTTATTGGATCTTTTATTACCTTTATAGGTTTTATCCTTTATTTTTTTGGGGATAAATTTTCTTGGTTTGGAAGCCTGTTTGGTGACTTTAAATATGAATCAAAAAATATGAAGATTTACGCCCCAATAACTAGTATGCTAATCATTAGTTTTATCGTTTCTTTCTTGATTAATATTATTCTAAAGATATTTAAATAGCTTTCCTTTAATAAAAGACTACTAAAATAGGTTCTAAAATAGTTATATTATAATTCATTAATCATTATTAATTAAGCGAGGATGCTCCGTTTTGAGTAAATGGAACCAAGATTTATTTATTAAAACAGCGAAGGAAACTTGCCAAACGCGAATATCTAATATCATAGTAGATTTGGTTAGATTTGCAGAGAATGAAGCTGATATTGTCTCCTGGGGAAGAGNAGAAGGACATGGTACAATGACTTTTAAATGTAAAAGTATTGATTATGGAGTTCTTACTCTCTTTCATTTAACTTCACACGGACAAATAAAATTCCCTTTAAATAACTTNAAAAGTAAAATTATTAAGAAGGAAATAGTAAGAGATTACCAGCTTAAATTAGAATCAAANTTCATGATGTATTTTGATGAGGATGTTTATCCTACGGATATTTTCTATTCTATTGATGAATTGTTTGTTATGCAGGTTGAAGTACAAAAATTTATTTTAACAATACAAGGTGTTGCCGCTAGGTTGCACCAATAATCAGGTTATGTTAAAAAAAATATTAACAATTTTATATACAGGACTGTTTGTAGGTTTTGTATTTGCTGACCCCCCTGTTATAGATCCTATAGGAGATATTTCTTTTGATGAAGGTTCTACTACAACTTTTAATGTAACTGCAATAGATCCAGATGATGATGATCTATCATTTCTATGTATAAATGTAGATGAAAATCCTGTAACTAACTGTATTGCTAACGATAATCAAATTANACTTTCAGTTACTGATGATGATTGGTACGGTGGCCCAGAAATTTGGCGTATAGTTGTTAGTGATGGCAGTGAAATGGCCGCTCAAGATTTCAATGTTATTGTTCTTCCTGTTAATGATGCCCCCGTATCTTTTGATATTGTAGTTTCTACCCCTGAAGAAACAACTATTAATATTAGTTTGGATGCAACTGATATTGATGATGACGATTTATTTTTGGAGTATGAGATCGTTCAGGGACCATCCTTTGGATCTGTTAATAATAATAATAATGGGACAGTGCTTTATACTCCAAATGATGANTTTAATGNTGTTGATACNTTTACTTATAAAGCTATTGATNNTGNANNAGAAGANTCTAATATATCAACAGTAACTGTTACAGTGACACCATTGAATGATGCTCCTGTTTTAGATACTATTAATCCTATTACTTTTGCTGAGGATGGCACATATGATGTTAATCCAACCGCAAATGATATTGATGGTGATGCATTAACATATAGTTGTATTGGTTCTGCTAATATTTCATGTGGAGATCCTGGTCCTAATGTTACACTTACTGTTACACCTGATTGGAATGGAGCTGAAACAATTGCTGTAAGTGTTACTGATGGCTCTTTATCTGATACACAAGAGAATATTTCTGTAACGGTAACTAATGTTAATGATATTCCTGAAATTGCAAATATTAACGAAGTAATTTTTGCTGAGGGTGAAACAGCTACAATTACAGCTGTAGGAACTGATGCAGATTCAGATTTTGGTGACATTCTATCATATCAATGTACTTCTGGAACGAATATAGACTGCAGTGTAAATGGAGCTGAGATTACATTTTCTCCTTCTGAGCCTACATGGAACGGATCAGAAACTTTGACAGTTACAGTAAGTGATTTGTTGGGTGAGAGCGCCAGTACTAATGTTATTGTTACTGTTACATCAGTGAATGATGCCCCTGTTTTAGATGCTATTAATCCTATTACTTTTGCTGAGGATGGCACATATGATGTTAACCCAACAGCAACTGATGCTGATGATGATGCGTTAACATATAGTTGTATTGGTTCTGCTAATATTTTTTGCGGAGCTCCTGGCGCGAATGTTACACTTACTGTTACACCTGATTGGTATGGAGCTGAAACAATTACTATAAGTGTTAGTGATGGTTCTTTATCTGATACGCAAGAGAATATTTCTGTAACTGTAACTCCTGTTAATGATATTCCTGAGATTGCAGATATTAACCCAGTAACTTTTAATGAGGGTGATACAGCTACGATTACAGCTGTAGGAACTGATGCAGATCCTGATGATACTTTAACGTATCAGTGTACTCCTGGAGATGATATAACCTGCAGTGTAAATGGAGCTGATATTACATTCTCAACAATTGATGCTGAATGGAATGGAACAGAAACTTTGACAGTTACAGTTAGTGATTTGTTTGGTGAGAGTGCAAGTACTGATGTTGTTGTTAATGTAACATCTATTAATGATCCTCCAGTTTCTGCTGGAAATATTACAGAGATTGATGTCAATGAAGATGATGCTGATGAAGTGATTGATTTGGCAAACCATTTTTTTGATACAGAGGATGGTGCAAATTTAGAATATACTTTTTATGAAGATGGGCTTGCAGCCGTTATTAATCATACCATTGATGAGACTATCCTTACAATAGATTTTCTTGATGATAAATATGGTGCTGGAGATGTTAGGGTTAGAGGTTGCGATAGTCAGAATGATTGTTTTATTCATACTTTTAATATTATAGTTCAAGCTGTTAATGATATCCCTGATCTTAGTGGTATTAATACAGCTAACCAAACTGCGGTTGTTGATTATGAATATTCGTTTGTGATAACACCTATTAGTGATGTTGATGATACTGAATTTACGTTTAATATTGAAGATGCTCCTTCATCAGGTGCTGCAAGTATTACTCCAAGTGGACAAAGCGCAACATTTACTTGGTATCCTGATCAACTTGGCCCTGATCAAGTTACAATTCGTGTTACAGATACAAATTCTACAGCAGCTTCAAATGGTTTTGAATATGCTGATTTAACATTTAATATTGAGGTTGTTGAAGGAGATGATAATACTCCTCCTGTTATTGTAGCAATTGGGAATCAAACTATTGATGAGGATACATCTTTAGAGATTCCTTTAACTATTACAGATGCTGAACAGGATTTAGCTGATTTAGATGTTACTGTTACAAGACAGTATATTAATGGTCATGATTTAGGAGGTGCTACTGCGCAGGTTGATTATGATGGTGCCTGGAATCTTACAGTAACTCCTGATTCTGATTGGAATGGTCAACTTAGGGTTATTGTTGAGGTAGATGATGGTTTAAATACAGCGAGTGATGATTTTATCCTAACAATAGATCCTGTAGATGATGCTCCTAGTTTTGATTTTATTGATGATGGTGATATTACTGTTAATGAAGATAGTCAGATAACCTACAATTTATACATTGAAGATATCGATGCACATGCTCATTATAATACAAATGCTTCAGAAACGATTGATTATTTATTAGAACCGCTTAATCATGATAACTCTGAAATTGAAGGAACAATTCAGTCTGGACAAATCACATTCACAAATGAAACAAATTTCTTTGATGAGGGTAATGATTTAAATGTGATGACATTTATTCCTACTCCTGATTATTTTGGGGTTCAAAGTTTTAGATTAACAATTACAGATGGAGATGGCTTATCTTTTACCGATGACTTTACAGTAGAAGTGTTTAATGTTAATGATCCACCTGTTTTGAGTTTATCAAACTTAGCTCCTGAGTTTGATGAAGATACACAATCAGTAAATACACCATCAGGTATTATTACGGCAAGTGCTGTAGATGATCTTGTTAATCCACAGTATACAGACAGTCAAAATTTTACATATTCTTGCGTTCCTTTTGGAGGGAATAATGTAGGCTGTACTGTTGTTGGAGGTCAAATTACTTTTCAAAATATTACAGAACATTTTAATGGTACTCAAGATTTTAGAATTACAGCTAATGATGGAGCTGATAACTCAACACCAATAGATATTACTGTAACTGTTAATCCTATTAATGATGCTCCTACAGCAGTTGATTTAGCTGTTCAAACAACAGAAGAAACACCTGTTACTTTTACTCTCCCATATACAGATGATTTTTATGGTGAGGATTATGATGCTACATATACTATTATTGACTGGACTGGATTTACAGATAATGGTACGCTTGCTATTAATGGAGGAGAGGTAACTTATACTCCAAATGAAGATTTTTATGGTGATGAAACTTTCCAATTCTACGTAACAGATATAGATGAAGATGGTAGTCCCCAAACTAATTTACAGTCTGATAATAATGCAACAGTAACAATTACAGTGGATAATGCAAATGACCTTCCTGTGTTTACATCAGTAGAGAATTTAGAATTTGTTGAGGATGAGCAAAATCAGGAATCACTTACATTAAATGTTACTGCAGAAGATTTACCAGATGCAGATCTTGGTCATCAATTAAGTTTCAACTGTTTAGCTACAGGTGAGATAACCTGTGCAGTTGAGAATGTTAATGGTGATCCAGCAGGTGCTTCTGCTGATATTGTATTTACAGCTCCTGCAGATTATTATAATAAAAGAGTTGATGATGGTACTGATGCACCAGAAACATTTACAATTACTGTTACAGATGATAGTGGTGTTCCTGTACAACAGGATATGACCGTTACAGTGACATCTGTTAATGATGCTCCTGTTGCTGTGCCTAATGACCCTTTTTATGAGACTTTAGAGGAAACAGATCTTAATGTTGATTTAACATTAACAACAACAGATGTAGATCATGATGTTGCAACAGAATTGACTTATACACTTGTTACTCCTCCAACTAATGGAGATGTAGATGATTCGGGTGCTACAACATGGATATATACCCCAGGTGAAGATTTTGTTGGTGATG